>JAZNSD010000084.1:0-5230 GCA_045591055.1 Acutalibacteraceae bacterium | reverse complement strand
TACAGCACAGTCACGGAAGGCTATATCGGAAATTTTCTTGTTGACTTCACCCGTGATACCGAAGCACCGTGCATATCCGCCCCAGGCAATGCAATTTGTGAATGTGATATTTTGGCTGTCCATTGTTCCGCCGAGTGCCTTAACCTCAAATGTATCATCCGCCACTCTCGCAAAGCAGTTATCAACAGTTACATTGTGGCTGTTGCATATTGCAAAGCCGTCGCAGTTACCGCGATTACCGATGATATCTACATTGTCAATACTTACATCGGTACAGCAATAGGAGATAAACGACCATTCGGGTGAATTTATGATTTTTACACCGCTGACATTTACATTGTTACAGTTGGTGAAAACAACGCCTCTTCTCTCGCGTCTGTCAAGTCGGGTCATATCTATTACGCCTCTGCCTGTGAGGGTTATGTTGTTGCAGTTGTAAAAATTTATAAACGGATACCTTGTAAGCCCGATTGCATTATCTCCCGGTGCAGTCGGCTCAAGGTATTTGTTTTCATCCTCAGCGCAATCAATATCATAAAGGTGATTCGCCATAATATAAGCACCTTCACGAAGATAAATAACCAGATCCTTGTGTGCAACAAGGTTAACATAGTCGTATTGATATACGCCTTTATCAATAACCCAGACATTATCCTCGCCGTATTTCTCTATGTATGTCGCAATTTCTTTATCCTCATCAACCTTTTCGCGCACCATAAGAGTGTACCCGTAATATTGATTTGCATTGTTAAAAACGAAAGTATAAATTCCTGTTTTATTGATTGATGCTGTTACGGTGTTGTCCTTACACTGCGCCTTTACACCGTGTGATTCGGGTAACACAACAGCATTTTCAAGTACAACATCAGCACCCGTTATTTCAATATTGAATGAAAATTCTTCACTTGAATCAACATAAATTTCGGAGAAGGAGTGGAGAGTGCCCGTATCGTCAACGCGTATGAAAACTACCGAAGCATAAACAGGGATTTCCTCTCCGCTTACCTTTGCCGTGTAATAAGGCGATATTGTTATGCCGTTCATGTCGTCATATCCGCCGGACTGCACATATTCGGGGAGCTCTGCCGATGCTCTGCCAACAAGCTCCTGCTCGGTAAGACCTGTCTCTTCAAGCGTGATTATTGCTTCCTCAGGGTATTCAAGATATGTAAAATCAAAATTCTCGCTTTCGGGATAAATCGTTGCAGGAAACAACAGATTTGAACAAAGAATTGAACCACTTGTGAAAAGTGTAACCAAAAATTTAACTATAGCTTGCATTAGCCTTCCTCCTGTTATTAACTCAAACGTATGCTTGTATTTCAAATGCTATTTGAAGCTGAACTTCACAATGTTTTCATATAGTCCGACTCTGTCTGTGGGATGTATGTGGTTATTGGTGGGTTTATGCTTAACCACGAGTTTTCAAATATAATTGTAAAATCTCTTCCACAGCATTTTCATTTGTCTCATATTCATCGCTAATCTCATTACAAAGCCAAGCATAATAATCAGTAATTGCTTCAATGAAAGATGTTAAAATCTCTTCAATTGTGCTGTGTTCAGTTCGTACGGGAAGGCATATTTGTGGAATATCATCTTCATTATCAAACATAGGATAAGAAGAAAAATCAGACCAATAAAACTGGTAACCAACTCGTTTACCATCCCGATTAACCAAATAATGATTATATTCAAAATCCACATATAAGGTAATTGGAATACAATAATTGCTCTCAACCCAACTTACAAAGGAACGAAGTTCTTTTTCAATTTCTTTCGGAATTCTTTTATCAAATCCAATATCAAACCCGGGTAAGATATTTTCAGAAACCTGTAGTTTTAATGTTTGAGCTTTTTCCCAAATGCCATTTTTAGTCATAGAAATCACTCCTTCGAAGTATTTACTGAATCACAACAACTCTCTCAATTTATCAAGGAATGCTTCTTCGCCCAAGGTATTCACCTTGAATAACATCGCCTGACTTCCACCCGATGTAATAGCGGAAAGATAAATAGGACCATTCGCATTCTGAAACAACGTCACATTCATACTAACTCGGTTTCCGCCTGCATAACTGTATCGCTCGAAAACACGAACACTGCATCTTGCATCACCGTCAAACATATCGCTTGAATCTTCAAGGGATGCCGACATACTGCCATTCAATATGCCGTTCTCTATTGTCCTTAAAATCTGTTCGAAATCACCGTTAAGAATCTGCTCTAATTTTGCCATTGCTTCTCCTCCTGTTCTTTACGCCAACATTTACTTATGTCTGCAAATCGAAATTTGTTTTTACAAATATAGAATCTCCGTATCAGCGGAAATTGGATTCAAGAAAATCCGCAACACAACCGTCGTATTCCGCTTCAGCAAGAAAATAAAAGCCGAGCTGATTTCCTGCATTATATGTAAAAAGTGTTTTGCCGTTCCAATCGCACATATTAATGTCTGAATTACTGCTGATAAAGCCTGTGCGGATTTCTTCATTTAATTCATCGCTCAAATCAAATGCGTAAGGCGAGATTTTTCTGTCATCCTCCGACGGCATGAACAAAGGATTATAATAGCCGGAATACCACTTTTGAAATCCTTTGTGCAGTAGATGTAGTTTGTGTATCTCATAGCAGGAAGCTATTCAACTTCGATAACATAATACCAACCGTTGCTGTATTTCATCCACCGTTCGGACTTACCGCACCAAGTTTTTTTATCCTCGGAAAACCGCCGGGCATCTTTGTTGATGAATCATAATGTGTTTCCGACATAGAATTACCTCATTAAATTCATATTTCTTGAGCTGATTATATCATAAGTTAATAACTAAAACAATAAAAAGAAAAATGACAGGCTGAATTTCCGACATCCTGCTAACCCAAATTGTAATATAACAGAAAATATGTGGTTGTAAAAAGCACAAAATTTGTAGCTGTTAGAAAACGAAAAAACATTTTATGCTTGAAAAACTTTTGAAAAGGGAATATAATAAGGTACGGCAGGCGAACAATAGTTTTGTTCGCCTGCCGTATAATATAGAACAAGATAAATCGGAGCATATTATGGAACAGAAAAAGGATTATATCAAATTAAAAGAGGCGGCACAAAAGTGGGGAGTTTCCGAGCGCAGAGTTCAGGCTCTTTGCGGAAAAAATAAGATATACGGTGCAGTTCGTATGGGCAGGGATTGGATGATTCCGAGTAACGCGGAGAAGCCCATTGACGGCAGAACAAAGGCGGGCAGGAAAGAACGCGGGGATGTATTAATCAACGATATGCCCTTGCCGAGGAAAACACCTTTCCTATATATGACAGACCTTTACAGCATTCCCGGAAGCGCGGAGGAATGTATTGCTAACCTTTCCGATAATCACGAGGCTCAGGTTCTTTTTGCGGCAGAGGTTGCATATTCAAGAGGGGAAATAGATAAGGTTTACGAAAGCGCAAAATACTTATTGGAAAAGCATTCGGGATTTTATGCGGTGCTTTCTGCAGGTATGCTTTTAGCTCTTTGTGCTATATGGCACGGAGATATTGATATGTGGAGAAAAGCAAAAATCCATATAGCAGAAGCTCCCGCAAAGAACGATAACGACAGAGATATTATGTCCTTTTCCATTACTGCCGTTGACAGTATGCTCTATGATGTAGCAAACTTCCCTGAATGGTTTAAAATCGGCTGCTTTGAGCCTCTGCACAAGGATTCTTTACCTGCAGCCAAGGTTTATTATGCCAAATATCTTTATGCATCGGCCTATGCCGTGGCAACAAAACAAATTGAATTAGACGGTATTCAGGGACTTACACTTATGGGACTTCTGCCGGCTACCCTTGAGCCTATGATTTCTCAGGCAGTGGCAGATAATTCGGTAATTGCAGAAATATATCTGAGAATGATTTGCGCGGTTATTTATCACTATAGCGGAAATGATGCACAGGCAATACGCCACATTGACAAAGCAATAGGGCTTGCTCTGCCCGATAAGCTCTATGGACTTTTTGCAGAATACTGCCGTACTCTTGATTCACTTCTGGAATCACGCTTGTGCCTTGCTTCACCTGAGGCATGGAAAGAGGTGGAGGCACTTTACAAGGTGTATAATGCAGGTTGGTCAAGGCTCAGCGGAAGTGTTCGCGGCAGAACGATAATAACCACTCTTTCACGTAAAGAGCGTGAGGTGGCAAAGCTTGCCGCCTTCGGAATGCAAAATAACGAAATTGCAGAAAAGCTGAAAATGTCCCTTTCAGGTGTTAAGCAAGCAATACGAATTGTAAGTGAAAAAACAGGAGCCGGACGAGAAGATTTTGCGGCATATTTATAAGAGCAGACAGCCAATCGCTAAATGTCAACCGCCAACCGCCTACATATCTTTTTGGGTCGAAAAAGATATGTGATTTCCAAAAAAACAGTAAAAAAATATGTCCTAAAAAAACCGGTTTAGGTAGTAAAAATTTGAAAAAACATCTGCTATACTGTCAGCATAGACAGTATAGCAGATGTTTTCTGTCGGAAAGGTGAAGAAAAATGCTTACTAAACTTTTTTCTCAAAACACATTATCTCAACCGCCTAATTGTAATGAGGGGGATTTATTTAAAAGGCTTCAGATTGAAGGACGTGAGTTTGAAATTTATTACGGCTATTACGAGGATATTGAAAGAGAAAATCCTCTTGTTGAGCCTATGCCTATATATCCCGATTTTCTGAAAGAACCTCAATATACAGCTGACGGTTTTCCGTTTGTAACAAAAATGCAGGATGCCTGTGAGCATTATAAAGGTAACAAAGAAAAATTCAAGGAATGTGCCGAGTGTGAATATTATAAACATTGTGAAGAGTTGATTGGTGTATGTACCAACCTCAACCGAAAGGAGTAAATTAAATGAAAAGCATTAAAAATAAACTGTTTGTTCCCGTAATTATCGTGGTAGTTATTATTGGTGCGGTTATACTTTTTAATTCTGATTTAAAGCATATTGAAGATACAAACGGTGCAGAAAATTTTGAGCTTCAGACAATTACTGATGAAGATATTGCGAAAATTGAAATGGGCTCATTGAATGTTGGCACAAGCAAAAACAGCATCACAAATATGACTGAAATTTCATCAAGCAAATTCACAGGTGTGTATGAAGTGCTTTACACCAATTTAATCGGAAAGTCGGATTTTCTGTTAAATATCTATGATTTTCAAATAAACGGCGGAAACTTTAAAATGGCTGTTGTTCAC
>JAZNSD010000083.1:0-25310 GCA_045591055.1 Acutalibacteraceae bacterium | reverse complement strand
TTCGCCGTACGCCTGCGGCGAAACGCTTTCGTATAGTCCATCGCCGAGGGAAGTTTACTTCCCGTTCGGCGGGACATATAATCTTTTTACTTTATAGGAAGGAATTTCCTATAAAGTAAGAAAAAATCTTACGATTTATCAACCCCCTGCCCCCAATCTTGGGGGCTGTAGGTGTTTCTTGTTATAAGCTAAATTGCTCACAACGCGAGCAATTTCCTATATAATAAAAAAGTCCGGTCTGAGTTTTTCTCAGAAGCCGGACTCTTTTTTATTATGTTTTTTCAGTCTTTTTGATGTCAAACCAGAATTCTACGCCGCCGTCTTTATTGTTAACACCGTAATTTTCTCCGTGAAGACGCTGAATGGATGCTACTATAGCAAGTCCCAGACCGAATCTTCCCTGAGAACGGGAAAGGGCTTTATCTGCGCGGTAGAATGAGGTCCATATCTTGTCAAGATGCTTTTCTTCTATATTCTCCCCTGTGTTAAATACAAACAGACGATAGCTGTCTCCCATATCCTCGGCACGGCACACAATTTTTTTTGCACCGTCAATATGGCTTACAGCATTTGAAAGATAGTTGTTGAGAACAGAGGCAAGAATTATAATGTCACCGTTACCGATAAACTCCTCTTCAACGGCATTGATTGCGGTTATTTCCTTTTCGGTAAGAATGGCAGAATTTCTGTCATACCAGTCATCAACAAGCTCCTTAAGACTGAACTGCTCACGCTGAGGTTCATATGCACCCGAATCATACTTGGTAATTTCAAGAAGCTTCATTACCATGTTGTTCATACGCACACTTTCGTTGGCAATTATATCGCAATATTCACTTGCAGCTTCCGAGTTGCCCGATTCGAAGAACATTTTTGCCCCCTCTGCATAGCCCTGTATAATAGCTATAGGAGTTTTCAGTTCATGGGAAATACCCGAAATGAAGGTCTGTCTGAGATTATCAATAGTTCTTTCGTTTTCAATATCCTTGAGAAGCTTCTCGTTCTTTTCATTGAGATCGGTAAGAGCTTTATCAAGAACATCGGATAACGTATTTATATTTTCGGAAAGCTGAGTCATTTCTATAAGCTTTGTGGGAGGAAGCTTTTCCGAGAAATCAAGATTTGACATTCTGTTGGTTATGGTGCACATATTATCAATAGGCTTTGAAAAACGTCTGAGATAGAAAATCAGAATTATAAAGCCTATAAACAAAGCACTCATAAGAAAAACAAAAGCTACAATAAAGTCGATCTTCGTGGTTGAAATAACCTGGCTTACCTGCATACAGATTTCAATACGCTCGCCGCCGGGCAGATGGAAATAGCACACAAGAAAGTCAACATCGATATTACCGCTGTCGTAAACCTTGATAAGAAAGCCCTTATCACCTGTAGCAATTGAGCCCTCTGTGGTTTTATAAGTAAGCTTATATTTATCATCAACGGTTTCCGCATCCGACAGCACCATGGGAAGATCCTCATGATCCTTATCGAGACTTGAATAAATAAACCTGCCGTCCTCAAGATAGATTTCCACATTGGAATCATAGCCCTTTTCTATGTCTCTGAGTACATCCGAGAAGTTTTCGTTACCGTATGCCCCTGCTACCTCATCCGCTGCAAAATAAAGCCTTACGGCGGGATTAATATAATATGCCCATTCCGGTAAAAGATAATAAGCAACTGTGATGATACTCACAGCAATAAAAAAAATCAGAGCGATGCTGCTCATAAGCCTCGCCGTGATTTTTTTCTGCCTTTTTATTACTTTGAATTTACCGGAAGCGTTATTCTTTTTACGCATCCTTACTCACCTCAAGTTTATATCCGGCACCGTATATAGTTTTTATATGTTGTGCACCCCAGTCGCCCAGTTTTGTGCGAAGCCTTGCCACATGGGAATCCACGGTACGCACGTCGCCGTCGAAATCGAAGCCCCATATATCATCAAGGAGCTGTTCACGGGAAAATACACGTCCGGGTACTGCAAGCAGCTTCTGAAGAATGCTGTATTCCTTAAGAGTAAGACTCACGCTTCTTCCGTCAAGCCATACCTCATGTGCAAAGGAATCGAGCTTCAATTCATCAATTGTAAGCACCTTCTTCGCAGAGCTGCCATCACCTCTGCGAAGAAGCGCTGCAACTCTTTTCATAAGAACAGAGGGACTGCAGGGCTTGGTGACATAATCATCCGCACCTGCATCAAAAGCAGTAAGCTGATCATACTCCTGGCTTCTTGCAGTGAGCATAATAATGGGAACAGAGGATTTTTCTCTTATTCTTCTGCAAACCTCCCAACCGTCCAGATTGGGCATCATAATGTCGAGAATAAGCAACGCAGTGTCGGGATTCTCATCAAACAGTCTGAGCGCAACATCGCCGTCATCTGCCTGAAGAGGTTCATAGCCTTCCTGCACAAGGAAATCGCTGACGAGGCGTCTTATAAGCTCCTCATCATCTGCAACAATGATTTTTTTCATATTATACCTTCTTTTTCACGGTGTTCCGTGTGTATTTCAGGCGGTGTGCCGCCTAATATCCGTTATCAGGAAATAAAACTTCTTATGCGGTCATTTTTTCTGATCCACAGAATAAGAGCCGTACCGAGTGTGAATAATACAATAGCCTCTCCGGCTCCTACACTCAGTCCCTGAACAAGAAAAACCGTGAGAAATGAAGCCTCTCCCGAAACAAAAGCTATTTCAGCACCGATAAATACGGCATTGAAAACAACAGGGCAAAGCATAGACACAACGGGAATGCCTCTTAATGTAATATGCCTTAATTTCCTTGTACATAAAGCTGCAAGAAAGGTAGCAACAGAACCTATCACGGTATCCAGGGGTGTTACCGAACTGAACATATTGGCAATAATACATCCGACGGTAAGTCCCGGAACAGATGCCGCAGAAAAAAGAGGCAATACACAAAGAGCCTCTGAAGCTCTGAACTGAACTCCTCCGTAGGCAAGTCCGAAAACAGCACTTATCAGAGTAAGCACGGTGTAAAGTGCCGCAATAACAGCAGCCTTTGTCAGGAAAACGGTTTTCTTATTCATTTGTACACTTCCTTAGTTTTGTTTTATGTCAGGATGGTTACGAACTGACAATCGGATCTCCGATAAATTAAATTATAGCAAATATATATTCTTAAGTCAACTGATTATTATACTTACTGCAACAAGAACAACAGCTTGCACCATAAGATGTCCGGTAACGGTTATTCCTGAACCGAGATTTCTCATAACAGACTTATTATTCTTTCGGGCATCAATAAATCTGTCGGGCATAAATGAATATATCATGCAAGCCCCCGTATACCCGGCAGTGTACAGAATCATCGCATCCGTAAGTGTGAGCGAATTCATATTGAAATAAAACCACACAAAAAGAAGCGGCCACATGATCCGGAATACTGCTCTTATCGGTGTTTTATATGCTGATTTTTCATACCACTCAATTGAGCATTTTTCGCAAAGCGCATAGCCGAGAGTGCCGAAGGTGCCGAATGCTGCTGCAGTGGGGGCACCAAGGAAAACAAAGATAAGAGGAATTGCAGACCATAAGGGTCTTTCTATAAGCTCAAAAATATGAACATCAGGCTCTTTGCCTGTTTTCTTTCCGATAATAATGCTTAAGGGATACTGAATCGCGCTTATAAGCATAAGTACAAGAGGAACAACGGCAAAAATCACGTTATCGTTTCCCAGAGCCGTCACCGACAAATCAATGCTTTCACATAAAAGACTGAGCTTTTCAGAGAAAAGGGCAAAGTAAAGCATAAGACCGCCGCCTGCAAAGGCACCGAAGGTATGCTCCATTATTTTCCAGCCGTCTATATAGCCTTTTTTACAAAGCGAGCCGAAAAATTTACTGCCCTGCCTTCTTTCAATATCATAAAAAACAAGACCGATAAGAAAACCGAAGCCGCCTGTCACAAACCCCGTGAGACCTGCACCAAGGGCAAACAAATCCCCGTGAACAACCGAAAATACGGTAAGAAGAACAATAATCATAACATTACTTCCCCACTCCTCACGGCGGTTGAGAGAGAAATAAAAACGGGGAAATTTTTTCTTCTCCGGGTCAAAGGGTACATTAAAGATCTTCGTTCCGATAAATGACACAACAGGAAAAAGAGAGAACATCAATATAATTTCCCACATTGCATACTCTCCCGAAAGAGCACCCGGCAGCATTGCAAGAATAAAGCCGGGAATACAGAACCAGAAAGCACCTTTAAGGAAAATTCCGACAACACCCTTTTTAAGCTGTCCGAAATAATCTCCCTTTACATCACGGGACAAAAGAAAAGACATTGTCTGGGCATAGGTCTCCGTGCCGCCGTAAAACATAGAAAGCGCACCTGCTGCAGCAAAGAACATCCACAGCTCTTTTCCTGCTTCACCTGCTGCGAAGAATGCAACACTTATTCCCATAAGCGCACCGGGCAGCAGCGCTCCCTTTTCTCCGCCGATAACAAATCCGCGGATACCCCATCCGTAAGACACGGCAAAGCCCGCAAAAAGAACGGAAATTACAATTAAACCTGCTGACATAAAAACACCCCTTTAATCCATAATTTATCAAAATGATAAACTATGCTTTGCATACGTCTATCCATCCCAAAGAACCCGAATATTTTTCCAGCTCATCGGGAGTGAGTTCAACTGCACTTTGTGCGTTTCCTGCTGCGGGATATACTATTTCGAAACGCTTCAGTGACTCATCAAGATATATCTTACAGCCTTCATTCACGGCAAAGGGACACACACCCCCGATTGAGTGGCCTATCATATCATCCACCTGCTCAGGGGAGAGCATTTTTGCCTTTGTATGAAAAAATGCCTTGAACTTGGAATTATCTATTTTCATATCACCTGCTGTTACAATAAGAACAGCGGCACCGTCTACCATAAAAGAAAGTGTTTTTGCTATTCTTGCTCCCTCACAGCCGAGTGCACGGGCAGCGAGAGAAACGGTGGCAGAGGAAACCTCAAACTGTTTTATTTTATCGGCACAGCCAAGCTTTTCAAAATAATCAATTACTTTTTCTATAGCCATTTTTATCTCCTTTATGAAGCCATCTCGTTATCATGAGTAAGCTCTCTTATCCATTTATATCTGTTCACCTTAAAAACGGCAACAATGCATTTTGTGATCTGATCGGATTTAAGAATAAAAAAGGTAAGGGGCACGGGCCACTTGAAAACAAATGCCGATAAAAACGCGAGGGGCAGCACCATACACCACATAAATATTATATCATTCTTAAAAACAAATTTTGTATCGCCGCCGCCGGACACAATTCCGCAAAGACAAGGGGCTTCATATGAAGAACCTATAACGGTAACAGCAAGTATATTTATAAAGGTTTTGGCAAGTGCTGCAGTTTCGTCACTTACATCATATACCGACACTATAGCATCGCGCACGACAAGAAGAGCAATGCAGGAAACAGCACCTATAACAAGATAAAGAATCTGAAGCTTTTTTGAATACAGCTTTACTCTCTGTATGTCCTTCTCGCCTACGGTTTTTCCTATAAGCACACTTGAAGCATTACCCGAGGACGCATAAAGCACAGATACCACCTGAAAAACAGGTGCAGCTATTGCATTTGCACCGATTGCAGCAGCTCCCAGTCTCCCGATAATAGCTGTCTGAACTGTCATTGCCACACCCCATGAGCCGCCTGAGCCCATAAGGGGAAGACCTGCTTTTATATAATCCCTGATATATGCTTTCTCAAGTGCAAAAATATCCCCGGGACTAAGACTGAGCCTTGTATCGATACGGAAAACATAAAAAACTACAGCAACAAGCTCAGCAATTCGTGACACAAGAGTTGCTATCGCAGCACCCCTTACGCCCAATTCAGGGAAACCGAAATGACCGAATATAAGAGCAAAATTAAGCCCCACATTAAAAATAAGCGCAAGGACGGATGTATAGAAGCCTATTCTTACAACCTCAACGCTTCGCATAAGTGCAATAAGAATATTGGTTACGGCGAATATGCAATAGGAAAATGCCATAATCTTTATATATTCTGCACCTTCTGCCACAATTTCCGTTTTGTCGGAAAGAATCCCGAGAACGCCTTCAGGGGAAACCAGCACCACAGCCATAAGCACGGCACTTAAAATTATTCCCGCAAAAAACGCTGCAGAAAATACTTTCTTTATAGGCTCAAGCTGCTTTTTGCCCCAGTACTGGGAAGCTATTACCACAAGACCGTTTGCAGCACCGTTCACAAACATCTGAAGAAGAAACTGAATCTGATTTGCAAGTGAAACACCGCTCATTGCAGCTTCACTGTATGAGCCTATCATAACGGAGTCGGCAAGATTAACACTGAAAACAATAAGATTCTGCAGAGCAACAACACCGAAAAGTGAAAAAAATGTGTTATAAAAATATTTATCTTTAATTCTCATTATAAAGCACACTTTCTATGTATTCTCTGAAGCAGAATGAAGTAAGAACAGTTGCAGATTCATTATATCTGCTCATAAGCTCTTCAAGCTTACTCTTCTCCTCTTCGCCCTTGAGCACCTTAAGAGAAAGCACAAGTATATCATTCATCAATACAAATTTTTTTATCCAACGGCTGAGTTCTTTATAAATAGGAGCATCTCTTAACACAATTCTACCGGCAGCAAGAGAAACCATCCGGGTATACTCCTGTGCCGTGGCAACGGCAGAAGCAAAGTTCCCTGTCCGGAATAATACAGACACCCTTGAAAGCCATTCTCCCATTATACGGGAATTTTCAATGTTAAGGCATGATGTTCTGAAATGATCGCTGAGAAGGATAAAATCCTCCTTTTCTTCTCCCTTGAATAAAAAGCTCACAGCTTCATCATATGCCTTTTCCTCATCGTATGCCTCAGAATTCCACAGATACGAGGCCACTGTTATAAGAGGGATTTTATTGCAGTTGAAATATTCCATACAGTTGGAAATTATTCCCTCACTGCAGTCACAAAGTCCCTTTTCTCTTCCTGCTATGGGGCCTATATGCATCTCCATAAACATCTCGGCATCATTTACGGGATAATTATCCCAATAAAGAGGCTTATGAGACGTATTATCATAAAAATTCCTTGCCTCACGCACGGTAAGCTCTTTTGAGCAGATATCGCTTCCCGTGTAAAATACACTCACCTCGGAGGGAATATTTCTCACAAGATCAACAAGCTCTTTTTCCTCCCCCTTGCCGTGATATGCTGTGGGGCATATAGTAAGCTTTATATCTCCCTCAAGAGAGCAGAGGAAAGAATAATAATCATTCACAAGACGGATATGTGCCTGAACGGCATCACCGAAAACCTCCCTGTCTCTTTCAAAGAACAGATCGGCAGGTATATCATCAAGAAGCAGCCCGAAATTCCTGATACCCATATTATAAAGCTGCAGAGTTTTATTGCATAAGGCAGTAAAATCCTCCCGGGAAGAATACTGCATACTGAGTCCCGGGGCTATACAATAATAGAAATCCATATAAAGAGCATTTGCTTTATCAAGAAGCCTTCTAAGAGGCTTCGCTTCTTCTTCGGGATAAAGCTCCCGCCATTTATTTCTGTGATAAGGATCATCCTTGGGAGCATAATAATGGGTATTTTCACCGAAAAGAGCCATAAGCTCCATCATTTCAAGACGCTCCTCGCTTTTCCATGGAGTGCCGTAAAAACCTTCAATATATCCTCTTACTGAAAAAGACGGGTAGTCATATATTTCACCGAGGGCAAATTCGTTTTTAATAAGCATACGTTTAAGTGTAAACAGAGCTCTTACAAAGCCTTTTTCTTCCGAAGCTTTGATTTTTGTATATAAGCAGCCGTTTTTTTCTTCGGTAAAAAGTGAATAGGACTCCTCATGTTCATCTGCATCGCATTTTTCTGCCGACAGAATAAAATTACCGTCTGAGAATGCTTCGCCGAATACACTCTTTACACATTCTGCGGGGAAAGGAGCAACATCCTCTGTACAAACTCTGATTTGCTCGCTGAAAGAAAAAACTCCCGTTCCTTTCTGATACTTCACAGGGGGAAAAATCATTTCACTCTTCCTTTCATCATTCTTTTGCTGCAAATGTCCACTTGTTTATATCCGAGAAGATACCGCCCTCAACCGAGCTTATCTCACAGGTCGCATTTCTTGTATAACAAAGCCTGCCGTTTCTGTAAAGAATAGGTATAAAGGGCATTTCAGCCATAAAAGCAGAAAGGAATTCTTCCATTGTACCTTCACCGCTTTTATACCGGAAGTATTCTTCGTCAGATATCAGGCTTCCGAAATCGATTCCGTAAGAAGCATCTCCCTCGGGAGAGAAAAACTGAGTAAGATCCATTGTTGCCGGAAGCTTTATTTCAGCAAGATAAAGATCATATGCCCCTGCAGCAACCGCTTCCTTCATACCTTCGGAGCTGAGAAGCTTTATCGTTATATTAATATTATGCTCTTTAAGGGCTCCTGCAATAAGTGAAGCAGTATTGCGCATAAAGCTGCTTCCCTCATTACAAAGAAGTGTAAGATTCATTTCATTTCCGTCTGCACCGAAGCCTCTTAATGAAAGAAGCTCTGCAGCCTTAAGCGAATCCTGTGCAAGAGTGATATCAGATGAGCTTGAAGAATACTTCTCCCATGAAATATTAAAGGGCGATACCGTGCTTCTCGCAAAGCCTCTGTATGCATTTTCAACAATACCGGGACGGTCAATTCCGTAAGAAAGAGCCTGTCTGAAGGAGGCAAGAATAAGATTCACGTTTGCATGATTGACACCGAGATACACAAGGCTGTTAAGATAAACATTGGTTACATTTGAATTTACGCCTGTGATATTTGAATCGGAAAGATCAGAATAATAAAAATCAAGCTCCCCGACAGACACGAGACCTTCTGCATTTGTATTGCCCTTTACATCCGTAAGTCTTATGGTACCAACAGAGGGCATATCGCCCGCATATCTGAGATTTGCCTTAAGCGAAAGCCTTATTCCGTCCTGATTGAACTGATAATAGCCGTTTCCCACAGGAAGAAAATCTTCACTCTCGGCAGTGCCTTTTTTGACCACGGGGAAGGTAAGAGCTGCGAGTGCATTCACGTCTACCTCTTCAAGAGTAAAAATAATGCTGTTACCTTCTCCTTCCTTACAGGAGGATATGTTTCCGAGAGTATTCTGATAAAGATAAGACTCCTTGGCTTTTTCATAGGAATACACAACATCTGCAGGAGTAAGCATTGCTCCGTCGGGAAAAACAAGCTCCTCGGTGAGATAAACCTTGAGCGTAAGCCCCGTGAGGCTTTCGGATGAAGCAAGGTCGTTTTCAGGCATAAATGCCGTGTTTATCCTGTAAAGAGAACGGTATATAAGAGAAATAAGACCGCTGTTGATCACCGTTTTTATATAAAAAGGATTAAGAGAGTCAAGAGATGTATAGGGCACACTGAGACTGCCCCCGGGCAGGGGTATTTCAGTTGTCTGCTCTTCAGTGGTAATTTCCTCTCCGGGCTTTCCCACACCGCAGGAAGCAGATAAAATAATCATGATACCTGTAAGAACAAGAGCCGTAAATTTTTTAGCGTATGTCAAGCCTTTCAATTGAAACCGCCCTTCCTGTTTTGTTGTCTGTCTCAAATATAACACAATTCATCATACAATCCCCTTCGGGATTTCTGAAATGCACGGGAAGTCCCGTTATAACCTTTCTTGATGCACAGGATATTTCAACTCCGAGCACGGAATTTATAACACCCGTCATGCCCGCATCCGTAATATATGCGGTACCGCCGGGCAGAAGCTGCTCGTCCGCGGTCTGGATGTGAGTATGAGTACCAAGTACGGCACTTACTCTGCCGTCAAGATAAAATCCCATAACCCTTTTTTCCGAAGTGGCCTCTGCGTGAAAATCCACAAGAATATTTTTTATTCCCTCTTCATTCATTTTCTGAAGAAGTCTGTCTGCTTCATCAAAGGGATTTTCAACAGGGTCCATATAAATCCTTCCCATAAGGTTTATAACACCCAGGCGCATTCCCTTTTTTTCAAGTATATAATACCCCTTTCCCGGTGCCTGTCTGTGAAAGTTGGCAGGACGGATAAGAGGAATATTTTCATTTTCATATAAGGACTCAGCCTCAGTTCTTCTGAAGGCATGGTTGCCCGTGGTAACCAAATCTGCCCCCGAATCAAGAATATGATTACAGGAGCACGGAAGGATTCCGTTTCCCTGAGCGGAATTTTCTCCGTTCACAATACAAAAATCAATACTCTGCGCCTTTTTCAGTGCAGGCAGAACCCTTCTTAAATGCTCACACCCCTGAGGTGCAACAACATCGCCGACAAACAGTATTCTCATAAAACCAAACCCATCGTGCACACGCCGCTTACAAATCCGCGTACGGATTCTTCCGTGTCACTTTTTACTATTATCTGTTTATTTTTACTTCAAAAAAATCTCCCGGAGATTTATTTGTCTTCCGGGAGATTAAGTGTTTATTTTGCGTAGTCAAACACACGGTTTTCTCTGATAATGTGAACCTTGATCTGACCGGGATATTCAAGCTCTTCTTCGATCTTTTTAGAGATTTCTCTTGCAAGAACAACCATCTTGTCATCGCTTACAACATCGGGCTTAACCATAATACGGACCTCTCTGCCCGCCTGAATTGCGAATGACTTTTCAACACCCTCAAATGAGGTTGAAATTTCTTCAAGCTGTTCAAGACGCTTGATATAGTTCTGGATGTTTTCACGTCTTGCACCGGGACGTGCTGCAGAAACTGCATCGGCAGCCTGTACAAGCACAGCCACAAGAGTCCTGGCTTCCACATCACCGTGGTGAGCTTCAATAGCGTGAACGATTTCATCCTTTTCTTTATATTTCTTGGCATATTCAACACCGAGAGAAATATGTGTACCTTCAATTTCGTGGTCAAGTGCCTTACCGATATCATGAAGAAGACCTGCACGCTTTGCAGCCTTCACATCAACACCGAGCTCTGAAGCCATAAGACCTGCAAGATATGATACCTCAAGTGAGTGGTTAAGTACATTCTGACCGTAGCTTGTGCGGTATTTAAGACGGCCGAGAAGCTTGATGAGTTCACCGTTGATACCGTTTACACCTGCCTCAATGGCAGCTCTTTCACCGGTTGACTTGATAGTGGCTTCAACTTCTCTTTTTGACTTTTCATACATCTCTTCAATTCTTGAGGGATGAATTCTGCCGTCAGTAATAAGCTTTTCAATGGTAAGTCTTGCTACCTCGCGGCGCACGGGATCAAAGCTTGATACCGTGATTGCTTCGGGCGTATCGTCAATAATAAGGTCAACACCCGTAATGCTTTCAAGGGTTCTGATGTTTCTGCCTTCACGTCCGATGATACGGCCTTTCATTTCATCATTGGGAAGGTCAACAACTGAAACAGTTGCTTCCGCTGCATGGTCTGCAGCACAGCGCTGAATTGCGGTTGTGATAATTTCTTTTGCAAGGTTATCGGCTTCTTCACGGGTACGCTGCTCGATTTCCATAATCTTGAGCGCTTTTTCGTGAACAAGGTCGCCTTCGAGATTCTTGATGATATACTCTTTTGCCTGCTCTTTTGTATAACCTGAAATCTTTTCAAGCATATCAAACTGGCTTTTCTTGAGAGCTTCCACTTCTTCAAGCTTATCATCGGCATCCTTAATTTTCTTCTGAAGAACTTCTTCCTTCTTTTCGAGAGCTTCGGTCTTTTTATCAAGAGACTCTTCCTTCTGGATCATTCTGCGTTCCTGACGCTGAACTTCGTTTCTTCTCTCTTTGATTTCTTTTTCATACTCGGTTCTCTCTCTATGAATCTCATCCTTTGCTTCAAGGATGGCTTCACGCTTTTTGGTTTCGGCAGTGGTAAGAGCACTGCTGATGATTCTTTTTGCCTCTTCTGTTGCAGAGCCAATAGCCTTTTCAGCTGTTTTTCGTCTGTGAATACCGCCGAGAACAAAGCAGACAGCACCGCTGACAATTGCAGCAACCACAGCTATAACTATTGCAACAACAATAGAAACCTGCATTAGCAAATACACCTCCTGTTATTTTTTTTAGGATATGGAAATGTGTGCCTCATATTAACGGCACACAAGAAAACAGTAATAATGCATAAATAAAATCTATATAAAAATCTATTTAAAAGAGAGACAAAAAACCGCATATTTGCACTCTCTCGCATTATCCATATTATTTTATAATTTATATTATAAAAAGTCAAGTGTTTTTACTTTACATTTTTGTATAAAGTATAAAAAATTTTTATATCCGTTTACAAATTTACATGGTTTTTAATTTATTGACGCTCAGCACAAATCATTACCGTTATCGATGTATGTATGGTAGTTGTATCAGAAGATCAGTATTATGAAAATTAACTATTATCCTCCTGATTTTCCGTAAAAAAATACAGCCTCGCAAAAAAACGAAGCCGGATTTACATTTTTATCATCAAAAGGGAATCTGAGAAAAAATATTTCAATTAATAATAAAAATACACTATCAAATCTTTTTTACAAAGGTTAGCTATGCGATATTGCAGAGCACAAAAAGGCAGAAAAATAACCGAAGCAGTGTGCGTGCTGCTTCGGTTTCGTTATTCCATTATTGATTTTACAGTTTTGGCAACCTCTTTTATTGTTGACGTGTAATACGTGTACTCGCTGTCTTTAAGCGTGCCGAACTCGTCAAAAAGAAGAGCTTTTATTCCTGCATTGAGTCCCGAGCCGCAGTCAATGGTGCGGTCTCCCAGCATAATACAGCTTTCCTTATTCAGCGAATGCTTATTGATAATATAGTTCACCGCATCGGGACTCGGCTTGAAGGCAAAGTCCATTTCACGGGTCACAAAATCCGTAAACAAGGGAGTAAGTGAATAAAGGTCAAGATACTGACAGGCTACCTTGTCACGGTGTGTATAAAGATAATTTCTGCCACCGTGGCTTGTGATATATTTCAGAATATCGGATATGCCCTCATAAGGAATTCCCCGGGGAAGGAAATCAAGGTTATCCTCTATCTCATAAAACTCTTTTTCATCCTCCGGCTTCAGTCCGAAATGCCTGAATGCCTCACGGATGCTTATTTTAAGCTTATCGAATGCCTCTTTCTCATCAATAATTCTTCCTCGGCGTCTGAAAAATTCACAAAGTGCAGCCGTGGTGTGAGGGTATGTATCAAAAAGCATACCGTCAAAATCCCATATAAACTCAGTTATCATTTACGCACAGCTCCTTTGCCGCAACGCAGGCTCCGAAAGCAGGCTCTCTGGCAAGCAATTCACAGGATGAACACTTTCGCCCTACAAGACTTGTGAAATAAGAGGTGAAGATTTCATCATGCTGAAAAACTCCGCCGTAAAGAGCAATATGGGGAGAAGCGGGCATTTCCTTAAGAAGTGCCTTAACAGTAAAATAAAGAAGATCGCCCTGATTTGTCATAATCTTCATCGCAACGGTATCGCCTTTACTGACAGCTTTTGACACATAAGGGGCAAAAGAAGCAATGGTTTTTCTGTCTTTTTCGGGAGAATAGAATTTATCCACAAGCTCCTCCTTTGAAGCAGCTCCTGCAAATTCAAGAAGCATTTCACCTAAAAGAGTGTTTTCCCCCGTACCGTCAAGGCTTCTCACAGCCGCTCTGATACCGTCAAGAGCAATTCTGTAGCCGCTGCCCTCATCGCCTAAGATATATCCGTAGCCACCCTTTGTGATGATTTCACCTTTTTCGTTAAAGCCTGCAGCCATAGAGCCCGTGCCCGCAATAACAACGGCACAGTTTTTCTTACCGGTAGCCTTAAGAGCTATAAAAAGATCTGAATCCATTATAATATTGTCTGCGGAGAATATTCCGTCGCAAAACTCTGCCTTTGTTTTCTCATCAGCTCTGCCGAAAAGTGCGGACGAGCCTATACACACACCGTCAAAATGCGAAATGCCCGTACTCTTTTCAATTTCAAGAAGCATTTCTTTCATATTACAGCGTGCTTTTTCAAGGCCTTCGGAATAAAAATTAATCGAAGCACCCACTGTACGGAATATTTCATTCAATCCTTCATCACAAACAAGACAGGTAGTTTTCGTGCCGCCGCCGTCTATACCGAGAAAATACATAATTGCACCCCGACTTAATAATTTAAATAGGCTCCGAGGAAAAATTTCCTTCCCCGGAGTCTTTTTTGATTTTATTTTGCTTTTGCTTTTTTTGCCTGCCTGGCTGCTTTTTTGGCATCCTGCTCGGCAACCTTTTTCTCCGCTTCTTCAAGCTCATTAACAGCCTTGTTGAGCTTTGCTTCAAGCTCGGCAATTTTTTTGCTGCCGGGCTTATTTTCCATATCGGCCTCATTCTTAGCCTTCATAACGATAATCTCTTCAGTAAGCTTTTCAACGAGAGCCTTCATATCTGCCGCTTTCTTTCTGTGGCGGTACAAGGGAATTTCATTGAAATAATCCACACCTTCAATGGGCTTGGGATTCTTTGTATATTTAACTGTAAAAATAACAAAGAGAATTCCGCAGATAAGCACAAGGGCAAGAGAAAGCACCTGTGAAATTCTGAGATTTGTGTCACCGATATAAAGCGAGTCTGTGCGCAAGCCCTCAACAACTGCTCTTTCAAGACCGTAGAGAATACCGTAGCCGAGGAAAACCTGACCTGAGAATTTACGGAACTTCTGACACATAATATAGAGTATCACAAAGCTGAGTATGCACCACAGGGATTCATATAAAAATGTGGGATGAACAGGTCTTGCGGGATCAACCGCAATATCGGTGCCTGAAGCCACAAGGTTAGTAAGGTAAGCTTCGGTTTTTACGGAATACATCCCCCAGGGAAGCTCTGTGTTTGTGCCGAATGCCTCCTGATTTGCATAATTTCCCCATCTGCCTATGCCCTGTCCGATAAGAAAGCTCATACCGCAAAGATCAAGCAGATTAAGAATATTCAGCTTTTCAACTTTGCAAACAATAATTGCAACAAGTATGCCGCCTATAAGTCCGCCGTAAATAGCAAGTCCGCCGTTCCATATCTGAAAAATTTCAGAGGGATTGGCGCTGTAATAATCCCATTTACTGAAAACATAATAAAGTCTTGCACCGATGATACCGCCCAGTGCACCGTAGATGAGAATATCAAGCATTTTGTTGATATCCATTTTCCACACATAGGCTTTTCTGCCGCCGAATAATACGGCAAGAGTAAGACCGAATGCAATTATAACACCGTACCAGCGAATCGTGATCGGAGCAGAAAGAAAGGGAAGATCAATTTCACAGAATATTGATGAAACGGTAACGGGATCTTTCAGGAAGGAAAAAAATACCTCTGTTTTATCAGGACAAAAAGTCATTTTTATCACCTTTCACCGGAAAAAGCCGGTTATCAAATTATTCGTAATCGTCTTCGTTTTCCCAGTTGTGCCATACAGCCTGGATGTCGTCATTGTCTTCAAACATTTCAAGCATCTTGCCCATACGTGTGATATCGTCACCCTGTAAGGCTGTGTATGTAGAGGGAACATATTCGGGCTGTGCAGATACAACTGTATAGCCAAGCTTAGTAAGAGCTTCGCTGACATCGGCAACAGCATTTATTGCTGTACGGATATCAAAAACGCCTTCATCGGGAATAACATCGTCTGCACCTGCTTCAAGTGCATCCTCCATAATTTTATCTTCGTCAACATCCTCACCGTCGACAAGAACAACACCCTGACGGCTGAACATAAACATAACGGAACCTGACTGGCCCATATTGCCGCCGAACTTATCGAAATAGTGACGGACATCGCCTGCAGTTCTGTTTCTGTTGTCGGTAAGTGCTTCTACAACAACTGCAACACCTGAGGGGCCGTAGCCTTCATAAATGATTTCCTCATAGTTGTCGCCGCCGCCTTCGCCTGCAGCCTTCTTGATGATTCTGTCGATATTGTCATTGGGTACGTTTGCTGCCTTCGCCTTTGCAATAACGTCCTTGAGCTTTGAGTTACCTGCAGGGTCGGGTCCGCCCTCTTTTACGGCAACTGCAATTTCTCTGCCTATCTTGGTGAAGACCTTTGCTCTGGCATTATCGGTCTTCTCCTTTTTTCTTTTTATGGTACTCCATTTGGAATGTCCGGACATAAAAAACTTCCTTTCAGTTAAAAATAATCATATCGTGACAGCATATTTTATCACATATATTTTCAATATGCAAGAAAAACCGTATGTATTTATTGAAAATTTTAATAATACATGATATTATTACTCTCGGTGATACATTTGAAAAAAATTATTATTTATCTGAAGAATTATAAGCTTGAAACAGTACTGGCACCGCTGTTCAAGATGCTTGAGGCTCTTCTTGAGCTTTTCGTGCCTCTTGTTATCAAGGATATTATCGACAAAGGCATTTCTTCGGGGGATACATCCTATATTCTGCAAAAATGTGTTCTTCTTGCGTTTCTCGCATTTACCGGACTTGCCTTTTCCATAACCGCTCAGTTTTTTGCAGCCAAGGCTGCCGTGGGTTTTTCTTCGTCTCTGCGGCAGGCTCTTTTCAGCCACACGGGACGGCTGAGCTTTACGGAGATAGACACTCTCGGCACTTCAAATCTCATCACCCGCATGACAGGGGATGTGAATCAGGTGCAAAACGGAGTGAACCTTACCTTGAGGCTGCTGCTGCGCTCCCCCTTTGTGGTCTTCGGCGCAATGATCATGGCATTTACCATAGACACAAAAAGTGCGCTTATTTTTGCAGGTGCAATAGCTATTCTGTCCGTTGTTGTATTTGCAATTATGCTGGGAACAGTTCCTCTTTACAAGAATGTCCAGAAGCGTCTTGATAAGGTGCTTGAAAAAACACGGAGCACACTCACAGGTGTAAGGGTGCTGAGAGCCTTTTCTACCGAAGAAAAGGACGGTGAGGATTTTACCCGGCGCAATTCTCTTCTTCTTGATGCGCAGAGAAAAGCAGGCAGAATTTCTGCACTTCTCAATCCCCTCACATATGTTCTTATCAATGCCGCAATTGCAGTTCTCATATACACGGGTGCAATAAAGGTGGAAACAGGCTTGCTTTCCCAGGGTGCTGTTGTTGCACTATATAACTATATGTCACAGATTCTGGTTGAGCTTATTAAGCTTGCCAATCTCATAATCACCATAACAAAGTCCTTTGCCAGCGCTAACAGAATCAGTGAAATTTTCGGAATAGCCCCCTCAGTCACCTATCCCGAAGAAGGGGCAGAGCCTGATTACAACGCTCCCGCAGTAGAATTCAGAAATGTTTCATTCACCTACAAAAATGCCGGTGAAAAATCTCTTTCAGGCATAAATTTCACAGTAAACAAAGGCGAAAAGACAGGAATTATCGGTTCTACAGGTTCGGGAAAATCAACACTGATAAATCTTATTCCCCGTTTTTATGATGCTTCCGAGGGTGAAATTTATATTTTCGGAAATCCCGTTTCAGCCTACAGTGAAAAAACACTGGGCTCCCTTATAAGCATAGTGCCTCAGAAGGCGGTGCTTTTCAGCGGAACAATAAAGGATAATCTTTTATGGGGAAATAAAGAGGCCTCAGACAGTGATATTGCTCAGGCTATAAAAACTGCCCAGGCAGAGGATATAATCGCTTCAAAATCAGAAGGCTTAAACGAACAGATAACAGAAGGCGGGAAAAATCTTTCAGGCGGTCAGAAGCAAAGACTCACCATAGCAAGAGCTCTCGTAAAAAAGGCACCGATTCTCATTCTTGATGACTCTGCAAGCGCCCTCGATCTTGCAACAGACCTGAAGCTCAGAAAGGCACTTGCAGACCTGCCCGATTCACCAACGGTATTTATAGTTTCCCAGAGAACCTCCTCCGTTATGACCTGTGACAATATTATTGTTATGGAGGACGGAGAAATCGAAAATATGGATACTCACGAAAACCTCCTTGATAACAGCAAGGTTTATAAGGAAATATACGATTCTCTGAACGGAGGTGCTGAAAATGAGTAAACAAAAAGCACCTAAAGGTACACTGAGAAAGGTTCTTAAATTCATTTCCGGCTATAAGCTGTCTGTTCTGCTGTCTCTTGTTCTTGCAGCAGTAAGCGTTGCACTCACTCTTTATATTCCTCTTTTATTCGGAGATGCCATTGATTTTATAATAGGCAAAGGAAATGTAGATATAAAAAGCATCATAGCTGTTCTTACAAAAACCGCTGTGCTTGCAGGTATATCTGCACTTGCCTCCTGGATAATGAACTCCCTGAACAACTCCATAACCTTTTCGGTCGTGAAGGATATCAGAAACCGTGCTTATGAAAAAATCAATTCTCTGCCCTTAAGCTATCTCGACACCCATAAAACAGGCGACATAGTAAGCAGAATGATAACCGATGCCGATCAGTTTGCTGACGGACTGCTGATGGGTTTCACTCAGTTTTTTACCGGAATTCTCACAATTGCAGGAACTCTCGTGCTTATGCTTATGCTCGACTGGAAAATAGCACTGGTTGTGGCAGCTCTCACTCCCGTGTCTCTTTTTGTGGCAAAATTTGTTGCAAAGCATACCTATACTTTCTTCTCGGAGCAGTCCGGAATACGCGCAAAGCAGACTGCGATCATAAATGAAGTTACGGGAAACTTAAAAACCGTAAAGGCATTCGGCAAAGAAAAGGACTGTCTTGACGATTTTTCAAGGGTAAACGAGGATCTCAGAAAAGTATCTCTCAAAGCCATTTTCTATTCCTCTATCACTAATCCGGCAACACGCTTTGTAAATGCCATTGTATATGCCGCAGTTGCCTTCACCGGGGCACTTGCCGTGCTTTCGGGCACAACTATTACTGTAGGCATTCTCACAAGCCTTTTGTCATACGCAAATCAGTATACAAAGCCATTCAACGAGATATCCGGTGTTGCAGCTGAGCTTCAGAATGCCTTTGCCTGTGCAGCAAGAGTAATTGAGATTCTTGAAGAAACACCTGAAATTCCCGACAGCCCCGGTGCGTTGGTAAAAACATCCTCCGACGGCACGATGCAGATAAAGGATGTATACTTTTCATACTCAAAAGACAAAAAGCTTATAGAAAACTTTTCTCTTGATGTAAAGCCCGGTCAGCAGATTGCAATTGTAGGCCCCACAGGATGCGGCAAAACCACATTCATAAACCTTCTTATGCGTTTTTATGATGTGGACAGCGGCTGTATTCTCATTGACGGAAAAGACATCCGTGATATTACAAGAAGGTCTCTCAGAGGCTGCTTCGGCATGGTGCTTCAGGAAACCTGGCTTATGCCGGGCACAATAAGAGATAATATAAAAATGGGCAAGCCTGATGCCACAGATGAAGAAATAATTGAAGCAGCAAAGCTTTCCCATTCCTATTCATTCATAAAGAGACTACCCGAGGGGCTCGACACCTATATCGGCGAAGACGGAGGCTCTCTCTCTCAGGGTCAGAAGCAGCTTTTGTGCATAACACGTGTTATGCTCACTGACCCTCAGATCCTTATTCTTGATGAGGCTACCTCATCTATAGACACAAGAACGGAAATACGTGTACAAAAAGCTTTCAGAACTCTTTTAAAGGGTAAAACAAGCTTTGTTGTTGCCCACAGACTTTCCACCATATTAGGTGCAGACATAATTCTTTATATGGAAAAGGGCAGAATCCTTGAAATGGGCTCGCACACAGAGCTTCTTGAAAAGAACGGCAGATATGCGAAGCTCTTCAGAAGTCAGTTTGAGGTATAAGAAATTATCCGCATTCACGGAGGATTTATGTGTTTCCTATATATAAAAACCGCATAAAGACAGGGTCCTTATACGGCAGAATGAATATTATTCAGTTTTTCCGGCAATATTGATTACAGAAAGTCCCTTTTCTTCTGCATATTTTACCGTATAGGCACTTCCCCCTGTACTTCTTGTAAGGAAGGCTATGCAGTAAGAGGAATGGTCAACGAGGTATCTGTTTCTCACCTGCATACAACCGCTGAAATAAAACGGGGCAAGATATCTTACTTCATCAGCATCTTTAATAAGGCTTTGAAATTCAGCCTTTGAATTTTCATTCCAGCTTTTCATATGCCCCTCACAGGGAATTATCACATGCAGAACAATACAGGAAAAGCGCTTTTTCATCTGAATAAGCACTCTGAGTGCCAGCATATCAAAGCCTATGGCACCGCCGGTGTAAAAATGTGTTACTCCCGAAGCAATCAGCCTTTCGGCTTCAATTCTTATTTTTTCACATATTTCAGGCTCAAGATAAGACGGAATATCTCTGTGGCCTGTAAAACAACAGGATATATATTTCAACATTTCACCTCATAAAAAAAGAAAGGATATTTATTATGATTATCGACAACATCAAGAATGCAGAAAAGTATGTAAAGCTTCATCCCTCATTCAAGGCAGCCTTTGAAGCCCTTTGGGAAATCACTCCCGAAACTCCCGATGAAAAAATCACTGTTGACGGGGACAATATTTTCGTCAACCTTGCAACCTACACAAATAAAAATGTGGATGAATGTCTTTTTGAATCACACAAAAAGTATATAGATATCCAGTATGTAATCACCGGCGGTGAGCTTATCGACGTATGCGAAGCGGATAATCTCAAAGCAACCGACGACAGACTTGACACCGATGACATAGCATTTTATGAAAACACCGATGTTTTCTCAACTGCATATCTCAGTGAAGGTGATTTTGTTATTCTTTTCCCCGGCGAAGCGCACAGACCCTGTGTAGCACCCGACGGCAAGGGAATCAAAACAAAGAAGGCTGTTGCAAAAATCATTTGCCGATAAGTCTGCTCAGAGCCATTTTTTCAATTTCCGTCGCCGATTCACTCTTATCAAAATCCCCGTTGAGAATATGACTCTTCTCGTGTTCAAGACTTTTTTTCTGTTGCTCCCCCGAGAGATTTTCATTAATATAAATATTATAATCCCCCTGAGCATCAGGAATGGTAAATGCCCTTACCCCGGACGGTAAGGGTATTTTTCTTATGTAAACATTTTCAATCAATAAAACCCCTCCCATTCAAGCTATAATTTACTGTTGAGTAAATCCTATAAGCAATGATTTTTATTGCTCTGTCAGTGCATCAACAATTTTTATGAGCTTATCAAGATCCTCTGAGCTTGCTTTGGCAGAAAGATCAAAAAGCAGCTTTCTTTTTCTGAAAAGCTCATTCTGCATATCCTCCACACTTTCACTTTCAGCAGTAAGAAGACTTATGGGGACTTCAAAATATTCAGCTATTTTTTCAAGTGTAGCTACCGACAGCTTTTTTGTTCTGCCTTTTTTCAGCTCCGTAAAAACTGAACTTCTTACACCTATCCCGGAAGCCAACACCGACAGCTTTATGCCTTTTTCGTCACATAACTGTTTTATTATCGAATAAGTATCCATATTATTTCAACCCGCTTCCACACACACCAAAAAAGATATTGACAAATACAGAATTCTGTATTATTATAATCACAAATACAGTTTTCTGTAATTTTTATGTCGCCATGACATATTATAATACTGTTTTCTGTAATTGTCAAATATTTTTTCAAAAAACACGGTTTTAAGGGAGAAATATAATTTCAGATATTCTACAATAAAACCGGTTCCTTAAAACAGTATAGCCTATAATCAGTACCGTTCATGGGACTTTATATAATAAGGAGGTAAAAAACCAATGAATATTTCTATCCATGCAAGAATCAACTGTCCGTTCTTTATTACGGAGAAAAACAATCTTTTATGCTGCGAGGGCTTTGTTGACGGCACGTGCATGACAACAAAGTTTCCCGACTCAAAGAAAAAAACCGAGCACATAAAGCATAACTGCTTCAAGGTTGACGGCGGAAGCTGTCCTCTTGCAACAAACCTCTATACAAAATATAAAGCTATTGAAGAAAATGAAGATAAGCTCCGAGAAAAGAAGGCACAGAGCAACATAAAAAAGGCACTGAAAAAAACAGGCTGATTTTCAGGTTGATTATTCGGCTGAAATAGGATATTATTAATACATATAAATTATTTAACTTATTTCAAAGGAGAATATTATGCCTGATTTCAATAAAAGCTTATTTGACAATACCCGGTCAGGTCCTCTTGTATGTGCCCACAGAGGCGTGTCGGGAGCTAACATACCCTGCAACACCCTTGCCGCCTTCAAGGCTGCCTTGGCACAGGGAGCAGATATAATCGAGCTTGACGTATCAAAAAGCCGTGATGGTGTTTTTTATGTTTTTCATCCCGGAATGGAAGGCGCACACCTCAGATTCCCCATGCTCTTATCAAAGCTTTCCTCAAAAACCGTAAACAGACTGCACTTTGTCAATCAGGACGACACTCCCACCGTATGCAGGATAAACACTCTTGAGGAGGTGCTTTGTTTCCTTAAGGGAAAGTGCTATATAAACATAGATAAATTCTGGATCGACATTCCCGGCATTTCAGAAATAATCAGAAAAACGGGAGTTGAAAAACAGGTTATCGTAAAAACTGCCATAAAAGAAAATTATCTTGAGCAGGTTGAAAAGTATGCTTCTGATTTTATGTTTATGCCCATAGTTTCAAAGGAAGATAATATCACCGATGAGCTTATTGAAAGGGGAATAAACTGCATAGGCGCAGAGGTGCTTTTCACAACCGAACAGCAGAAGGTATCAACAAAGGAATACATAGAATATATGCACTCCAAAAAGATGATCGTGTGGGTAAATTCTATTGTATATAATTATAAGGCAGTGCTTAGTGCCGGTCATACCGACGACGTTGCAGTTCAGGGCGAGAAGGATCGCGGCTGGGGCTGGCTTATCGACCGCGGCTTTGATATTATTCAGACCGACTGGTGCATGATGCTTAAAAACTATATTTCAGAAAGAGAGAAAAACTGAATGAAAAAGGTAGTACCGATTTTGCTTTGCCTTCTTCTGATCTTTATGTGCTCGTGCAACAGCACATCAGATGAAGAAACAACCGTAAATCAGCCAGAGGAAACGACGCTTCCCGAAGAGATCACGACCGTAGAGAGCCTTGGAATTGAAGAGCTTGATCCTGCCCGTGTGCTGACGGTTTATTTTTCACACAACGACCCCGTACAGGCGGCAGCAACCTATATCAGCGAGCTTACCGAAGGCGGCTTGCACAGAATCGAAACCGTCGGGGTTTATCCCGAGGATGAAGCTCAGCTCGTAAAAAAAGCTTCTGAGGAATATAACAATAATGTACGCCCCGCACTTAAAAATGCACCTGAGAATATGCTTGAATATGATGTGATCTTCCTGTGCTTCCCCGCATGGAACAACACAATGCCTATGGCACTGTGGACCTTCATAGAAGACTATGATATGCGTGACAAGGCAATTCTTCCCGTTATATACGGCACCGAGACAGAGCTTTATAATGCAATGAGGGACATACAATCTATTGCTCCTTCAATGCTGCTTGCCGACGGCTTTCATTTCACAAGTGATTTCACAGACTGTGCAGAGGAATTCAACACATGGATGAACGCAATGCTTTACGGTTAAAGCTATAGTAAATACTCACAATGCGGTAATTTCCGGTATAGAAAAACTACGGATCGGCTTTTTAGCCAATCCGTAGTTTTATTTCTTTATGTATACAAAGAACCGCCTGCAGCCCCCCGGTTCGTGGGCAGCAGGCGGTTAATAAGTTGTAAGATTCTTTATATGATATTTTATTACAATATCTTATTTCGCAGCCTTCTTTTCCTTTGCGGCAGGAGCTTTATCCTTGGTAACAGCCTTGATAACAAGGAGAGTACCAACTGTCAATACTGCACCGAACACGAGAGTGATAGCAGCAACAGCAGCATAGGAGGCAATTACAGACTGAAGGATACCTGCAAGAACATAGGTCACAAATGAGATAGCAGCAACAGTAATTGCATAGGGAAGCTGAGTGTTTACGTGATTGATGTGGTTAGACTGAGCACCTGCGGAGGACATAATTGTTGTATCCGAAATGGGTGAGCAGTGGTCGCCGCAAACAGCACCTGCAAGACAAGCAGAGATACCGATAACAAGAATAGTTGTGTCTGCGGGGAAAATAGCGGTAACGATAGGAATAAGAATACCGAAGGTACCCCATGATGTACCTGTTGCAAAAGCAAGTCCGCAGGCAACAAGGAAGATAATTGCGGGAAGGAAGTTTGCAAGACCTGCAGCAGCACCGTTCATAAGGTCTGCAACAAAGAACTTTGCACCGAGAAGGCCTGTCATATTCTTAAGAGCAGTTGCAAATGTAAGAATAGTGATAGCGGGCACCATTGCCTTGAAGCCCTCGGGAATACATTCCATAGCACCCTTTAAGGTGATAATTCTTCTGATCATAAGATATGCCATTGTAAGAACAAGAGCGATAAGTGCGCCCCAGGGAAGACCTACGGTAGCATCTGTGTTTGAGAAAGCGTCAACGAAGGAAGCACCGTCAAGAATACCGCCGTTATAAACGAGTGCAAATACGCAGGAAACGATAAGGAATACAACGGGAAGAATAAGGTCAATAACCTTACCCTTGGAGTTGCCCTTTTCTTCTGTTTCTGTGTCTACTCTGTCACCTGTGGTGTAGAGGTCGCCGTGGAGCTGAGCGTTCATTTCGTGGAGCTTCATGGGACCGTAGTCAATCTTAAAGAATACTATAGCAAGAATAAATACAAATGTGAGAAGAGAATAGAAATTAAAGGGAATAGCCTGAATGAAGAGCTTGAGTCCCTGTCCTTCTTCAGCATAGCTTGCTACTGCAGCAGCCCAGGAGGAAATGGGAGCTATCATACAAACGGGAGCAGCTGTAGCGTCGATAAGATAAGCGAGCTTTGCTCTTGAAATCTTATGAGAGTCTGTAACGGGACGCATAACAGAGCCGACTGTGAGGCAGTTGAAATAGTCGTCAACAAAAATAAGTACGCCGAGAGCAATTGTGGCAAGCTGCGCACCAACTCTTGACTTGATGTGAGTTGACGCCCATCTTCCGAATGCAGCAGAACCGCCTGCTTTGTTCATCATGGCAACAAGTGTACCAAGGAGAACGAGGAAAATGAGGATACCTACGTTGTAGGAGTCTGCAAGAGATGAAACAAAGCCGTCAAGAACAACGTGGTTGAGGGTTGTTTCAAAATTAAAGTTTGCGTAGAGAAGACCGCCTGCGAGAATACCGACAAAGAGAGAAGAATAAACTTCCTTTGTGATAAGCGCAAGAACGATAGCAACAAGCGCAGGAACAAAAGACCAGATTGTTGCATAGAAGGGTGTAACACCGGTTCTTA
>JAZNSD010000082.1:0-8897 GCA_045591055.1 Acutalibacteraceae bacterium | reverse complement strand
CAGAGCAGCATTTACAAATCCATCGGAATCCAAAAGACCGGTCATATTCTTCAAGGCGGTGGCCATGGTGAGAATCAGAATGGCGGGAACCATGGCGATGAAGCCCTTGGGAATGCATTCCATTGCTTCCTTAAAGGAAACCAAACGGCGAGCAATGAAATAGATCATTGTTACAACCAAAGCGAGCAGACCACCCCAGGGCAAGCCAACGGTGGCGTCGGTGTTGGAGAATGCATCAATAAAGTTCAAAGAGGGATCATAGTTTGCAGAAGCAAAGACCCATTCGGCGCCCATGCAACGGCCCACATAGAACAGGGCGAAAACGCAGATGGCGATCAGGATAATGATGGGGATAATCAGATCGATAACCTTGGCCTTGGGGTTGCCTTCCTCCAGCTCCTCGGCTTCGCCTTCATGTTTGCCGGAGGTGAAGAGATCGCCGTTTTCGGCATTCAGTTCGTGCAATTTCATGGGGCCAAAATCAAATTTCATCAAGGTGATGGCGATGATGAAAACAAAGGTCATCAAAGAATAAAGGTTATAGGGAATTGCCTGAACAAAGAGGCCGATACCCTCGCCGTCGGGGGCATAGGAAGCCACAGCCGCTGCCCAGGAAGAGATGGGAGCGATCATGCAAATTGGAGCTGCGGTGGCATCGATCAGGTATGCCAGCTTGGAGCGGGAGATCTTTGCCTTATCGGTCACCGGACGCATCACAGCGCCAACAGTGAGGCAGTTGAAATAGTCGTCGATAAAAATAAGCACACCGAGTACGAAGGTTGCAATCATAGCGCCTGCGCGGGACTTTATGTTCTTTACAGCCCAGTCACCGAAGGCTCTTGAGCCGCCGGACTTGTTGATAAGAGCAACCATAATTCCGAGAAGTACAAGGAAAATAAATATACCTGCACTGTCAGACACAGCGGCGATAAGACCGTCGTTGATAATGTAGTCCATAGCGGTGGTGAAAGAGAAACCGCTCCGGAACACATTAGCTGAAAGAAGACCGCCTACAACAATACCTACAAAGAGTGAAGAATAAACTTCCTTGGTGATAAGAGCAAGTGCGATAGCAATGATGGGAGGAATAAGAGCCCAGAACTTTGCAAAATAGTTGCTTGATGCTGTGGTTCTTATGTCGATTTCGCCTGTGCCTTCACAAGTAGCACAGGTGCCTGTGAATCCGCAGTCTTCACATTCATAGCAAGTTCCCTCACCGTCACAATCGGGGCAGGAATCAAGATAAACGTCAAGAGAAGAATCGTCTGCTGTGTCTTCTGCGGCAGCATCATCTGCGCCGATAGTAACTACAGCATCTGCAGCTGTTGTATCTTCGGCAGAAGCCTCGGTGGCATCTTCAGCCATAAGAAGAACAGCTTCGCCTTCAACTGCATCGGGAGCGGCTGTGTCATCTGCTGTTGCGCCTGCTGTCATAAACATAAAGCAGCAAAGCATAATTGCAATCAGCATACACATAAGCTTTTTACGTGTTTTCAAAAATAATCATCCTTTCCTAATACTTTAAGTATTACTTTTAATTTTACATATTCTGACATATTTGTCAATACAAATCCTTCTTATTGTATCAATTTCCGTCTCCGGCAGAAAAAAGAAAACTGCACTCACATATGAGTATTGCATTTATTACGCAAATAAAGTAAAATATATTGGTAATAATATATAACGAGGTAAACAAAATGAGACTTGATAAATACTTAAAGGTTTCCCGTCTTGTAAAAAGAAGAACGGTTGCAAACGAGCTTTGCGACGCTAAGCACGTGGAGGTAAACGGCAAAACAGCACGTGCATCCTATGAAGTAAAAGAGGGAGATATTATAGAAATCCAGATGGGTGCAAACATAATCAGAGCGCAGGTCGTTACAATAAGTGAGTATGCAACAAAAGAAAATGCATCCTCAATGTATAAGCTTCTGTAGTTTAGGTTTATTTCAGGCAAAAAACATATTATATCGGTAAAGGCAGGTGTAGCAGCTCATGACTGACGACATAAACAGCTTATCAAACGGATTTCCCGACCCGGCAAACAACTCCGGCGCATCCGAAAGCTACAGAAATGACGCCCTCCGCAACAGCGGAGCCGACAACGATAACATAGCTATCAGCAGTGACAGCAGTTCGTATTCTCAGGAAGATTATTATTCTTTCCCGACAAGCAACGGAAAAATAACAGAAATAACTGATGACAGCAGCACAAAAGAAAAAAGGCATAAGCCCCGTTTTCCTTTCGGGTATTTTGCCGTCATTCTTGTTATATGCATCATTGTAAGCTCATTATCAGGAGCGGGCGGTGCCTTCTTTATGTATAAAATGCTCCCGGTTAATGTAACCCCCGACCATGAAACTGTTTCATATCCTTATGACAGTGAAGAAACAGAAGATGATGCTCCCCGGTATGAAGACCATATATCAGAAGAGATCATCACTGCAGGAATAATAAATGAAGAATCTTCTTCCTTTATTAACTCATCTCAGGAAGGCTCCGGCTCTTCCGCAACGACCCCGGCTATTGATGCAACCACCGCTCCACCTGCAACGACTGAACCCGCAACCGAAGAGTATGTGCTCACAAAGGGAGATATCTATGCCATTGCAGTTCACAGCATAGTTGCAATCACCTGTACATGGGACGAAACCTTCAATTCTATTTTCGGAACCTTTTCCAGAACCTATCAGAATTCGGGGACGGGCTTCATTATCAGTAACAAGGGACACATTATAACAAACTACCACGTTGTCGAAAAAGGCACAACCATTACTGTTACCGATTATTCAGGTAATGTGTATCAGGCAACACTCATAGGCAGCGAGCCTACCAACGATTTTGCTGTTCTTAAAATAGATGCCGTCACTATACCCGTAACATTGGGAAATTCCTCCGAGCTCAAGGTAGGTGACGATATTATGGTTATCGGAAACGCTTTAGGTGAGTTATCCTATTCGTTCACTGACGGTATCGTAAGCCATCTCAGCAGAAGCGTAACTGTTGAAAGCGGCGATATAATCAATATGTTCCAGACAAATGCCGCTATAAACAACGGCAACTCGGGCGGCCCTGTATATAATATGGAGGGTGAGGTAGTAGGTATTGCAAGTGCAAAATATGCTTCTGATAAAATTGAAGGATTGGGTTTTTGCATCCCCATTGATGACGTTAAAGGAATGCTTGCAGACATTCTTCTTGAAAATCTTTCTGCAGGCTGATGCATTGCAATAAAAACAGACAAAAAAAGAAAACCGACGGCCTTTTTGCCGTCGGTTTTTCTTATACCGTTACAGGTATTATAAAAATAAAACAATTATGCTTCGGGAGCTGCAGTTGTTGCTTCTGTTGCTTCTTCTTCGCCAAAGCTGAAGCCGAGCTTTTCGAAAAGCTTCATAAATGCATCAAAAAGAGCACCGAGGAACTTGAGAAGAGCTGTAAAATCAAAACCTGACATTATATTCACCTCTGTATATAAAAATTGTAAAAATTAATTAATTATTCAGCTGCTGCTGTGGTTGTTTCGCCGCCTAATGCATCCTGAACACCGCCGAGGATATCGCCGAGAGCGAAGTTACCGCCGAGGAATTCTGCAAGAGCAGCAAAAAGGTCAGTTAAGAAATCAATAAAAGCCTTAAGTAAATCTTCCATTATGTACACCTCCTTGAAAAAAATTTATGACACACTATAAGTGTAATCAGGCTGTTGTTTCTTCTTCGGGAGCTGCTTCTTCATCAGAGAAGATCTTTATACCGAGCTTTTCGAAGAAATCTGTAACGATGTCAATAAGTCTCTGGAACATTGCCATCCAATCTTCAATTGAAAGAGAAAAGTCTATAACCATAATTTACACCTCTTAACATAAAATAAATTAAAATTATGCACCGATTGCGGGATCTTCTGTTGTGCCTTCAGTGGGATAATCATACTCTCCGTCTTCGGGAAGAATAAGAATACCAAGCCATGCAAATACCTTCTTGATTGCAGCGAGAAGTTTTTCAATAAAATCGAGAACCTGAGCTTCTGTAATACCTAAGATAGAGCCTTCCATTATTTGCACCTCTCTTTCAGAAATGTGTATTTAGTCATAATTATCTTAGCACAAACACTTTTACAACTCAAGAGAAAATACTATTAATTTTTTTCTGCAAAGGCAAAATTTACACAAATAACACATTTGCGCAATATTTTATTTATCTTAACGAAATAAATATTTTTTTCTTTAAGAATAATAGACAAACATCGGCACACTTTATTGTGAAGTGTGCCGATTAATTTAATTATAATACTTTTGAAAGGAAATTTTTAAGTCTCTCACTTACGGGGCGGTTGAATATGTCATCGGGAGTACCCTCTTCAACAATTCTTCCTTCATCCATAAACACAACTCTGTCCGCAACTTCCTTTGCAAAGCCCATTTCGTGGGTTACAACAACCATTGTCATACCGTCGCCGGCGAGGGATTTCATAACGTCAAGAACCTCTCCGACCATTTCGGGATCAAGAGCGGAGGTAGGTTCATCAAAAAGCATAACCTCAGGCTCCATACAAAGGGCACGAACAATGGCAACTCTCTGCTTCTGACCGCCTGAAAGCTGGCTGGGGTATGCACCTGCCCTGTCCTCAAGTCCTACCTTTCTGAGAAGCTGCTTTGCCTTTTCTTCAGCCTCCTCCTTTGTTTTATGAAGAAGCTGAACGGGAGCGATTGTCATATTCTTAAGAATGTTCATATTGCTGAAAAGGTTAAAATGCTGGAACACCATTCCCATTTTCTGACGGTGAACATTTATATTGACCTTTTTACCTGTAATATCAATGTCATTGAAAAGGATCTGACCTGCAGTGGGAAGCTCAAGAAGATTGAGAGAACGCAGAAGTGTTGATTTACCGCTGCCGGAAGGCCCTATTATAACAACAACCTCTCCCCTTCTGATATTGATATCAACACCGTCGAGAGCCTTGACCTTGCCGCCGAAATAGTGCTTTTTCAATCCCCGGACTCTGATAATATCAGCGCTCATTACGGCGAAGCCTCCTTTCAACAGCTGTGAATACATTTGTAAGCACAACTACGGTTATAAGATAAATTATTGCTACGGCAATAAGCGGCATGAAAGCCTGGAAGGTTCTTCCTCTGATAAGGTCGCCTGCCTTAGTAAGATCCATAATTCCCACATAACCCGCAACAGAGGTTTCCTTGAGAAGAGCTATAACTTCATTGAGAAGCGTAGGAAGAGTTGACTTGATTGCCTGAGGCAGAACTATGTTTCTCATAGTCTGGATATAATTAAAGCCCAGTGAACGGCCTGCTTCAAACTGACCGTTATCAATTGACATTATACCGCCTCTGAAAATCTCGGCAACATAAGCTGCTGAATTAAAGCCGAATGCAATAATTGCAACCACAACACCGTTTTTCTGTGATACCAGAATAATGAAATACCATATCATAAGCTGAACAACAACAGGTATACCTCTGATAACGGTTATATAAATCTTTGCTATTATATTTGCAATTTTAAGGACAATATATCCTGCACCGCCGCGAAGCTTCAGAGATTCTTCATTTTTATCATATGAAGATCGCACGGCAGCAAGAATTATACCGAACACAAGACCTATTACAATGGCAAAAATTGTAATGATAAATGAATTTATAAAGCCTTCAACAAGCCACTTCCATCTGTCTCCGTCAATAAAGCACAGTTCGAAAGCGGCATAAAGGTCTGAAAACATCTCTTTCAATGAACCCAAACTTCACCCCTCCAGAATTCAAGAAAAGAGGACGGCTTAAACCGTCCTCAGATACGGAAAATTTATACTCAGGCAACAGCCTCAGTTGTTTCTTCAGCAACTTCTTCTGTTGTTTCGTCAGCAGCTTCATCAACAGCTTCTGTTGTTTCTTCAGCAGCTTCTTCTGCGGGGATGTACTTTGCGATGATATCAGCAACAGTACCGTCTGCTGTAAGCTCTGCAAGAGCATTGTCTATAGCTGTGAGAAGAGCTGTGTTTTCTTTTGCAACTGCGATAGCATAATCTTCAAGAACCCAGTTACCTTCAAGAATCTTGAGACCTTCGTTAGCAGCTACGAAGCTCTTAGCGGGTTCATTATCGATAATAACAGCATCAACCTTGCCTGCCTTAAGAGCCATAACAGCTTCAGCACCGGTCTTGTAACGGATAACGTTTTCTTCACCGTAACCGCCGTTTTCAGCTGTATCGGAAGCATAGATATCACCTGTTGTATCCTGCTGAACACCGAACTTCATTGAGCCGTCGCCCTTGAGATCATCAAGAGAAGCAATTGCTGAATCCTCATTTACGATAACGACCTGAATACCTGTTGCATATGACTTTGAGAAGTTTACGCTTTCAAGTCTTTCATCGGTAACAGTCATACCTGCCATACCCATATCGAACTTACCGGTCTGAACACCGCCGATGATGGAACCGAATTCAACGTCCTGAATTTCAAGAGTCATACCGAGCTTTTCAGCGATCTTGCCTGCGATTTCAACGTCGATACCTGCAAAATCGTCGCCCTCTTTGAATTCATAGGGAGGGAATGCAGCGTTTGTAGCCATTACAAGAACGCCTTCGGTAGCTGTGAGATTTGCAGCAGTTGTTTCATCACCTGCAGCAGTTGTTTCTTCTGTTGTGCCGCCGCAAGCAGCAAATGCGCCAACAACAAGAACGAGAGTTAAAAGAATTGCAAAAAACTTTTTCATTATTTTGTCCTCCAATATTTATAATTTGGTTTGCGGGTAAACTATACCACCATATGAAAAAAAATGCAAGTGTTTTTGTATATTTATTTGCAAGTTTGTGAAATATAACATCAGGGAAGCTGTAAAACAAGCAACATTTATATATATTGACCCACACTGATTTATATTTATACGCTAAATTTACACATATAGTATTTTTATACAACAAATATGTATATTTTTGCATTATTCTGCAATTACTGTTTTTTTAATTTAAAAGCAGAAAAACACATGCCGTACCGGCAAAAAAACAAGGTGCGGAATTTCTTCCGCACCGATGTTTTTAGCTTTTAACTGACAATTAAGCAACAGTTGTTTCTTCAGCAGTTGTTTCTTCTTCGGAAGCAACTTCAGCAGTTGTTTCTTCTTCAGAAGCAACTTCAGCAGTTGTTTCTTCAGTTGTTTCGCCTTCAACAGTTGTTTCTTCAGCAACAGTTGTGTCTTCAGCAACAGTTGTTTCTTCAGTTGTGCCGCCGCAAGCTGCGAATGCGCCAACAACGAGAACGAGAGTTAAAAGAACAGCGAATAACTTTTTCATAGTTAATTCCTCCAAGTTTTGGTATGTATTTGTGTTTAACACAAGAGGAAATATACCACCGAATGTAAAAAAAAGCAAGTGTTTTGTAATAATTGTTTTAAAGTTTGTGAATACTATCGGTTTTAACTGTTGTAAAACAAAAAAAACTATGCATTTTAACACCAATTATTACAATTATTACAGCAAAAGTAACAAACCTGATAACATTTCATTGTTTATAGTGTCGTAATTTCTGCCTCCTTTTAGCTTTTTCACGCAGCAGAATATTTCCTCTATATTATATTCGTATCATTATAAATATATCACGGATGCTGTTGTTAAAATATCTTTTCAATTGACAAAACATAAAAATGAGTGTATTCTAAAAACAGGAAATATAAGGAGAATATATTATGAATAAAGTATTAAAAAAACTTATATCCTTCACACTTACGGCTGCTTTCACAGTTCTTTCTTTTGCATCCTGCTCCGGCGGCAGTGAAGAAGCCACTGAGTATAATTCCGATATGGAATCAGCAGAGTATAAAATAGGTATATGTCAGTATATTGAGCATGCCGCTCTTGATTCCGCAACCAAAGGTTTTCAGGATGCCTTAAAAGAAAAGCTGGGCGATAAGGTCGCATTCGACTATAAAAATGCAACCGGTGACCGTTCCAATGCAGCTACAATATGCTCAATGTTTGTAGCTGACAAATACGACCTGATTTTTGCAAACTCAACAAATGCTCTTGCGGCAGCCGCCCATGCAACAGCGGAAATTCCTGTTGTCGGCTGCTCGGTAACAGATTTTGCTTCCACTCTCGGTTATGAAGAATGGAACGGATTTACCTCTTCAAACGTAACGGGCACATCAGATCTTCTTCCTCTTGAGCTTCAGGCAGATGTTATTCATGATCTTTTCCCCGATGCAAAAAATATCGGTATTCTTTTCTGTTCAAGCGAAACCAATTCAAAGTATCAGTCTGATGCTATTTCCGAATATCTCACAAATTACGGCTACACCTGTACAGAATATACATTTGTAGATACAACTGATGTTATGGCGGTTACCGAAATAGCTGCAGAAGAATGTGATGTGATCTACACCCCCACAGACAACACCGTAGCAGCAAACACCGAGGTTATCAACAATATACTTGAACCTGCAAAAATTCCCCTTGTAGCAGGAAATAATGATGTTGCCCGTGAATGCGGTATTGCAACAGTAGGCATTGAGTATTATGACCTGGGATACAAGGCAGGACTTATGGCATACGAAATTCTCTGCGAGGATGCAGATCCCGGCACAATGTCAATTGAATATGCAGACAACTATCTCAAGAGATATGTTCCCGACAGATGTAAAGCTCTCGGCATCACCGTTCCCGATACATACCGCACTCTTGACTGATTAAAGCCTTAAAATTAAAAGGCTCAGCTTTCCGAAATCAAAGGAAAGCTGAGCTTTATTTTTTTATTATATAGGAAATTGCTCGCGTTGTGAGCAATTAGCATATAATTCGCCTGCGGGCTCATTGAATGACGCAAGCTTATTGAACAAAAAACACCTTTTCGCCCCCAAGACCCAGGGCCGGGGGGTTGAAGCAGAAT
>JAZNSD010000081.1:0-7353 GCA_045591055.1 Acutalibacteraceae bacterium | reverse complement strand
TTCAGCATAGTCGGTGTCTATAACATTGAGGTTCCACCCGTTCCCATCCCGAACACGGTAGTTAAGCTCAATCGTGCCGAAAATACTTGGTGGGCAGCCGCCCGGGAAGATAGGTCGTCGCCGACACTTAAAGCAATCTGTTTTACAGGTTGCTTTTTTCTTTTATATAATGTAAAATACATGTATATAATTTCAGGAGGAGAGAAAATTAATGCGTTACAGAGAATTCGGCAAAACGGGCTGCAAGGTATCTGCACTCGGATTCGGTGCTATGCGTATGCCCACAGTAGAAAAAGACGGCAAAAAATTTATAGACGAAGAAAAGGCAATTGCTCTTATCCGTCAGGCAATCGATTCAGGCGTAAACTATGTTGATACTGCATTTTTCTATCACGACGGAGAAAGTGAAGCTCTCGTGGGAAAGGCACTTAAAGACGGATACAGAGAAAAAACCTATGTCGCAACAAAGCTTCCTATGGGTGATGTGAAATGCCCTGAGGATTTTGAAAAGCTTCTCGGCACACAGCTTGAAAGACTTGATACGGAATATATAGACTTTTATCTTTTCCACGCTCTTAACCGTGACCACTGGAAAACCGTAAAGGAATTCGGTCTTATCGAAAAGATGCTCAGAGCAAAGAAAGAGGGAAAAATCAGACATATCGGCTTTTCTTTCCACGATGACCTTGAAATTTTTGAAACCATATTAAAGGAATTTGACTGCTGTGAATTCTGTCAGATTCAGTTCAATTATCTTGATACCGACTATCAGGCAGGGATTGAAGGACTTAAGCTTGCAAGCAACAAGGGGTTGGGCGTAGTAGTTATGGAGCCTCTTCTCGGCGGAGGACTTGTAAATCCCGATGAAAGTGTGAAAAAGCACTTACCCGAAGGCAAAAACACCGTTGAAGCCGCTCTTTCATATATCTGGAATTATCCTGAGGTTTCTCTTCTTTTAAGCGGCATGGGCACTACTGAGCAGCTCGAAGAGAATCTCAGACTTGCCGACACATACTATGAAAACAATCTTTCCGAGGAGGAAAAGGAAAGCTTCGTGCTTGCAAAAAAGGCATATGACAATCTGGGACTTATTCCCTGCACAAAATGTCTTTACTGCAAGGATTGCCCTAAGGGAATTGCAATTCCCGAAATCTTTGCAGCCTTCAATCTTCTTGCCACAGGCGACAGAAGAAAGGTAAAAGAAGCAATGCCCGACATTGACGACAGAGTGCGCGAATGTATCGACTGCGGTCTGTGTGAAAAGAAATGCCCCCAGAATATTGAAATAAGAAAGCACTTCAGAACAATAAGAAACCGTTTCTGATAACAAAGCCGTTTATATCAAAGATATAAGGTGCAGACTACCGCTCAGGTAAGCCTGCACCTTTTTCGTTTAATTAAGATCCGTGTTCCCGATCTTTTCTGTAATCTTATTATATATACGCTCAACCATCCACGGCTCTGAAGACATTCTGCCGATATCCCCGCTATTTATCCACTTAACACCTGCATTCTCATCGGGTTTACTCCTGACAGGGGCATTTTCATCTGCCGTAATAAGAAAGGTGATATTATAATGGATATGACTCGGAACATATTTTCCCTTTTTCATATGTCCCGCAACAGGGAGAATCTCAAGGGACAGAATACCGGGGTACACCCTTACAGGAGTAATTCCTGTTTCCTCTCCGGCTTCCCTTACGGCAACCGAAACAAGATCCGTTTCACCGTCTGCATGGCCGCCAACCCAGCTCCAGGAATCATAAATTTTATGATAGCAGAAAAGTACTCTTGTAAGCTCCTCGTTCATTATCCAGGCTGATACGGTAAAATGACCCTTTTCATTTGTTCTCAGAAAACAGTCCGGTTCATTTTTCAGAACACCGAGCATAATTTCACGGTCTTTTTCCTCCTGCTCATTCACAGGTAAATATTCCTTTATAAGATCTGTAATATCCATATTACTTTGACGGCTTTTTAATCTTATTGAGCTTTGCATTTACAGAGAGAAGCTCTTCCTTTGTAAACAGGCTCTTTGCCATCATACATACTCTCTTGATTGAAAAGCCCTTTACCATTCCTATGGTATTCTTATTTATAAGCTTGGGGCTGATTTTAACGCTTGACGCATCGAAGCCTGCAACCTCTTTCTTTTCTCCGTCCTTGGATTTCAGCTTTTTAAGAAGTCCCTTTGCAACGCCTAAAAGCACAAGCTTGCCCTTTGCAGTTGCCCAGATTTCACCGATACTGTCATTGATTGACAGATAGCCTGCAGGAGCATCTATTTCAAACCAGTTTATAACTGCGCCTTCCTCTTTAAGGATATAATCCTCATTGGGAGTGTCAACCTTGCGGATAACAGCCTCATCGGAAAGCTCCCCTGCTACTGCCTTAAGAACAGTTTCGCCCTTGTTTTCCACCTCAAAGAAGAAGAAGGGATATCTGCCTTTTTTTTGTTTGCCGACCGATACACCGTTTGCGAAAAGCTCAACCTCATCGCAGTTTGAGTAAACAGTTACCTTTGTCTTGTCTTCCACACGGTCTGTATATCTCTTGGAGCAGATATGAACCATCTTTTCGGGATTGAGCCATGCTTTATATGCATAGAAGGAGTCCTTTTTATACTGACGGTCAAAGGTAACAAGACCCTTATGATTCATTCCGTCCTCTCCGCCCTCACTTCTTGCATCAGCGGCAAAGTCAAACATATTCCATACGTGAGTTGCCCAGAGATAGGGACGGTCAATGATCTGCTTTATAAGCTCTTCGTGATAGAAGGACTGATATTCCTCGGTATAGTCACCCTGAGTGGGTGTGGAGGTGTGCCAGTTCAGAGCTTCACAGCCGTATTCACTGATGCCTATTGCCTTTTTTGGATATTTTTTATGGAAATCATCAAACCAGGGTCCGTTCATATCGGTAGTGCCGCCGTACCATCCGAAATAATGGTTATATGAAAGCACATCGGAAATGTGAACATATTCACAGTCAATGGGTGCCATAGTTACGGCAGCCACAACCGTGGGTCTTGTTTTATCCATCTTATGGCAAAGGTCATTAAGAGCCTTATGATTTTTTATAAGGCTTTCATCCTCTGCACCGCCCATGGAAATTTCGTTTGAAAGACCCCATACAAAAATAGCAGGATGGTTATAGTTCTGAGTAACAAGCTCGGTCATCTGGCTTATTGTGTTATCGAAGCCCTTCGGCATATGCCTTGAAATATAAGGGATCTCTGCCCACAGCACAAGTCCCTTTTCATCACAGAGATCATAAAATACCTGTGAATGCTGATAGTGAGCAAGTCTTATTGTATTTGCGCCGACCTCAAGAATAAGGTCGATATCCTCTTTGTGATGCTCCGGAAGAAGTGCATTTCCTATACCGGGTCTGTCCTGATGGCGGGAAACACCTCTGAGTGCGTAGGGCCTGCCGTTTAATATAAAGCCCTTTTCGGGATCAATACTGAAGCTGCGGCAGCCGAAGCGTGCGGATACCTTATCCTTTTCCTCACCGTCTGCAATCAACACTGCTTCAGCTGTATAAAGATAGGGGTCATTGATACCGTCCCAGAGATGAACGCTTTCTAATTCAAATTCAGCCTCGGGATTCTTTCCTTTTTCTGTTTTTTCGGCAATAACCTTTCCTTCGGCATCAAAAATTGAAAACTTAACCTCACCCTCACAATATGCTTCAATCTCAATCTCCCATTTATCGCCGTCTTTTTCGGGAGTGACCTTTATACCGGGAGTTCCGAAATAATCAAGATCAAAATGCTCCTTTGCAACGCTTATAATATTCACATCCCTGTAAATACCGCCGTAAAAGGTAAAGTCAGCCATCTGAGGATAGCAGAAATCATTGGGAGTATTATCAGCAGTAACTACAAGAAGATTATCTTCTTTTATATCAGCATTATCAATTCTTACACGGAAGGCTGAATATCCGCCGTGGTGGGTAATAAGCTTTTTACCGTTGAAAAAAACCTCAGCAGTAGAATTTACAGCCTGAAATTCAATATATGTAACTTCATTTACGGTAAGCTCCTCCTTGGTGAGCTTCTTTGCGAAATATCCCTTTGTACGAAGATAGTTATTACCGCCGTCCTGACCGTCTTTTTCGTTCCATGTATAAGGAAGATCAAGCCCCTTCCAATCTGAGGGGTACACCTCGGGACAAGCCTTTGCGTCAAGTGAAAATGCCCAGCCTTTGTTGATATTCGTTACAGTTCTCATTGTTTTCCCTCCGTTATTTCTTTATATATGAAGTAAGATCAAAATCCTTTATTTCTACGGTACAGTCGTAATTACCGTGGATTTCAAAGCCTATATTCGTGCCGCCGATATAAAAATCGGAAGTGCTGACTCTCTCCCCGAAAATATTATCCTCATTGCATCTTCTGATACAGTCCGCAAAATAAGGTGTAAGATCAAGTCTTACGCTTGTCCATTCATCCGAAGTCACGGGCTTTCCGTTTTTCAGAAGTCCGTCTGACAATATTCCGTAAACATCCTTTGTTGCAACGGTATATATCATATTCCCGCTGACACTGTCCTTTGCCCAGTAGGTTTCGTTATAGCCTCTGTTATCAAAAAGATCAACACCGAACCAGATAAAATTATCACCGTCTGTATCCTTAAGATAAAAATAGGCAAGAAACTGAGTTGCATTTATGCCCTCTTCATTGGTTGTTTCCTTAAAATCCCTGAGTCTTATTTTAAGGTCAAGAATAATTCTGTTATTATCAAGATTATAGAATACCTTTTCATTTTCACTGAGGCTGTGATAGTCTGTGATGGGTGACTGCTCAAGAAGAAGGTGGGGCCAGCTTTCCTCTCCGGCGGGAAGCCCACCGTAAACCTCTCTTGCATTAAGGCGGAGTGAGACGCTTTTTCCTTCCTTGTTATAGCTTACCCACTTGGTTTTTCCGTCTGTGAGAGTAAATTCATCACTTCCGTCGGCATCTTCCCATAAGCAGGGGCCCGAATTCCACTGAGCTATAGTCCAGGCAGGTGTGTTTTCACTTCCTTCATAGACAAAATCTCCCAGCTTTTTCTGCTCACCGTTCACAGTCTTTTGTGACACAACCGAAAAGCCGTCGGAAAAATCCGCATCATTGAAAAGAGGTTTTGTTTCATATCCGGGTACACCGGTACCGAAAAGTGAGGAAAATGTAATAATCAGCATAAAAAAGAAGGATAACAGCTTTGCAAGCATACAAAATACCCCCGTTCATATTATAATTATTATAATACAGAAAAACAGATAAAAAAGCAATATAATTCTGAATATCAGCTCTGCCGGAAGCACAAAAAGGCACAGAATGATTCTTATCATTCCGTGCCCTGAAGACTCATGCAGATTCTGTGCTGCAAAAAATATTCGGATTTTATTTCAGAATTTCTTCTGCGCGCAGTATCGCGGCATCTATGTTGATGCAGATATTCTCTTTTCCGATTTCCTGTGCCATTCCTGATTTTTCAAGGGTTTTCATAGGCTGCTCATTTACATGGGAGAGAATAAGAGTTTTTCCGTCCTTTTTACACTGCCTTAAGATAGACTCGAAGCTGTGTATACCTGTTGCATCAATTGCAGGCACGCTTCTCATTCTGAGAATAAGCACATCCTGCTTTGCAGTTTTTATAACATCTGCAATTTTTGCGGAAACACCGAAGAATATAGGACCTGTAATTTCAAAAACCATAGCACCCTCAGGCACTTTTTTATATCTGATATGCTCCTTATCCGTGTTTTCATCAAATTCCTTCCAGCCGTATGCATCCGTAACATCGCTCATACGCTTCATAAACAGCACTGTTGCAAGAATGATTCCTACAATAATAGCGACAACAAGATCAAACACGACTGTGAGAACAAAAGTGACAACAAGCACAAGAGTATCGCTCTTGGGAGCGTGCTTTATAATTGAAACAAACTCTCTCCACTCACTCATATTATAAGCTACCACAAAGAGTATTGCTGCAATCGTGGGCATGGGAATAAGTGCTGCATATGGCATAAGCACAACAAGAACAAGCAGAAGCACAACTGCATGCACCATACCGGCAACGGGAGTTCTGCCGCCGTTTTTGATATTTGCAGCAGTTCTTGCGATAGCACCCGTTGCAGGAATTCCTCCGAAAATTGCAGATGCGATATTACCTGCCCCCTGTGCTATAAGCTCCATATTGGAATTATGACGGCTGCCTGTCATTCCGTCTGCAACGACACAGGAGAGAAGAGACTCAACTGCGGCAAGCACAGCTATAGTGAATGCATCGGGAATAACCGCTTTTACGGTTTCAAAGGAAAACTCGGGAAGTGCGGGCACGGGAAGAGCCGATGAGATCGTATAAAGTGAGCCTATTGTGTTGACATTCATATCAAATATCTTTACAAGAGCTGCACTTATAACTATTGCAAATATTGAAGGGGGAATTTTCTTTATAAATTTCGGCAAAACAATAAGAATAAGAAGAGAAACAGCACCTATTATCAATGCCTCAAAATTAAAGGTATGAAACTGATGAACCACCTCTTCCACCTTTTCAACGGTTTCTATAGGAGAATTCACAAAGGTAAGTCCGAAAAAGTCCTTGAGCTGTCCGATAACAAGTGTAATTGCAATACCTGTGGTAAAGCCCGTAGTGATGGTATAAGGAATAAACTTTATAAGACTTCCCAGCTTCAGAGCACCCATAAGTATAAGAAGAATACCTGCAATAAGAGTGGCAAGAACAAGTCCGGAAAAACCGTTGGTAGCAACTATACCTGCAACAATTGTTGCAAAAGCAGCTGTAGGACCTGCTATCTGAACACGGCTGCCGCCGAGAAAAGATATAACAAAGCCTGCAACAATAGCAGTATAAAGTCCCTGCTCAGGTGTAACACCTGATGCCAGAGCCAGTGCAATTGATAAGGGCAGAGCAATTATTGCAACGATAACACCTGAGGTAAGATCTTTCACAAGCTGTGCCTTTGTGTAGCCCTTCATACAGGAAAACAATTTCGGATACATAAAATAACCCCGATTCACAATTTATTTACTTTTCCGATTATATTCTTCGGAAAATGCATTTTCAAGTGTAAAAGGTTCTCCGGAGAATTTTTCTATGTTTTATTAGATTTTACCAAAAACAGCGTTATTATTTTATGCAAATTAACAAGCCGTCGGAGTCTGTTTCCGACGGCTTGTTTCGTAATTTTACTTGTTTATTTTTTGCCTCTTCACGGAAAGTTGGGGGAAATTAAAAAATAAATATTGAAAAAGAGCATAGAAAACTCCAAAATGGTAGTTGCGAGACAAACCAAAGAAGGAGAATTCTATGCTCTTTGTTGAAGATATCAAAATTG
>JAZNSD010000080.1:0-1525 GCA_045591055.1 Acutalibacteraceae bacterium | reverse complement strand
AGTTCAGCGTGTATACCGTCTTCAGGGTGTTGAAATCAATGACAAACATATTGAGGTCATTGTAAGACAGATGCTTAAGAAGGTTCGTATTGAAAATAATGGAGATTCATCTTTCCTTCCTGGTGCTATGGTAGATGCACTTGATTATGAAGATGAAGTTCAGAGACTTACAGAAGCAGGACTCGAAGTGCCTGAAGGAAAGCAGGTAATGCTCGGTATTACAAAGGCAGCACTTGCAACAAATTCATTCCTTTCAGCTGCATCATTCCAGGAGACAACAAAGGTACTTACTGAAGCAGCTATAAAGGGTAAGGTTGATCCACTTATTGGTCTAAAGGAAAACGTAATCATTGGTAAGCTTATACCTGCCGGTACAGGTATGAAGAGATACAGAGACGTATCGCTTGATACAGATTCATTAGCTCATGTAGAAGTGTCAGAAGAAATTCTTGATGCTGTAGAAGAAAATGAAGTTGTTGCGGCAGAAGAATTCACAGCAGTAGAAGAGATTGCGGCAGAGGAAGTTGAAACTGTAGAAACATCTGATATTATAGAAGATGAAGTTACAGCAGAAGCTGAGCCAGAAGAATAAATCTTTATTAGAATAACTACAATAAGACAGGAGCTTGACACAACAAGCTCCTGTTTTTAAATAAAAAAAATATTGACATTTATATTAGATTGGTTATAATAAACAAACACGCTCTAAAATGAATCAACTAATATTGTTTTTATACTATATATAGAAGATATTTTTCTGTAAAAATCAAGGCTTTATCGTCTAATAAATTTTTTGAAAAAAAGTGTTGACAATGCAGATGCAGAGTGATAATATATATTTTGCTGACGCACTAAAAGTGGGAAGCAAAAGTGCGGAAAGCGAAGCAGAACCTTGAAAATCGGATAATTAGACAACCTTGAAAATTCGAGACAATTTTCAGAGGAAGCAAACCAAAAGGTTTGAATTAAACAACCTCGTAACCTTTAAGAAGTAAAAAACGAGAACGAAAGCCAGAGCAGACCAAGGTCTGTAAAAGTTATTCGGACTCAGGATTAAATAACAATTTGAGAGTTTGATCCTGGCTCAGGATGAACGCTGGCGGCGTGCCTAACACATGCAAGTCGAACGAAGCACTTAAGACAGATTTCTTCGGAATGAAGTTTTTTGTGACTGAGTGGCGGACGGGTGAGTAACGCGTGGGCAACCTGCCTTGTACAGGGGGACAACAGTTGGAAACGACTGCTAATACCGCATAAGCCTGTAATGTCGCATGACATCTCAGGAAAAACTCCGGTGGTACAAGATGGGCCCGCGTCTGATTAGCTAGTTGGAGGGGTAACGGCCCACCAAGGCGACGATCAGTAGCCGGCTTGAGAGAGTGACCGGCCACATTGGGACTGAGACACGGCCCAAACTCCTACGGGAGGCAGCAGTGGGGAATATTGCACAATGGGGGAAACCCTGATGCAGCAACGCCGCGTGAGTGAAGAAGTATTTCGGTATGTAAAGCTCTATCAGCAGGGA
>JAZNSD010000079.1:0-2612 GCA_045591055.1 Acutalibacteraceae bacterium | reverse complement strand
TGACCTTCAATAAATTTATCCTCACCAATAATCAGATTGGCACCTTCCGTAACATCATACCAACCAACACCGTATTGATAATAGATGTCATTTTTACTTTCATTTAAAGTGTATTTATCGTTATCGGGATACACATTATAGCAGGGAACAGCCCCAGCCACCGGTTCCCTTAAAAGCGCCAGTGCTACGGTTCTGATAACTGTATCTGCACACTCAACAAAAGAAAGCGAAGCTACATAATATCCGTCAGCCTCATAAAAAGATGCTTCTTTGCCGTTAATTGTCACAGATGTTAAGGGTACTTCGCAACCCTCACACTTTTTCAGGAGAATTGTTACCTGATAAATATGGTCATACAAGAATGTATCTGTAACATCCATATTACTCTGACTTGTGGTATCAAACCAAGTTACACCCTCATAAATATAGCCCTCGGTTTCCTCGTACAGTTCAAAGAAATCGCTTTCAACGCTGACTGAATAATCCGGTGTTTCACCATCCGCAGGCTCGCTTACTCCGGTAACTGCAACAGCTCCGTCAGTATCTACATACACATATTCGCCAAAGGTGTAGCTGATGATATAAAAGTCATCAGAAACAGCAACTTCAGCAGAAATTCCGTTAACAAAAGCACTTTCAAGCGTCCATGGGTTACCTTCCTTGGGCACAACCAGAATTGTTAGCTTATACACCTTATCAGCTTCAAAGGGTGTGTTTTCATCAATATTGGTGTCATCAGTCAGGTTGTACCAGGTAATACCGTTTATCACGTACCCATAGTCTTCACCGAAAAACTCATAGTAATCTCCTGTTATGGTTCCGTTATAATCAGGTAAAAATCCCACATCAGGAGCATCGATATCAGTTATTTCTACAATTGTTCCGTCACTTTCTGCATAAGCTGATGTTGAAACACAGCAAAAGCACAATGAAATTGCTGCAAAAATTGAAATAATCCGAATTATCCTCTTTTGTAATCCGCAAAAATTCATTACTGTCTCTCCTTTTTTGTATTTCGTTGACACTATCTGTGCCTTATGATATAATTTTACTTGTACATAGTGTGTCAGGGATTATTACCCTATATACTTATACACTTTTATTTTATATCTTAATTGAATCAAAAACCCCACACTTTTTTAAAATAAAAGTGTGGGAAAAGTGTGGGAAAGCTTTTTTCCGTGTTGAGGAGAATATTATGAAAAGATTCCTTGCAGGTTTATTTTCTTTGTTATTAATATTGTTTGCTCTGGGTGGCTGTTCCTCTGCCGGCAGTAAAACCGACAGCTTTCTCGGAGTATATGTTGCTACTGCAGTCATTTCCCTGCTTATCCCCGTTTTTTATTTCGGGTTTATCAAAAAACGGGATCTGTGGTTTATTCTTTTGTTAGTATCAGTTTTCATAGTTAATGCAGGTTATTTGTCCCTGGCAATTTCCACCACCCTTGAGGAAGCCCTGCTCGCTAACAGGATATCCTACCTTGGTTCTGTATTTTTACCCATGTCCATGCTGATGATAATCATCAACAACACAAAAATCAGATACACAAAAGCCTTACCGGTTATCCTTTTGTGTGTGGGCGTGATCATCTTCTTAATTGCCGCCACACCCGGTTATTGTGATATCTATTACAAAGAGGTCTCTTTAATTACCACCAACGGTGTTTCTTCTTTAAGCAAAATTTACGGTCCATGGCATATTTCCTATCTTATATACCTTTTTGCATACTTTAGCTCAATGGTTGCAATTGTGGCTTTTTCTGCCGTAAAGAAAACAACTACATCAACCACTCATTCGGTAATCCTTGCATTGGCTGTTGTTGTTAACATCGGTGTCTGGCTGTTAGAGCAATTGGTTGAATTTGATTTTGAATTTTTGTCAATTTCGTATATAATTACAGAGCTTTTTCTTTTTGGCTTAAGGCTCATAATCCAGGACGAGGAAAAGCGAGCCCTTTCCCCCCCTCCCGTTCCCGAAAAAGTCCTTACCGAAAACACAGTTAAAAGTGAGCAAAGCACTACTGATGTCGATACCGAACACTTAGCTTTATTTATTAAAGGAATCGCAACATTGACCCCCACGGAACGGGCTGTTTTTGACCTTTATATTGAAGGAAACGGCACAAAAGATGTAATGAGCAAGCTGAACATAAAAGAAAACACATTAAAATACCACAATAAAAACATCTACGGAAAATTATGTATCGCTTCCCGAAAACAGCTTCTGGAATTTGCAAAAGCAGCTAACCTGCAGGCAGAGAATCAATCCAAGACTTTTTGACATATTTAAAACCGACTCCTTTCGGAGTCGGTTTCTTTTATTGCTGTTTGCTTTTTATAATATCTACAATCTGAGCTGTCTTTTCCTTCACAATATAAACATTCTCTTCCATTTCGGATGGGGATTTTTTCTTAATAACCTCTTCGTAATCACGAAGATTCTTTACGTTTACATCAAAAATTTGTTTTATTTCTTCCAAATCCGTTATTTTTGTTGTGTTGCAGAAGGAGCGTGACAAAATAACACTTGTAGAGCCAAGCCTATAATGCTCTGTCAGAATTTTTTCCGCAGGAAGTATTCCGTCGCCTATACGGGCAATACCGCCAAAGCC
>JAZNSD010000078.1:0-42233 GCA_045591055.1 Acutalibacteraceae bacterium | reverse complement strand
ATAGATAAGTTCTTCATAATGTTCTTTGAAAATTTGTTGTAATATATTCATGTAAATATTATACAACAAATCTCCCCAAAGCAAAACCCCCTCATGATTGAGGGGGCAGGGGGTAATGATTTGTCGAAGACAATTTTTTATACTTGAAAAAGAAAATATGTCATATTATAATTATATGGTATACTGTTATTTGTGTTTTTTTCTTACACAAAAGCATTAAGAAAGAAGGAGATATTTTGGCAGGAAGTAAATCAGTTTTTAAGAGAAATCCCGGAGGTGGCTACGGCTCGGGCGGCAATGCAGGTACGGGAAAGATTCTCGGTTTTATTGTTGTGGGGGTAATGGTGCTTTCACTGCTTGTAGGCTTTCTTGCGAACTCGGATGAGGCACCCTCTCTTCCCGAGGAAACAAGGCCCACTCAGTTTCAGGAGCGTCCCACTCTTCCTCAGATGCCCGAAGAAAAAACAACAAAGGAGCCCGAAACCGAAAAAAAAGATGCGGGCAATATAACAATGATGCTTTATTTTGACGGTGCAGACCTTGAGGAATTGTACAGTAACGGAACGGATGCAATAAAGGAAATACTTGTTTCAGGTGTGGATACAAATAAGCATAACATACTTATTTATACCTGCGGCAGTAATCTCTGGCACGGATATAATATTCCTTCGGATAAGGACTGTATCTATCAGGTGAAGAATAACCGTATTGAACTTCTGCAGGAATATCCCGCTAAGAAGGTAGGCGAGAGCGACACTCTCGGTGCGTTTATGAAATACTGTGTGGATAATTTCCCCGCAGCACAGTACGGACTTCTTCTTCAGGACCACGGCGGCGGTCCCATCCACGGAGTATGCTCCGATTTCAGAAACGGACATGACACTCTTTCATTGCAGGAGCTTCAAAAGGCTTTCTCATATGCAGGCTTCAGCGCCTCAGAGAAGCTTGAATTTGTACTTTTTGATGCCTGCCTTATGGCATCCGTTGAGGTTGCCGACGCTATGAGTAAATATGTAAACTATATGGTAGCCTCAGAAAATGTCTCCTACGTTTACGGAAGTGACTATTCATTTATGCGCTCGCTCAATAACGCTGCCGACGGTGAGGCTGTGTGTAAGGCATATGTTGACAGCTTCTACAATGCAAGCATGGAGCTTGGAAAAAGAATTCTGCAGAGCGGTCAGCGTGTTTATGATATTACATATTCCTGTCTTGATCTTTCCCGTATGCCTTCTGTTACAAGGGCGATCAACAGCTATTTCAGTAAGCTTGGCAGCAGTACCTCTCAAGGTGCTGTTTATGTAAGAAGAGCAGCGGAAAATGCAAGAGGTGTTACTGAGTTTTCCGACTCCTACGGCTCGTCCGTGGATGCCGTTTATGACCTTGTTGACTTCAGGGATATGTTAAATGCCATCGGTGCAGGCTCAGCCTCAAAGGAATACAGCAGCCTTCTTTCCGAGCTTGATAAGCTTGTTATATATAATAAGTCCTCAATCTCAAGAATGTCGGGTGTTACCATTTATGCGCCCAAGCATATAAACGGTCAGACTTATATTTACAGTCAGCTCGGCTTTGCCTCCGAATACGCAAAGTATGTTGAAACCTGCTATAACGATTCACAGAGCTATTCTTCATTCCATACATGGGGCTCTCTTGACAGCTTTGAAGAGAAATCCTCCTCTTCGTCCGCGACCTCTGCATTTACCGTGAATCTCACAAAGGCACAGCAGGACACCTTCGCATCAGCCGAATACTTTATTCTTTCAAATGATGCAGACGGAAAATATGCCTTCGGCAAGGATGAATATGTGCTTGTTTCCGGCGGTAACGATGTAAGCGTAGACAGTAAGGGCGTGCTTACCGCTAATTTTGACAGCCGTACTGCAGTTGTCAGCACCTCATCGGGAAATGTGCCCGTAACAGCAACACTCTACCGTAACAAGACCGCTGACGGAGATATTATTTATAATATGTACGGCAATCTTACTGAGAACGAGCCGACTGCAAACAGCTCATCAATTCAGGTTGAGACTATAAGCGGCAGCTCATCCGACAGAACAAAATTCACTCTTTCAGGTTCGGGCAATAACCTTGAAATCACCTCTGCAATGAAAATTTCAAGCCCCGACGGAGTGGTTGCATCCTGCGATTTGCTTGATCTTGCAGAGTTTGACGGAATTGAACTTACAAACTATGTGAAGAAGGCATCCTATAATGCGGAAGGACAGCTTCAGCCTGTCAGCGAGTGGGATGATCAGCTCAGCGCTGTTACATCCTCCTTTGCCCTCAACGATATTGACTTTGTATTGGAAGAAAAAGACAGCTCTGAAGAGCTTTATGCCGTGCTTATCGTAACCGATATCTACGGCAACCGCCATATGACGGACATTCAGAAATTGAAATAAGTTAATAAGGAGATAATTATGAAACGCTGTACATCATTTTTGCTGGCGGTAATGCTGATTTTATCGGCATTACCCCTCGGCGGCTTTTCGGATGTTATTCCCGTAAAGGCGGCTGCTGAGAGTGTTGAAAAAATTTACCGTGGTGATATGAACGAAAACGGAAAGCTTGAGGCATCGGATGCCAGACTCATTCTCCGCAATTCCGTCGGTCTTGAGGTTTTCAACGAAAGACAGAAGGCGATAGCAGACTGCAACGCAGACGGCAATATTACTGCCGCTGATGCAAGAAGCACACTCAGAGCCTCCGTAGGTCTTGAACAGGCTGAGATTTATGAGAATAATGTGCTGACCAACGGTGAGTATATCACAATGCTTATGGCTTCAGCCGGTCTCGGCTCTGTGGAAACAAAGCCATACTTCAAAAACATACCTGCTACACACGATAATTTCGAGGGTGTGCAGGCAGCAGTTGACTGGAATGTGCTTGATAAAAACGCAGCCTTTGATCCCGACAAGGAAGCCACGGTAGGCTATGCACTTGAGCTTGCCCTTAAAATAAAGGATGTCCCCTCGGACGCAAAGCTTCTCAGCGGCAGCACCGATAAAAAAGCACAGCTTACAAAGGAAATCGCAGAAGAAATAGCCTCAAAGGTAAAGGAATACAGAAATAAGGATACAGCCGAAAAGGAATTCGAAAGCGTTGAGGTAAAGGATACCGTAACCGAATACAAGAAGGCAGACGTAAAGGCTGTGGATTCCGACACCTTCACTGTAAAGAATGACACACCGAAAAAGGGTGAGGTTTTCATTGCCGAAACAGAAAGCGGCAAGGTTGCAAGAAAAATAGTATCTGCAACAAAGAATCCCGACGGCTCATATACCGTTGAAACACAAAAGCCTGCAATGGATGAGGTTTTTGACGATTTCAGCTTCCGCGCTTCATATTCACTTGATGCATCCGAAGTTCAGTTTGTACCTGCCGAAAATGTGTTTGTTGTTAATGACCCCACAAAACCGCAGCTTCATATGTCTGATAAAGAAGAGAATGTTATTCTTGATAAAACATATACTCTTAATTCAAGCAACGACCCCTATCTCACTCCGAAGCTTTGTGTTACTACCACAAGTGATTACATGAAAGCGCTTAATAACGAATATGTATGTCAGGTGCCCAACGGTAAAGAACTGCTTGAAAAATACAATCAGTTGGTTGCCGGTCCCTCTGCCGACAAAAAGACACTTAAAACCGAAAAGGTTATTAAATATGAGACAGGCTGGGGTGTTGAAATCGGAATCAAGTTTTCAAACTTTGATATTGATTTTGATTTTTCGGATTTCTGGACAAAGGGTGATTATGAAATTACCCTTGAAACAGATGTTCATATAGACAGTGAATTCAAGGGAAAATTCAATTCCTACGTAAAGCTGGGACATTTTCCCGTAAAGCTCGGCATTGCTGATATATTTATGGATCTTAATGTTGATATATATCTGTATTTTGATGCAAACGGCGATGTGAAGCTTGTCGGTGACGGCAAAATCGAACAGACCTACGGCAACTATGACGGAAAAACAGACTATCTCAATAATAACACCTTCACTGCAACTCTTGAAGCAAACATTGAAGCAGAGGGCGGTCTTAAAGTGAATCCCGAAGTGGCAGTTCTGGGTATGGATATTGCCGAAATGGAAATTAAATTGGGTGTATTCGGCGAAGCCCACGCAAAAGCAACACCTCTTGTTGAGTATAAAGACAAGCTTTATTACTATGCAGGCGATTTTATGAATACTCCTGCCGAGCTTAAAAACACCATCGGTCTTTGTGTTGACCTCAGTATCAGCTATCCTATTGTGACTGTGACCGTATCTGCAGGTGAGGATGCGAAAAAGCAGATTGAGAAAATCGGCAAAAAAATCGCAACGACCCACACCTTCAATATCTGCACACTGGATAAGAAAACACTCCTTAAGCCGGTAACAAAGGAAACCCACCTTGAAAACACCGACAAGGGCATTGTTGCCGTAAAGGACTGCACAAGAACGGATTATGAAACACTTGCCTACAAGATAACAGGCTATGTTGTGGATAAAAACAACGGCAAGCTCCTCACAGACGCAAAGGTACAGCTTCTCGACAAAAACAAAAAGGAAGTAAGCACCGCTACCACAGATGCCTCAGGTAATTTCGAGCTGAAATATATGATTCTCGGAACATACACACTGAATTTCATAAAGGATGATATTGATATACCTTCAGATAAGAAATTTGTTATCGACAAGAACGATACAAATATAGGTAAGGTCGAGGTTGATACCATCAACGAGGCTGCAATATATACAAAGTATCTGAATAACGGCGGATATTACAACTTTGATGTATATTCACTTAATACAAAATCCTTATCCGATCTGAGAGTGGAATCTTGTCTTGTTGATCTGACAGGTGACGGAATTGAAGAGTTGCTTCTTAAAATATACGACAGCTCGCTTCCGGGCGTCAGAGGATATTGGACAGATACCGCATTATTAACCCTTGATGAGAATCTGAATGTTAAAATTCGTCTGAATGCAGAATTCAGCGGAGGAACAGCCGGCGGTGACACCCTGGAGATTAAATATGACACTAAAAACAGCAGATATGTTGTTTTGTGTGATCACCGTGCATGGGACGGCTCGTGGGCAAATGTCAGAACAACTCTTGTTTATGCCGGCAAAAACAATTTTAATACCGCTGTGATGTATCTGAAGACAGAAGGCTTTTTTACCGGCAGAAATTATTATATAGGTGAAATCAACCGGGTAAAAAGTGAAACATCCCTGTATTATTATCAAGATGGGTATTTCAGATATTATCAGCTCAACGGAGAATATATATCAGAAAGCAGTTTCAATGAATTAGATACTTCTTTTGTTGAACCTACCGACAGTAATTATAAGTATAAAACTGCAACTCTTAAAAATCCTGCAAAATAAATTACTGAAAGCTATCGTCTGTATATTACAGACGGTAGTTTTTTTGAATTCAGTTTACGCTGTGTTTTGTCCGGATAAAAAGGCGATAATGCCTTTGAGAATATTTTTTTGTGTTTCAGATTTTTTATCCTTCTTTCTTCTGAGGGGATTATATCAGAAATGAAAAATTTTCTCCCCCTCAGAAAAGGTTTTTTTGAAAAAAATATTTTTCTCTCATATATTTTTTTTGAGGGAGGGTAATACTTCTTTTTTAACATTCTCCATTCTTTAAACATTCTTTTCATTCTCTTATATATAATTGTATGTACATCTTGCATATGAAATACAAGCTTTGCAGTTTTGCTTTACATTAAAAAAGTGTTCTTTGTAACAAGGAATTACAAAGTTTGTTTTTCTCAGGTGCTGTGAAACCTTGAAAAATAAGGGTCGGCGAGAGTTTGTAATTACAAACTCTGTACTTCTGAAACTGAAAATGCTTTACATAAATTCCGTGGGTAAATACAAACTATGTACAAGATGTATAAAACATGAAAAGGAGGAATAAGAAAATGAGCAGCTGAATTCAGTAAAAAATGTTGTTTTTTTGTGAACATTTTTATATGTTGTTTTTTTAATTGCAAAATGAGGATATATGTGATAAACTGAATATTAAGAGGGCTTTTCCTCGAAAAACAAAAAAAGAAAGGGATGGTGCGGGTACAGAAGTTAATGGCTTTTGTGTCCGTTTTTTTCCGCCAGGGTGATTTTTATGGAAAAGAAACTTGTTTATGACATTCACGACAAGCCGAAGCTCGGCGCACTTATTATCCTTGCAATTCAGCAGCTTCTTGCAATTCTTGCAGCTACCATTGCAGTGCCCACAATTATCGGTCTGCCCACTCAGATTCCCTCTGCAATTTTCGGTGCAGGTGTAGGAACTATTATTTATCAGTTGTTCACAAAATTCAGAAGCCCCGTATTCCTGGGCAGCTCATTTGCATTCTTAAGCTCCCTCGGTGTTGCTGTTGCCTACGGCTATTGCGGTATCATACTGGGCTCTGTGATTGCAGGTCTTGTATATGTTGTACTCGCACTCGTTATTCATTTCGTCGGCACAAACTGGGTAGACAAGCTTATGCCTCCCGTTATTATCGGACCCACGGTTGCACTTATCGGTCTTTCTCTTGCAGGCGCTGCCATGGGTGATATAGTAAAGGCAAATGCATCCGTAATGTACGGCTCATATAATCTTGTATCTCTTCTTTGCGGTCTTGTTGCCTTCTTTGTGATCGTTATCTGCTCTACTCAGAAGAAGATCAGAATGGCAAGACTCATTCCCTTTATTCTCGGTATCGTTGCAGGCTATGTAGTGGCTGCAGTGTTCACATTTATCGGTATGGCTACAGACACAGATTATCTTATGATAGTAAACTTCAAGCCTATTATTGATAATTTCGTAAATGCCGACGGCACTTTCAGAGGCATCTCTGCTATATTCAGTGTGCCTCATCTTGCCGTATTTGAGGCAATCAAGGAAATTGCATCAGGTAATGTTTCTCCCGAAATCCTTCTTGCAAATGAAAATGCAGGTGTTATCACCGCAGGCGGTATTGCAGAGGTTGTTATAGCATTCCTTCCCGTGGCTCTCGTTGTTTTTGCAGAGCATATTGCAGACCACAAGAATCTTTCCTCAATCATCGGCAAGGATCTTATCAAGGAGCCCGGTCTTAAGAGAACTCTTTTAGGTGACGGTGTAGGCTCAATCGCAGGTACTGTTTTCGGCATCTGTCCCAACACTACATACGGCGAATCCGTAGGCTGTGTTGCTATCACAAGAAATGCTTCCGTTATCACAATCACCGTAACAGCAGTTATGTGTATGGTGCTTTCCTTTGTAAGTCCTCTTATGGCAATTCTTCAGACAATACCCTCCTGTGTAATGGGCGGTGTTTGTCTCACTCTTTACGGCTTTATCGCTGTTTCCGGTCTTAAGATGTTCAAGAATCTTGACCTTGAGGACAATAAGAATCTCTTTGTTGTTGCTTCAATTCTCATCTCGGGTATCGGCGGACTTGTTATTCAGATTCCCTATCAGATTGCTGAAAACGGTGAGATCGCAAACACAATTCAGATTACATCTATCGCAACAGCACTTATTATAGGTATTATTACAAATAAGGTGCTTTCAAAGGTTGAAGCAGGTAAGCTCGGCAAGGAAGGCAAGTAATATATATTGAAGGTGTAAAAATGGAAAACTTTAAGAATGTAACGATTTTTGACCATCCTCTTATAAAGCACAAGGTGGCAATTCTCCGTGACGAAAAAACAAGCATGAAGGAATTCAGAGAGCTTATTGAAGAAATAACCACTCTGATGACCTTTGAATGCCTTAAAGAAGGCGTGCCCACAACAGAAATTATAGTAAAAACTCCTCTTGAGGAATGTAAACAGCAGGTAATTGCAGATAATTCAATCGTAATAGTGCCTATTCTCAGAGCAGGTCTCGGAATGGTAAACGGCGTGCATGTGCTTTTCCCCTCTGCACGTGTGGGACATATAGGTATGTACCGTGATGAAGAAACGCTTCAGCCCTGTGAATACTATTGCAAGCTCCCCGACGGAATCGAAGACAAGCTTGTGCTTCTCGTTGACCCTATGCTTGCCACAGGCGGCAGTGCCTGCGATGCCATAAATTCTCTTAAGCAAAGAGGCTGCAAGCACATCAAGTTCATGGCTGTTATCGGCGCTCCCGAGGGTGTTGAAAAGGTTGCCACAGCTCATCCCGATGTAACGATCTTTGTATCAACGCTCGACAGATGCCTTAATGAAAACGGCTATATCCTTCCCGGTCTTGGTGATGCGGGCGACAGACTTTTCGGCACAAAATAAATAAATATAAAAGACGCAGCCTGTGTGACTGCGTCTTTATTTTATGTTTTGTCAAAATAGAATGGATCATATGTGTCGGGAGTCTTTCTTTCAGCAGGGGGAGCAGATGCGGGCTGATTATAGCTGTGGGGAGCGTACCCGTTGGGATTGTATGCAGGCGCGTTGGGATTGTATGCAGGCGGATTGTATTCAGGGGGAGTGACATTCTGAGGGGGCTCAGGTCTTTTAGTCATATCAGGGTCAAAGGGAGCGGATGTATACATCCCGGGAGTGACTGAAGGCTCTGCAGGCTCAGAATCCTCAGGTTCATTATTCTGCTGAAGGTGTGAAGTAAGCAGCATAAGGGCAGTTATTAAAAATGCAAATGATGCAATAAGACATACTGCTCCGAAGCCTGTGCGGCAGATTCTTGCAAGTGCCATGGTGTTATTTGCCGTCTGTGCCGCCGCTTGCTGAATTCCCGTGTATGCGTCTCCGCCGTAATAAAGAGGAGACTCATAATTTCCTGTGTCCATAAAGAATAAAACACAGGCAAAAATTAATGATAAAGCTGAAGCACCGAAGCTTATTAATCCGGTTATTCTTTTCATAATTGATCTCACTTTCTTTGTTATTATTGTAAATTACTTTACCAGCTGTGTATAATTTCAGGGTTCTGAGTAATTTCGTCGAGCTTTTTTATAAAGGGGATAATGTCATTTGCACCGCCTATCTTGTGGTCAAAAACAAGTGTTACGGGAAGCACTTTTTTTGTGCCGAGATGAAGCTCACCCTTTTCGTCTTTATACACATATTCCGTATCCTTTACTCTTCCTGTTGCAAATAAAAATACTTGAGGATATAAAGGCGGGATATATGTGATATTTACATCAAGCTTATCATAAAGCGTTCCCCAGTTCGTAAAGCATACGGTGCCCTCCGTAAAATCGTCGGGCTTCAGTCCGTCATAGGGTTTGCCGGTAGTGTTCAGTGTTTTGTATTTCTTTTTGAAAAGCTTTGAGAATTTTGCAATTTTTGCCTTGCCGAAGTATGCGCTTCTGAACTGTGCGAAGGTAGAGCCGATTTTCCCTTTATATGCAAGTCCCAGCATTCTCTGTCCGCCGACCTTGAACATAACCCTCCTGAGATTTGTGTTCATAAGCCTTCTTTTTGTTTCCTCTGCCGTAAAGGCAGTTTCCTCAAGGCTTTTATCCTCAAGATGAGCAAGCTTTACCTGAAAGGTTTCCCCCGAATCGAGGCAGACTGCAAGAGCAACGTCAATGTGCTTTTTGATTATAAGCCTTCCGCTTGTAGAACGGTGGTTATATTCAAAATGAGCATTGAGCCTCGGTGCAGCCTTCAGGCCTTCAACAAGTATCTTCAGCATAAGTGTGTTGAAGGTAAGCTTATAATCCGCACTTTCTCTGAGCTTTATAAATTCCTTATATAAGGCGGTAACATCCATGTCTATACTGCAGGCCGTGCCGGGAATTTCTCTCTGAGAATTAACGAGCACATTACTTGTGAGACGGTCTCTTATGGTCATATACTCTATTATATCTCCCTCTTCAGGAGCAAGAGAGACCTTTTTCAGATACTCGGAGACGCTCATATTTTCCCCTCCTTTTTTGTGTAAGCATATTTTAACATAACTGTGAGGAGTTTTCCATATGTTTTACAGATAAATTACAAATTTGTGCTTTTGTTGTAATTTACATAAATTTATGCTATATTATATAATAAATGTGCGCGGGGTGGTTTTTGTGGCAGAATTCAGTGATTTTTTGTCTCTTGATATAAGAGCCGGTACAATAATAAAGGCAGAAGCTTTCACAAAAGCGAGAAAGCCTGCATATAAGCTTGAAATTGATTTCGGCGAAGAAACCGGGATAAAAAAATCCTCTGCTCAGATCACAGATTTTTACACCCCCGAAAAGCTTATCGGAAAGCAGGTGCTTGCGGTGGTGAATTTTCCTCCGAGGCAGATTGCAGATTTTATGTCCGAGGTGCTTGTTCTGGGCACTTATTCCGAGGGCGGAGTTGTGCTTGCCGTCCCTGACAGGGATGTAAAAAACGGAGATAAGCTCGGATAACAGATATTTATTCCTTGTATAAAAGCTTCTGCTATGTTAAAATGTATACAAATTTAAAAAGGGTGAAAAGAATGGTTGCAGCAGCGGTGCTTGCCGGCGGAAGCGGCACGAGAATGGGACTGGGCTTTCCTAAGCAGTTCCTTGAAATAGAGGGGCTTCCCGTTATTATAAGAAGCATAAATGCATTTCTCAATAATCCGTCCGTGGATGCAGTTATCGTAAGCGTATCGGCGGATTATACCGGATATACAAAGGAGCTTATTTCCCGTTTTATAGAATCGGAAAAAGAGGTTTTTGTGACCGAGGGCGGTAATACCAGAAGCGATACGCTTTATTCCGTTCTTTCCTTTATGAAGGAAAAGGGAATCCTTGAGGGCAGCATTGTGCTTACCCATGATGCCGTAAGGCCGTTTATCACAGACAGGATAATAAACGAGAATATAGAGGCTGCAAAAAAATACGGTGCCTGTAATACCTGCATTCCTGCTGTTGATACTATTTTAGTAAGTGAGGACGGGGAATTTATTTCCTCGGTGCCGGAAAGACACACTCTTTATCACGCCCAGACACCTCAGAGCTTTCAGGCAGAAAAGCTTATGGAGCTGATTGAAAAAATGCCCCCTGAGGATTTCATAAAGCTTACAGACGGCTGCTCTGTATATACCTATTACGGAGAAAAAGTATACATTGTGAAGGGCGAAACCTATAATATCAAAATCACTTATCCTGATGACATAACTGCCTCAGGAAGCATAATAAAACAATATTTCAGCTGACGGGAGAATCTTATGGCTACACTTACCGCTGTTGTTACAGCATATAACAATAAGGATAATATAAAATATACTCTTGAAGGACTTGTGGAGCAGTCAACGGAAGAATTTGATGTTGTTGTGGTGGACACAGGCTGCGATGCCGAAACAAAGGCTCTTATAAAAGAATACTGCGACGAATATGTGGGCTTCACTTATGTTGAAATTCCTCATTGCCTTGTGCCTGATGCAAGAAATGAGGGGGTGAAGCACGCGAAGGGTGAGCTTGTATATTTTATTGACGGGGGTGACTATATTTCTCCCGATTCTGTTCAGTCAATCCTTAGTATGGCAGAAGAAACAAAGGCTGACATATTTATCCCGAGATACTATTGCTCAGGTGAAAACGAGCCTTATTATGACAGATGGTCAGACCTTCTTGTGGTTGTTCCCGATATTGACCGCTTTGACAGAGCACTTCTCAACACACTTGAATTAGACGGCAAGGTTTTCAGAAAGAAATTTTTTGATCTTTATTCTCTTAAATTCCCCTCAACCCCTGTTTGTTATAATTCTTCATTTCTTCTTGATTGTGTTTTTGGCTGCGGGGCAAAGATTTCAGGTGTGACCGGTGCAATATATGCAAGAAGAAGCGGTGTGTATAAGAACGGCTTCCCTGAAAAGGCTGAACCTAACGATCAGAATCTTCAGATCCTTATGAGTGTTTATGACAGAGCTTATGAAAACATAAGGAGCATTCTTGAAGAGGAAACAGGTGCATTTGACGGTGATGAATTCACTGTTCAGGAAATCCTTACAGTTTATTTTACAGAGATAACAAACAGATTTTACCGTTATTTCTGGTATCTTACCGATGAAACACTTGAAAAAATCAGAAACAAGTATGAGGAAATATCTGCTCTGCTTACTGAAGACAGAAGAAATAAGCTGAATGCTGAATTCAAGGATCTTCGTTTCCCCGGTATGTATATCACAAGAAATGATGCTGCAGGACTTCCTTTATTCAGTATTCTTGCTGATATCACCGATTACAGTCAGCTGGATGAATTTATAAATTCTCTTTATATTCAGAAATTCCCCTTCTTTGAGCTGTTTATAAGAAAGAGTGCAACGGAAGATCCCTCCTTCCCCGAAAAATGGAGAAGTGTAGAGAATATTATTGTTCTTCCCGATGAAGGCTTTTTTGCAAAAGCACGTGCCGAGGCAAAGGGCGTGACAATAAATGTCAAGGATCCCACGCCTCTTGACCCGAGAATCCTTTCAGAGCTTTCTCTCACCAAGGCTCCGAAATCCTTTATACAGTATATATTTACCAGCAAGAGAAAGAAGTATTCTGCAAAAACATACCTTAAAACAAAGGGTCTTGCAATGCAGTAAAATAAAAAGAAGGTTATCTGATTTCCTGACCTTTTGTGAAGAGATAATAAAAACAACGCAGGCAAAAAAGCTTGCGTTGTTTTTTCATGAATCAGGACTTATCGCTTTGAGATATTGACAACCTGTCAGAAATAGCGGACAAGAGAAATGACCTTTCCGAGGATAATGATTTCGTCTGAAATAATGGGAGCATAATCGTCGTTTTCAGGCTGCAGACGGAAGTGTCCGTTTTCCTTATAGAATCTTTTTACAGTGGCTTCATCCTCAAGAAGAGCAACCACAATGTCTCCGTTATCGGCTACAGGTGTTTTTTCGGCAATGATAATGTCTCCGCTTAAAATTCCGCATTTTATCATACTGTCGCCTCTTACCTTGAGGGCAAACAGAGGCTTATCGGAATTTTCATTTCCCGAAAAGGGAATATATCCCTCAATTGCCTCAACTGCTAAAATAGGCATACCTGCGGTAACCGTACCGATGAGAGGAACCTGCGTGACATTATTCTCCTGACCTCTTACTCTGATTGAACGCTTAAGCATGGGGTCTCTTTCAATATAGCCTGCCTTTTCAAGAGCATCGAGATTGCTTTGCACCGATGATGTAGACTTAAGACCTACTGCGGCGCATATTTCCCTTACCGTGGGAGGCACACCGTTTTGCGAGCGCTCTGCAAGAAATTCGTATATTTTTTTCTGAGTTTTGTTTAATTCCTTCATATTTACCTCCTGTAAATATTACTTCAATGACAGTATAGCACAAATGTTCAGAAAAAGCAAACATTTGTTTGAATTTTTTTGAAATTTTTCAGAATATTTTTGTTAATACAGGTCAAAATTCAAATAGGAGGTAATAAATATGATAGATGACAATAAAAAGAACTTTAAGCAGATACTAAGACAAGGCGGAATTTATATTGCGCTGGGAATTGTAGTGCTTGCCGCGGGAGTTGCAGGCTTTTCTGCAACAAAGGATATTGTGCCCGGCAAGACCGAAGAGGTTACAAAGGGTAATTACGAGTATATAACTCTTCCTGAGATCACAACCAATAAGGAAGAAGAATACACCGGTATGAAAATAAATATTGAGGAATTCACTAAAGCTCAGTATACCGAGCCCTCAACCGCAGCCGTGTTTGATAATGATGCAGAAAAAATCAGTACTGAAAGTGAAGATGAAGAGGTTTATTTTTCTGCTCCTCTTAAAAATGCTACGGGAAAGCTTTACAGTACAGGAGTGCCTGTTTTTTCAAAAACATTGGGAGACTACAGAACTCATAACGGAGTTGATTTCAACGGTGTAAAAGGTGAGAGTGTGAAAACCGTGGGCGAGGGCACCGTGGTTTCCGTTGAAAGTGATGCTGTATGGGGCAATACCGTAAAAATAGACCACGGAAACGGAATCGAATCAACTATCTCGGGACTCAGCGATGAGGCGCTGATAAGTACGGGCTCAAAGGTATACTCCGACACTATAATCGGTGTTGTGGGAAGCGTACCTGTTGAAGGTGAGGATGACAGCCATATACATCTTGAAATGCGTGTGAATGGTGAGCTTGTTGACCCTCTTGAAATTCTGGGACTTGCAGAAAACGAAGATTAAAAAAGAGTGTAAAGCCTTACTTTTTTTTCAGGCTTTACACTTTTTATGTATACAATATACTATCCGTCAGACTTTTTTTATGCTCTGCTTTTTGTTTTTAATTTTGTACTGTATTGTTTCGCTGAACTGAGAGAGGATAATTGCAATAAACATGATAACACAGCCGATAATTTCGTTGGCTGAAAGGTTTTTATGAAGCATCACTGCGCTGCAAAGCACGCCGAAAACGGATTCGAGACACATAATTATGGATGCTATCGTGGATTCTGTGTATTTCTGTCCTACTATCTGGAAGGTGTAGGCAAGTCCGCAGCTCATAACCCCTGAATAAAGAAGAGGAAGAATACTCTGACAGACAGCGGGAATCGTGGGAGTTTCAACGATAAACATAATAATGCAGGTGATAGCTCCCGATACGGTGAACTGTATGAAAGAAAGCTTGACTGCATCACGGTCGGCAGCGAATTTTTCTATCACGAGTATATGCACCGCATAGAAAACAGAGCAGAGCAGTGAGAAAATATCACTCTTTGTGATACCTCCGAAGCCCTCACCGTGAACGCAGAGGAAATAGAGACCCACCGTGCCCAGTATAACGCAAAGCCAGGTTATGACAGGTACCTTTTTTCTGAAAAGCAGTCCTAAGATAGGCACAAAGAACATATAGAAAGCTGTGATGAAAGCAATTTTTCCGGGGGAGTGATCGGGATAAGAAAATGCATATTGCTGAAGATTACTTGCAATACAAAGAGCAATACCCATTACCGAGCCGCCGATAAGAAGCTTTTTTGTATCATTTTTAACCTTCTCTTTTTCGGGCTTACCATGTTTTCTTATTTTCAGAATATCCTTTATCACGATAAAAGGAAGAAGAGTTGCAGCGCCGAAAAGTGTACGGATTCCGTTGAATGTGAAGGCTTCTACGGTTTCCATTCCGAGAGATTGGGAAACAAAGGAAGAACCCCATATAAAAGCTGTTAAAAACAGAATTATTATTCCTTTTAATTGAGTTTTCTTCATTATTAATGCCCCTTTTTATGATATCCGGAAAAAGGTTATCACATAAAAAGGGGAATGTCAAGCAAGCATTTTTCTCAGCTTATTAAGTATTGCTTTTTCTTTTCTTGAAACCTGCACCTGAGAAAGACCGAGCTGCTGTGCGGTGACAGTCTGGGTGAGTCCCTTGAAATATCTCAGGTCGATTATTTTTCTTTCGTTTTCCTCAAGCTCCGTAAGTGCTTTTTTCAGATCAAGTTTTTCCGACAGTCCTTCATCGGGAGAGGGTACGGGAATGTCTGTCTGACTGTCGTCTTCATCTGCGGTGAGAGAAATCACGGGAAGACAGGCTGATATCAGTGCTGCGGCTTCGCTTATATCCATATTTCCTGCCTTTGCAATTTCTCCGATAGTAGGCTCTTTCCCGGTTTTAAGGGCAAGCTCCTCCTTTACGGATAAAAGCATGCGCGCCTTTTCCTTTGCCGCACGTCCGATTTTTACGCTGCCGCCGTCACGGAATATTCTTCTTATTTCTCCTAAAATAGCAGGCACGGCATAGGTTGAGAATCTGAAACCCTTATCCGGATCAAAGCCTGAAGCAGCCTTTACAAGGCCCACGCAGCCTGCCTGAAACAAATCCTCATATTCCACACCTCTGCCTCTGAAACGGTTTGCACAGGAGTGAACCAGTCCTATGTTCTCCGTTATAAGAGCGTTGTTATCTGAAAAATCTGCCATTATTCACACTTTCCCGTTATTTTCTTTGTAAGTGTGACAACGGTGCCCTTCCCGGGAGATGAGCGTACGCTTAATTTATCGGTAAAGCTTTCCATCACGGAAAAGCCGAGTCCCGAGCGTTCTTCACCTGCAGTCGTGAACAGAGGCTCCATTGCCTTTTTTACGTCTTCGATGCCCACGCCCTTGTCACGGACACGTATTTTCAGCGTATTATCCTCAAAAATAGCGGCATCTATGTAAATTCTGCCCTGTTTATCTTTATAGCCGTGTACTATTGCATTGGTTACAGCCTCACTGACAGCGGTTTTTATATCGCTTATTTCCTCAATTGTGGGGTCGCACAGGGAAGAGAAGGCTGCTGTTACCGTTCTTAAAAAGCCTTCGTTTACTGAACGTGACATTATATTCATCTTGAAATCATTGATTGGTTTTTTCATTTTTTATCACCTGAATTCCACTTTATTCTGCATGCCTGACATCATCAGTATTTTTTTGTCCCTGGGCTTCAGCCCCGAAACGACGGTTTTTGTGCCTTGTATCAGTGCTGTTTTATACCGCCCGATCACAAGGCCTACGCCGGATGAATCCATAAATGAAACATCCGAAAAATCAAGGATAATCTCCTCAGGTTTGTTTTTTATGAGTGCAAAATCTATGTCCTGTCTGAGCGTACCTGCACTGTGGTGATCAATTTCTCCGCTGAGATACACGGTAAGACAGCCGTCATTTTTTTCAATTTTCATTTTATCCTCCGTAAAAAAAGAAAGCTTCTCTGCGCTTATGATAACGCAGAGAAGCTGAAAAACTTGTCTTATTATGTTGTGATCAAAAAATTATTTTATGCCGGGAGTTTTCATAATTCCTATATCGCGCAGCACATATTCATAATTCCAGTTGATGCCGTCTGAGCGCCAGGCTCCGGGACCGTGCCAGGATTCCTTGACGTTTACAAGATGGATGGGGCCGAAGGAATTATATCTGTGAAGATAAAGCTTTACATCCACATCATGCTCACCCTTTTTAATGTCCTTCACCTCAAGAGTATAGGGAGGATAGATGATATGACCGGCTTCATTTCCGTCAACGCTCACCTCGATGAGTGCACCCATGTAATTGCTTGCTGTGACGGTAAGTGTATCCTTTTCCGTTACAGCCTTCATCTTGTATGTAACGGCACCGCTGTAGAAGGGAAGTCCCTGAGTGAGAAGAGAGCCGAATGCCAGCTTTTCAGGTAAAGCTGTGACGGTTGTGTTCACACCGCATATTTTTACACCGAATCTGCCTAAGATGAATACGTTTTCAAGATTTGCTGTTTCTCCGAAGGGAAGAGTGATTTCAAGCACATTTTCCCCCTTTATGATATTTCCGATAGCCATTTTTCCGATAGAAATATCAACATAGTAGCCGGGAAGAAGCTCTGCCTTATTTCCGTTAAAGAAAACCTCGGCAATATCAGCATCCTCAAGTGCAAGCACGGCATCTTTATATTCAATTTCACTTGTGAAGCTGAATCTGAGAGTTACCTTATGGTCCTTGGGTAAGTTTCCCAGTACCCAGGGCTGAATAACGCTTCCGCCGCGCTCTCTGATTCCGAGCCTTCTTCTTACCTTGTTGTCAAGACGGAGAATTTCTTCCTTGGGGGAATATTCTTCATCATCGTCAAGCTTCCAGCCTGCCATGTCAAGCACAAGAATGTTATCCTCAGAAAGCTCATAGTCATAAAGACCGCCCATGGTTTCGGGAGCTTCCTCAGGCACATACTGTGCATCCTCACAGTCGGTTTTGCCCTCGGTGAGTCTGAGAAGGAGTGAATCATATCCGTAGATATTATAGCGGACTATGGTTTTTCCCTCTCTGTATTCGGCCTTCAGACCGCTTATCGAGCCGTCAGAAGTGTTATAGATTTCGGGAATGTATTCTCCGTTTAATATTATCTGAATTTCATCGCCGTAATCAATATGCTTGTTATAGGGCTCTTTTGAATTACAGATAAAGAGCCATCTGCAGTCAGCATCCTCTCTCATCTGATAAATGTAATTATCCGTAAGTCTGCCGTCGGCATATCTTATAGTGAGGCTTCTTGAATCCTCAAGTGCAGTGAGAAGAGAAGCACGGGAAAAGTCTATCTGCTCGCTTTCATCGAAAAGTGCTTTTGCCTCGTCTGAGGGCACTGCATCAACAAGTGAGGGAGCGTCACCCATAAACAGGAGCTTGCCGCCTGCTTTTCTGAATGCAGAAAGTCTTTCAACAGTTGTTTTTCTGAGAGTTTCGTTGCCGGGGACGATAACTGCGTCATATTCCATTTTGCCAACCTTAAGAGGTGCTCCGCCCTTTTCGCAGAGCCCCGGAAGAAGGGCCTCGGAAATGAAGTTGAAGTCAATACTGCCCTCAAGCAGCCAATTTGTGATGTTAAAGAATCTTTCGTTGAGGCTCTCTCTGAATACTGCTGATTTGTCATTGGGGCCCCAATGCAGCCAGAAGCTTTCAACTGGATGGATTACAGCAACTCTGATTACGGGCTTGCCTCTTGTAAGAGCTGTGTTTACTCTTGCAAAATGATCCTCTATGAGATTGTATTTTTTGTACCAGGGAGACTGATAATGAATTGATGCGGGATAATCACGCTTTGCTTCGCCCTTCATAGCGTACCATGAAAGGTGAGGTACACGGATAGTAACACCGAGGGCAGCCTGCCAATCGCCCTGATGCTTGTAGGTTCTGAAATCGCAGTCCCAACCGGTTACTCCGTATAATTCAGAGAGCATTCCCTCGTAGCCGAACTGATGAACAGCTGACTGTGCCTGCTTTGCTGTTGTGAATTCGTGGGAATTGCAAAGCATATCAATGCCGGGAAGCCGGAAGCTTCTGTAGGAGCGCATAGCCTCACCGAGCGCCGCTGTCTGAGAATGAAGGGAGGGCTCCTCCATCATATGCCCCGTGAGGGCAATACCGTTTTCATTACACCAGCCGCCTACCGTGTCAGCAAAGGAAACAGCAAAAAGCTCGGCAATAAAATCGTGGTACCTATATCGGGGAAGAGAAGGTGCAGAGCCGGGAAGATCCCAGAATACCTCGGGAAGAGTATCAAAAATATCCTCACCGTAGGCTTCTTTATAAAGCTCGGGAACCTTATCAGTCCAGGGCATTGTAATGTCCATCTGATCAAAGGAGTTATTCAGTACTCTTTTTCTTGTGAACTGAGGCTCATCGGTAAAGATAGCGGGAACGGTTTTGTCAAATTCGTCGCCCACCTTCTTTTTATACTTTTCGTGAGTTACCTCTATAAATCTTTCAATTGCTTCTTTATTGAGAGTGTCGGCATAGGACTGACCGTTATACCAGCTTGATGAGCCGTGAATTTCAAGCATTGCATACCATTTTGTGCCTTCAGCCTCATCATCCTCGCCGATTCTTTTATATGAAAGAAGATAACCGTCCTTATCAAGAACTATATCATAACAGGCAAGCAGCTTTCCCTTGTTTGATCTTCCGCCTTCTGCACGGGAGTCGTCGGAGGTGAAATTCTCTGCAATTCTGAAGGGAGAGAAAAGAAGACATCTGCCCCTGTATTTTTCGTCCTTTGTTACAAGGCCGCCTGCTGCACCTGAGGGCCATCGGTCCTCGTCATAAAGCCAGGCAAGCATTTCTTCTTTTTTAGCTTTATCAACACAGTCCTTCATAAGGGACATATATTCATCGCTGAGATACTCATTTTCAAGACCTGTTCTTACGTGAAGATGGAAGCCTCCGAGTCCCATTTCCTTGAAGACATCTATCTGACGGCACAGCTCTTCAGTTGTAAGATGAGAGTTGAGCGCCCAGAAGGGAGTGCCTCTGTATTCGGATGTAGGGTTCATAAAGAGTGCTTTGTCAAGGGATTTTGCACTGTTTTTTTTGTATAGCATAGGTACACCTCCTATAATTTATGGATTTATTTTAACATAATATTTTTCCTAAAACAATAAAGGCTGAAAAATCAAGATTAACAAATTAATTGCCTCATTATTATATATTTTGCCGTAAAAACCTGTTTGCGGATGAATATTTCCTTACGGCTTTTTAATATGATTTATTAAAAAGGGGGTGTTACATTGAAAACTGAATATTCGGCAAAAAAGGATATATCCCTGATTATAATTCTGCTTATATGGGCAGTGGTGCTTGCAGGCGTTGTTTTTGCCACCCTTCGTACATCAACCGTTTACGCCGTCAATGATAAGCTGCCGGTTTACTGTGTGGACAGTGATACAAGAGAGGCTGCTATTACCTTTAACTGCGCCTGGGACGATACGGGAATTGACAGTCTTCTTGAGCTTCTCAGGGAAGAGAATATTAAATGTACGTTTTTCTTTGTGGGAACATTTGCTGATGAATACCCTGAGGCAGTGCGTAAAATATATAACGACGGGCACGAAATTGCCAATCATTCCATGAAGCATAACGACCCCGTAAAGCAGCAGTTTGATGAAATAGTAAGGGATATCAATGCCTGCAACGAGCTGCTTTATTCTCTTACGGGGGTAATGCCTGCACTGTACCGGGCTCCCTCGGGCTCATATGATGAAAAAACAGTGGAAGCAGCGGTGAGTCTCGGGCTTACTGCCGTGCAGTGGGATGTGGACAGCATTGACTGGAAGAATCCCTCAAAGGAAAAAATAATAAGCCGTGTGACTGATAAGGTCACAAACGGCTCAATCATTCTCTTTCATACAGGCAAGACGAACACGCTTGAAGCTATGCCGTCAGTTATTGAAAAGCTGAAGGAGGAGGGATATTCACTTGTAAGGGTCAGCGATATGCTTCTTTACGGGGAAACATATCTTGATAATACGGGAAGACAGAGAATCCGTTGATTCAGGCTGCCTTTTGCTTCTTTTTCAGATAAATAAGCACGGCAACGCTTACGATAATGACAAGTATACAGCATATCTGCCACAAGGATAAGCCGAGGAAAAGCTTCCTGAGGCTTTCGCCCTCATAGTATCTCAAAAATTCCCATATAAAGCGGGTAAAGCTGTAAACTGATGCAGTAAGAGGATAGGCACTGCCCGGGGGGAATATATGCTTTTTTTTAAGAAGAAAGCTGCAGAGAACAAGCACAATTATCATTGTGATGACTTCAAAGGGCTGAATGGGAAAAACATGTGCCTCAAGAATGGGGTTATAAACTGCAAAGCCCTCTGATAAAAAGCCCATGCAGCAGCCTTCAAATATACAGCCGAATTTTGCACAGGTGAGTATGATAAAGATGCCGGGGGTGAGAAGATCCAGATTTTCCTTCCAGTCGGAGGGCTTCACAGCCATAAGAAGCTTTTCCGTTATTATAAAGCCGAGAAGCAGAAACAGGGGAGTGAAGATAACCGCACCGAAAATTGCCACTCTGCTTGATTGCTCAAAGCCCAGAGCTGCTGAAATGAGTGAAAAAATCTTACCCATAATAAGTGCACCGCACACGCCTGCGACATACGTAAAAAGAGTCACCCCAACGGCTCTTTTTTTTGTTATTCTGTGGTCCCGGCATTTTTTTACGCTGTAAAGCATCATGAGTGCAAATCCTACCAGATACATTCCTTTATATATATAATCGCTGCCTGCAAACATATTTGTATCCCCTTGTTGTTATTCTTCGGCGGGAAGTTCGATCGTAAATATAGCTTTATCGTCCTGATATGAAAAGTTTATTGTACCCGAATGAAGCTCAATAATTCTTTTTACCATAGGAAGTCCCAGTCCGTAGCCCTTTGTTGCATGGGAGGTGTCACCCTGATAAAACTTATCAAATATCCGGTTGATATCGGAATCAGGAGCAGTGTTGCAGGAATTACTGAGAATGATCTGCAGACTGTCCTGCTGCTCTGATATGTTCAGACGGATTTCTTCGCCCTCAGGAGAAAACTTGATTGCATTATCAAGAAGATTTATCCATACCTGATCCAGCATTTCCTTGTTTGCACAGATATGCACATCCTCGCCTTCAAGCTCAATTGTGAGATTACGGGCAGACCACTTGGGATACAGATTCCCGATGATTATACGTATCTGCTCGCTCAGATTGTATTCTGCTTTGTTTGTCAGTATGGTCTGCTGTTCAAGCTTTGAAAGGGTGAGAATGTTTATTGCAAGGTTGCTGAGTCTTTCGCTTTCCTGAATAATGATATCGAGGTATTCGCGTTTTTCTTCCTCCGGAAGCTTGTCATCCTTAAGCAGCTTTGCAAAACCGTTTATTGATGCTATCGGGGTTTTGAACTCATGGGAAAAATTATTGATGAAATCGTGGCTGAGCGTTTCCGTGCTTTCCAGCTGCTGTGCCATGTTGTTGAACATTTCAACAGTTCGGTTTGTCAGTTTTTCGTGCTTCATCCTGTAGTAAAGTCTTACTGTGAAATCACCGTGGGCGATTCTGTCCATAGCGTCAAAAAGCTTCTGCATTTTTGCGGCCGGACGGTGGAATATAAGAATAGAAAGCAGAAAGCCTATGCAGGTACAAACAAGGGCATAGTCAAAGAGCATAACTGTTTTATAGTTAATTCTGTCAACGATTCCTGCCTTCCAAAGGATACTGTAAATGAAGGATGCCACTGTTATTGTCAGCAAAAGCACTGCCAGTACGGAAAGTCCCGTCAGAATTGTCATCTTTACTCCGCTATAGGGAGATTTTCTTTTTTTGTTTTTCTTCTTCATTTGTTTTTATCTTCATTTATAACAGCCATATAGCCGATTCCGCGGATAGCAACAATTTCAAATTCGGTCCAGCCTTCAAAACGCTTTCTGAGTCTGTTGATATGAACATTAACGGTTGTATCAACGGTTTCTGAGTTCATTCCCCAGATGCTGTCCATAAGCTGAAGCCGTGTGTATACCTTTTCAGGGGTGGACAGAAGGGTATAGAGCAGATAGAATTCCTTCTGAGGCAATACCTGAAGCTGTCCGTTTTTTGACACGCTCAAGGAATCGTAGTCAAGAACAACATCGCCGATTTTAAGCTTATGCTCATTGATTATCTGCGAGCGGCGGAGCAGTGCCTTTATTCTTAAAAGGAGCTCCATTTCATTTACGGGTTTTACCATATAGTCGTCTGTTCCTGCAATAAAGCCCTCGCATTTGTCTTCATTCTGATATTTTGCCGTAACCATAAGAATGGGAGTGTTGTTGCCTGCCTGACGAAGCTGTCTTGTGAATTCATAACCGTCCATTTTAGGCATCATAACATCAAGTACAATGAGGTCTATATGCTTTGAATCAATAATTTCAAGAGCTTCTTCGCCGTTTGTTGCAGTAACTACCTTGTAGCCGGCCTGGTTAAGAATTATTTTCATAAGTTTCGCAGAATTAAGATTATCTTCTGCCACAAGTATCTGGAACATAAAACGCCTCATTTCTGTATGTTATTACATTTTGTATCATAGCACAAAACAATAAACAAATCATTAACTTAATGTGCTTATTTACATCTTGTTAATAAATTGCGTCGGTTGGTTTATATGTTATTTACCTTATATTGCTAATATGTATAAGAATAAATGGGTATATCCCATTTTTTCGGAGCAGAGCAGACGGGAAAAATGTAAAGCGGTGATTCAGGGACGGCTTTACATTTTTTCTGTCCGGGAAGCTTTGAAAAAATCTGAAAGGAAGATTATTATGAAAATCGCTAAGAAATCACTGAGCATGTTCTTATCACTTGTTATGATACTCACGGCTTGTTCAGTGGGACTCAACGGTGCCCTCATAACGGCTGCTGCCATAGAAGCCGCAGATGCTAAGGTCATTGTTGATCAGGCTGTTGCAGTTGCCGATATCGGCGGTGCAACGGGAGACAAATGGTCATATACCGTAACAGACAAAGAGACCTATGTCGTTTTAGAAGCAGCGCAGTCAGTTTATGATTATGCGGTATCTGTTCTCGGTGCAAGAAGCCTGAATACCGAAGAGCTGTATGCTGAAGTAAGAGCCAATCTCGGTTACACGGAGGGCTCCGAAGCAGCATTGTTTGTGAAAAACATCATTTCCCCCTCAGGTTCGGATGTTTATAATGCTTCAAATACAACAAAAACAACTACGGGCACAACCACTCAGGCAAAAAATTATGCCAACGGTGCTGCTATTGATGCCGGTAACTTCACTGCTCCTTCAGGACTTAATGCAGTAAGCAAAACCGCTACCGTTAAGGTAGACGAAAGAGCATTTCTTATGTCCTATGATTCTATTGAGGCTTTCCCTGAAAGCATTGTATCAGAAGTTGTTTTCAGCTTCAATAACACAACTAAAGTAACAGCAAATGCCACGGCTGCTACTACTTTTACAGCAGGTAACGGCTGTACTACATCAGACAAGTATTCCACACCTTATAAGGCTGTTCAGTTCCATGTTATTGATACAAAATCAGTGACTCCCGTAAACAGCGCAGTCAAGGCTAAATTTGCGGCTTTCGTTGCAGCTTTCACAGATGAAAAGCTTGCTCAGACAAGAGCAGATATGCTTAATAAGACAGAAGCTCAGCTTAGCGATGAATACGATTCAGCATATGCCGCATTTAATCCTGTATATAATGTATACGGAAAAGACTTTATCGACCATTTCTACGGCGCAGGTACAACAGACAGTATAACTGCTTATCTTTCTGATCTCACCTTTGCTCAGAGGGTAGTTGTGGCAATCCCCTCCGTAGTAGCTCTTTATAATGCTGTCAATTCAGATTATAATGAAAAGAATTATGATGAGATGTTTGCACTTCTTTCAAGCATCAATTCTCTTGAGCCCGTAGCAAAGGGACTTACATCCGAGGAGCTCGGTTACATCGTTTCCGAAAAAGGACTTACCGGCTTTACTTTTGATGCCGTAGCAGCAGCAAAAGCCGCCATAGCACTTGATATGGAAACCGTTAAGCTTGAGGAGATCAAGGCTGCGGCGGATGCGGATATAAATACATATCTTCCTCTTGTTCAGGATAAATATAACAAAGACGATATCGCAGATGAAGAGTTGCAGACACTTCCCGGAAAGTTTACAGCTTATAAGAATGCTGTTCTTACCTACAGCGCCGAAGCCAGAAGCAGAGTTTTCCCCGATGGCTTTGACAGCTACATTGCCGAAATATCAACTCTTATTGCTGCAAAGCTTGATGCTCGCAGCATTCAGGCTGTATATCATCCCTTCTATGATCACTTCTCCATGATATTCACGGATTTCTCCGATTGGAAAAATGATGATTTTGCATGGGAAGCAGAGGATGAAGCAGGTAATACATATCTTACAGGCAGATACGAAGAGGATACTGCAAAGTATAATGAGCTTGTTGCAGCTTATAATGATATGCTCAACTCTTATGACGATGCAACTGTTGAAAGAATCTTCGGTGTGGTTTATCAGGGCGAAAGCATGAATCTTGTTACTGCGGTTGAAAAGTATCTTGCTGTTATCCTTGATGCTGTAAAGATACGTGTTGAGGAAACACTCACTGCGGTTAATGAATATATTGATGCAAATCCCGATACAGATGCATTGGATGTTGATATGTCAAATGTTGTTCAGGTCGGCACAGCACTTGCATATTACAGTGAAGTGCTTTACAGATATGCGGACGAAAAGGGACTTATCGGTTCTGAATATGATGCGATTGCAGCAAGAGTAAATGAGCTCAATGATGCTTATACCGCATTTATTGCAACTGGCGGTCTCGGTGACTTCGCACAGGTTCACTTTGATAAAAACGGCATCTATACCATCCGTTATGCAGGCGCTCAGTACGATGAGGACGGAAACCTTATCGGCTTCAAAAATGACCTTGCAAGAGACGGTGAGGAAGACAATTACGAGGTAACTGATAAAAAGCTTGAAGCTATTGTAAATAAGCTCGACGGCTTTATCACATCCGAAGAATTCTGTTCTCTCCTCGGTCTCGCTGATGAAGAGGGTAATCCCTATACCACAATAGATGATGCCGTTAATTCTCTTATCGGCGGACTTTTCACGGATGATACGATCAATATGCTCGTGGGTGCACTGTTCCCCATGATTGCAAATCTTCTTGAAACAGAGCTTGCAACAATGCTTACTGATCTTGCAGGCGGCGGCAGTGAGCCTCCCGAGGGCGTTTCTGCACAGCTTCCTCTCGGTGACCTTATTACAGATTATGCGGTAGAGGGTCTTCTTGACGTTTATCTTAATAAGGACCTTTATGAAGGTGTACAAAGACAGAAGTCTTACTCAGAGGTATTCAGCGAGATCGGTGTAAATCTTTATCCCGAGGTTCTCGCAAAGCAGCTTGTAAAAGAAGGCGTGCTTGATGCTGATTCTGAGTTTTATGCAACACTTGTTGCCGCAAAGGATAATTGGGCAGCAGTAGCAGTTGACCCCGAAGCAGAGGAGCCCGCTTATGAATTCACTTATGAATGGGGCGTTACGGACTACGAGTCATTCGCAAAGGTTCTCGGCGGTATTCTTGACTGTCTCGGCCCCGTAGCAGCCTGTCTTATAGGTAACAAGGCTATTCAGACTGATACCGTTGACAGAGTTGGTTATGCTGCAACAAACGGTAAGGTCAAGATCAACGGCCTTCCTCTTGTCGGCAGTATTTCAGGTACTATCAAGTCTGAAGCAGGTCTTTCACTTGGAATCGATGCTGTTAATATATATGATAAAGTATGGATTCCTCTCCTTGAGGCTCTCGGATATACAGACAGAGGTAATGAATTCAAAGGCATTCCCGAAAACGCAGACGGTGAAGCACTTGTAAAGGCTCTTCTTGATCCCGTTTTTGTGCTTCTTGATGATATCCTTGATGCTCCCGTTAACTCAGTTCTTGAAATCCTTCCTGCTCTTTCCTATGTTCTTTCTATGGACAGAATCACTGCAGTTCTCAATACGATTGAAATTGCTCTTTCCGTAGAATTGAAGCTCGGTGACAGCCCTGAGGTTAAGCTTGACGGTCTTGCTTCTCTTGCTCAGGGAATTGTTGAAGGTCTTATCAAGGGACTCGGTCTTCCTTTCGATGTTGATCCCATAAATCTCGGCAATGAGCTTAATCTTATTGAACTTATCGGAACTGATATCAGAAATATCAACGAGCTTATCGGTATGATAGCTCCCGATATGTATCTTCCTCCCATTCCTCAGACAGATATTATCTTCCTTGCTGATGTTGATATGAAAGCTCCCTCTGACAGGTTATCAGGCAGCCGTATTAAGTTCACAGCAGACAAGGCAGACGTTCTTTATTTCCTGCTTGATTATCTTGCAGGTGCTCTTAACAGAGATTTCCTTGAAGATATAATCGGAATGATTCAGGGTGAGCCCGCAGAAGGCGAAGAAACCGCAGAAGCTGTAGAAATTCCCGGATTTGTATTTGACCTTCTCGGAAATGTGAACGGTAATACAATGGGACTTATCACAGTTCTTTCCGAACTTCTTGTTCCTCAGACTTATTCAATGACTGAAACAGACTGGTATGTTTCAGAATTCAAAAACGGCGATATCAATGCAGCTGTTTCTCCCGAAGAAACTGTTTATCTTAAGTACGGCACGGATTGGGAAAGAGAAGATGCCGTTGTACTTGTTGAAAATCTCGATTCTCTTCTCAAGACTATTCTTGATCTTGCAGGAACAGATCTTGATATAAACACATATCTTCCCGAACTCATTAACGGTGCACTTGAAGGCGCATTCACAAACGCTAACCTTACAACCGTTATTTCAGGTATCGCATCTCTCGGCAAGACCGAAATGGATGCTATGCTTGCCGACATTCTTGCTGATGTGCTCGGCGCAGATCTCGCAGAAATCTACAATGCATTCGGATATCTCTTTGTAACAGAAGAAGATGAAGCTGCAGAAGGCTTTGCAGCTCCTCTTGCTCCCGGTGCAGACGGTTATGTAAACAACACAGGTGTTGAAGCTGTTGTTGATGCAGAAGGCAACATCACTTGGTCATTCGGCGGCGAAGCAATGACAGACGGCGACAAAGAAATGTTCTTCAATATCCTCTTTGCAGGTCTCTCACCCTTTATGCCCACACTCGAAAAGCTTCTCACAGGCGGCAGCCTCACGGCTCTCGGAATTCTTGAGATTCCTTGCTATGACGGATATTCTTACACATTCGCACAGCTTCTTGAAGTTCTCGGTGTTGAGGATGTTCTTACTCAGGCAGAATTTGAAGCACTTTGTGCAAGCGAAGGTATTGAAGGAGCTCTTCTTAACGTAATCAATGCAGTATTTGCAAGACTTGATGAAATTCTTTCAGGCAGTGTTATTCTCAACCTTGCAGAAGTTCTTCCCAACCTTCTCTACTTCATCGAAAGCAACGGGCTTTCTGCATTTGTAAGAAATCTCCTTAAGCCCGTACTTGTTCTCGTTGACAGCTTAAGACCTCTTGTTGATGTTGATATCAATGCAGTGCTTTCATACTTTATTTCCGAACTTATTAACGGAAAAGAGCTTTCACTTGATGCTGATACAATCATCAATATGATCTTCACAGGCGAAATTCCCGCTCCCGAAGATCCCGAAAACTACAAGACAGTAGCTATCGATATAGCAGATCTCAGACTTTCAAGTCTCCTTAAGATTGCTGATGCATATCTCGGAACTGACCTTTACAACAGTCCCGTTGTAAATCCCGGACTTGATGCAATGTTCGCATTTACAGAAAGCTATGTTTCCGCAACAGGTAAGACCGCTTACAGAACAAACATCGAAACTCCCGATGCGCTCACAGTTCTTATCTCCGCTCTTCTTGAAGCTCTTATGTCAGGTGCCGGCGAAGGTAAGACAAATGCAGATGTTATCTTCTCACTCATCGATGATGAAAATGTTGTTACTATAGTGAATGCCGTATTAAGCCTTATCGACGGTAAGGAGATCGGCGAATACAATGCTATCAACTGGGCATATATGTACGACGGTGAAGATGCACTTCAGCAGCTTGCTGATGAAGAGGGTAAATTCCCCAAGAGAACCGGCAATGCCTTTGATATCTACACTCAGTATCAGAATAACTGGAGTGAAGAAACAGCAGAATATATCAACAGTGTTCTTGATATGTTTGTAAAGAATATTGTTGAGCTTGCAAAAGATGACGGTTCAACACTGGGTACTATTCTTGATGATGCAATTGTAAACGGTATTTATACCGACAGCGTTCTCAACTCCATAATTGAAGCTGTTGTAGGTCTTATTGCAGACTATGAAAGCATCATTGTTGCAGCAGGCGGATTTCTTGATGCCGAAGGACTTCTTCAGTGGAAGGAATGGTGCGAAATCACAGAAAACGAAGACGGCACGAAAACTGTTACCTGTGTGAAGGACTGGGGTATGGATTCGGCAGCAACAAATGAAGCTAAAAAGCAGGCATTTGTTGAAGGCTTCACAGAAACACTCAAGCCCGCATACAGACTTCTTGCATGGCTTCTTTTCGGTGAGGATATCACATTCTTTGACGGTTCAACAAAAGAAGCTCTTATCACTCTTACAGGCGGCGAAGGCTATAAATACGGTTTTATTCCTCTTCTTGAGGCACTCGGCGCTACTATGAATTATGAGGGTACAGCTTCAGGCATCAAGCCTGCAGAGGCATTCTATGTTGACGGCAAGCTTGATATGGAAACAGCAGTAAGAGATATATTCTCTGCTGTAGTAGGTGTGCTTTCCGATATCTGCGGAGATCTTCAGAATGTAACAGAAGGCACAGGAACACTTTCCGTAATGCTTGAAAAGCTTCCCAATGTATTCTATTTCATCAATGCAGACGGTGTGAAGTCAGTTGTCAATAACCTTCTTCTTCCCGTTGTTGCTGTAACAGATGAACTCAGTGCAGTAGGACTTAACCTTGATTTTGCCACAATTATCCCCGATATTGATATCACAAGTCTTGACTTTACAGAAGTATTCAATATTCTTGAAAAGCTTCTTCCTCTTTATTTCCCCGATTATACTCAGGAATTTATAAAGACATTCTATATGGGTAAGGCTGAAGCCTTCACATCTGCAAACGGCGAAACCGCATATAAGATGGTATTTACAGAAGAAGAAACAAGAGCTGATTTTATTACAGTTGTAATTTCCTTTGTAGCGGATGCGTTTGCTGATCCGAGAAATGAAGCTACCATCAAGGGCTGGTTCGGTGCAGATAACGAAGATATCTATGATGTAATTATGGCATATTTCACGGGTAAAGCCGTAAAGGTAGAGATGCGTGAGTTTGAATGGGCTCTCACAGACAAAGCTGATACAGGCGAAGTTCTTTCTCCCGTAACTATGGACAGCATCTATTCTTATGTATACGGTGAGCTTTATACAAGAGAAATGGGTGAATACATCGAAAAGTGGCTTCCCGAATTTGTGGATACTATGATTGTGCTTCTCGGTGTTCAGGACAGCGAAGGTGGAAACTACACAGGTCTTGAAGATGTGCTTGATACTCTTGTGGGTTCCACTGTTTATAAGAAGGACATTGTTGAAAGCCTTTATAACGCTCTTACAGGTCTTATAAATGATCTTAAGGCTGAAATCGGTGAGGAATTCTTCAATCAGGTCACAGCAATTCTCAAGAATGCTCTCGGTGTTGATGTTGATTATCTTATGAGTGAATATCAGGTACCTGAAATCGCAGAAGGCGACCGTGAAGCATTTGTAGATGCAATTCTTGATATGCTCACTCCCGTATATCCCATTCTTGAATGGCTTCTTACTTCTGAGAATATTTCATTCTTCCATTCTGCAGATCCCGCATTACAGGAAAAGAACGACAGAGTTGTTATTCCCGGTGCAGAAGGATATGCTTACGGTATAATTCCTCTCCTTGAAGCTCTCGGTTGTGAAAACGTTCTCACTCCCGATGAATACAAGGCTGCTGTTAAGGAAGATCCCGAAGCTCTTCTCAGAAATGTTATTGATCCTATCCTTGATAAGGTTGATACACTTCTTGCAGATCCCGTGAATGAAATTACAGAGCTTCTTCCCGGTGTTATCTACTTCCTTAATTCCAACGGTCTTGATACAGTTATCAAGAATACAGCAAACGCAGTATTCAGCGTGCTTGAAACTATTGAGCCTCTTATCGGCGAACTCGATATTTATGAGCTTATCGGCTTCAACTTTGCTGAAATGAACGTTGATACACTCATTGCTGATTTGCTTGAAGGTCTTGAAGAAGACACAGGCTTTGAGCTCAAAGAAGTTGCGATGGAAGCTATCAATGAGCTTACTGTAGGTGAAATTGTTTCCTTTACTTCAAAGAACGGTCTTACAGCATACACAATGAAGTATGCAACAGGTGCAGACAGAACCGATATGATAACCGTTATTCTCAGACTCGTTCTTGCTTTTGTTTCTGAAGAAGAGAATGTTGTTGCACTTGAGGCAATGCTCAGTGACTCCCTTAACGGTGAAGGCTATGCATTCCTTTGCTCACTTCTTGAAAACTTCTCTCAGATGGCAAAGAGTGAGGACGGAATGGATGAGATCCTCTACACTGTATATCAGATATTCTATGCAGCAAATGTTGCATCTCACAAGACAGAAAACTGGCTTGCAGAGTTCAACGGCGACTTCTCCTTCCTCAAGCAGCTTTTCGCAACAAGTGAGCTTCCCTTCCTTCAGGATATAGGTTCTTCACTGAGTGATCTTCTTGACAGGTTCGGAGACGGTATATTTGACAGTGACGGTCTTGCATCTGAAGGACTTATCAAATTCTTCAGCAAGATTATGGAATTTATAAATAAGATACTTGAATTTTTCAGAACATTGTTTATGGTATAAAATTCAAGAACCTGACATCCCCTTGAAAAAAGAAGGCAGGCACATCCGGAGTGATGTGCCTGCCGTGTTTTTTTACTGCAGTTCCCGTAAGTATCGAAAAAAAAGGAGATATCCGTGAGGATACCTCCTGATTTTTATTCTTCTGATGACTCAGTCTTTGAGGGGATTTCGATCTTTCCGTAGAGAGAGCCTGCAGAGTCCTTTCTGGGAGCTCTTGTGGTTTCGGGACGGTAAGCTTCCTTTTTCTGATAGCCGCCCTTGCCGCCTCTTCTGTTATCTCTTCTGCCGCCTCTGTTATAGCCGCCCTTTGAAGGATGTGTGGGCTGAACGCCTTCTTCAAGTGCAATTATAACCTTTCTGCCTGCATCAATACCTGTTGAATAGGATGTTACACCTTCAATTTCCTGAATAGTTGTATGAACGATTCTGCGTTCATAGGGATTCATAGGATCAAGAACAACATTTCTGCCGTATTTAAGCACCTGCTTTGCGCTTCTGTGAGCAAGAGAGCGGAGATTGTCGTTTCTCTTTTCTCTGTAATTGCCGATGTTTACGGATACCTTACGGTGCTTGTCATCGTCAATACCCTTGTTAATGGAGAGACGGAGAAGATACTGGATAGAGTCGAGTGTTTCGCCTCTTCTGCCGATAAGTGTTCCGTCTTCTTCACATTCAATAGTATAAATGTATTCGTTGGTTTCGGGATTTTTTGAAAGGGAGAGGGTATAATCCTTTATGCCCATTCCTTCAATAATCATTCTGAGGTATTTTGCTGCACCGTCGTTTTCGCTGATTTCTTCCTTCATGGGAGCAGCCTTTGCGGGGGCAGCCTCCTTTGCGGGAGCTTCATCTTTCTTTACAGCTTCCTTTTTAGGAGCAGCTTCCTTTTTTACATTTTCCTTTTTGGGAGCTTCTTTATGTGCGGGCTTTGCAGAGTCCTTTGCCTTCTGAGGCTGAGACTTCTGAACAGGCTTCGCTTCAGGAGCCTTAGCTTCCTTTACGGGCTTAGTTTCTTTTACGGGAGCATCGGGTATTTCATACCATACTTTGACTTTTGCAGGTTCTGTTTTAAGACCGAAAAGCTTTTTCTTCGCATCCTGTATGATTTCCTGTTTGATTTCGGCTTCATCGGGAGCTGCCAATAAGATCTTGGCATTTTCAAAAGCTTCGGCAATGCTTGAACCTGTGCCGATTTTTTCGATTATCATTAATAACGAAATCCTTTCTGAGTTATGTGAACCGTATAAACACGGTATTGCTTTCAAATTTTGTTATTCGTCTGATTTCTGTGTTGTTTTGAGCATCTTTTCCCTTGAACGTCTTGTAACGGTTTCGTCGATCATCTGGCCTGCAATAACAGCATCAGGCTTTAATGCAAATGCAAGACCTACAGTCTGGATAAAGGAGAGAATGTTGGAAATGATCCAATAGAAACCGATACCTGCAGGGAAGTTGAACGAGAACATGATTGACATTACGGGTGACATAAATGTCATACAGCCCATTGCAGGATTCTTTGACATTTCAGGGTTTGATTTCTTCTGCTTGAGGAACATGAATAAGCTTGTAAGAAGGGCAGTCACACCTGCCAGTATGGGAATGAGAATCAATATTCCGCCTGCAGAACTGGGTGTGTCGGTAAGATCGATACCGAAAATCCGGAAATTCTCAATAAAGTTCTCAACATCGCTGATAAGCGTGTTGGTAAAAATTGCCGGATCAAGAGTGTCTTTGAATTCAGCGAACTTATTCAGGACATTCATCTCAAAATAATAGTCATTTGTAAGTGTTTTTGTAAGCTGCTCTGCGGGAAGAGTTGAAATATAAATATCATAAGCTCTTTTCAATTCGGTGATAGCATTCTCTCCGACTCTGAGAACCAGTGACAGAGGTGAATAAATCGCACCGTAAAGTCCCATCATAACAGCAAGCTGAATAAGTAAGGGGAGACATCCCATATTATTCATGCTGAAGCCTTCTGTTCTGTAAAGCTCCTGTGTTTCTTCGGATATCTTCATCTGAGCTTCTCTCTGGTTGGAGAGAGTTGAATACTTCTGTCTTATTTTGTTTACCTTAGCCTGAAGACGCATCTGCTTTGCAGAATTCTTCTGCTGCTTTATTGACTGGGGAAGCAGAAGAAGTCTTATTACAAGAGTAATTATAATAAGTGACAGAAGATAGTTGTTTGTAAATTCAAATAAAAAATGAAGCGCATATCCGAACGGAATAGCGAGAATATCTCTGAAAAAATCCATTGAAGACCTCCGGGAGTTATTTCCTGTTTCTTTTTGTTTTTATATCCGGAACAGGGTCAACCCCACCCGGAAACAGCGGGTTGCATCTTAAAATACGCAGTGCTCCCATAGCACCGCCTCGGAAGAAGCCGTAACGGTCAATGGCTTCAAATGTGTAGTGTGAGCAGGACGGATAATATCTGCAGACAGGCGGGAAGACCGGAGAAATAAATCTCTGGTAAAAGCGTATTGCTTTAAGTGCCGCCTTCTTCAGCATCTTTTATAACACCTGCCGAAATCAAATGTTTGCGCATAATAGCGCTTATTTCCGTACTTTTTTTGTGGACCGTTTTTCGTCTGGCAACAAAAACAATATCGAAATTACCGTTCGCTTCGGGTAATGAAAGAAAAGCTTCTCTTATCACACGTCTCGCACGGTTTCTTTCAACTGCATTGCCGATTTTTTTGCTTGATGTTATTCCTATACGACAAATTCCCGCGCGGTTTTTTAATACATAAGTAACCAACGCAGGATTTGTGTATGCCTTTCCGCGACCGTAGGTCCTGCGGAAGTCGGTGTTGGAATTGAGAGTATTGAATCGGGACAATTTCCACGAATCCTTTCAGCGATCAATTAATAAGAAAGCTGCTTTCTGCCCTTTGCTCTGCGGCGGGCAAGAACCTTGCGGCCGTTTCTGTCTGACATTCTTTTACGGAAGCCATGTTCCATCTTACGCTGACGTTTTTTAGGCTGATATGTTCTTTTCATCTTAGAACCCCTCCATTCTTTTCTTCTTTAACAGCTAAGTAACGGAAAAACGCTGTATATTCGAAAAAAGGCGCAATGCACCCCTGTTTCTACAGTTTCTCATTATATAATAACTGACTGCTTTATGTCAACTGTTTTTTTTAGGTTATTATTTTTATTTTTTTTCTTATTTTGTTGTTTTAAGCTTAATTTTGGTGTATCATATATAATATATAATTAATTACATTACTATATCAAGTTTTTTTGCAGGAGCTGTTTTATGAACCGTGTTGTTGAAAAGCGAAGAGCTGCCGTTATAAACATTGTGTATTTTGCAATTATACTGGCATTGTTCTATTTCGCTTTTGATCTCTTATTTCCGTTGATACTACCTTTTGTGTTTGCATTTTTTATTGCAAGCCTGCTTAATAAGCCTATAACGGCTATCAATAAGAGAATTCCCGTAAAAAGAAATATTCTGAGTGTTATTTTCGTGCTTCTCATCCTGGGAGCCCTTTCCGGTGTATTCTTTTTTATCGGTATGGAAGTGTTTGAAAAGCTGAAGGGCTTTTTTGATTATGTGGTTTCCTCTTTCCGGAATATATCCGGTCTGTTCAATGATATCAAGCTGTGGATTCTGGATGTTACAACATTTCTTCCCGAATCACTCAGGACCGTTCTGCATGAAAATGTTACTTTGTTTTTTGATAATATAATTGAAAACGGATTCAGTAATATTTCAATCGACACGGGTGCCATTGACTGGAGCTCGGTGCTTACTACCGGCGGTGCATTTCTCTCAGATACCGTAGGACAGATCCCTTCGCTTATAATTTCTTTTATCGTTATGGTTATTTCAACCGTGTTCATAACTAATGATTACGACAGAATCGTTGGCTTTTTTATCCGTCAGCTCCCCGCAAAAACAGCAGATAAGCTGGTTTCCGGCTGGAGACTGGGTATAGCAACTCTCAAAAAAATGGCGAAGGCTTATTGTCTGATAATTCTTTTTACAACATTTGAGCTGACTGTCGGTTTTTATATTCTGAAGTTTGCAGGCGTATTCCCCAGTCCCTATATTATAATTCTCGCTTTTATAATTGCCCTTATTGACATTATCCCCGTGCTCGGCACCGGCACCGTGCTTATTCCCTGGGGCGTATATTCCCTGATTACCGGAAAAATAGGTCTCGGCATAGGTCTTCTTATAATTTATGCGGTTATTCTTGTTGTACGGCAGATAATTGAGCCAAAGCTTGTTGCAGGTCAGGTAGGTCTTCCTCCCATTGTTACGATCGTTGCCATGTATATCGGAACAAAAACTCTCGGTGTGCTCGGCTTCTTTATTCTTCCGTTTATCGTTATACTTATAAAGGTGCTTAACGATGAGGGAATAATAAATATTCTGAAAAAAGAAGAAAAGACAGTTTTGTGTTCTGAAGAGAATCCGGAGACTGCAGATGCTGATTCGAGGTCTGCCGCCGCCGGCGCTGAAAAAGACGTTGCTGCCGATGCTTGTCCGGATGATGAGGCTGAGGAAAACTTCTCACAGAAAGCATAGTACGGTAAAAATGTTTATTTCGCAGGCGGAAAAAGACAAAAGATGTAATTATTAACAGTTTATTAAAAAAATATAACAAAAACTATTCATATTTCTTTTTTAGAATTATAATGTGTTTTTTGTGTGATATTATTGTTACGATAATTGATTAACGGAGGCGGTATTATGCTTAATACCTTAATTCAGACAATAGCAAATCTCGGTTTTGATGCTGATGCTATCACTTCTGCTTTTGTGCGGGCGATTGAAGCAATAAAGATGGGCGACCTGTCAACCCTCGCGGGTGCTACAGATATGTTTGCAGGCATTCTTTCTGCTTTTACCGGCGCAAGCTCTGCCGATATAACCGCAATCATCACTTCACTTGTATCAAGTGTTGTCGCTATTCTTTCTGATGATGCTACAAACTCTGTGCTTTCAACAATCACAGGTGCCTGATACAGTGTTTGTTCTTTTCTGACCTTTTTGTGCCCGATGGATAGCTCTGTCGGGCTGTATTTTTCGGTAAATTTAATTAGAAATGCATATATATAATGTAATTAATATATAAAGGAACAAAATATGAAAAAAGTTATATGTGCTGCGTGTCTGCTGTCAGCTCTGGTTTTCGGAGGATGTTCTCTCAGCATTCCTGAAATATCAACAAGCTCTCCTTATCAGTACGAGTATCAGACAACCGCGGGGAATTTGCCTGAGCAAACCTCAGGAGCGTTGCCGCAGGAGGGGACTACAGAAGAATATACTACGGAAGAGATAACTGTCAGTGCAGAGGTGTCTACGGAGCTACAACCCGTTATGCCGCCGCTTCAGGAAACCACCCTCTTATCTGACGTTACCGAAGCTGCTTCCGAAACAGTAAGTGTTTCACCTGAAATGGATCTCAGTATTTCAATGCCTGAAAAAAACGGAACAATGGTTACGGATAAATCAGCAGATAATAAGTTTATAGAAATTATATCCGACAGACGCGGAATCGATCCTGCGTATCTTGTTGCTGTTTATGCTGTTCCCGAATCGGGACAGAATTATGTGTTTGAGTTTTCTGATGAAGCTTCAAGAAATGTTGATTCTCTTAAAAAGGTTTATCTTATAGATGCCAACGGAAAGATAACCGGTGTTGCTGCCGCAGATGCGTCTAAAAAGGAGAACCTTTCTTCTGCAGAAAACTGGTTTTGTATGAATGTGCTTATCAAGGGCGTTATTTTCCCTGCAATTGAAAAGGATATCAGATAAAAAAGACGGGAAATACCCGGCTGCGTGTAATAAAAATTCCGGAACTTTAGTTTTTCAGTTCCGGAATTAAGTTTTTTGTATCTTCAGGCGCATTGTGCATGTAAAATATGAATAGTTATTAACATTATACACACTTTATGCAGTATAATATGCATAAAGTTGCAGTGGATGATCAAAACAAAAAAATTAGCACATTTTACGAAAAATTTTTCAAAAAATTGTTGCATTTTACAGAAAAGTATGTTAAAATACACGAGTGCTTGAATGGATTGGGCAAATTATGCCCTTTTCAGACAGGTTGATGTGCGATGATACGGAAGGTGGCTGCGCTTGACGCAGGGAATTTCCGTGGAGTATGTCCGATTAAAAAACCGGGCGAAGTATGACCGTTCAAGGGGGAAATCTGTGCCTTAACCGGATTTCCGCTGCCCTTTTGCGGCGAAAATTTCTGAAATTCTGAGTCCGGAATAGCTTGCGAATATTCCGGATTTAAAAAATGAGAGGCGCGAACAACCCGGCGCCGTGTAGAAATTTTCAACTGAGCAGCCCGCCAAATTTCTAAGGAGGCGTTCCAATGGCAGTTAAGGAAAAAATCAGAATCAGACTTAAGGGCTACGATCATTCACTCGTAGACAAAGCAGCGGAAAGAATCGTTGAAACAGCAAAGCGCACAGGCGCTCAGGTTTCAGGTCCCGTACCGCTCCCCACAGAGAAGGAAGTTGTTACTATCCTTCGTGCTGTTCACAAGTATAAGGATTCCCGTGAACAGTTTGAGCAGAGAACCCACAAGAGACTCATTGATATTATCAGACCCTCAGCTAAGACTGCTGAAGCTCTGACAAATCTTGAGCTTCCCGCCGGCGTTGATATCGAAATCAAAATGATGTGATTTCGGTTGGCTATAGACAGTAAATAAGCTGTCAAAGCACCGCAGGTCAAGTCGGTAAAGCTACCGACCAATAATCTGAAGGAGGAAAAATCAAAATGCAAAAAGGTCTTATCGGTAAGAAGATTGGCATGACTCAGCTTTTTGACGAAAAGGGTGTTGTAATCCCCGTAACAGTTCTTGAAGTCGGTCCTTGCGCAGTCGTACAGAAGAAGACAGAAGAGAAGGACGGCTATAATGCAGTTCAGCTCGGATTCGGCGACATGAAGGTAAGCCGTGTGAACAAGCCCATGAAGGGACATTTCGCAAAGGCTGATGTTGCCCCCAAGAAAGTTCTCAGAGAGTTCAGACTTTCTGACACAGATTCAGTTAACGTAGGTGACATCCTCAAGGCTGACATTTTCGCAGCAGGCGAAAAGGTTGATGTCAGCGGCACAAGCAAAGGTAAAGGTTATGCCGGCGCTATCAAGAGATGGAACTTCGGCAGACTGAAGGAAACACACGGTACCGGTCCCGTAGCAAGACATCAGGGTTCAATGGGCGCATGCTCCGACCCCTCAAGAGTTTTCAAGGGAAAGAAGATGCCCGGTCATCTCGGTGCTGAAAAGGTTACAGTTCAGAATCTGGACGTAGTTAAGGTAGATGCAGAAAACAATCTTATCGCTGTTAAAGGCGCTGTACCCGGCGCAAAGGGCGGTTACATTGTTATCACAAATGCCGTTAAGAAAGCGTAAGGGAGGAATAGAAGATGCCTAAAATTGACGTATTAAATATGGCTGGTGCTAAGGTGTCCGAGCTTGAGCTTTGTGAAAGCATTTTTGCTATCGAGCCCAATACATCCGCAATGCACATCGCAGTTGTAAATTATCTCGCAAATCAGCGTCAGGGAACTCAGTCTACTCTCACTCGCTCTGAAGTATCAGGCGGCGGAAAGAAGCCTTGGAGACAGAAGGGTACAGGCCGTGCAAGACAGGGCTCAACAAGAGCACCTCAGTGGTATCACGGCGGTATTGCTCATGGTCCCAAGCCCCGTAGCTACAGATTTGAAATCAACAAGAAGGTTAAGAGACTTGCTCTCAAGTCAGCTCTTTCTTCTAAGGTTGCAGCAAGTGAAATGATCGTTCTCGAAGCACTTACACTTGATGCTATCAAGACAAAGGAAGTTGTTAAGGTTCTTGCAGCTGTTAAGGCAGCAAAGAAAACCCTTATCGTTCTTCCCGAAAAGAATGATGTTATCTATCGCAGCGCTCGTAACATTGAAGGCGTAAACGTAACATTCGTAAACACTCTCAATGTATATGACATTCTTAACTGCGACAGCATCGTAGTTCTCAAGGATGCGGTAGCAAAGATTGAGGAGGTTTATGCATAATGAGCAAGTTCGCACAGGATATAATCCTCAAGCCGGTTATTACCGAAGAAAGTATGCTCGGCACAGCTTATAAAAAGTATACATTCGTTGTTGCCAAGGATGCAAACAAGATTGAAATTGCTAAGGCAGTTGAAGAGCTTTTCGAAGTAAAAGTAGAAAAGGTTAATACAATTAATGTTCGTGGTCACTTACGTCGTTACGGCCGTTTCGAAGGCTACAAGCCCTCATGGAAAAAGGCTATCGTAACTCTTACTGAAGACTCCAAGACAATCGAGTTCTTTGACGGTATGTTCTAATAGACCTTCCGGACAGCGATGTATGGTTTAGCCGGCCGCTAAACTATCCGGAATCCGAACACAATTTTTTCAATGATAATGAAAGGCGTGTGAAATAAAATGGCTATAAAAGTCTATAAGCCGACAACAAACGGTCGCCGTAACATGTCTACAACAGACTACTCACAGTTGTCAAAGGTTGCTCCCGAAAGAAGCCTTCTTGAACCCCTCAAGAAAACTTCCGGCAGAAACAGCTACGGCAGAATTACCGTTCGTCATCACGGCGGCGGTAACCGTCAGAAGTACAGAGTAATCGATTTTAAGAGAAACAAGATCGACGTACCCGCAACAGTACTTACACTTGAATACGATCCCAACCGTTCAGCATTTATTGCACTCATCCAGTATGAGGACGGTACAAAGAGCTATATCATTGCTCCCTCAGGCCTTAAGGTCGGAGACACAGTTGTAGCCGGTGCTTCAGCTGACATCAAGATCGGTAATGCTCTTCCTCTTGTGAATATCCCCACAGGTACATTTATTCACAATGTAGAACTTTATCCCGGTCGCGGCGGTCAGCTTGCAAGAAGTGCAGGTAACGCAGCACAGCTTATGGCAAAAGAAGGAAAGTATGCTCTCCTTCGTCTTCCCTCAGGTGAGCTTCGTAACGTACCCGTAAACTGCATGGCAACAATCGGTACAGTCAGCAACGAAGATCACATCAATGTTAAGATCGGTAAAGCAGGCCGTACCCGTCATATGGGCGTTCGTCCCACAGTCCGCGGTTCAGTTATGAACCCCTGTGATCACCCCCACGGCGGTGGTGAAGGTAAGTCACCCATCGGTCGTCCCGGTCCTGTTACTCCCTGGGGCAAGCCCGCTCTTGGTTATAAGACTCGTGCAAAGCATAAGCGTTCCGATAAGCTCATCGTAAGACGCGCTAATGCTAAATAAGCGGAAAGGAGCAATAAATAATGGGCAGAAGTGTTAAAAAAGGACCTTTCGTGCAGCCTAAGCTTCTCGAAAGAGTCATTAAAATGAATGAAAAGGGCGAAAAAATCGTTCTTAAGACCTGGAGCCGCAGCTCCACAATCTTCCCTGATTTTGTTGGTCACACCTTTGCCGTACATGACGGACGTAAGCACGTTCCGGTTTATGTAACAGAAGATATGGTTGGTCACAAATTAGGTGAATTCGCTCCTACAAGAACCTTCAAGGGTCATGCAGGATCAAAGACATCAAATAACGGTAAATAAGCCGAAAGGAGTGTAAACAATGGAAGCAAGAGCAAAAGCGACTTTTGAGCGTATAGCTCCCCGTAAGGTTCAGATAGTTCTCGACCTTATCAGAAATAAGCCCGCTGATGAAGCTATGGCAATCCTTAAGTTCACACCCAAGGCTGCGTGTGAACCCGTTGCAAAGCTTCTTAAATCCGCTATGGCTAATGCGGAAAACAACTACGATATGGATGTCAGCAGACTTTACGTTGCAGAATGTTCAGTTTCTCAGGGTCCCACTCTTAAGAGAATCAGACCCAGAGCTCACGGCAGAGCATTCAGAATAAACAAAAAGACATCACACATCAACCTTGTACTCAAGGAAATGGAATAATCGGGGAGGAGGAATTAAACAATGGGACAGAAAATTAATCCTACCGGTTTAAGAATCGGTGTCATCAAGGATTGGGAATCTCGCTGGTATGCAGGTAAGTCAACATTCGGCGATACTCTTGTAGCTGACTACAATGTTCGTGAGTATCTCCTTAACGCACTTAATTCCGCAGGCGTTCCCAAAATCGAAATCGAACGTGACCCCAAGAGAGTCCGTATCAATATCCACTGTGCAAAGCCCGGTATGGTTATCGGTAAGGGCGGCGCTGAGATTGAGAAGCTTCGCAAGGAGTGCGAGGACCGTCTTGGTAAGACAGTCGTACTCAACATTGTTGAAGTTAAGCGCCCCGACCTCAACGCACAGCTTGTTGCAGAGAATATTGCATCACAACTCGAAAGACGTGTTTCCTTCCGCCGTGCTCTCAAGCAGTCAATCGGCAGAACAATGAAGGAAGGCGCAAAGGGTATTAAGACTCAGGTTTCCGGCCGTCTCGGCGGTGCAGAAATCGCTCGTACAGAGCAGTATCACGAAGGTACAATTCCGCTTCAGACAATCAGAGCTGACATCGATTACGGCTTTGCTGAGGCTCACACAACCTACGGCCGTCTCGGCGTAAAGGTTTGGATTTACAAGGGCGAAGTTCTTTTCGATAACTCAAACAACAAGCCCCGCAGGAAAGGGGGAGCGAAATAATGTTGCTTCCAAAGCGCGTTAAGTACCGCAGAGTACAGAGAGGCCGCCTTAAAGGTAAGGCTACAA
>JAZNSD010000077.1:0-1704 GCA_045591055.1 Acutalibacteraceae bacterium | reverse complement strand
GTCATCAGTACATATCCGGCAAGGTCAAAACCAAGACCGATAAGCATACACTGAACTCTTACATCGCTCATATAAAGTACATCCCAGTCAGATGTAAATCCTACACGGTAGAACATAAGCGGAATAATGAGAGAAACGAGGGTCGTGATGGGGGTTGTGAACCAAGTGATGATTTTTTGGTATTCTTCAAGTCTTTCTCCGGAAATATACATCTGATAATCTGTAACTCTGATTTTGGTGTCATCCTGTGCAATACCAACCGCAGCTTCAAGTGTATTGGAAACAAGCATAGCAATGTAAATTGCAAGACCGCACAGAAAATGAGAATTGCCAAGAAAGAGAATTGCCAGAATATATACTCCGTTTCTCAATGCCAAGACAATATATTTGAATACAATCAGCTGCTTATACTGAAAGCGTTTTCTTATCCACGGTGCAAGGAATTGACCGGGGTTGCCGGACATTTTATAAATAATTTCTGCTATAGAGAAGAAAAGCCCTGTTTCACGCCAAGTATAAATAAGGAGGATTCTTTTCATATCAAGCATACCGTTGCCCAATGAGTCGAGGAACTCTGCAATTTTTATTATCCAAAGATATTTGTTTTTAAATATACCCGAAACGCAATGCCAGAATGAAAGGTATTCTCTGTTTTCAAGAGGTGGCATAGGAATTCTTTCTTTGATGTTGCGAAGTCCTATGAACATAACTCCCGATGAAACAACAAAAAAGATGGGTATAAGATATCTGAAAGTTCCGATATCCTTGATGCCGTCAAGGAACATTACGCCTGCAAGCGTCGGAAGAATAACGTTTACGATATTCTGAACAAAATGGCTGATTTTAACGGGGAATGAACGCACATACAGTCTTTCCTGCGGGTTGGGGCTGATATTATCAGCAACAGACTGTGTAAAGCCGACGTAATTGAATATTGTGTAAAACTGGAAAAGAAGATAAAGAGTCCAGACTCTGTCGGTAAGCGGGAGCTCGTAAAGCGGAAGAGTACAAATAAGCACAACAACAATAAGGCACTGAATAACATTTGCATATGCAAAAATTTTGTATCTGCCGAGCTTTTTGAGGAGCTTTTTTCTGATAAGAATATTTCTGAAACCGCTCCATCCGTTGGTGAGAAAATGCGCACCGAAGATTTTGAAAATATTGAAGCTGTTGATGCCTTTCCAACGGGTATCTATGATGTTGGCAACGCCGTCGGGAAGAATAACGGAAAAATCAAATATAAGCATCAGTAAACCTAAAACAGTAAAGGTCAAATACACCGCATTATATCTTCGTTCAATTTTTGGTGGAAGAAAGCCTAAGTTTGCATCTACACCCATGGTCAGAAGATTCCAGAAATATGTTGATGCAATGAAAAATACGTTTATCGCGCTGAATGTAAGAAGAGGAATTTCGTAGTAATGTGCAATCAGATAACAACCTGTACCGAAGGTAAGGAAGCTCTGAAGATATTTCAGAGTATAATCACCGCCGACTGCGGCAAAAATCGAAAAATATTCTTTATACGGAACATGTTTTCCTTCAGCAGGAGTGTTCCAATATTTTTTCATTTCCTGAAAGATATTCATTTTCTCTTTGCTTTCAGATTTTGCCATTATTTTTCTCCTCCTTCCGCAATAAGTTCATTTATTCTTTGGTTTGCATCGTCACGGGTTTTGCCGTATTGTTCTTTCGGGGCAA
>JAZNSD010000076.1:0-106308 GCA_045591055.1 Acutalibacteraceae bacterium | reverse complement strand
ACCTGTCTTTGACATTGTTTCTTTTATTCTTCCTAAGCTGTCGTATGAATAAAACCTGCTTGTATTTCCGTTCCATTTTTCACTGTATACCGCATCCGGCATCTGCTCATCAAGAATATCACCGTAAACAATCTCAAGCGTATTATTCCCGAGAGCGGTATCTGAGGTAATGGTCTTCAGCTGATTTGTTCTGTCAGTATAAGTATAGCTTACGGAAGAAGCGAGGTCAAATAAATATGACTCTTCATCATCAAATTCCTTTATTGACACTATTCTGTCAGCAAGGTCATACTCATACTGTGTACGCTTTCCTGTTTTCGAGTCGGTGAAATAACTGATTTCTCCGTTTGAGCCGTAGAAATATTTCAGAGTATTTTCGCCGTAGCTTGCATTGGTAACTCTGTCAAGGCTGTCATACAAAAACATATTTGTAGTTGTGCCGTTAAGAAAGCGTTGGGTGAACAGACGCCCGTCAGAGTATGTATTTTCTGCGAGAACATCATTTCCCGCTTTTATGCTCGTGCTTCTTCCGAAGCTGTCATATGTGAATGTATAGTCTGTTGTGGGGGTATCGATTTTTGACAGACGGTCTTTTGAGTAGCTGTAAAATACACGCATATTGTCTTTTACAACCCGCCATACCCTGCCGGTATTTTCTTCCTGAGAATAACCGGTGATAATTCCGTCTGTTGTGGTGGAATACAAAAATCCGTTATTGATATTGTAGTTATAATTTGTCTGTATTCCGTCTGCCGAAACCTCCGAAGAACGGAAATTCTGATTATTCAGATAATTCGCCGTTGCTTCAAGATAAGGCCCGTCTGTTACCGACTCGTCAACGGGGACAAAATACCACTTCTGATGCATATCCGTTGCATCATATGTCATCTGCTTGACGGGAGTGGTGTTCTTTACTTCCTTAGTATCGTCGGGCTGTCCGTCAACAGCACAGGCATTGCTGCTTGATACTGTCTTTATGACAAAGCTTCCGTCAGGCTGAAGCACGGGATTGAACTTCTGCGCATCATTTCCGCTTTCGGTAAATACCTGAACTATAGTTCCGCTTGCCGCAGAATTGCTTGAAATATCAAGTGCAAGTGTTGTATCCTTCAGCCTGAATGAATAAGTTCCGTTTGAATTCAGCACTGCTGTCCACTGCTGATACGAGTTATCATAACCCCACGACCACATATGCGAATCTGTCCCGGCAACAGGACTTGCACAGTCAAGTGCTTTTCCCGAGGCGGCATTGAGAATATAATAGCTCTCTCCGTTTTCAATAATTGCAGCAGGCTTTACCGAATCCACAGTCTGATTTGTTACATTTCCGCTTGAATTATAGGTATAGGTATACCTTTGTCCGTCGGTTGAATATGCAGAGGTTACAAGGTTATTGTCCTCATTATAATTGAACAGCACATTACTTCCCGTAGGATTCTGCGATGCGGTAAGATTTCCTGCTGAAAAGCCGTATGCGCCCATACTTCCCGACACATCGGCAGAGCTTATGACATTGCCGTTTTTGTCATAGGTATACGTCTGTCCGTATTCCTCGGCAAGAATATATGTACCCGTAACGGAAATGCTGTTTTTGTTATTATCGTATATTATTGAAATCCTTACAGCATCAAACTCAGTATCGGCAATTACTTCCGTACTTACAAATTGCCATGAGGTGACATGCGGGTTATATTCTTTTTCTTCTGTCTTTTTGGTAACACCGTCATTGATAAGCTCAATTCTAAGCTTACAGTATGCATTAAGCTTAGGTGTGACAAGATTCTTTTCAAGACCCGTGGGAACGGAGTCTGCTTTTATCCACGCACCCGCGCTGAACACATTGCCTGCCTTGCCGTCAAAATTAATATACTGCAAAAGTCTTCCCGTTCCGTTGCTGTGGGGACTGAAGGTGATCTGATTCGGGAATCCGCTGAGTGTGGATGCTGCAACCGTAAAGCCGGAAGCAGTTCCGCCCCAGTTGGCATTGCCTTTATAGAAAGACGGGTTATTAACAATATTGAAGCTGTTTACACCGCTTCCCTCTTCAAGCTGTATATCATCGATCCAGAATGTACCCGTAGTGGTATTATCCGTAATTCCCGCAAGAACCTTGATATACTGATCAGAGGTAATAGTCACCGTTATGCTTCTGCGCACCCATTCGCCTGCCTTGGTATATGTCACCGGCTCGCATCTGTAGGTTGCACTTACAGCACCGTTGGTTACTATCTGAACGGCAAAAACACCCTTTGTGCTTGTTGCTGTTGTGCCGTTTGTGCTGATGAAGGCAGATGCAGTATATGTTCCCGCCGGGAGATTGGGTATATGCTGGTCTATATCAGAATATGAGCCGTTCGCTGTTGTTCTTGAAATCTTGAATGAACCCTTTGCATAGTGACCGTATGTGCTGTCATAGCCCATTTCGGTATAATCTCCCGATGCATTGGGCTCATATTTATAATATGAACCAAGGCTTGAAGAATTAAATGAAGGGTCGGTTACAAAATTCTGTACAGACTGCTGTACTCTTGATGACGATAAAAGCTTATTTGCCTTCGGGTCTGTTGAATTGCCCTGAGCATATGAAAAAGCAAGTGCTGTTTTATCCTCATCCGATACTATACCCGTTGACTGACCGAAATAATTGAACTGATATGTAAACTTTCTGTTCCTTCTGTCTGTTACTTCGGTTTCATTCTGATTATAGCTGAATGAATATGTGTCGTTAGCTGATGAACCGCTTTTTTCAGTAATGCTTTCAGCCATTACCGTATTTGTGCCTGACTTGTATACTATATCAATATATATCCCGTCATAGTTTGTTACCTTACTGAGATACTTTTTGCTGTTTATTTCCGTATAAGTAAAGGCTACATCATTCCCGTCGGGATATGTGATTTTTGTAAGCACACCGTCAGAGACCGTAAAGGATGTCACACGGCTTGCAGGGTCGGTTATTGTTGACGGTATTGTTGTTGATGCGGAAGCATAAGCAAAGGTATACAGTCTTCCTACACCGTCACGGATGGTTTTCAGCCGCTCACCGCTTCCTGCACTTTCATAAGTGAAATTAATACTGTCGCCGCCTTTTTCGGTAATGGAAGTGACATTGCCTGAGCTGTTAAAGACCATAGTATTACCGCTTTTGTCCTTGACGGTAAATACCGTAGGAGAAGAAGCCGAGTTAAGAGTCAGCGTATATCCGAGACCGTCTTCATCCTTGCCTTCTGTGGCAGTCATACTTTCAAAATAGAAATAATGCTCCGTGCCGTCAGAATCTCTGAGATAATATCTGTACAGCTTTTCAATATCATTTGATTCACTTGTAATATACGGATTTGGCTTCACCTGTAAATTATAATTCAGCTGCCAGCCTCTGCCGATATCACACACAGACATATTTTCCTTATCAGAATTATACACCGCTGACACATTGACAGGCATACGAAGTCCGCCGCAGTCAAGAGTAACGGGATGTGTGCTGACAACATTTCCGTTGTAATTATTTACAGATACGCTGCCGTCTCTGCCTGCAGGAAGAGAAGTAAAAGAGTAATAGTCCTCATAGCCGGACATATTGCGTACTTCAATTATCAACTGAGGTCTGTAAGAATAATATGTAGGATAACCGCTGGCATAAAATATTGCTCTGTCAAGCGAACTGCTGTTTTCTGAGGGAGAAATAAGCATAAGACCGTTGTTTGCAAACTTATTTGTATACCAACCGTCGGTTAATTCTGTAATATCAAAATATACTTCTCTCGGCTGTGAAGAAGAATGATAAGGCAGAAGCTTATAATCAGAAACTGCAGATTCATATGACGGTGCGGAAGACCATAACACATTCAAAGGCTTCCAGTTGCCTGTTATCTTATGTAAGTTTACCGTAACATCACCCGAGCATGTATGCAGTAAGCAAAACATACGGGCATTTACAACTCTGTCACCGTCACGAAGAGTCGGTAACATAAATTTTATCAGACTTCTTATTTTCAGAAATGCGTTATTAGAGGATTCGTATCCGACATACATGGTGCCCAATGCAGCATTGCCGAATATAGAACCGTAGTTTGAGTTACCTTGTCCCGAAGCTATTGTTGCAGAACCGTAGTTATCATTATCAGGAATATCCTGTTTAGATTTTGCAGTAATAACTATCGGGTCAACCGTTACGGGGTAGGCTCTGTTTTCGGCGTTGAGCCACTGTTTGTCTGTTATGAGTCTGACAGAAAATTTATTGTTTTTGATTTCGCCGAGCTCATAATATATACCTGTGCTCTGTTCGCCGCCTGCATCAATCATATAGGGAGCTGTGATAACAAAAACAGTCTGCTCTTCGCTGTCTTTAAGATAAATGGTTTTTTTATCCTCTGAGAGCTCCGGAATAAGTCCCTGACATTTATATTCTGCGGTAAAGGTATGTGGGGCATCCTCAGAAGTCAGAATGATATTTTCTTTGAGTGAATCACCTGTGATGATATACTCAAAATCAGTTTCATCAAAAATATCTGAAAACAAAACATTACTTGTGAGATTATCAAGAGTTATTATATCATCATCTGTTGTTTTTTCGGCAACCTCGCCCGTAACCTTTTTTGCGCCCTGATAATTCCACGAAAGAGTAAATCCGTCCTTTGTCATACGGACTAATTTTTTTCCGTTTGTTTTTTTCGATATCCTGATATCAATATCCGATTTGTTTGTTTTATATTCTTTTTCCCCTGAATCGGTTGCAGAAAACAAATCTTCTGCCTCTTCCGAAGTGACCGCTTCGGTCTCTGTCTCTTCCGAAGTGACCGCCTCGGTCTCTGCCTCTTCCGAAGTGACCGCCTCGGTTTCTGCCTCTTCCGAAGTGACCGCCTCAGTCTCTGTCTCTTCCGAAGTGACCGCTTCGGTTTCTGCCTCTTCCGAAAACACTTCTTCTGCATCTGTTTCGGAAAGGGAATTATCATATTCAACAAACTCGCCCTGTTCATTTTTAAAGTGAACAGCACTGCCATACTGTGCGATAAGCCTTGTTCCGTCAGACTGCATAAAGCTTTTTGTATCGGATGTTCTGTCTTCCTTTATTTCATAAAGGATTACCTTTTCCCGGTCTTCACCCGTATCAGTATTTTCTATGAAAGAATCTTCAGAAATAGTTTCCGCTGTGAATAAGGATAACAAATCCGCCGCCGTCGCCGAGCTCACAGGCATTGCCTGCATGATCAGAAGCAAGCTCAGGAAAAACGATAGAATTCTTGTGAATCTTTTCATAAGTAAACCTCCTTGAGCACTCTCACAATTATCCTTGTTTACAAATCCGTACTTTTAATTCCCTTCTGCCTGAAAATTACCGTACTGAATACACCATCGGAATCTCCTCCCTGCAAAGATATCTGTAACAGAAGACGGCTCCATGTCTTGATTATATAGGACAGAGAACCGCCCCTTGTCCTATCCAAATTTACATATTATAAAACTCGTTATACATTCTTTTTTCTTTGATTCTGTATTGAGTTTTGTTGCTTGAATATGAACTGTAGTAATCTCCTTTATAATTAAATCTGTATTCTGCGGCAGAACGTTTTTTTCCGTATGAACCGACTTTCATAATTTCCAGCAATTCAATATGCTCATCGGAATATGTATATATTTTTTCGGTAAGGTCAAACATATACTGTTTATCATTCATACCTTTGATTAATATCATGTTCGCTCCCAGCAAATTGAATATTCCTCCCGGAAGCTCTGCAGAATTTGCCGTAAATCTTGTCAGCTTTCTGATTTTTCCGTTTTCATACTCACATACCGTTAAAAAATATGTCAGATTCAGTTTTCTGTTTTTCGGAACCGCATATATATATTTTTTGTCTGCTTCAGAATAATCATAGATATAATAATAAATACCGTCTTCTGCCATTTTCAGAATATCATTGTCAAAATAATATGTTATCAAGCTTTCAGATGACGGCATCTTATCTGATAGCTTTCCCCGATTGCTCTTACCCACAATCAGATCTTCTACAGGGCAAGGATCAAAATAGCCGAGAGGCAAAGTGCTTTTTTTACAAAATATCTTTTTCGAATTCTGAAGATTCCGGTTTATTATATCTGAAAATTTTTCGTCACCGGAAGAAAAAATCTTTTCAATAAAACACAAATACTCCTGTGCCTTTTGAACACAAATATCAAACTCATCCGTAAAACTCATAATAATTCCTCCTGTATTTATATTAATCCCGGAAAAAAGTCCTCAACAGCTCCGTTAAAAAAGTTTCATCTTCGTAATAATAAATATTGCAATATGTATAAAAGAACAAATTAATTACAGGCAGAACAAGAAAATTGTCATTATTACTACTATTTTTTCATATATCATAACTCCTATACGGATAATGTAACAGGGGACAGTGTGTGCCGTGTCTTGATCGCGCAGGGCAGAAAACTATACCATGTCTTGCCTGTCCTGTTACTGTCCCGATTCCTATATCGTAGTTATAAATCTGTTCTGTATACTACAGAAAATTCTTTTTTACTGTCTTTTTGTGATAAATCTATGATAAATCTTCTTATTCTGTCCCCGATTGTCAGGGGATTTCTGTATTCACAAACAGTATTCCACTGACATCGGTATAACAACAGATCCTCAAATGAAGAAACACCGTCAAGCTCAAGGTCATTAAAGGTTATATATGCAATTTCATTGTCCTGCGGATTAAAACCGATAAAATAAACAACCTTGGGAAAAACTTTATTTTCCGAATGCCTTACAAAAAATTCAAAGTTTCCGTGCCTGAATTCAGGTTTTGCTTCGCTGTACATTCCAAGCTCATGATAAAAGCTGTTATTCTCAATTATGGTATTTTCTGCACGGACAAAGCTGTTTTCATCATACTTTAATATCAACGTATATACATTGAAGGGAAAAAGAGAATATTCCTCATATGTATAAACCTCTGCAGAGTTATACTCTCCGAAATCATCAGCATTCATATCATAAATCGAAACAGTATCTTCATTACCTTCATATACTCTGAATTCGTTGCCGCCACCCGCAATCAGAAAAAAAGCAGTGAAGCCGAAAGCAAAAATCAAAGCGGCTGAAGAAAACACTATTCTTATTACATAACGAATTCTTTTTATGAGCACAACTATCAAAGAAACACAAAAAACAGCAAGCTGTGTATACAGCAAATTCTCTGCAAGCAAACTGCTTTTACTTATACAGCATACAACATAAAACAGCGGTGCGGCTAATATAACAAGTGATAAAATCAAGGGAAGATACTTTTTCATATTGATACTCCTGTTAACAAAGTAATTCTGATCTGTTTTTATCCGAAAGAAAACTCAGATGTTAAGTCCGGATTTGTATAATTCGATTTTCGCTTTTTTGTTGCTGTATTATAATACGGATCATTCTCTGTGTTCAAATAACAGTCGGCAATTCCTTGAAAATAGTTAAAACATAGAAAACTATCTTCCAAAGAACCAAAAACCGCTTAATATCCGTATTTTTCTTTGGTTATGCTCTATGCTGTGTTGTCTTAATAATCTCCTTGACATGGGCATTCTTCTACCTGTCTGTAATCGGTAACCTGCCAAGGCAATAAATACTCTTTTTTACAATTGACGGTATAATGGTCTTCTGCTCCGTTTTCTGCAATGATAAAGTGAACCCAACCGTCACCGCCTTTTACAAGATAGAATTGATCGTTTGTTGATGTACCATGGCTGAAATAAACAGTATAATCTTGTCCGTATTTTTCAATAAGCTCACTGCAAGACAATAAGTAATCGGCTGCAACAAAGGTAATATCCATAAAACTATGTCCGTATGCTATTTTATCTTTATATGAAGAAATATTCTCTTTTGTAAAATTATACGGTCCTCCCATATAATCTTTCGTTACTTCAGGGATATCCTGTTCAACAGAATTTTGCTCTGTTATATTGTCATAGTATGTTGTTTCTTCATGTATAACTGAACTTTCATCAGATGTTGTAATAATATCGTTTATTTGCCCGTTAACATATTCCGTATTGTTTGTTATCATTTCTTCAGCAGATACAATATTTTCCGGAATTGTAGTGTTTGTGTCTGCCAGATCAGTATTTAAATTACACGAAGACAAAAAAAACAAAGCAACAGCAATTGAAAATAACATATTTTTTTTCACTGTATCATCTCCTTAATAAAATAAAACAGGCATTTTACAAGTACCTCTATCTTTTAATATCGGCATATATTTATCAAAATAAGCATTTGCTATTTTCTGGGAAAACGCAAAACATATCCGGATAATAGTAATTCGTTTTTGTTTCTATAACCGATTTTAAAACCGATCAACCACCAATGACAATTTTCTGTTCTGGAAAATAAGATTTTTCCATTTTTATCGTATAAATTAAATCCCATTTTTGTGAACTCACTAGGGTTTGCACAGCGAAATATACAGTTTTTTAATTGTTCATCGGTAGTAGGTATTTTTGAATTATCTGCTAATACATACAATCCAATTTCAGCACCGTACGTAATTCCATATTGGCCTTTCCATACCCAAATACACCAGACCTTAAGAATTCTTTTGGAGCAAAAACAAAGAAATGCTTGTTTGTAAAATCGCTTATACCATTACTTTTTCAGTGTTTTCGAACCGTCCCGTGATTTTCGCTATAGGTCATTTTTACGGGTTTTATTTCCGGCAAATCATCCATATACGGTATTTTATAATCCTTACACCATTCAATTGCTATATATTTCATAATGCTTAAATGATGCTGCCACCAAAAAGAAGCTATTTCATATCCGTACTCCATCGCCCAACTGAAGTATCCCTCTAGTGACCTGTCATCAGAATACTCTTCCAATATTTTCGGAGCGTCTTTCATATTACAAATCATAAGAAAATCACGTTGAGTGTAAGCAAACGAAACATCAGGCAGAGGAAGATAATCATATTCCCAGAAATAAAAATCCTCTTCTGATATCCCCAATGAATTTATCACTTCAATTTTTTGTTCAAACTCAAATGTATTCCGGTTAAACAAATATGTTTGCACTTTTTTATATGGTGCTTCATAAGGAATACTTTTTATTAAAATTTCTAAACTGATTATATTCATGTGCAACCTCGTTAATTCAATAAAATACAGCGCCTCCGAACCAGAAATGTATATTGTGTTCACAAAATCAGGGGATAAGCTTCAAAAGCTAAAAGCCTCCCTGAGAATTGCGGCACTTTCAAATGAGAAAATGCCGCAACCTCTTCAACTCTTTCTCTTTTCAGAAGAGAGTTAAAAATTTTTCTCGGAACAAAAGTAAAATTTTTTTGACTATCAAAAACCGCTTATAGCAATACTTTTTTTCAGCACTTTCAAACCTTCCCTTGTTCTTTTAGCCGATTAAAAAATATATAATTCAATTTTTGTTCATTTTCTTCTCATAAACAAACCGCAATGTGAAGCAATTTTTTCAATATCACTGACTTGCTCGGAAGCAGTAAAATAAGCTGAAGCAAAAACATCATCAAGGTACAAATAAATATCTGAATCGCCTCTGAATTTTTCAAAAACAAAAAATGCATTAACCTTATTCTTCATTCGCATTCTGATAATCTTTTTCAGTAACTTTATATCATCAACCAAAACCGTTTGTTCCTTATTATAATCCTTACGATTCATCTTTTTGGTCACATCAAAGATATAAACCTTTAAGTCTGAATACAGCCACAAGAACTCAAAAAACTCCTTTACCGCTGACTCCGTTTGCTTTCTTTTATATCTTTTTTTCGACATAAATTTAAAATCATATTCAACCTGTGAATACTTATCATTGTCCTCAACAACAAACGGATAATGATCAATCAAAAACAAATCGGCTTCTTCAGTAAATATTTTTGCAATACTTTTTAAATCTTTCATATGCACCTCAACAATAGCAACTGAACTATCTTCATATAAACCTGCAATGATTTCTGTCCGTCCGGTGTCAGTCTTCTGCCTGATCTGACAACTCAACAATTACAATTGATCCGTCCTCCCATTTTCCTTCCTGCAAATAAAGAGGTTCCTCTTCGTGGCATTGATGAAAACGAAAAATCATTGAATCGTTTTCTTTCAATGAAACACAAACAGCAAATCTTTTATCCGGAAATTGATCAGCCAACAACTTCACATAGTATTTGCACAGTTTTCTGCTTATACTCTCTAATACGTACAGCTCTGTTTTGCTGATACCATCCAAAATATGAATATGATTTTCAAATGCTTCAAAAGATGTTTTATCACAGAACATACTTTTTTCAAAATCATTTGTAACACTACTTTGCTGAAACACAACAAATTCATAGCCTGACTTATCCCTGACACATTTAAATTTCGGGAACAATAAACAGGCAATCTCTTTTTTATTAATATCCAAGATATACCAATCCCTTCGCAATAGCCTTAACAACGGCTTCATTATTTAACAATTCCTGTATACTTTTTGAAGCCAAATCTCCATTCTCCAAAACAAACTTTTGTTGTGATACATGATAAAAATATTTATTACCTTTATAGTGCATATGAATCTGTCCATTTCTACCGCCCGGATTCTCGACGTCAATTTTAATATTATTTTTATCATAAAGAGTTGTTGATGGTAAAACTTTCAGGTGACAGTATATCATAATGACCAATATGAAATGTAATATAATCACTTAAAGATAAAGCAAAATCTATAAATTCATTATAATTTTCTTTAATATCAAAAAAACAATCCTAATCCATATTAACTCCTTTAAGCTAAAAAACCGATAAAGCTATGCCCCTTGTCTTACTCTTCCTATATTATAAGCTTAACGATTCACAAAACCGTTTCATAATTGATTTTCTCTCATTATTATTTTGGAATTTCAACAAAACTGTAGCAACCGGGATAATCAATTACTTCAAAAACATCGTTCTTGTCCGCTTTATAAACGAAAGGGTTATGCCATTTGTAAAAAAAATGAGAGAATTTATCATCATACCATTTTATGCCGTTTTCCGCACACCACTTTTTTATAATAGGTAAACACACGGAATTTTTATAATTGCACCAATCTGTAACCATATCTGTTTCTTTTCCGTCTTTAACATAATATCTGCCGTCAATAAAAATGCGGAAGGCAACATCGAAAGCGATTGCTTCATTCTCATTCCAATTGACATTATCGGGCTCTTGCATTTTTGACGAATGTATAACCTCATCCTTTTCAATGTTCAAAGCTTTTAAATAATTTTCCATCAATTCAATGATATTAATTCTGACTATGGGAAGAAGATATTTTATTCTATGGTTCTTCGAGTTGTTCACAGTAAGCTTCACATCGCGGTAAAATTTTTGATTATTAATACAAAAATATCTGCAACTCTGATCAAACGGATAGCATAGACATTCATCGATAAAATATTTAATCAAAATTTTCATAATAATATCCTTTTTATGTTATTTTATCGCCAAACCAAATATGAAATGCATGTTTTGGGTCATGATAATGCCCATATCCGGGAACATGTACTTCTGGCGCCTCATCACATCCAAAAACAAAATCAGGGGACGGTTCTATGATTGCTTAAACAAAATCAGGGGACGGTTCTATGATTGCTTATGTTTTCTGAGCTATATAGTAACTTACCCCTGTCAATCGACTGATTTGTCTTATCAGTATAAGTATAGCTTACAATAGATGAAGCCAAGGGACGATTAATGTAATATAATTCAACAATACTGTGAATTTATTTCACAATCACAGAACCGCCCCGTGTTTTTTCACGGAATGTCCCGAGCCAGAGGCTGGGGACTGCGAAGCACTACCTTTCAAGCAAAACTAACCGCAATAGCAGTTAACTTGAAAAGAATAGCGGCACTTTCGGCATAGAAAATACCGCTAAACTCGTCAATTTTTTCACTTTGTATGAGAATTTTAACAATCTTCTCTTTGAACAAAATCAAGACAAGATTTTTGACTTTTGCGACCGCTTAAAACATCACTTTTTCAGTGGTTTCTAACCGTCCCTTGATTTTTTTCTTTGATTTTTTTCAGGCAGTATAGATAGATACAACAACCTATAATCTTAAATATCAACCCTATGAATGCATATGGTTTATCTGACAAAAGAATAAAATGAAAAATTACATTCAGAATGCAGTGAGATAACAAAATGGAATATACAATTTTTCTGCTAAAAAACAAAGCAATAAAAAATAGCACCAAACTCACAACATATAAAATAACAAGGACCAAAACAAGATATCGAAGCGAAATATTATCACCAAAAACACCTTCAGCAAAAAGCCACAGCAAAAAGGAATCAAAGAAACCGCCATATTGCAAATATTTGTCAAAATTGCCGAATTCGGGAAAATAGTAGCTAAAAAAACTGATCTGAATTACCGCATTAACAAAAAAGTAAAACAACCCGATATATTTTTTTATTTTTTCCATTATCATCACCCTTTATTTTTCCAAAGAGGCTTTATAATTCTCTCATAGCAAAAAGCAATATAACCTTTTCCCTCATCAAACACATCAAAATCAACATGTGCCGTATTATCAAAAGCAAAACCTGTCCAACAAACAGTATTGTGAATTTCCCACTCTTTTAACAAAGATTTCTCACTTCTTTCCCATTTGTAAAAAGAGGGCACGCTCTGGTTATATTCTTTAATAATTCGAATAATTTCTTTCTGAACATTTTCATTGTTGATTAAATAAGAATTAATAATTTTAATATCAGGATTATGCTTTCCGTCGGTCATATTTGTATCACGCTTATCAATAATTTGCACATCACCATATGCAACTGAATAACTACTTTCGGTAGAAATATAAATATTTTTACCTGAATTTGTTTTATCTGTATAGGCGTTAGGTTCTGGTTTCTTTTCATAATCGCCAATATTCTCCCAATTGTCATGTGACCAGCGACCACATGAATTATAGTAGCATTCACCTTCGCAATCAGAGTTCTTCACCGGATTATTACCACAATACGCAAACATATTATACCCATTCATCCCTTGTCCGGTAGACACATATATATCCCCGTTCAGGAATCTTCCGGTCATGGGGTCGTAGTATCTTGAGCGAAGCCAGTATAATCCGGTTTCTTCGTCATAAATATAGCCTCTGTATCTGAAGGGATTAAGATTTCCGAGCGTGTAAGCAAGGCTGCCTTCTGTATCAGTGATATTTCCCCAGCTGTCGTAGGTATATTCCACAACAACAGAACCTAAATAATCATATATACCGATTACATCACCCTGTAAATTATAGATATAATAATATGATGTACCGTTAAAGATTACTCCGAGCGGTCTTCCGTCGGGGGAATAGCTGAATTTAAGCGTATTTGTTCCGTCAGTCTGCTGCATCAGAAGTCCCGAAGACCAGGTATATGTTGTTGTATCTCCGTAATAATAGGATTTTTTTGTACGAAGTCCTTCAGCATTATACTCAAAGGTCAACAGCTCTGTACCATTATACCCTATGGATTCTAACTGTCTGCCCTTCTGCCAATTAAGGTCAATTCCACGGTAAACTGTAGGATTGCCTATGCTGTCATATTCAATATATAAGCCATTATATGAAATCAGTTTATCCTTCCATACACTGTCATAGCTATAGATTATTTCATCATTAAGAGCACCGACATCCCCTGTTGTGTAATCATAATACTTTTTGGAAAGTATATTTCCTCTTTCATCGTAAGTATACACAATCGTTTCATCAAGGTCCTTATTATCCTCTCTGACAAGTCTGTCAAGGCTGTCGTAGGTATAAGTCAGATTAAGCACATCATTTTCAGAAACTGTACGTATATTTCCTTTTGCATCATATGTATACGATAATTTCGGCATATACCTATATCCGGTATCAGAATACAATATGTTGCTGACAAGTCCTGTTGTTTCTGAATCTTCGCCGTCAAGATATGAATATTCAACCTTTATGGGAGAACCGCTTAAAAAGTGATAACTGTCTGTTCTGCGGTTAAGCTCATCATAAGCATACAGAAACTCAGGTTCCTGAAAACCGGCAAGTTCAACTGTTTCAGGCAATCCGTCGGATGTATACGTATATTCAGCAGCTGAAACAACAGAATTATCTTTTTTTACAGAGTAAGAAGCAATACTGTTGTACTCGTTATAGGAAAAATCTGAGGACACACCGTCAGTGCTGTCAACATCAGTAACCCTGCCCACAAGGTCATAGTCGTAATACGTTGTAATATCAAGCTCGTGATCTGTTACCTTGCCAAGATATCCCTCTGTGTTATATGCATAGGAATATGCGACCGTTCCGTCATAAGCTTCACTGATAATTCTGTCGGAATTATCATATGTAAGTGAATGTATGGTTCCGTTACCATAGGTTGTAGCTCCCAGAAGACCTCTTACATTATATGAATAAGAAGCAAGTGTCTGGGAGCCGACCTTGGTTGAGGTTCTTCTTGAAAAATTATCGTATGTTAAGCTATAGGTTACATTATCCTGTTCAACAGAAGACAATTGACCGTTATCATTATATCTGTAAACAACATCGAAAAAGCCGTCATCATTTTCGGTGTATACTTCAAGCAATTCATCACTGTAAGCATCATGAGAATAAATATAGCGAATACCATTTGCATCAGTCTCGGACGTAAGATACCCCTTTGTGGGACTGTAGACTGTCAAAGTGGTATTTCCTCTCGCATCAGTAACTGTTCTGATATAATTATAGTTTGATGAATAAGTATATGTTAAACTGCTCTGAAGCGTACCGGCTGAATCTCTGACTGTTACAGAAGTGGGCATACCTCTGTTGCCGCTTTCAGGATATGTATATGTTGTAATTATACCATCCTTGGTTGTCTCTGTCAAAATGTTATGATTATCATCATAAGTATAGGTATACGAATCCTTTTCCTCTCCGTCTTTTGTAATTGATATTTTCGTTATATCTGCACCCAGATATGTATAGGAAATCGCATCACCTGCATCATTACTCTGTTTTATCAGTTTACCGTCTGCATTATATTCATATTTTGTTCCGTAATTATCAATATAAATAAACATATTATCAAAATACGAAGTATTTACATTTTTGTCATACAACAAATAAAGCTTTATCTCATTAACAGAGCTGTTTGCCGTAATACTGTCTGTCAGTAATTGCACCGTTTCAATGGCATAAGGATTGTAGTCAATATTTTTTGATGAAACAAGACTTGACCCTGAATACAATTCAAGCAATAAACCTATTTTGGCATTACTGTCCTCAGTATTACTTGTTGCTGCACAATTTCCTTTTACTGCACCGCCGAAAATCAAAGTTCTGTTTTCTGAAGACGATCCTATAATAACACTTTGTACAAGACGGGCATTAGAGGAAGGGGAACCCGATATGCCGACACTGCCGGAAGTGTTTATTATACCTGATGCATAGGAAACTGTTCCGGAAGCTGTCCAACCTGAAAAAGTATTTGAGGAATGTCTTTCAAATCCCGGATTTGTTAAAAGATTATAATGACCTGCAGCAGATGCTTCTTCAAACTGCAATGCATCATAATACACAGTTCCTGATGCCCCCTGTAATTCCAGACAGATACGTATATATGTTACACCGGCAGGAACAGTATATGACACCTGCAAACGTACCCAACCGTCCGTAGCTGCATTTATCCAGGGAGAGGAATTTCTGGACACAGTACCTGAAGAATCCTTTCCTTCAATTCTTACAGATGTTTTTGTTCCGCTTAATGAAGTTGCCTTTACATATGCGGACAGGGTATATTCTTTTCCGATCTCAAAATCTGTCAGATCCTGAAGTGCAACAATTTTTCCTTCTGCAGAGCAAGTAAGTTTCAGAGATTTTGAGCCGACAAAAGCCTGTGAAGTAACTACACTGTGTGAATTTGTACCGCTGGGCTTCCAGATTTTCCAATCGGAAAACTCAGCCTCAAAACTATGATTAAGTAGCTTATTGTCAGAAAATGAAAAAACATCAGAATTTTCAGTCATCTTATTATTTTTATTACCTTCCGAAGCATACTTTGCAGTTGAAATATTTCCGTCATTGTCAGAACGGCTCACAGCACGTCCCATATTGTCAAAGCCAACAGTTACACTTCTGCCGGTCGAATCCGAAACAACAGTATTGGCACCTTGAAAAGAAAAATTAATTGTTTTCAGAACAGCAGAATCCGTTCCTTTTACCGAAATAAAATTAACTCTGTCTGATGTCCTGTACAAAAAAGATACATTTGTGGAATCAACTTGCTTTATATTGAATAATTTTTCTGAAAGATATGTCAACACTGTTGTCTTTCCGTCGGGATAAGTTATGGTGCGCAAATATCCGTTATCATATGAATATACAGTATTTCTTCCTGCCGCATCCGTAAAAGAGGAAAGATAACCGCTTGAATCATAATTATATGTAACACTTCTGTTCGCTGCATCTGTTATTTTATTTATTCTGCCCGAACTGTCATAGGTGTATGTAATTGTATTTCCGTTGCTATCTGAAATCGAAAGCAATTTTCCTGATGAATCATATCTTCTTTTACTGCCGTCCTCATATTGCAGTTCATATTTATAAGTCTGTCCCGATATACTTTTCAGTATCAGATTATCATCAAATTCATACTTCATTGTACTGCTGTTTTCATACTTGAAATAATGAACAGTACCATCTGCATCGGTCAGATATGCTCTGTAGCCTTCATCATATAAATCCCCGGATGAAATTAGACTTATTTTTTCCTGAGCTGAAACTCTGAATCCGTATCCGTAAGGTGCACCTGATTCATTGTGTTCATTAGAATAAATATGTGAAGCTGTAAGAGAAGTGATATTTCCTCCTAGAGCTATATCAGTATGCACATAAGTTAACAGACCATTATATTCATTGATAAAAACCGTACCTGAGCGTCCCATATCTATTGTTTCGTATGACCAATAATCTTCAATTCCTTTATTGTCCATATATGAAATACTTATCATAGGATATACATCATAGCCTGTATAATTTGATGTATAAATTGTAGAACGCCATGAGCTGCTTTCATTTGCAGAAGCAAGGAACAAACCATTATTTATGCCGTCCTCAAACCATTTTTTTGCAATTTTCGTTATATCAAGAGTATAAAACACACTGCCGTTTGATCCTGAAATAAACTCCGTGTAGTCAACTATCGGCTGATTATCCAACGAGGGCTGATTATTCCATGTAAGTGTCTGATAATTCTGACTTGCAGGACTTTCATATACAACCATATGATTTGTAACCCCATTACCGGGATCAAAACCCATCTGCAAAAGTCCCAAAGTTGCATTGATTATAACTCCGCAATGAGGCAAAGAAGGTAAATTAAATTTTATATAAGTTCTTCCTGTTCCGAGGCTATTATGACCGATAATAGCGTATGTTGAAAGGTAATGATTTACTGTTGGAGCACCGCTGTCTGTGTAAGTATCAAAAATGTCATTAACCCTGTCAGGCTTGTATAATAAAGTAGGGTCGATAACCACAGGAAACTCCCTGCTTTCATCATTCAGCCAATTTTCATCTGCCGTTACAGTGAGTATATATTCTCCGTCTGATAAAGTCATTGTCATAGTGACACTGTCAGAAAAAATACCGTTCGCATCAATCATAAAAGGCGATGCAATAACATATTCGAGACTGTCATTATTTTCTTTATCAATAAGAGATATTGAGCCGTCTTGATTTGCAACAGGTGTAAGTTCGCCTATATTGAAACTGAACTCATACACATATTCCTCTTGTTTGTCAGGAATAATAATGCTTTCTTTTAACATAGAGGAATTCAGTTCATATTCAAAATCAATTTTCCCTGAAACATTGTTATACTTCAGAATATCCTGTGAAACTTCAGTTTTTAATGTTTCGCTATCAGTCTTTTTATCATCTTCATATTTTTGGAATTCCGAAGATTCTGTTATTACTGCTGATGAAAAAACGGAATCAATATTCTCTTTATAACCGAAAGATATCTCATTACCGTTCTTTTTTATTTTAATCAGTTCACCGTTTGTTATTTTGTCCGGGAATAAAAATTCTGTATCTGCTACATTGGCATAAAATTTTTCACTATTTTTAGTTGCAGAAGTGCTTTCTTTTATACCTGTATCAATTTCTTGCCATTTTCCGTTTTCTTTATAGTGTACAGGAGAGCTATACACAACCGCCTGATATGTACCGTCACTCATCTTAAAGTGCTTGACATATTCCTCCCGAAGCTCTTTTACTTCGCTTATAATTTCAGTCTGCCTCTCATTTGCCAAATTGTTTTCTTTCGTCAATGCATCATTATCTGATAATATTTCATATGCAAAAACAGGAAGAGCAACGGAACAAGTTGCTGATATCAATATAATTGAAAGTAATACAGAAATAATTCCTTTAACATTTCTCATAATACCTTTTCCTTTCATTGATTATTAATATGCTTCAAATATTTATATCATAAAACTGAACAACCCATCGGTATCACCTCTGTACTCAATGCAAAAAAATACAACACAGGCAAGATATGAAATATCCTTTTTCTCTACCTCATAGTATTAATGAATAAAAAAAGAAAATGTCCCGCAAAAAAGTTTACTTATAATTAATTTATCTTTACATTTCTCTGTTTTTTACAAATTATAACTCTCAATATTATGCATCATTATCGCAAACACAGCAACAAAAAAAGCCCGTTATAAAAACGAGCTTTCTTAAATGCGGTATTTATATTTATGTTCATAGCGGCTTAGCGGTGTTTGCCGTCTCTTATTGCTTTGAGCTTTTCTTCCATCGCCATTACCGCTTCAAGGTCGCCCTCGGAGGCGGAAAGGGAGGCTTCTTTTCTTCTCTGAAGAAGCTCTGCATACATGGTTTCTCTCTTCTTGCCGTGAAGGTCATAGAAAAGCATGGGGATAATACCCAGTGTACCTGTTACGGCGGGGACAATTGTGAACATTGCAAAGAGATAGAACTTAACATAGTCAGGCTGCTCTTCGCCCTTTGTGTAGGCATTCTGGTCGTAGCCTACCATCTTTTTGAGGGCTGTGGTAACAACACCGCTTACAGAGCCTGAAACCTTTGCGGCAAGCCCCTTTGCAACAGAGGTCATAGCCTCTGTTCTGTAGCCGTTTTTCCATTCACAGTAGTCCATAGATTCATTGTAAAGCTCTGTGCCGATAACAGACATAAGTCCGTAGAATATAGTCCAGATAAGCTCCCACAACGCCATTGCAAAGAACATGGGAAGCTTCTTTCTGTAAAGACCGCCCTTGAAGGTCTTGGGATTGAAGCCGATACAGCCGAAGATGAAAACGAAAATGTGGAGGAAGTGGCTTATATTACGGCTCACTATATAAAGAAGACGAGAAGAAAATCTTCTTCTGAACCAGGGAACGAATGAATAGGATATGGGCGACAAGGGTGCTGCGGGAAGACCTGCAACAAGTGTCATAGATGCGAAATGAAGAACGTCTATATAGTAGTCCTGCTTACTTCCCGAAATACCGAAGTTTGCGAGGAAATCTGAAAGGGTGATAAGCAGCATTGGCTTATTATTTGCAATTGACCTGAGCGAATCCTTTATACCGGGAGTTTTGACTGACTGCATGATTCTTTCCTTTGAATTCATAAAGAACCAGAAAGACATACCCGATGAAATAATGGTTGTTGCGGCACCCATACCGACGAAAGCGCCCATCAGCTGATTTTCGTGGGACATTCCGTTTTTGAATACCTTATTGTCAATAAGGTCAAGAAGTATGGTCATACCGTGCTCGGGCAGCTTTTCACCGAAGAAGCCCGAGGCAAAGTTTGCAATGGTGATAAGTCTCGTCCTGTCTACGGGATGCGGCGTTATGGTGGCAAGCATACCTGTTCTTGCGATAGCCTGGAAGGTACCCACTCCCTCGCGCAGGATCTCAAGAGCCATATAAAAAATAAATTTGCTTACAGACATAGCAGGCTGACCTGCAAAAAGAATAGGCATAAACCAATAAAGCAATGTCATAATACAGCCCGGCACGGCAAGCGCAAGAAGATAGGGTCTGAACTTACCCCAGCGGGTTCTTGTTTTTTCAACTATTGCAGCGGTGAAAACATCGTTTATAATATCCCAAACGCTGTTTACGGATTTGACAATAGTCTGATAGCTGAGATCGATTTTTACAATATTGGTAATAAATCTTGTACTGTATGTATTTATATTAAGACTCTGCGCAGCATCCCAGAGAACAAAGCCCATCGTTTCCTTTGAGCCCACATATCTTCGGTTTTCATAAACATAACCGGTCTGCTCATCCGTGTATTGCTCAGCAGTATTTTTTACATCAGCCACAAAAAAACCTCCCATTTACAGATATATTATTATTTTAACATAAATAAGCCGGGCTGTGCAACAAAATAAAGCATTAATATCTTTGTATAAATCCACAAAAAACAACAGGTGTTTTTGACCTCAACATCAAAAACACCTGTATTTTTTATTCTATCGGAAAATAAAACCCTTATTGGCTTACTTTGAATTCTTGCTTGCCTTGAGTCTTTCTTCAAGCTCTCTAATAGCTTCTGCATCCTCATCGGAAGCAGCAAGAGCAGCTTCTTTTCTTCTCTGAAGAAGCTCAGCATACATTCTTTCCTTCTTCTTACCGTTAAGGTCATAGAAGAGCATGGGTATAACACCGAAGGAGCCTGTGATAACGGGAATGATCGTGAACATTGCGAAGAGGTAGAACTTAACATAGTCGGGCTGTTCCTTACCTGAAGTGTAAGCATTCTGATCATAGCCTACAAACTTCTTGAGAGCAGTGGTAACAACACCGCTGACAGCCTGAGAAACCTTAGCTGCAAGACCCTTTGCAACGGAGGTCATAGCCTCTGTTCTGTAGCCGTTTTTCCATTCGCAGTAGTCCATAGATTCATTGTAAAGCTCTGTGCCGATAACAGACTTAAGACCGTAGAAGAGAGTCCAGATAAGCTCCCATGTTGCCATAGCAAAGAGCATAGCCCACTTATTTCTGTAGAGACCGCCCTTGAAGGTCTTGGGATTGAAGCCGATACAGCCGAAGAGGAATACGAATACGTAAAGAATACTTCCTATTTCATTACTTACGATATAAAGGAAACGTGAAGAGAAGCGTCTTCTGAACCAGGGAACGAATGAGAATGAAACGGGTGACAGGGGTGCTGCGGGAATACCTGCAAGCATTGTCATTGATGCAAAGTGAAGAACGTCTATGTAATAGTCTGACTTACTGCCCGAAATACCGAAGCCTGCAAGGAAATCGGCAAGGGTCATAAGAAGAACAGGCTTATTGTTTACAATAGATTTAACCGAATCGATTACACTGGGAGTCTGAACAGACTGCATGATTCTTTCCTTTGAATTCATAAAGAACCAGAAGGACATACCGGAGGAAACAATGGTCGTGAAAGCACCCATACCTACAAAAGCCATAAGATACTGTGCTTCTCTGCCGCCCTTACCGGGCTTGAACACATTGTTATCAATAAGGTCGAGCACAACCGTCATAATCTGCTCGGGGAGCTTTTCGCCGAAGGTACCCGAAGCAAAGTTTGCGATGGTGATAAGCCTCGTTCGGTCTACAGGGTGCGGCGTTATGGTCGCCAGCATACCCGTTCTTGCAATACCCTGGAAGGTTCCTACACCTTCACGGAGAATCTCAAGGAGAACATAGAAAATGAACTTAGGAACAGACATTGCTGATGTTCCTGAGAAAAAGATGGGCATAAACCAATAGCAGAGTGTTGCAATACAGCCGGGAATTGCAAGGCCTAAAAGATAAGGTCTGAACTTACCCCAACGTGTTCTTGTTTTCTCAACTATTGCTGCCATAAAGATATCGTTTACAATATCCCATACGCTGTTGATACTTTTCTGAATGGTCTGAAAACCAAGGTCGATTTTAACGATGTTTGTTATAAATCGGGTTGTATAGGTGTTGATATTAAGGCTCTGCGCCGCATCCCAGAGAACAAAGCCTACGGTTTCTTTTGTGCCTACATAACGTCTGTTTTCGTAAACATAACCGAGCTGTTCATCGGTATACTGCTGAGCAGTATTCTTCTCATCTGCCACCGCTGTCCCTCCTAAGGAATTATTGTTCAAGATATAATAACATATAAAAAAGGTTATTTCAAGGATTAGGATTTTAAATTCAGATTTTAGTGAGTTTTCAACAAAGAAAATGCAATTTTTTTGTCATAAAAAACAAATTTAAAAAACTATTGACAAACACAATCTTCTCTGTTATAATACACGGGTAAATAAAGCAGACCGTATCCCGTTCTCACCCTGCGAATTCCGTTTTTCAGGGTAAATACTTAAGAATTTCAGGAGCTTATGCTCTTATTCTGTAGTTATGTGCGGGCGAATCGGTCGTCCGCATTTATTTTTTCTATTTTATTTTGGAGGTGCTTATTTATAGCTACTAAGGAACTTCAGATCAATGAGGAAATAAGAGACAAAGAGGTCAGAGTTATCACCGACGATGGCGAACAGCTCGGCATTATGAGTGCGCAGGATGCTCTCAAGGCAGCAGCCTACAGAAGCCTCGACCTTGTAAAAATCGCTCCTCAGGCTGTGCCCCCCGTATGTAAGATCATGGACTACGGAAAGTACAGATTCGATCAGCAGAAACGTGAAAAAGAGGCTAAGAAGAATCAGAAGGTTATTGAAATCAAGGAAATTCAGCTTACTCTCAACATCGACACACACGATATCGAAACTAAGGTTAACCATGCGATCCGTTTCCTTAAGGCAGGAAACAAAGTAAAGGTATCCATTCGTTTCAGGGGCAGAGAAATGGTTCATCCCGAAAGAGGACTTGAAATTATGCAGTCCTTCGCAGATGCCTGTTCCGAATACGGCAACGTGGAAAAGGCCGCTAAGTTAGAAAATCGTACAATGCTTATGTTCCTTGCTGCAAAGACAGCTAAATAAAAAGGCATCCCGCAAAAAAATTATTCAGGAGGAAAAAACAATGCCTAAAATTAAAACAAACTCCGGCGCAAAGAAGCGTTTTAAGCTTTCAAAGAACGGCAAGCCCATCCGTGCTCATGCCTACAAGTCCCACATCCTTAACAAGAAATCAACGAAGAGAAAGAGAAATCTTCGTAAGACTGCTGTTGCTGACAAGACCAATGTTAAGCAGATCAAGCGTCTTATTCCTTACAAATAAGAAGAAGATTTAACGGAGGTAACTAAGAATGGCACGTATTAAAGGCGCATTAATGACTCGTAAGAGAAGAAATAAGGTTCTTAAGCTCGCTAAGGGCTACTACGGATCCAAGAGCAAGCTTTTCAAGACTGCTAAGCAGGCTGTTATGAAGAGCGGCAACTATGCTTACATCGGCAGAAAGCAGAAGAAGAGAGATTTCAGAAGACTCTGGATCGCAAGAATTTCTGCAGGCTGCAAGGCTAACGGCATGAACTACTCAACATTTATGAACGGTCTCAAGAAGGCTGGCATCACTCTCAACAGAAAGATGCTTTCCGAAATCGCAATTGCAGACCCCGCAGCATTCACAGCTCTCACAGAACAGGCTAAGGCTGCTCTCAAGTAATTGAATTTACTGAAAAAGGAGGAATGAAAATTTCCTCCTTTTATTTTTATACTTTTTGAATGTTCTACGTGAATTTTGCTTTTATACCTTGTAAGACAAAAAAATAACAGTTATAATTAAATTACAGAATAATATCAAGGAGGACAAACAATATGTATACAAGAAAACTAAAAAGTCAAATATCTGTAACTCTTTGCCTGATTATTTTATTAATTTCAACAATCAACAGTTATACAATTGCATTTGCTGCTGTCAGTACAAACGGCACATACAAGGATATCAGTTGGACTCTTGATGAAACAGGAACTCTTACAATACGCGGCAACGGTGAAATCACGCAGGACATAAACATTGCCCCGCATATCAATGAAATAAAAAATATCATTATAAGTTCCGGAGTCACCTCAATGGCCGCCAATATGTTTTCTTCCTTCACTCAATTAGAAACCGTTGTATTGCCCGAAGGCTTTACATCTGTCAGTTCCTGTGCCTTTGCTTCATGTCAAAAGCTTCGGGAAGTCACTTTACCGGATTCTGTCACTTCTATCGAAAGCGGAGCTTTTATTGGTTGTTCAGCCCTGAAGAGCATTAAACTTCCTGCCAACCTTACATCCATAGCCGACGAGGCCTTCCGAAGCAGCGGCATTGAAGAAATCAGTATTCCTTCGGGAATCACCACGATTGCCGACTATACTTTCTGCAATTGCGAGAATCTCAGAAGTGTAATACTTCCCGATACATTAGAGAAAATTATGTTATCTGCATTTGACTGCTGCACTGCCCTTGAAGAAATTGAACTTCCTGCAAACATAGTATTTATTGATATGCTTGCATTCAGAGGCTGTACCTCTCTCAAAACACTGACTTTCCCTGACGGCATTGAGAGTATTCATCTGTACACTGTCAATAATTGCCCCTCACTTACTGAAGTCACAATACCTTCAAGCGTTAAAAACATCGGTGAACACAATTTTGACACTTGCCCATCGCTCAAGGTAATTAATTATCTGGGGACAAAAGAGCAATGGAACAATATCACTATTGAAGCAAACGGAAACAGCTGCTTATCAACCTCGGCAACAATAAACTTCATCAACTTCAAAAACAGCGCAAAGGCAAAATTTGCCGACGGTTGCATTATAAAAAATGAAACCGTCACAGCAGCACAGCTGATTTCACACACAGAAAATACCGCTGTCATAAAAGACAGTGCGGGAAAAAATATAAAAAATGAATCTGCCGTAGGTACGGGGATGACCCTTTTAATGTCTTCTGGGAAGGAATTTGAAATCATTTGTCCCGGTGATATTGACGGCAACGGTATCATAACAGCTTCAGACGCACGACTTACACTCAGGATGTCCGTCGGACTTGAAAGCTATAACGTAGATTCGGTATTCTTCAAGGCTGCTGACATAGACGGAGATGGAGTCAAAGCAAGTGATGCAAGACTTATCCTTCGTGCTTCCGTCGCTCTTGAAAACACACTTAAGTGGATTTGATAATTTTTGTTATCCGAACCATATTTTTTCCTGTATCATAAAAAACTCTTAAAGGTGTGGTATACCTGAAATTTTCGGTTCTTTACGAAAAGATGCGGAAATGATGTTGGTACGCAAGTGCCGGTTTAAAGTGTACATTAACCTTTCCCTGAAAGGCATAGTTTTTAGGTGACAAAGTCACACATATCGCTGTATACCGCCTATGACACATTTATTCGCCGCTTGCCTGCGAAAGATTCTTCCACAACAAGCGAAAAAAACCACAAGAAAAAATGGCACGGGGCAGTCATACCAAGTGCAAAACACAATGCATTAACGGCAGTATTTATAAATTCCAAAGTTTTTCCGTGTAGATGTGATTTTCTGCCTGCTTCTCAGAAGAATACACAACAGAATACCTGCGGATACAATAAATCCCGGTTTCGGATTACCGAAGCCGGGAACTCTTTATTTTTTTGCAAGCGATGAATTTTTGTATTCATCGTCTTCGGTGACCTCTTTTATAACTTTTATGTTTTTCGGGAAAATAATTTCCTGCGATTCGTCTGTAAGCTCAATTTCCATAATGGCTTTATCATTCCAGAAGGGATATATATCGATTTCAAAATACTGATTGTCACTTACAAGGCAGTATCTTGTTTTTCTGATTTCATTTCTTCCGGGATCAGCCTTTGAGAGTAAGCAATTGTACTCTTCTTCGGATATTCTGTCTTCAATTTCCGTGCGTTTGATATCGGATATTTTTGTTTTGGAGGTTTTGAAATAAGCAAACTCTCCGTCCTTGCCTCTTCTTCTCACACGGCACTCATCTGCGCCCTCTTCAAGAATATAAGTCTGAGTGATTTCCACGCTCTCACACAAGGGATTATTTTCAAGCCCGTTTATATCAGGATATTCAATAAGAAACTTGCGCTCTGTTTCCCGGGGCTCGGGCTCACCTAAAAATGAAGCAATTTCAGCGATAAGCCTTTTCATTTTTCCCTCAAAATCCGTTGAATTATCAATTATTCTTAAATGGGGATGGCCTGTCCACACACTTATGAGCTTGTCATCGAGAGCGGCAGCCTGAGGGATGGTTTCGGTACGTGCTGAATTATTATCCGTGGTATAGAATTTTTCCGCACCCTTTGCGGCGGTCACGAGATGGAAAACTGCATCGTAGCTGTCGCGGAGAGTAAATCTGTTTCTGCCCACGAATTCAAGCACTCCGGTGTATTCTTCATCTGTCATATAGGCTTTATTGTCAACAGCACCCCTGTCACAGACGATAAGCACCTTATCCGCATCCATACCCTTTGCAGCGAGGGTGAACACCTCTTCTTTTTTCAGCTGAAGGGACATAACACATTTCTGAAATTCGGCATTTGAAGCCGTAGTCCAGGGGGCAACACCGCCTGAGATCAGCTCCGTTGCGGTTTCAGGAACAAAAAGCACCTTATAGCCCATATCAGAAAATGCCTTTTCAATCCACTTAAGCCCCGTAGACTTCCCCCCGCAGGGCCCGCCTGTTACAACGATCTTTGTAATTTTCATAAATATCTCCTTTCAAAAAAAGAACAGAAAATTCCTGAACAACTTCTACTATGAATAAAAACTCTATGCACATATTATAGTCATTCAATAATATTTTTGTCAATCTGCAACATTTCAGTTTTTCTGCAACAAAAAAAGCCCGCACTCACGGGCTTTTTATTATGCAAACAATTTTTCTGCAGCAGCGAGGTCCTCGTGGTTGTCTATTTCAAGCCATCTGCCGTCAAGAGGGCAGGCTTCAAAAACAACATCGCAAAGAATGTCGTTGAGGGCAACCTCACTCCACTTTTTTAGCTCTTCCTTTTCTTCGATGTATTCACGGCATTTATCAAAGAATGCCTTGCCGCCCTCGGATGAGAACTTATAAACATCTATTGAACAGCCGAGAGCATCCTCTTCGGTTACTGTTTTTGCAATTTCAACAAGTCTTGAATCCTTTTCAATAACCTTCATGGATTCCTCCATATAGGTGCCTATATCAGTAACAATTGCATTTCGTCCCTCAAAGGCAAGAAGAGCCTTTATAACAGAGGCATCAAAGAAAACATCGGCATTCATCATAAGGAAATCTTCTCCGTAAAAGCTTTCCTTTCCCAGATATGCGGAATACATATTGTTTGTGGTGGCATAATCAACGGAATTGATTATTTTCACACCTTCAAATTTTTCCTTTACGGCCTTTTCGAGAATTTCTGCTTTATATCCGCTTATTACAGTAATATCCTCAATGCCGTTTTCAAGAAGATTTTCAATCTGCTTTATAAGAATAGGCTTTCCGTTTACGGGCACAAGGGATTTGGGACAATTGTCGGTAATAGGTGCAAGTCTTGAGCCGAAGCCCGCAGCAAGAATAAGTGCTTTCATATCTTTCTCTCCCATCAATCAGTGGTCTTCTGATTTTTGTTTTTTCTGTTATGAATAATTACAACTGAGATTCTGAATATAAGAATTACCGCTTCGGTAATACAGGTTGCGATTCCTACGCTCACGGCATCCATTCTGCCGCTGACAAACAGTATGAGCAGCTGAACGGCGTGAATCACGGCACCGGCAACCACGGAAATATTTGCATATTTTGCAAGTCCCATAGGACTGAGTATCGGGAAGCCGAAAATATAATTCGGCAGGGTTATGAGAATTACGGGGATAAACACACGGAATATCTCTGCAGAGGCTGCATATTCCTTACCTAAGAACAATACGCAGAAGGGCTCTGCAAATATCCACAGAATTACACAGCCGACAAAAACAAGAGGCATAAGCACAAGCATTATCTTTTTTACAAGCCTGTAATTCTTGTTTTTTACCATATAGGGATAAAGAGAATCCGCAATAGGCGAAAATGCACTCTTGGCGGTCGTCATAATTTTTTCAGCGGAGGTGTAATATCCCAGCATGGCGCTGCCCTCAGGGAACCAGAAGCCGAGAATAAGCGTATTTGCAGCACCGTATACTGTTGAGGCAATACGTGAAACGAAAAATCCTGCCGAGCGTCTGAGGGTTTCCCACACATAAGAGGGAGACACCCTGCAGAATTTAACTCCCAGCTTACGGTATACATCAGAATATGTCCATACACAGCTTCCTACCGCACCCAAGGCATTGAAAAGTGGGATGAGAAAGCTCTGATTTTTATTTTTAAGAAATACAAATATACATACGGTGAAAAACAGCTTTACCGCAACCGTTCTGAAGGTGATAGCAGACATTTTTTCGTTTCCGCGGTACAAAAAATCGGGCAGGAAGGAATTGAACAGCGTTGAAAAGAAAAACAGCTGGAAAAGCAGAATGTTTGCATTGAAGCGTTCAACGCTGAAGCACAGCACCGATACCACGGCAAAGCAAAGAAGTCCTAAAATTATCTTACACCATATAACGGCGGAAAGAATCTGAGACTGCTTATTCTTATCATCCTTGTTTTTTGCCACATCCTCGGTGGCAGACAGAATAAATCCGAAATCAAGGATAAGCTGTATATAAACGGAAAAAGCCTGTGCAAAGCTTACCACTCCGTATACCTCCGGAGAAAGTATACGTGTCTGATAGGGTACCGTTATGAGACCGAACAGATAGTTGGAAAAGGTCAGCACATACAGCATCACCGTATTTTTCATAAGAACTGTCTTTTTATTTTCCATTTTCAATATGCTGAATTATCCTTTCCGCAATGCTTTCTGAGGCATTGCCCTTTTCGTGGTAATTCATTTTTCTGTTGAATTCTTTAAGCTGAGAATTATATACTTTTTCATCAAAAAGACCTATCTTTTCAATAAACTCACTGTTATTCTCCGCAAGTATAAAGGGAAGGGAATGTATATCAAAATAAAGCTCCCTGTCCTTCATATATTCTTCAATATCCGTGGCAAAAAGATAAACGGGGCATTCAAGCATACCTGCTTCAAAGATGACACTTGAATAATCGCTCACCACAGCATCCGCACAGGGCAGAAGCTCATAGAGGTCGGGATATTTTGTAATATTTATTATATTATCCGAATAGGTTATAAAATCTGCCTTATCCGCCATATTGGGATGAAGACGCACGCCGAAAACCCATTCTTTACCTGTTTTATCCGAAAGCGCCTTAAGCACGGCGTCAAAATCTATTTTATAGCAATCGGTGGAAAAATCTGCTCTGAAGGTAGGCACATAAAGTATGACATTTTTATCCTGAGGCAGATTTGCCGCCCTTCTTATTTCCTGCTTCTTTTCTTCTGAAACGCTGAACATGGAATCAAGCCTCGGAGTGCCGCATTCAAGCACCTCTCCCTGATACCAGAAGGAATTTCTCACGATATCCGAAAAATAATCACAGCCGGAAATAAGGATATCCACAAGGGATGAATCGTATTTCGCGTGCTCTATATAAGTTTTCTCAAGAGTTTTTTCAGTATCCCTTTCAATCTTTTTAAGGGGTACACCGCCGTGCCACAGCTGGATATAAAGCTGTCCCTTACGCTTGATGATCTCCGCATTCATTCTGCAGTTATTCACCCAGACACCTGCCGTTGCCATTTCCTTATAGAATGAAAGCGACTGATAGGGAACACTTCTTATTCCCTCGGGAAGGCTTTTTTCCGAGCCCTCCTTTGTTGCCCACACAATATCAATGCCGGGATACATTTCCTTTAAGCTCAGCGCAACAGCCTTGGGATTATCTCCGAAGCCCCTGCCCGAGAAATTGATAAATACAGCCTTGTTTTTTTCTATGGGCTTCACGCTCAGAGCGTGCATAATAACACGGACGACCATACGCTTTACAAGCAAAGCCGTCCTTGTGAGCCTTTTATTCTTAAGTAAAATTCTCTTGATTCTGTCCAAAATATTTTCTCCGTAAAAGAAATAAAATTATTTGAGTCTGTCAAAGAGATTGCTTTTTGAATTCTGCATCTTATATAAAACCTTTGCCAGAGTAAAATTCAGGAACACACTTTTAGTGGAAAATACCGCATTACACAGTATCTCCTGCTTTCTCTGTCCCTTTGCATGCTTCATAGCCTGAAGACAGCTTTCATCGGAAAGCATCGACTTTATTACCTGCTTCTGTTCAGAGGAAGAAAGTCCCGATTTTTCACTGCAGTTTTTCACAAAGCCTGACACAATATGCTTTATGTGCATATTGCTTATTATCTCACGGTTTTCACCTTCGAAAAGTCCGCCCCTTTCAAACATATCCTTCATAAGAGCATAGCGCTTATTCATTATTTCAAAATAGTCGGGAAGATATCTCTGGGTGAGAGCATCCGTAAGGAATTTTATATAATGATAAATGCATCCGTCAACAAGTGAAAGTGATGAAGCCTTATCAAAGACCTTGCAGTTGAAAAGATAGTCCTCAATAAGGGTCTGATTCTCAAAAACAACACCGGTGGAGTCAATAAAGGATTTTTTATAAAGCTTATTCCAGGTAAAAGCAAAAAGACGCTTTTTGTCAAGAAATGCAACCTTTTCAAGAATCTCTTTTTTATCCGTGACCGTAAGTGTTTCTCCTGTCACATCCTCAACCGAAACGCTGAGACATCCGTCAGGATTAAGCGTATCATGATAAAAGCCGCTTACAATTATCTCGGCACCGTTTCCGGCTGCCGTCATTCTTTCATAAGCGTCCGCCTCAAGACGGTCATCGGCATCAAGAAAGGTGAAATATTCACCGGTCACCTTCTTCATACCTGAATTTCTTGCAGCACTGAGCCCCTCATTCTTTTCCTTGTTGATAAAAACAATTCTCGGGTCGGCTGCCTTGTATTTTTCAATTATGGAGGCAGTAGCATCATGGCTGCCGTCATTCACTATAATAATTTCTATATTTCCGAGAGTCTGTCCCAGAACGCTTTCTATAGCCGCTTCAAGTGTTTTTTCTCCGTTATACACGGGAATAATAACCGATAATACAGGATTCATATTCTTTCTCCTATTGTATTCAAGGCTTACTGCTCCTCTTTAAGATTGCAGATTCTGACTGCATAGCCCAGAAGCAGGAACATTATTATTGTTGCCCCTGAAAGTGTATAAAAAAGGCAGGCAATAAACATACCGCAGGCAAGAAGACTCAGCACGCCCAGCATAAGAATGCCCGCATCCTTTGCCTTGCTCTTGTTTTTATATCTGGCAACAATTGCATCCTTTGCTGAAAGCACAAGGAACAAAAGCATAACAAGCGTACCTGCAATACCGTTACCCATAAGAAGCTCTATAAAGCTGTTATGAATTGAATAGCCTGTGGATATTCTTGTGGTGGGATCAACCTGCTTTGCTACGGTGTGATAGTTTCTCGGTCCTACACCGAAAAGCATATTACCCTTGAAAACGGTAACAAGCCCCTCCTTCCAGAGGTTGAATCTGCCGTTTGATACGTCTGATTTTACAACAACATCCTGTCTGTCAAGATTTTCCACCTGAGGCGCACCTGAGGTGGTGGCTTCCTCAGAAGCTGTGGTCTCTTCGGAAGCTGTGGTCTCTTCTGCTCCGGGTTCACTCTCTGAGGTGGTGCCCTCCTGGGAAGATGAGGTTTCCTCAGCAGGGGGAAGTGTGGTTTCCTCCCCGGAAAAGCTTTCGCTTACAAGCTCAATAGCATATCTTGTATAGGGAAGCACCTTTTTCGTAAGCTGTACGGACAGATAGCAGCCCCCTGCACAGATAACTGCAAGGGCGACGGAAATTATTTCCTTTACAAAAATATTCAGCTTCTTTTTATCCGTAAGTACAAAAGCATAATACCATCCGCCCGCAAAAACGGCAAGGCAGAGAATAAGAAGTCCCATTCTTGAATTCGAAAGAACTATATAGATATACTGACAGATAATATTTACAATATGGAATATTTTTTCAGCTTTTTTCTTTGAGTTGAATATAACAAAAAGGCTGAAGGCAATCACGACAATACAGATAGCGGATGCAAAATTAGGATCAACAAAGATACCCCACAGACGCATAACAACAGCACCGTAATGCTCACGTACAAAGCCCTGAACGATTTCGGAGGTTTCGCCCCAGAGATATCTGTTCTGAGTGTATGAAATATCCGCAAAATACATAAATACGGATATTGCCGAAGCAATAAACCAGAAAATACCTGTTGCGTTTCCTATGATGCGGATATCATTTTTAAGTCCCTGTCTGTCCTTTTTAATGCTTACTACATAAATAAGACAGAACTGAATAAACAATGTCACAATGGCTTTCACGTTTTCAACATAGCCGTACTTAAAGCCGATGAGAGACGAGATAACCGTCAGCACACCGAAAGCACCGAGAAGCCATATGTATTTTGTTTTCCATATATTTCTGAATATAACAACATCCCACAGCACAAGAAGTGCCGCAATACCCATAACCGCAACATTAAGCAGGTCGCTCATAAGATAGGGCTGGAGGGCTGTAATATTCTGACGGGCAAGAGAGTAAATAATAACGGTTATTATATAACCGAGCTTTATGCCCGAATATAGTTTTTCATTCTTAAGCAAATTCACTTCTTGCATCTCCTTTTATATAATACGAAGGGGATTTATCTTCCTGCCTTAAGCTTTGCAAAAAGCTTTGTGAATCTTCTTTTTACAAATGTAATGGTTTTACTTTCTATATATATGAGAAGAGTGGATTTCATTCTGTAGGGAATGAGCATAATTTTCATATAGCCTGATTTTGCCTTTGCATTAGCGAGGCTCCATTTTACCGTGGGATTAGCGAGCATCTTCTTTATCTCGGCTTTCTTTTCCTTTGAAGAAAGGGTACAGCCGGGGTTTGTTATGTTTTCAACACAGCCGATAAAGCGTTCGATATATCTTCTTGCAAGAAATTCGCGGCTGTTTTCGTCATCAATACCCCATTCCTTATAAAGATCTGTCATCCAGCCGTGCTCTTCCTCACGCTTAGCGTACATATCAGGACGGTATTTTGCAGTTTCGCTCTCTGCTCTTGCTCTCATAAAGTGATAGTATTTCTTATCCGAGACGACAACTCTCTCAACCCCTCTTATAACACTGAGGTTAAAGGGGAAGTCATCCCAGAAGGTATTGGGGAATAAAAGACCGTTTTCGTGGATATATGAGGATAAAAACAGCTTGTTCCAGGGGGTATAAAGAAGATTGGAATCAAAAAGTCTGTAGGCATTCTCTCTGAAGTCCTGCTGTGTGGCAAAAACCTCGGAGGGCTGAAACTGCTCCTGAGAAACATATTCCGTATCGGAATAATAGGTGTCGATATAATAGCCTGTTACAACATACTGAGCATTGTTTTCCTCTGCAAGCTTATACATATCCTCAAGCATGGTTTTTTCTGCCCAGTCATCGGAATCCATAAAATACATATACTTTCCCTGTGCCTTGGGGATAGCAATGTTTCTTGCGGAAGGCGCACCGCCGTTTTCCTTGTGGATAACCTTTATTCTCGGATCCTTTGCTGCATATTCATCACAGATTATTCCGCTTGAGTCCTTTGTTCCGTCGTCAACGGCAAAAAGCTCCCACTCGGTGAGAGTCTGTGCCTGTATGCTTTCTATTGCTTTGCCTACAAATTTTTCAACTCCGTAGACAGGCATTATTATTGAAATCTTAATATCCTTTTCCATATAAACCCCTGTTCCGCAATGCGGCTTTTATTTGAATTCTTCGTCGGTGATCTTCAGTGCAGATTCTATAACCTTATCCATATCATAATACTTATACTCTGCAAGTCTTCCGCCGAAAATTATATTTTTTTCGTTGTCGGCAAGTTCTTTATATTTCATGTAGAGACTATAGTTTCTGTCATCATTTACGGGATAATAAGCTTCCATACCCTCTGACCATGCAACAGGATATTCCTTTGTGATAACAGTTTTTTCCTGAGTGCCGAACTCAAAATGCTTGTGCTCGATAATTCTTGTGTAGGGTGTTTCACGGTCGGTATAATTCACAACTGCAACCCCTTGGAAATTATCTGTATCAAGAACCTCATTTTCAAAACGAAGGCTTCTGTATTCAAGCTTTCCGAATTTATAATCATAAAAGGAATCTATGGTTCCCGTATAAACAATTTTTTCTGCAAGAGAATTGTATTTTTCCCTGTCGGCATTATAATCCGCGCCGGTGATAACCTCTGTACCTTCAAGCAGCTTTTCGATGAGAACATTATATCCGCCAACGGGGATTCCCTGATACAGGTCGTTGAAATAATTATTATCGTAGGTAAATCTTACGGGCAGACGTTTTATTATAAATGCGGGAAGCTCCTTACAGTCTCTGCCCCACTGTTTTTCTGTGTAGCCCTTAATAAGCTTGCGGTAAATATCCTCACCCACAAGGCTTATTGCCTGCTCCTCAAGATTACGGGGCTCACCCTTCACTGCACTTCTCTGCTCCTCTATTTTTGCCCTTGCCTCGTCGGGAGTGATAACCCCCCAGAGCTTTGAAAATGTGTTCATATTAAAGGGCATATTGTATATTTCGCCCTTGAAATTGGCAATAGGCGAATTTGTGAAGCGGTTGAAGGTACAAAGAGAATTCACATATTCCCAGACACGTGCATCCGAGGTATGAAAAATGTGTGCACCGTATTTATGCACGGTCACTCCCTCGGTTTTTTCACAGTAAATATTACCGCCTGCGTGCTCTCTTTTTTCTATAACACAGCACTTTTTTCCGTGCTTGCTTGCTTCATATGCAAAAACCGAACCGAAAAGACCGCTTCCTACAATAAGATAATCGTATTTTTTCATTCCGTATTACTCTTCCTGTATATAAAATTACAAATATTCACAGAAATCCGTCAGTCCGAACAGAATCTGTCTGAAAAAGGCATACAATCTCACATTATTAGTTTCATCATACTACTTTTTTACCGATATGTCAATAAAACAAAGCCCATATCGGCGAAAAAAGGTTTCAATTTGTAACCTTTGTTATAAGTTTCACACAATAACAACCTGTCTTTTTCCCTGCGATATATGTCAATAATGACGGAAAAGGTAACAAAACAATACCAGAACGGCAAACAAAAAAACCTGCTGCGCGGATTCACGCAACAGGAAAACTGCAAAAATATTTGTATCAAAGCTATTCTGCCGTGAACAGACACGAGGAATTGAGCTCTATGCTGCTTACAGCATCTGCATTTACAGGCTCCGGGAAATGAATCAGAAGACTGAGCTCATTGTCAGATTTTCCCACGGAACTGAAAAAGGCATCATTATCTGACTCGGGAGGCATTTTAAGCATAAAGGCTTTGCTTGTGCCGTCCTTGAAATTCAGAGTAAGTGTTCCCGAAACAAGGCCTTCGGGCTCGGTGCTTTCATATATTTCCATGCCGTCTGCGACCTTAAGCTTTATATCAAGATTAAAATTTGATATTGACCCTTTAAGGGGAATAAAGCTGACTCCGTCTGATACAAGGACTTCAGAGTTTTTTTTCATTTTCCTGAGTGTGGCAGCATAGTCGATTCTCACCTTACCGCGGAATTCGCATTCTTCCGCAACAAGAGTGCCGTCATCTCTGTCTTTTCCCCATACTTCAATATTTTCAAAATAAAACTCAACATCCCTGCCTAAAAATGAACCGCCCTCGGAAGCAGAAAAGCATATTTCTATTTCCGCCTTTTTTTCATCAATTATTCTGACGCTGATGCTTCTTGAAAAGCTGCCCAAGGGAAATATTGAAGAAATATCATGCTGTGCTTCCCCGAAATAATATGTGCTTTCATCGTTAAACACCGTATCTCCCGTTGAGGCAAGCTCAAACAGCATAAACACATCGAAGCTGTCTCCTGCTATTCCTTTACAGGTCAGGGTGAGGTCATCACGGCTGCTTTCAAAAACAATATTTTTCGGAGAATACAAAGCATCTGCAGTTTCGGACTGTCCGAGGAACAATGAACCGAAATATTCGGGTGCTCTCACGGCACTCACGGCAAAAGCAGAGGCGGAAAGACAAATTACTGCAGCAAGACAGGCAGCAAGAAAAACTACGGGTCTTATTACCGGTTTTTTATTTTTTTCAAGCCTCAGGAAAAGTCCGCTTTTCCATTCTTCGGGAGTTTCAACATTAAGCTTTTTCATCTGTCAACGCTCCTTTCAGAAGCTCTCTGCCTCTTTTCAGCAGAGATTTTACTGTATTTTCTTTTATTGAAAGGATATCTGATATTTCGGCAATACGGTAACCGTCAAAATAATACAATCCTATCACCTGACGGTATTTATGAGGAAGCTCCCTCACGGAAGAAACAAGCTCCTTGTCAAAATCCTCTGTATAGGTAACCTGAAGCTCATCAATGTCATAGTGATTTCTGTGAAAAAGCTTGCGCTTTATGTCACGGCATTCATTATAGGAAACCGTGACTATCCATCTGCGAAGCTCTTCTTCAGGCTTATACCACATTTTTTCCGCCTTAAAAAGCTTTATAAAAACATTCTGCCAAGCGTCCTCGGCATCGGCACGGCTCCCGAGATTTATAAAGCATATGCGTGTGACCGTGTCGGCATATTTTTCAACCAGCTCTTCAAATAAGCCATTCATCTCTATCAGCTCCTTTCACCTTAATAACGTCTGACGCCCCTGAAAAGTTGCACGGCAAAAAAATTACCCGCCGTGCGAAGCGGGTAATTCATAATTCAGCGGTCTCAGAATTTTCCGATATAATCACTTACAAGGATTGCTGAAGAGAGTGCCATCAGCTTTGTAGTGTTATAAAGCGACATCATATCAAAGTTATACATATTGTCTGAAGCAGTATGTATAAGAAGGGGCGCGGCAAGTCCGTAGTCGGCGCCGTGGCTTGAAGAGGGATCATAGCACCTCCAGGAAAGTGTGAGTGCGGGAAGACCTGCACTTCTGAAGGGTATGATATCATGATATCCTGCACGCACGGGAGAATAGTAGGCATCCTCTCCCAGATAGCCGAGTATATCCTTTGCCTCATCAATGGCACGGCTTCCAACGTTGGAGCGTGCTGCAGGAGAATAATAAGCGCTGCTTGATGAAGGCTCCGTGCTTACACAAAGATAGTATTCTCTTGAGGGGCTGTAGGTTTTGTTGGGTCTTGCAGCCATATCAACATTATACACTATTTTATGACGGATCTTCTCGGAATAAGAGAGAGAATTCAGATATCCGTATGCACCGTAATATCCCTGCTCTTCACCGGCAGAGAACATAAATCTTATTTCAACACCGAAATCCTTCTGCTTATTCTTGAATATTTTAGCAAGCTGCAATAAGGCAACCGTACCTGAAGAATTATCAACAGCACCGCCTGTGCCTCTTACTGTGTCATAGTGGGCCATAATAAGAATGATGTCGGGATCAGGCGTTGAGGTGGGAATCCTTGCAATAATATTTCTGCCGAGAGTTCCGCCGCGATAAAAATCCTGCTTTCTGCAGTCATTGTATGAATAACCGTAGTAAACAAGTCTTTCATAAATCAGATTTCCTGCATAGTTCTGATCTGAGCTCCACCAGTTGCGCACACCGAGATCATTTACCATCCAGTACATATTGCTTTCGAGATCATCATATGAAACACTTGCGGGGAATGAAGCAAGCCATTCCTCCTTAAGCTCTTCCTGTGTATGAGGAGGTGCAATATTCTCCTTCAGCTTATCGTCGGGCCGTCGGAGCTCTTCAAGTCCGATAGATGTACGCAGAATAAGTCTTGCATCTCCTGCGGTTATTTTTCCGTCTTCAATATAATCCCCGTAATATAGGATTTCTTTGTCATATTCTTCGAGTGCTACCGAAATACGAAGAGCGATTCTGGCATCGGCGGCAGTTACTTTGCCGTTCCGGTCAATATCACCCAGAAACAATTCTTCGGGCGGCACGACCTTAGCGGCGTCTTCGGATAAAACCGAAGAAATCTCTTCCGTCAGAGCTGTTACGTCTTCCTGTGCCCGTGCAGAAAATTCTCCGGGATAAAAAAAGCATACTGACAGAATTCCTGAAAGCGCAAGAATCAGCGATAAAACACTTTTTGCTTTTTTCATACTTTTCTCTCCTCATAATAATGTATTTATTCTACACCATAAGGTATATTTCTTTCAAGTGCATTCGGAACGATTCCGGATTTTATATCTGCAAAAAATACAGACAATGTACAATATTTACAATTTGTTCAAAAACTGCCCGACAGCTTTTGTTGATAATATATTATCGATATGCTAAAATCATATTTAATATCAGGATATTCTTTTTAAGGAGGTACATTATGGCGACCTGGAAAAAAGCTGTTTTCGTTGTTGTCCTCACTGTGTTCATAGGACTTTCCCTGTCCTTTACATTTTTCTCCATAGCAAGAGACACCTTCGAATACAAGGAACAGGAAAACATAGCAGACACCGGACTTTGCGGCTGGGAGTTTTACGGCTTCAACGGCAACAGCGACACAACAGAAATTTATATTGACTATGTAAGAAGCGAAAAGGGCACCGACCCCGATGAAACAAAGCCTGTCGTAAGTGTAGGCGACTTCACGGTAGTCAGCGACGAGTTTGTGCAGTTCATCCACATCGGCAAGGATGTGCAGCATATTGCGGACTCTGCATTTTACTACTGCAAGCAGCTGAAGGCGGTTTTTGTTGACGAAGAAAACCCTTATTACTGCGATGTTGACGGTGTTTTATTCACAAAGGATATGAAAACTCTTGTACTTCATCCTATTATGAACGGTCAGTGGAAGAAGGAAGAAAAGATAAGCGATACCCACGACACATATGTTATCCCCGAGGGTGTTGAAAACATAGGAAGCTACAGCTTCTATAAAAACCTTGACCTTGTTCATCTCACCCTTCCCTCAACGCTTAAAACCATAGGCAATATGGCATTTTTTAACTGCTCAAATATGTGGACGGTATGGCTTCCCGAGGGACTCACCTCAATCGGTGCGGATGCCTTCAGCTATTGCGGAAGCTTAAGTCCCGTGATGTATATTCCCTCTACGGTAAAAGAAATTGACGACTATGCATTTTTCTCCTGCACGGGTATAAGCACTATGTATATGGGGGCTGACAGTGAAGAGAGCATTTTCGTCGGTGAAAGCTGGCTGCCGAAAAACGACCTCAAGGTGCTTTATCACGCAGCAATCAAGCCCGAATACGGAAAAACACTTGAAGACGCAAAGGCAGAAAAAGAGCGTCTTGATAATCTCAGAGAACAGGAGGGATAAATGATGAGTAAAAAATCAGCAGGTGAAAAGGTACCCTTCACACAAAAGGCAGGAAACCTTGTTTCTGAATTCAGAACTCATTGGAGCACTCCTGCAGAGGGTAAATATGTCCCCTATAAAGAATATATTTCCATTTTCCTTGCCGTAGGCGGAAACTATTCCGCTCAGCACCTTTTAGGCTTCCTTTCCTTCGGCACAGGCTGTTATCTTGTAGCATACTATTATGAGATACCCATGCTCACATTCTCGGCTATCAATGCATTTTTCCTCGTTTCGGGATATCTGTGGAGTATGCTCAATATGGGTATTGATGCAAATCTGGGAATACTGCCGAAAAAGACGGAGAATAAATATTTTGCAATTTATCTCTCTGTTGCCGCAATTGGACTTATTCTTCTGATTTTAGATATGTCCCGTATAATCCCCTTCCCCGACGCCTTCAGGGATTATATGAATACCAAGTGGCAGGGACTTAACCTCTACAGTATACTTAAAATTTTCGGTATACATATGTTTGTATCAGGCTGGGGCGGCTTCAGATGTATCATTATCAAGAAAAAGCTTATTCCCAAGCTCGGAAGATACAAGGTCTTTGCATATGCAAACATCGTACAGTGTCTTATAATGGTTGTGCTTATCTGCGAGCTTCCCTTGTATGAGCAGCCTCTTATCGACAGAGTATGGAAGCTTTATGTGCTTTTCCAGCTCTTCGGAATGTTTGGCTTTACGGGTGCTCCTCAGCAGATTGCCGACAACATAAGCCCCAACGGACACGAAAGAATGCTTATACGCTGCTGGCCCGTTAAGCTCAGCCATATTCTCCGTTCAATTATGACTATGATCATACCCACGGTTTCCGGCATGTTTTTCGTAAACGGCATCAGAGACCGCGGCACCTTCCAGTATATTATCCCCATCGCACTGGGGCTGAGCATCGTTATGATGTATGCGGGACTTGGCAAAATTCAGGAAAGAATTCCCGCACCTCCTCTTGATAAAAAGAAATACTATTCCTTCTGGGACTGCATCGACGGTATTATGAAAAACAAATACCTGTGGATAAAGCAGGCATCTGCACTTCTTGACTCTCTCGGAAACGGCATGATAGGCATAGGACAGATAATGCTTATATACACATGGAGAGAAACAGGCTTCTTCTTTGCTCTTGCGGAAAATGCAATTGCTTTCGTAGGAAATCCCGGTGCATTCTTAGCTCCATGGATAAGAAAACGCTTCCAGTTCAAAACACTTTTCGTTTTTAAGCAGCTGATAATGTTCTTTTCCAGCGGAATATTTATTCTCGCATTCCTTTTCTTAGGCGATTCCCCCATGCTTTGCGGAATTGTTCTTTTCATCGGCATCTGTCTTCGCGATGCTCTCAAATCTGCCATTGAGCTTGCCTCTCAGGATATGGATATCAGAATCAGCGACTATCAGATGTATATATCGGGCGAACGCTTTGAAGCATATCAGGGCGTGGTAGGCTGGTTCACAGGCCCCATTTCCGCGCTCATAAGCCTTATAATTCCTCTTATGTTCTACCGTGTAGGCTTCACCTCCGACTGGGACGTGCTGTTTATCGCAGACGTAAGGGTAAAATGCATGATCATCGGTCTTGCATTCGATATGGCAGGCTATCTTCTTATGAGCCTTCCCTATATTTTCTTCTGGGACTACACCGACGAAAAACACGCCTTTATAATGGAGGAGCTGCAAAAGAGAGCAGATGCGGCAGCTCAGGAAAATACAGAAGCTGTATCTGAAGCAGCAGAATATAAGGCTTCATCTGCAGAATAATTTTACGCAAGGTTCTATCAGTATGGCAATTCTTCTCATTGTAATTTATATTGTTTTTGTGTCCCTCGGGCTTCCCGACTCTCTTTTCGGCGTTGCCTGGCCCGTGGTACACACCGATTTCGGAATTCCCGAAAGCTTCGCATCCTTTTACAGCATCATAACAGGAATATGCACCGGCGGGGTCAGCTTCGTTGCAGGAAAGCTGTTACGGCGCTTCGGCACGGCTAAGGTAACTCTGTTTTCCACGCTTACCACAGCTGTTGCACTTCTGGGAATAAGCATATCTCCCAACATTGTAGTTATGATGCTTTTCTCCGTACTTTTAGGCTACGGAGCAGGGGCTATAGATACGGGACTCAATAACTTTGTTTCTCTTCACTATGAAGCACGGCATATGAACTGGCTGCATTGCTGTTGGGGATTGGGAGTGACCATAAGTCCCCTTATAATGTCAGGCTTTTTGTCCGATAACACATCCTCCTGGCGGGGCGGCTACAGAATAGTGGCACTCCTGCAGCTTGCAATTACGGCAGTAATTATACTGTCGCTGAAAAAATGGGAAAAAACAGAAAAATCTGCGGCGGCAGAAGCTGAAGACGCAGAAAAGGGCAGTGCAAAGCTTTTTGATCTGCTCAGAATAAGAGGCGTCCTCACAAGTATTCTCTCTATGGGGCTTTACTGCGGAATGGAATTTACTCTGGGCACCTGGGGTGCTACCTATGCCGTAAATTCTTTCCTTATCGCTCCCGATGAGGCGGCAAAATGGGTTTCTCTTTATTACGGCGGAATAATGCTCGGAAGAATCGTGGCAGGCTTTGCTTCAATAAAGCTTTCCGACAAAACCCTGATTCAGATGGGAATAATTGCATCCTTTGCAGGAATCGTTATTTTCGCACTGCCTCTGGGAAAGTATTCTCTTGCCGGATTTTTGCTTATAGGTGCAGGCTTCGGTCCCATATTCCCCACAATACTTCACAGTGTTCCGCGCAGATTCGGAAAAAAATATTCGGCTGACCTTACAGGCTACCATATGGGCGGGGCATATGCCGCAGGCTTTTTTATTCAGCTTGTCTACGGCTTTGCCGCTACAGCCACCACCTTTGCAATAACTCCCTTCCTTCTTGCCGTATTGTGTCTCGGCGTATTTATCTGTAATTTTATTACGGAAAGAAAAATTAAAAACACATAACAATATCCCCGCAAGAGCCTTAAAAAGCTTTTGCGGGGATACGTTTATTCAGAATCAATAGGAAACCTGAAATGTAAAGGTTTCTGTGTTTATTCTTATTTCGCTGCCGTCGAACAGCATTTCGGGAGTATGGGAGGAAACGGACTTTTCATTAAGATATGTTCCGTTCACCGAATCGCAGTCGATAATATAATAGCGTTCATTTTCAAAGAAGATCTTCATGTGCACTCTGCTGATAGCATTGTTGTCGGGAATGCTGTAATTTGTTTTTGCTGCCTCTCTGCCTATAAGGAATTCATCCTTATCAATGAGAATCAGACTGTTGTTTTTGTGGCGCAGAAGTGTTGCCGCAGGTCTCGGTTTACTAACAAATCCCCCGAGAGGTGCTTTTTCCGAAGTATCCTCCGGGCTTTCAAAAATACCCTCCTCCGGTTCAGCCTCTTCTATTCCTGTAAAATCAACATGAACACCTGAGGGCGCAGGCTTATTGATTATCTCAGGACGGGCAGGCTCTTCTTTTGCAGGCACTTCATCCTCCCTGAATTTTACGGCATTTCCGCATGCGGAGCAGAATTTTGAAACCTTTCTCAGCTTATGACCGCACTTTCCGCAATGAATCGTACCGTCCTCATCAATATAGCTGAATTCTGAGGGAATCACAACGGCTTCATCCGAAGCTGCAACTTCAGGAAAAACTACATCATCGTGAGGAAGCTCCGGCTGTCCGATTCCCCCTGATATTTCAACAACATCAAAGGGAGGTGCGGATCCGATTTTATCATCAGGTGTGAATACACTTTCCTCTGCAGGTGCGAATACACTTTCATCAACAGGTGCGAATACACTCTCCTCTGCAGGCGCGAATACACCTTCCTCTGCAGGCGCGAATACACTCTCCTCTGCAGGCGCGAATACACTTTCTTCTGCAGGCGCGAATACACCTTCCTCTGCAGGCGCGAATACACCTTCCTCTGCAGGCGCGAATACACTCTCCTCTGCAGGCGCGAATACACTTTCTTCTGCAGGTGCGAATACACCTTCCTCTGCAGGCGCAAATGCACTTTCTGCGGGGGCAATTGCTTCCTCTTCTTCTTTATTTTCAGGTGCAAAAGGCTCAGCAAAGTTTTCTTCTGACTCCCCGGTCTGAGTAAGAGCAAGAGAAACGGCAGATGCGGACTGTTCAAGCAATGCTGCAATTTCATTGAATTCTGCAGTTTTAACAAGAAGCTCACTGCCCAGCGCATTCAGAGTTTCATTTTCCGTAAGCTGAAGACGCTGTGAAAACTGTACAAGCTTAAACCAGGTTTTCTCCATTTCCTCTTTATACATATCTGCTTCAATAAGTAAAAGTCTCAAAGATTCGTCCATAATGTACCATCCTCTTTTCTGAAAAATTTATATCATATAACGGAAAAACTCCGATAACGGCATTCTGATAACATACCGTGCATCATTATCAAAGGGTGTGGGGCTGAGATTTACAATTATAAGATTTTTTCCTTTGTAGTCTGCCACAAAGCCTGCTGCCGGATACACATTGAGAGAAGTGCCGCCTACCAACAGAAAATCGGCTGCCTCAATGTGCATTTTTGCTTTATTGATTGCAGAATAATCAAGATTTTCTTCATAAAGCGTAACATCAGGTCTTACTAAGCCTGCGCACACGGGACAAAGGGGTAAACCGTCGCTTTTTGCAATAAAGTCCGGTGCATAAACCCGTTTACAGCTTCTGCAGTAATTTCTTAGCGTTGTTCCGTGAAGCTCAACCACCTCTTTACTGCCTGCCGCCTGATGAAGACCGTCTATATTCTGAGTGATCACAGCTTTTATAACTCCTGCCTTTTCAAGCTCAGAGAGTGCAAGGTGAGTATAGTTGGGCTTTGCATCGGGATAAAGCATTTTTTCTTTATAAAAGGCAAAAAATCTTTCAGGCTCATTTTCAAGACAGCTTCTGCTTAAATAATACTCATTTGAAGCCTGTTTGTAAAGACCGTCCGCGCTTCTGAAATCCGGAATTCCGCTTTCGGTGGACACTCCCGCACCGCCGAAAAACACCCCGTAGTATGAATTATACAGAAGCTCTTTTATTTTCTGTAATTCTGAATTTTCCATTTCATTTTCCTCTTTATAAAGCCGTGAAATTATTATACTTTCATCAGTTCTTCAGCCATAGGCATTGAAAACTGAGCCCCAACACGGCTTACTGCAATACTGCCTGCACGGTTTCCCGTATCGCAGGCTTTTTTTATATCCCTGCTTTTCACATATTCCAGTGCCATAGCGGCAGTAAAGGAATCGCCCGCCGCAGTGGTATCAAGCACCTTTGCAGGATATGAGGGAAAAAACTCTATTTCTCTTCCGTCAAAAAGAGAGCAGCCCCTTGCTCCCAGCTTCAGCACAATAAATTCTGCTTTACTTCTTTCGTAAAGCACCTGTGAGGCATCAAGGGCAGTTTTTTCATCTCCGGGAAAAATCCCCGTAAGAGCCTCGGTTTCGTTTTCATTGGGAGAAAGAATTGTGATACCCTGCATTCTTTCAAGGCAGAAATTCTTTGCAGGTCCGCAGTCAACCACCGTAACGATGTTCTTTTCCATTGCCTTATTTACACAGGAAATAACTGCTTCTTCATTTGTTTCGAACTGAACTAAAAGCACATCAGTATCCTCAGTGATATAAGAAGCTGCCTTTTCGGGATCAATTTCCGCATTTGCGCATTCATAAACGATAATGCGGTTTCTGCCTTCCCCGTCAATCAGAATTGCGGCAAGACCTGTGGAGGTACCGTCTTTTGAAACACCCGAAGCATCCACATTATTATCAATAAGATTATCAATAAGCTTTCTGCCGTTTATATCATCTCCGACCTTACCTATCATTTTCACCCTTGCACCAAGCCGGGAAAGTCCTATAGCCTGATTTGCGCCCTTGCCGCCGCAGGCATAGGAATATTCACTTCCCGTAACATTTTCCCCCACATCGGGAAGCTTTTCAGCAGAAAGAATTATATCCATATTGATACTGCCCATAACGGCAGCCTTTATATTCTCATACATCCTGTTCACCTCAGAAAAGTTCTCTTAAGGACCCGGCAGTTTCTTTCATATCCTTGTCCTTAATAAACAAAGCGCTTGTTCCCAGCACAAAAATATCCGCCCCCGCTTCCGACAGCATTTTTCCGTTACCGGGACTTATATTGCCGTCAACCTCAATAAGAATATGTGAATTGCCTGAAAAATCAAGGAATTCTCTTGTATCTCTTACCTTTCTTTGGGCAAAGGGAACGATTTTCTGCCCTGCAAAGCCGGGATTCACGGTCATAACAAGTGCCATATCAATAAGCTCCTGAGTATAACGGAAAGCCTCAACGGGTGTTGCTGGATTTATTGCAAGACCTGCCTTTATACCCTTTGACTTTATTTTTTCAAGAGTACGCGCAATATGTATTTCCGATTCATAATGCACTGCAAGTATATCATTTTCAGAAAGCTTCATCATATCAATGAACTCCGACGGCTTATTCACCATCATATGCACATCGAGAGGGATATCCGTAATTTTCTTAAGTGCATTAATAAGATCAAAACCAAGGGTGATATTAGGTACAAAAGCCCCGTCCATAATATCCACATGAAGATAATCTATACCGGCTTTTTCAAGCTCCCTTACAGATTTTTCCATATTAAGAAGGTCTGCGCACATAATTGAAGCGGATAAATATTTTTTCATATTCTTATTCCTTTATAGTATTTATAAATTTCTGAAGCTCATACCAGCTGTTTATTTCCATATATTCTCCCCTGCCGCCGTCTTCAGGATAGCTGAGCGGCACCGCGGAATCACGGTTTATCAGCACAGGGAGCATACCGCTGTTTTTTGCACCGTCAACATCGGGAATTTTTTTGTCGCCGCAATACCAGCAGCTTGCCGGCTCCACGCCCGCCAGACAAGCGGCAGCAAGAAAAATTGATTTGTGGGGCTTGGCAAGAAGAATATCGGAGGAGGTCAGGCAGAATTCAAATTCCGACGAGGGAAGCCATCTTTTTATTGCAAGAGAAAGGCTCTCCCCGCTCATACTGTTGTTACTTATCACAGCTGTCCTGATTCCCTTTTCCTTTAATGTAAAAAGAAGCTGCTCAATGCCCTGAGCCACGCTTCTTTCGGAATTGAAGCGGTCAAAAATCTCCTCCTGAAAAGCAACGGGAATATCAAAACGAAGGCCTGAATTCATTGTTATATACCTCAGTATGGCAGAAAGAGGTATATCAAGCTGTGCACCGTGTCTTGATCTGAGACCGACATCCACCTCATCCGTATATTCGTCCCATAATGCGGCAAGAGTGTCATCATCCGTCACCCCGGGATTAAGAGAATATTTTCTCAATCGGGAAAGCCCGTCACGGGGGATACATTTCCCGTCGATAAATAAAGTGCCTCCCACATCAAAGAGCACCATTTCAGGCCTTTTCATATAACTCATATTCCCACCGCCTTTTTATTAATTATATGACAGTATGGTTTTTAAGTCAAGAAAACAAAGAGCAGCAGACCCGGGGTCTGCTGCCGTAAAAGCTATATTTCGTCTGAAACCGTCTGAGATTCTATGTTTGCGTCAAAATCCTCAGTGAATAATTTCCCCTTTTCAAGTGCTCCGTCAGAAAACAGCAGCTCTATATAGCAGCTTCCGTCTCTTCTGTAGTCTGCCTCTTCGGGATCAAGCACACCGTAGAAATATATTCTGTAATATGTTTTCAGACTGCCGTTTTCCGTATATTTCCGTTTTGCATATATGTCTCCTGCAGACAGATAGCTGAAGGGGTTCAGAAGCTCATCCTCCCTTTCTCCTTTTTTTATTAAGGAGAAATATTCCTTCACCTCGCTGATGTCTGCACTTACGTCGTCATAGTTTTCAAAATAACCGAAGGTTTCATATTCCTCATCATACATATATTTTCCTATATTTCCCACAGCCACACCCGTGACGATACCGTCGGAATATTTTATGCCCACAAAGCCCTCGCCGGGAATAAATATCTCGGGATGAAAATATACCGTATAGCCGTCGATAAACATAAACTCATCCGTGTTTGCATCAAACTGCTTTTTTCTGAGCCTGTCAAGATGCGATGAGTATTCCTGAAAGCTTATGAAGCCCTTTCCTTTTAATATTTCCTCTGCTCTTTCTTTTGTGTCCCCGATGTTTATTCCCTCATAAAAATCTGCTGTTTGATCCGAAATATATACATCATAGGGAGAAAACCATACGGGATAATTCTCAACATAATTTCTCCCCGAGGGCTGTATAAAGCAGGTGGAAATCATAATAAAAACAAAGATACTCGCAAAGACTATACTCTTCTTTTTCGGATTTTTTACATCCCCGATACGTCCTGTTTTAAGAAAACGGGAGGCCATGAAGGTATAAAGCGATATGCCTGTAAACAACACCGGCATAAAAAAAATGTATAAATACACATCAAGAAGCGTATTTCCAAAAAGAAATGGTGTGAATCGGTCGATAAGATAAACTATGTTGTCTATAAGAGAATACATTGCCATCTGCGGATAAAAAAACCACAGCTGTCCGCCAATGACGGTAAGATTTGAAATACCTATACACAAAAGCATTTTTCTGTATTTCTTTATGCGGGCAAAGACTATAAGCCCCAGCACCGCAAAAATCATAATAAAGCTGACAAGCGCCCCCGCAGGGTCGGGCTCTCTGTTATAATCTGCCGAGTACACCCATATATCAAGAGGAATACAAAGCCAGTTGAGAAGCCAGATAAAAAGACCTGCAAGAATGCCCCATACTGTTCTTTCCTGATAAAGGCTTTCGAATTCGCCGAAGATAAATTTTTTCATTTCCTCATCCGTGCCGAAATCATCAATCGCCTTTTCAATACTTTGCCTTTCGCCAAAGCCCAGCTCCTGATAATAGTCTGCTTTATCAAGGATGTGGCACATAAGCTCGTCCTTTAATATCTGTTTTCTTTTAGACGGAAGATTTGAAGGTATAAACGAATCAACAAACTCTATTATTGAATTCATATATCCACCCCCCCTTATCACACCTTCTGAAGGACCGGCTTTACATCGATAACCTTTCTCACTGCCGCAGTATAGGCATTCCATTCCTCTTTGCTCTCATTCAGTGCCTTTATACCCTTATCCGTGATTTTATAATATTTTCTCGTTCTGCCCTCCGTATTGACGGTATAGGATTTCACATAACCGTTGGCTTCAAAATTATGGAGAATGGGATAAAGCGTACCCTCCTTGAAATTGAAGGCATTTTCGCTTCTTTCGGCAATGCGCTTGATTATCATATAGCCGTAAAGCTCCTCTTTTTCAAGCACCGACAGCACAAGCATCGCGCTGCTGCCCTTTGTAAGCTCCTTTTTAATATTCATTTTTCTCTCTCCTTATACATAGAGTTTCGATACATAGAGCATCTATGTATAATATACCATCGTCCCCTTTCGTTGTCAATACAAAATTTTACCGTTCATACTGTAATATGCTGCCCTTAAGCCATAAATATATTGCAAATAAGAAACAGTAAGATAAATAATTAAAATAATACTCCGATAAGCTTATGATGTGTCCCCTGTCAAGAAATCAGACGAAACAACAAAAAACAGCAGATAATCCATCCGAAGGATGTATTATCAATTCTTTTGAATATTTCTTGTTTATATGATTTGTTCTCGGCATAGAAAAAATCCCCCTGAAGCAGTCTTGAAATTTTTTGTTATTTCAAGTGTCTGCTTTAAGGGGATTATATCAGCTTATCCGGACGCAGATTTTTATATACTTTTATGCAACTGTACCGCTTACGGGAAGCAGTGCCATTATTTCATCCTTGAGTGCAAGGAGGAACTCAAGAAGCGCCATAACGAAATTCATAAATACCACGATCGGATTGTCTGACCACAGGCTGTCGGTTGCATCAGCTTCCTCGACAGGAACAAAATAACCGTCGATATATTCATGGAACTGGGGATAATTCTCATCATCGTGAACGGTAAAGGTACCGTCGGAAAGGAAAAATGCCGTTGCAATGGGATCAATGAGATTAAGCTGGTCATGAGCCATATTTTTTGAGAACCAGGTGGTTTCGGGGAAAAGACAGGTGCCTGCATAAACCTTATTGTCGGCGGCAAGGTATCTTTCATCATAGTCCTCCATTGCCTTGATTGCAGCAAGCTCTTCATCAGTAAAGGTTTCTCCGAGAACCGTACCCATAGCGCCGAGAGAAAGCTCTGTTACGGTTCCTCTTGCATCGCCTGTGAGCTCACTTCCCTCAAAGAACGGGAAGGATGCGAAGCCGTATTTTGCAAAAACAGCAGTTTTCATACCGTATTCCTCTTCACATCTCTTGAGAAGGGATGCATAGAGATATTCTCCGCTTTCCTCATCGAATGCGCCGAGGAGGTTATGATAATTATCTATTTTTTCAATAAAGCCTGCATATTCACCCTCGGGAAGAGTGGTGCCGAAAACCTTGAGCTTTGCCTTTTCATAGTATTCATCACTTATCATAGACCAGTATGAAGGGAATGAACCGTATGAAGCCAGCGCAAGGCCGGGAATAAGCTTGTCGGAAATGGCATCATATATTTCCTGAACCTTATCAGTACCCCAACCGAGCACCTTTGCCTGATTTAGTGCGGAAACAAGCATCATAACAAAGGTATCTATAACCGGATCCTCAAAAATACTCTGATTATTCATAAGGATGGTTATGTATCTGTCGATATTATCGGCTGTGAAGGTGATGGAGCCCGACATCAGCGCACCGACAATGATATAGCCTGCAATGGGTGTTGTGTTGAGAACAAGATTCTTTACTCTGAAGGGAGCATCATAATAGCCTGCCTCGCTCTTTGCAATATAAGCGGCTGCAACATTTGAGCCGTAGCAGCGGGCATGGATATTTACCTTTTCCACACCTTCTTTTTTGCAGACATATTCAACAAAGGTATTAAGATCATCTGCTGTTTCATAAGGAGAATAACGCCAGTCGTAACGGAAATAGTAATACTTGAAGCCGCCCATACCGCCCTGAGGCTGCTGTACGGAATAGTCCCAGTCAATTCTGCCGTCGGGGTCCTCACCGTTTTTGTCAAGCACAGCATCAGCATAAACAGGAGCAAATGCATCAATGAGAGACTGAATGTAAGAATCATAATTACCCGATGATAAAGCAGGAGCAAGCTCCTTGAGAACGGGCTCGACCTGAGAGAGAATATAATCCTCACGGCTCATTCCCATAGGTCTGTTTACATTGTCTATCTGGATTTTTTTCCCGTTTTCATCAAGAATCCAGTCACCGTTTTCATCGGTTTTATAAACAGGGGAATTCTGCTTGCCCACAATATATATTATGGGAAGCTTTTCAGCTGTTGCGGCAGCTACCGTAGGAAGAAAACAGCAAAGAAGCATAACAAGGGATAAAATAATGCAAAACAATTTTTTCAAGATGACTACTTCCTTTACTTTATTTTTTGTTTATATTTTATCACATATATGCATAATTTTCAAGCCGTTTAATTCTCTGAAGAAATTTTTCAGAAAACAATTTTCTGAGATGAATTCATAAGTATATCTTTTGGCACCTTATAAAGCTTCACTATGGGATAAAGAACCATATTATCCGCAACAATCCCCTCTTCGGCAAAGGGAAGAAGAGCCTCATCGGGAAGACAGTATATGAGATCATTATCCCTGTATATACCGTCGTCATTTTTTATAAGCCTTCCCGTAAGCTCCATATAAAGCAACTCTTTATTCTCGCTTATATACCAAAGACCCTCCGCAAGACGCATACTGCAGCAGAAGAAAGCCTCATACATCTGAGGGCGAAGACTGCTGTGGGGGCTTCCATCACATATAAGAGTATCTGTTCCCGCCCCGCCGTTATCACGCTGAGAGGTACATAGTCCGTTATGATATATGCACGAGGAAATACGGCGGAAGTCTTCCTCCCCCGTTATTTTATAAAGCTCACCGGCAAGCATAAGAGAATCAACTATGGCACAGGGCTCTGTCCAGGAATCCTCTCTGCCCCACCAGTTGAGATTCTGCCAGGTTTTTGTCATACCGCCGTGATTGATATACAAATCAAGAATTTTCTTTGCGCCGTCAAGATATTTTATCTCCCCTGTCTTATTATACATGCGCAGCATTCCCCTTGCTGAGGTGAGAGTGCAATGAGTCTGCGCCCTGAGAGCTGTTTTGTCTATAGAGAGATAAAACTCCGTCATTTCGTCAATCAGCTCTTTTATGCGTATATCTGAGGTTACTGAGTAGGCGTGGGAAAGACCGTCAATGCTCATAAAGGCACAGCCGATATCTGACGAAAGAAGCCAGCCTCCCTCATTTTCTGTCATTTCACCGCTGACACCGCCTGAATTCTCTTTGCTTCTGTTCACGGGATAGGTGTTTATCTTTCCCCTTAAAGGCAGATACAGCTTCTCGGTAATTTTCTTTATTTCTTCAAGACAGAAGCTGTCGGAAAAGGCTTCATAATGCTCTGCAAGTCCCCTTAAAAGCCAGGAATGGCCGGAAAGCTGCTCTTCATGTATTTTCCCGTTATATAAGGGCCCGAAATATCCGTGGGAATTCAGTCTTTCAGGCATCCGGGAAAGCAGCTTTTCCATACAGGGAATTTTTCTCCCCGAAATTTTATAGTGAGACATAAATGCAAGAAGAGCTCTGCCCTCTTTATCTCCGTACCACTGATATTCATAGGGCGAAAAAATCTCTTCAATACTGTAATATGGATCATTTTCAAGATGGGAAAAATTCAGCTCAATACGGGAAACAAGCTCATTTTTATCAATATATTTTTTCATAGAATACCCTCCCCCGGGAAATTTCAGTCTGAAAATCTGATAACGTTAAGAAAAAAACGACCTCTCTCCGAAAAGCAGAGAGAAGCCGTATACAAACAATTATCAGAGCTTTGAGAAGCCGTGGCTGTTCATAAGTGCATCAATCTTCATACCCTGCTTGCACAAGGGACACTCATGGGGACGCCATACCTGATAGCCGTCGATATCATTGGGGTCAAATATTGAATGCACAGGATATCCGATACAGTCTTTTTCAGTTGCGAAAATAGAAGAAATACCCGAAACCTTACCGCCGTAGTATCTTATAGCATCAATAGCAGCAAGAACTGTTTTTCCTGATGATACGGAAACTGCAAGTATCATAATATTTTTATCCTTGATCATAGGAATGATATTATCACGGAAAAGAATCTGGTTACTGTTTGTATATTCGGGTGAAACAACATAAATTGACTTATGTCTGTTCATATTAACGATATTATCGGACTTTGTGAGGAAGTTTGCAAGACACGCACCGATAACCTCCGTGCCGTCAAGGCAAAGAACGGTATCAACCACTGTGTCTGCATAATAATAAGCAGCAAGCTCCTCTGCAACAGCCTTTGCTTCTGAAAGACGGGATTTCTGAGAAACAACATCGATATAATAATTTGTGTGACGGTTGCTTGTGGCAAAATGACCCGGCGCAACTCTGAGGAAAAGATTTCTGCGCTTTGTTTCGTATTTGATAGTCTGCAATTCTGACATATACATTGTCCCCCTTTGGTAGGTATATGATGATTATATATAAAAATCAAAGTATATTCAAGTGCTTTTAACGAATATACCGCAAAAAACAATGTCACTCCGATAAAATTTCTTCAACACCGCACATTTTCATCGCATCCCTGAAGCCCTCGTTTACCTCTTCACGGGAAAATCCCGAAAGAATAAGAAATTCATCGCTTTTCTTTTCAAGAAAGGTATAAAAAAGCAAAGCGGTTTCAACATATCCTTTTTCCTTATTTTCTATTATATCAAAAAGTATATCCTCAGCCTTTCCGATTTCACCCGAGTCTATCATCTGAATAAGGGTTTTAAGAATTCCCGTTTCGTTTTCACTCAGACGGTCCTCAAGCTCCTCGGTAAGAGTGGGAGAATCAATGCCGAACAAAAATTTTGCTACCATTTTTGCGAGAAAATGAATCTGCCTCATAATATAATCCTGCTCGAACATAGTTTTCTACTCCGTTTATCAGTTTTCTGCCCTGTAGTTTTCCACGGCATACATAAAGCCGTCAAGAAGAAAAGACTTTGCTTCTTTTGCAGGGGAAGTGAATGCCAGCAGGTCAAAGGCGTGGAAGCAGCCTTCGTATGTTTCATACATCACTTCTATACCCGCTTCTTCAAGGGCATTTACATAATTCATCGTTTCATCGTAAAAGGGATCAATGCTTCCTATGTATGTGAGCGTGGGAGGAAGACCGGCATAGTCCGTTTCTCTTGCAGGCGCTGCATAGGAAGGCACATTCTCAGTGCCATAAAGCTCACCTAAATAAAGCTTCCAGGCAATTTCATTGGATTTTGTGTTCCACACGGGAGCATCGTTATTCTGCGAAGATTCAGTTATCATTCTGTCGTCAAGCATAGGGTATATGGGCATCTGAAAGGCGATGTTCACGTCGCCCGTATCTCTTGCCTTAAGCACCACAGAGGCACAAAGCCCGCCTCCTGCACTGTTTCCGCCCACAAAAATCTGATCGTCTCTCATACCGTAGTCAGAACCGTTTTCTTTGAGCCACAAAAGCGCATTATAGCAATCGTTGAATGCGGCAGGATAGGAAGCGTTGGGAGAATTTATATAGTCGGGAGCGGCAACCACACAGCCCGAAGCATCAACAAAGCTCTGTATATAGCTGAAATCCTGTTCGGGACAGCCTATGGCATAGCCGCCGCCGTGAATCCACAGAAGTCCCGGAACATTTTCCTTTTTCTCTTTGGGATAATACACTCTTATGCGAAGTGAGCTGCCGTCTTCCCGCGGAAGATATATCTCATCGCTGTTAATACCGTGTGTAAGATCGGGAAGACCGATATTATCCATAAAAAGATTTGCAAAGGAGAAAAACCTCTCATTCATATACGGAACAAGAATTCTTATAAAATTACCTATAAATCTCAGCTCGGGATGTATTTCATTAGAAGAAACACTCCACCTGTCAAAAATACTCTTTTTCACGGTTACGTCCTCTTCTCCCGAGGCATAAACGCTCACGGGTGAACATAAAACAACAATACTGACAAGCAGTGCTAAAGCTTTTTTCATACAAATGCCTTCTTTCTGTATGCAAGTAATTTACCACACTTTTTTCTTATTTGCAATTATAAACTGCAAGCAGAAAGAAAAAATTTCTCTGTCATTCTTCCGTAAAGACATCCTTTATTGCTTCAAGATAGCCGTAGCCGTAAAGATCATCAGGCTGAAGATAGCTGGTTTCCGTCCACTCATTCCAGCTGTTCACCGTAATAAGAGGTGCCTTCATTATACCCTCTGAAAGTCTTCTGTCAGCAATTTCCTTTACCCTTTCGCAGGCAGCCTTAAAATTCTCCGGAGTGTTATTCTCCACAACACCCGGTATAAATCCGTGAAATCTCACATTGTTGTCCCAACCGACAGACACATGGGGATAATAGGGAATATTAAGCTTTTTTGATGCGTCGGCATATTTTTTTACGAAATTTTCCGTAATCTCCTTGTAATCCCCGTCAAAATGCACCGAACCGCCCCAATTATAGTTTGTGACGGAATCAATACCCAGATAATCATAAATTTCATAAACTGTTTTTCCCTTGCACTCATCATCATCGCCGAGCCAATTATATACTCTGTCACCCCAGTATACAAACTGAAGATGAAGTCCCCTGAAGCCTGCTTTGACGGTTTTTTCCCTGAATTCTTCAATTGCTTTTCTGCACTGCTCGGTGCCCCCGAAGGAACGGATAAAATTATCGGGATCAAATATCATATATACGGGACAGCCGTCTATCTGATAATAATTATCAAGAGAAAAATATTTTTCAATGGTTCTGTCACATATCTGAGAATAAATCTCAGGAGTAACACTGCCCTTCCATATAACGGTGGAAAGGTCATTATCAGAATTTCTCTTATCCCACAGATGTGTGGCATCGTGGTTTGCCCACATCAGGAAAAATTTCATATCCTTGTTGTTGCGTGCTTTAAGAAAGCCGTCGTTGAGGCAGTTTTCTAAAAACGGGCGGTTATCAAACCAATACCAGTCATAAATAAACACATTCACACCGTGAGACACGGCACAGTCTATCTGCATTTCCATAATGCGCGGATCTGCCTCATTAACATAGCCCCATAAGGGTTTTCTCGGCCATCGGCAGCCCTTATAGCCCTTGTCGGTCATAGCCTTCACGGTCTGCCATTCACCGTAGCCCTCGGGCCAGAAAATACGTGTTCTCGGCTCATCCCCCGTATAAGACGGCCATATAAAAGCAGCAATATCATATTTATTCATTTTCGGCACCTCCGTTTATTATTTATTTTATTTTAACACACATATCAGCATTTTTGAATACTTTTAACAAAAAAAGGACTGCCCGGAAAACGGACAGTCCTAAAGCTCCTTAAAGTCCCTTGAAGAGATCTGTAATAACCTTGAAGAGCAATCTGAAGAAATTAATGATAAGTCTGAAAAAGCTTTCCTTTTCAGCTGCTTCTTCAGGCTCAAGAGGTGTGATGGTATCATTCGCTGCATCATAGCTCAGATACTGAGGATATCTTTCATCACTGAAAACCGTAAGCTCACCGTGAGAATGAATAAACTCAAGAATCAGCTTGTCGATTGAGGGCGGGAAGGGATCGTGGGAAATATTCTTGATAAACCACGTCTTTTCGGGGAAAAGGGAATATTGTATTTGACAAGCACACCGATGTTTACTCCGTCTTTTTCAAAAAAGTAATGATAAAAGCTTTTTCAAAAAAACCTCTCCTTAAATATATTATTTCATATCAAAAATAATACATTTAAGGAGTATTGTAAACAGTTTATAAACTTTTCCATCAATTCAACGGCATTTTGTCCGTTTTTGTCGGGTTTTTGATGTATATTACTCAATATCAAGCTCACAGTAGTCTCGTATATAGATATCAGAAAGCTCCTTCAGCTCTTCTGCGGCAGGCTCGCTTTTGTCATATATCCCCACAACATTATAGCCGTTTGCCTTTGCTGTTTTTACGGCATAGAGGGCGTCCTCAAATATCCAGGTGGTTTCCTTTTCCGTGGCGAGCTTTTCCAGCACGGTATCATAAAGCTTAGGCTCGGTTTTGGCTGCACCCACCGTATAGGTGGAATAAATTGCCTCGAAATAATGAAGCATACCGAATTTTTCAAGCACTGCCTCTAAGGCAGGTTCACCCGTTGCAGTGGCAATACCCATTTTTACTCCCTTGCTTTTAAGCAATTCAAGAAAATCCTTTATATCGTTCTTAGGTCTTGTATCGCTGAGATAAAGCTCCTTTATATATTCGAAAAACATTGTGAAAAGCTCATCATAGGATTCCTTCACAAGATTCTTTTCCTTGGCAAGAAGAAGAGACTCTCTGAGATACATCCCCTCAAATTCTTTTTTATCCTCAGGTGAAAGAACAAGACCTATTCTGTCAAAGAATTTTTCTCTGATGCCCACCCATACATGCATGGAATCAAAAAGCGTTCCGTCAAAATCAAAAATCGCACCTGTAATTTTCATAGCTTTATCTCCTGTATCCTTTATGTTGTTATTATATCTTTCTTTATACTGTTTTTCAACAAAAAAACTGCACCCCGCAAATAAGCAGGGTGCAAAAAATCAATCCTTATTAAAATAAGCCCTTCATAAAATCAAGGAATACAGTCCATATAAGCTTCATCATTTCAATAAATGATGCAAACACACTACGGAAGGAGGGCTTCTGATTCACGCTCGTGATCCAGCTTCCGTCTGCCATATTTTCCTCGGTCATATTCACAAACTCATTCTTTGCGGCTTTGTCAAAAACAAGGAAACGGTTTATTCCTCTGTTGTTTGTGTTTACCTTTACATTTTCATACTGAGTGAAATACTCTGCAAGATATACATAAGCATCACCGTAGTCGTGGTGCTTGTTTTTCATTATCCATGTGGTTTCGGGGAAAAGACAGGTTGAAGCATCTATCTTTTTGTCGGGAGAGATATATTCACCGAAGCCGAGAGCTTCTCTCTGGGCAATATATTCATCACTGAGAGTGCTGAACATACCGGCTGCAGTGCCGCCGAAGGAAGCATCGGGGAAGCCTACAACACAGTCGCTTGTTTCGTCATAGTGCTCCATTATGGGAGCATTGAAAAGACCGTAGCCTGCAAGCACACCGATTTCAACGCCGTATTCTTCATTGAACTTCTTATAAAGGTCATCGCCCTTATTAACGATATTATCTCTGATATACTCTATCTTTGCAACAAGACCTGCGTTTTCTTCTCTTGTTGCGGTGCCTTCCTTACCGAAAACGAGATCAACTGCCTTGTCAAAGTCCTCAGCATAAACACTGCACCAGTAGTTTGCCCAAGTGCCGATACCTGTGGCTCTGAGCATTGCAGGGATAAAGGCTTCATAAAGTCTGTTATAAAGCTTTTCCACACCGCCGAAAACACCTGTGAGAAGACCGGACTGTGTGGCATAATCAAGCACAGCCTCTACAAGCTCAAGAGTCAGATTGCTGACACCCTCAAGGTCAACACCCTGACCGTCAAGTCCGAAATATTCAGCCTGAAGAAGATAGCCCTGAGTGTGCTTGTCGCTGAATTTAATTTTTCCGCTGAAGCAGTCATTGATGATGGAGCTGCCGTTTGACATAACCTCATCATAGAAAACCTTCTTTACAAGACCTTCTTCACCGTATTTATCAAGATAAGCCGTGATAACACTGCCGCCGAGGCATCTGCCCACAAGAGAAACCTGAGAGCAGCCGGTTGACTCAGTTATAGTTTTGATATATTCGTGAAGTCTGTCTGCATGATCATAGGGAGAAAGACGCCAGTCATAACGGAATTTGTAGTCATTTATATTGAATGTACCGTCAGAACCCTTGTTTTTCTTGGCTTCTTTGTTCCAGTGGTCTATTTCAGCCTGAGAAACACCTGTGCCGTATTTTGCATTTCCGTCACCGCTGAGCTGTGTTTCATCCCAGATGGGAGCAAGCTCTTCATAAAGAGCTGTACCGTAATTATCCCACTTATCAAAGGGAAGTCCCTCAAGAATAAAGGGCTTGAGGATATTCATTGCAGTTTCTATGATCTTGTCTGTTGTCATATCACCTTCATCATCGTCGGTGACAACATCAAAGCCCGTGGAAATTTCATTTCCCTCAGCATCACAGATATCAACAGAGCTGCCTGCTATAAAAATGATAGGATTTTTTGCTTTTTTCTCCTGAGAAGCAGCTGCTGCAGATGTTGTCAGCATACCTGCAACCAAAAGAGCAGCAAGAACAAGTGATATAATCTTTTTCATGATCATATTTCCTTTCCGGTATTATTAATAGAATTTTAACATATTATTATTTTTCAGTCAACAAATAAAAAGGCAATATTAAAACTAATTTACCAAAAATTAATTATTAATTTATAATCAGTATGCTGCCACCCTTGAAGGCTTACGGAAAACAGGCTTTTTCTCCCCTGCTTTTTCCATCTCCCGGGAAAGCAGCTCTCTCATTGTCATAAGTATTTCATCATATTCACTGTTATTAACAAGATTATTCTTTTCGCAAGGGTCATTTTTCAGGTCATACAAATAATCATCGTAATAATTCACAGCCTTATATTTATACCATCCGGAGCCTCTTGCTCTTGCAGAATACTTCCAGTCCTTTGTTCTCACACATCTTCCTATGTGAGATTCGCTTATCTGCACAAAAACACAGTCCCTTTCAGGCGCTGCAAGACCGTTTACGGGAATCAGATTTCCCGAATAGCTCTCAGGTACGGGGATACCCGCCAGACTTAAAAGAGTGGGCGGTATATCAATAAGACTCTGAAGGCAGTCCCTCACACCCTCCTTTTTAACCGCTCCGCCTCCGAAAACAAGGGGAATATGAATACTTGCATCGTGGCAGCTGCGCTTATATTCCTCATTTCTCGTTCTGAAATGACAGCCGTGGTCGCTTGTATATATTATAACGGTATTTTCATATATTCCTTTTTCCCTGAGCTTATCGACAAGCCGTCCCATATTATAGTCAAGACGGTTTATTGCTGCGATATAGTCGGGATATTCCTCTTTATAATCCCCCTGGAGAAAGGTAAGATCCTCGGGAAGAGGATAATCGCGGTATCTGTCAACAGCATCAACAGGTCCCTCAAAATGCTTTCTGTCATTCTGATGGTGAGGCTCAAGCTGTGAAATAAACATAAAGAAGGGCTTATCTCCGCTGTGATTCTCAATATATTCAAGCGCAAAATCATTTATACAGTCGGCACGGTAGCCCTTAAAATCAATTCTGTTGAGGTTTTCGTCAAAAACATAGCCGTCATACCCGTGGGATGTAAATTCCAGCACGTCGGCAGCTCTCCAGTATTTATATCCGCCCTGACGGCTTACGGGCACGGCAGTTTTTTCACAGTGTACACCTATTCCCGGAAAACGGTCCGAGGCAAGATGCCATTTCCCTATGTATGCAGTATCATAACCGTGTGCGTTAAAATGATGTGCAAGAGTAAGGCAATCCTCTGCCAGCGGAATTGCATTTACATAACAGCGGTTCTGAGTAGCATACTGTCCTGTCTGAAGGCAGGCTCTCGCAGGTCCGCACACAGGCTGACAGGTGTAGAAATCTGAAAAAACAACACCGTCATTTCCAAGGCTATATACATTCGGCATAACCTCTTCATTCAGAGTATCCCATCTTTGCTGGTCGGAAAAACAGAATATTATATTAGGTCTCATAAATTCTCTTCTCCTCTCAAAAGAAAATTACCGACTGCTCTTACGGGACAGCGCTATGTTTATATATATAGTATAAGCAAGAGGAACAATCGTAAGAAGAACGGGAATTATATATTCCGAAAAAACATTTTCTGCACAAAAAACAGAGAGTGCATTGGTCAGAGAATGTGCAATTATACACGGTATGAGCGAACCGCTTTTGCGGAAAATTTCAACAAAGAGCCACCCTGCCGCACAGGCATAAACTATCTGAAGAAGAGTGGGAAGGAAATCCGCACCCGTAAAAAGATTTAATATATGTCCGATACCGAAGGAAACAGAGCTTACGATCACAGCTGTCCTTTCGCTGTCCCTTTCCATCATCTTAAAAAGAAATCCGCGGAAAATGATTTCTTCAATAAAGCCTACATTCAGCATATTGATAATAAAGAAGATTATCTCAGCCGATGTGTTATTTATTTTTACACCGCCTGTGAGATTTGCCGAAGCAATAAAAAGCAACGGAAGGAAATACAAAAGCTTTTTTCCGTTCACCGGCTTTTTCAGACCGTAGAATTCACGTCTTTTCAGAATAAAAACAAGCACAAGCAGACATGCAGAAAAAACCGTATTCACCGCTGCGCTCGCAGGATGAAATTCAGAAAAAATACTGCGGCAAAGAGAATTTGATACAATATACAAAACAATAAGCAGAACCGAAAACAATGTTTCATGCTTTTCAAAAAGCCTTTTCATAACCTTTACCTCTCAGCGTATGGCATCAAGATCTGCACCCTTGGTTTCCTTTACTCTGAAAGCAAAGATAACAGCAGCAGTGCCCACACAGGGGCAGGCGATAAGAAGACATGTAAGCCATACCGGAAGAACAAGCATTCCGACGACTGCAAGAATATAACCGACGGCAAGGCCGATTATTACAAGAAGTCCCTCTGCACCCACAACGGAGGCTCTTATATCCGTGGGAACCTTTTCTGTCATCATAATATTCATATAGTCTCTGCCTATCCAGTACGTGCCCTGATAAAGACCGCAGAAGCCGCCTATGAGATAGGGATTCCATAAATTATTTATACCGACCGCAAAAAGAATGAATCCCGCTACCGACAAGATGCTTGCACCCACAATAAGCTTTTTTCTGCCCACGGCATCTGCAATAAAACCTGAAAACAGAGTGAGTGTTGCATAAACGATGGGAAGAACGAACATGGATTTTGTGATTTCCTCCGTGCTCATTCCCGCGATATGCATTGAGGATTCATAATAAAGAGCTATAGCGGGCATTCCCGCATCAAAAATGATATGGGAAATGATAAGACTCTTTGTATCCTTATTTGAAAATATATATTTTACCGCATTGAAAACACCGGCTTTATTGCGCTGTGCCTTCTTCTCCTGCTTTTCCCTTAATTTTTTTGCCTGTCTTTCCTCAAAGGGAATGCTGAGATAAGCAGTTCTTTCACGGATAAACACCTTGGTGTCTCTTGTGAATAAAACAACAAGAAGCGATGCTGCCACACCCATTACGGCAGGCACAAGAAAAATCCTTCTCCAGAGCGTAGCATCGTTTCCCATAAGAGAGTCTCTGAGCATCGGAATACACACAACTCCGAATATTCCCAGCGCCTTCAGCACACTGTATACAGCAGCTCTGTATTTATCGGGTGCCTCTTCAAGGATATATATGATCTGAATATCGTGGCCGAAGAAAAAACCGATTACCGCATATCCGAGAAGAAAAACAAGGTAGTTGGGTGAAAAATAAATAATGAGAAGTCCCACACCCATTCCGAGAGTGGACAGTGCAAAAAGCGGTTTCCTTCCCCACTTATCGGCAAGCGCCTTATAAAACGGGGTTATCGCACCCAGCACATAGCTTATCACGCTGACAGAGGTGTGAAGAGACAAGCCCTCTTCAAATGTATAGTATTTCCCCAGGAAGGGATTATTCACAAAAAACTCCGTAACAAAGGATGACTGTACAGAAACGGACAGATTGCTTGTAACCTCATCAATTATATTAACAAATGCAATTATCAGAAGAAGTATTAAAAAATACATACTCCCCTGAGGCTTCAGTGCTTTCTTTTTAAGTGAATTCAGCTGTCTTTCTTCAAAAGCCTTTGTTCTGAGAAGCTTCTTTTCAGAGCCCTTCATATTTTCACCCTCTTATCAGAAATTATAGTCGGGACAAACGGGTTTGCCTGTTTTTGCAGATTCCACAATGGATAAGCATACCTCAACGGTTTTTGCACCCTCTCTTGCATCTGTCATAACAGGCTTGTTATTGAGAATTGCATCGGCAAAAACCTCAAATTCCTTTGCGGCATTGTGATTGTTCACTTCAACCTCGATAATTTCAGGCTTTTCATTAACAACACCCTCACTGTCAACGGTAAAAAGAGTCATTGTGGGAGAGGTATTGTCGCATATAAGAGTGCCCTTTGTACCGTAAACACAGGTGCGCATTGTATAGTCGCGCTTACAGCCTGTGGAAACAAACACCTTACCTGCAGTATTTTCATCAAATTTCATAACGGCGATCGTGGCATCGTCATAGGATACCTGAGGAAGAAGCTTATGCATACCGTAAGCAAATACCTCCACGGGATCGCCTGCAAGCCAGCGGATAAGATCAACCGCGTGACATCCGCCGCCGATAACACCGTGGCGAAGAGGATCAGCACGCCAGGTATCGCAGAGCTTCATATAATCGTGGGCATATTCGGACTCAATAAAATATATCTCACCTATTTTCCCCGATTCGATTATTTCCTTTGCCTTTATAAAAGAAGGAGTGAAACGGCAGATCTGTCCCACCATAAACTTGCCCTCGGATTCATCCTCTGCCCTGATAATTTCCCTGAGCTCCTCTCTTGTAAGAGCAAGAGGCTTTTCGCAGAGAACATTTTTTCCTGCCTTCAGCATCGCACAGGAAATCTCCTTATGCATCTGATCGGGCACTGCCACCGTTACAACATTTATATCTTTATTATTCACTATATCACGGTAATCGGAAAAACGCTTCTCCTCGGGAATATTATATCTTTCTCCCGCAAAACGAAGATTTTCTTCCGAGCTGTCGCAGATGGCGGCAATTTCCGCCTTATAATCCATTGCGCCCTCCACGTGACACATACCGAATTTCATACCGATGTTTGCAACCACTAATTTATTTTCCATTTTTTCTGATTCTCCTGTTTTTCTTTATATATTAATTTGTCTGTCAGGGTCTTTTGATTGTTATATTAAGTCCCATAGCAAGCACAGACATAACAAGAAGCATTATAAAGGACGCCGTATAGCTTCCTGTATTTATCATAAGAGTGTTACTGAAGCCTGCTATGAACGAAGCAAAAATAAGATTGAAGTTTATAAGACTGTAGTTTACGGAAAAATACTTCTGACCGTAAAAAGCAGATGTAAAGGCAGAGGTTACCGTCGGACATGAGCCGTAGGAAATTCCCGTAAGACAAAGTCCCGCAATACATAGGGGCAGAGAGCCTGCATATACGGACAAAAGTGTCACACCTGCTGCAACAATAGTAATGATATTGGCAGCATACATTGTAAGCCTTCTTCCCGCTTTATCAAAAAGCCACCCCGTAAGGATTCTGCCGAAGCCGTTACACACTGCAAGCACACCTACCATAGTGGTTGCGGTATCGGAAGAAGCATCTACGGATAAAACAAGATCTCTTGCAAAGCTTATGGCGGAATTGCCCACTGCAGTAAGAAGTATCATACATATAAATGCACGCCAGAAGGTAAAATTACGAAGCATCTCCACTGTAGTAAAGTCACGCCTTTCAAAATTTTCGCTGAAGGCGGCTTTTTTCATCTGAGGTGCGGGAAGCTTTGTCTGAGCATCCGGCTTTTTAAGAGAAAAGGCGGCGAAGCAAAGTACGGCAAGAAGCACACAGCCCAGGATAACAAATGCCTTTCGCCAACCGAAGGCCTCGCTTTTATACATAAAGTCAATAACATTTCCGAGTATCAGGGTACTCAGTCCGAAGCCAAGCATCAGACAGCCCGAGCTGAAGCCTTTTTTGTCGGGAAACCATGAGGTAACCGAGGAAACAACGGCATTATAAGAAATACCTATTCCCGTACCTGCCATCACCGCATAAAAAACAATAAGAAGCACGGGCTTGTCGGGATTTATAAATCCCGTCAGGGCAAAGCCGAGCCCCGAAAGAGCAGCCGAAATAAGCAGAGTGATTTTTATTCCCGTCTTTTTATTGAGAAGGCTTCCGAAAAAAGCTCCGAGACAGAAAAAGCACATTGTGAGAGTAAAATTAAGAGCAAGAAAGCCTGCATCCCACCTGAATTCCTCTGCAAAAGGAATTTTAAGAACAGACCATGCATAAAGCACACCTGAAAAAAGCATAACAGCCACACCTGCCGCAAGATAAAAATTACGGCGGGATAACCCGTTTTCATTCCTCTGAGAACTGTTTTTCCCGGAATGCTTCATATTTTTTAATTCTGAATTCATAAGCTTTTACTTTCCGGATTGCCCGGTTAAACTCCCGTATTCAAAGATTTTTATTCACGGCAATGATTATACAGTAAGCTGCAGCAAAAAACAACTCGGTGAATCTATATTTTATTCATCTTTTTATTCACAATCAAAAAGTTCAAACATTCTTGTGCCGTGCATTTCGCCTTTTATTTCAATGCAATCGGTAACAAAGCTCTCATTATTATCCGAAAGCTCTTTCACACGGTATTTTCCGGGGAGCTTAATTTCCGTATCCTTGTCATCGGCAAGATGAATTCCGAGATACCCGCCCGAACAATAAATAACGTTGCCGCCTGAATTATAGCAATGAACCCCGGAGGATGTAAGAAACTGCCTGAGCTCGTCCGTTGAAAAGCAAGGCTTTTCCTTTCCGGCACATAAAACCTGCATACCGTCATCAAGACAGATTTCAAGAGCCCTCTTTCCTTCTTCTGAGGGCACGGGAGCGGTAAATACTGCCGCACGGTATCTGCCTCTTATTTTTTCTGCATCCTCGACCATATATATGTGAAAGGGAATTCCCGTGTTTCCCATTGCAACCCTTGTGGTACTTACCGCGTGAAGAAGAGGCGAAAGTCTGTTTAAGCTGCGGTATGCCTTTTCGTCAATGAAGATAACCGTTTCGGCATCAGGAAGCTTTACGGTATTTTTATTACGGGCATCTTCATAAATACCGTGCATTTTTTCAATCTCTGCCATAATCTCTTTACAGTGATACCATCCGCCCCACATATCAAACCACCATAAGCCGGATGCCTTCACAAGCTGATGCATAAAGGCTTTTCTTATATAAGACAAAGAAAGCTGAAGATTTCCGGGACCGCACCACACGGTTTCGTTTCCGTTATCATCATAAAGAGAATATATACCGTCGGGATAAACACCCGGTCTCGCGTCCTGCATTCTTTTTGTAAGATGGGTTCTTATATCGCACTCAACAAAATAAAGCTTATTATGAAGCCTCAGGGAATCAACGGGCAGCATATCGCCCCAGTCAATTCCTCCTTTTCTTCCGCCGTCATATGCCGAGGGAGAGGAAAAGAAATCTATATAGGGACAAGTGATAAGCTTACTTAAAGCGTGATGGCACCACAGGGGGTCACTGACAAAAGCGTTGTAGCCGTAAAAAACACCTGCTATCTGCTCCCCTGAAATAAGGTCTTTAAGCGTTTTTGCAAAAAAGCTTATTGTATCTGCTGTCATTTCGCTGCAGAATTCATAATATTTTTTTACTTCCTCACAATCCCTCTCCCGAAGCTCTTCAGGCGAAGGGATTCTGATATCCGGAATTCCGTATTTTTTCTCTGCCCAAAGAGCGAATTTTTTTATTCCCTGAAAGGAATATGAGCCTGAAAGGTCAAAGGGAAACCATTCCTGTGTTGTGCCGCCGCAAAGCTGATAGCCTGCCACCCGGGAGGCATACGAGGATGAACGAATATGTAAAATCAGCTTCTTAAGAAGCTGAGCACCCTCACGGCGGAAGGCGTCGGAAAACAAACATTCTCTTTTTCCCGATGGTGTATCCACCGTATCATCGGGATGCCGTAATATCCATTTTTCGGGCATTGCAATATTGATTCTCGGGAAAATAAAAGCATCGGGACAAAGAGAAATAATTTTTTCTGCCGTCTTGTCAAAATCCTCATAGCCGGGCTCATCCGTATCAAATACACCCGTAAGAAAGGGAGAAAAGCCTGTGCTGTTATTTATAGGCAGGGATGAAAAGGACACATTTACAAAAAATAACCTGCAGCCCGCTTTTATAAAGTCCTCCCACTCACCGCATTCATCAAAATATGTTGTATATGCAAAGGGCTCATAAAGCTTTCCTGCAATATCAAGCTGAGGTCTTCCGTTTATAAAAAGAAGCTTACTTTCTGCCAAAAAAATATTCCTCCTCTGCTTTTTTAGTTTTATTATATCATTAAGACCTTATAAAGTACAGCTTATATTATTTATATAAAACAACGGATTTTGCACAAAAAAACACGGTGCAACAAAATGTAGCAGCCGTTTTTTATACTTTTTTCGTGACAAGCTTTATACGGAATGCTATCATTAAATTGACAAATCCGTAAGTCTTTTGTCGGAAAGGATGATATACAGTGAAAATTTCAAAAACCATTAAACGGCTGAGAAATGAAAAGGGCATCACTCAGGAAGAGCTTGCAAATATGCTTTTCATTTCCCGTCAGTCCGTTTCAAGCTGGGAAAACGACAGAACCCAGCCGGATATTGAAATGCTCGATAAGCTTACCGCTGTTTTTGATGTTTCAATTGAAGAGCTTATATACGGCAAAAAAAGAAACACCGCTCTTGAAACGGAAAAAACAAATTACAATAATACGCTTCTTATAGTGTTTTCCATTCTCGGCACACTTCTTGCAGGAACGGGAATCGTGTTTATATTCGTTTATTTCTGGCAGAAGCTGCCGCTTTTTTCAAAGGCAATTCTCTCCTTTATTCCTATTCTTGCAGGTCAGGCTGCAGGAGTATACGTTCTTCTCAGAAAAAAGGACAATATTCCCTGGTGCGAGGGTGCGGGAATGCTCTGGACAGCAGGAATTGCCGCCACGCTTATAATGGCATATAATATTTTCAATCTTGTTATAGACTGGTATACACTTCTGATAATACTGAGTGCTCTCATTTTTCCCGTCATACTGCTTCTCAATGCGGTGTCTCCCGTTGCTGTATTATACGGATGCACTATCACCTGGTTTTTCGAAGAGGGCCACCGCAACCCTGTTTCAGGTGTTATTCTTTCGGCAGCTCTTCTTGCCATGGGCACTTACTACACAACCCGTCTTGTAAAAGCAGAAAAGAAAAGTCTCAGAAGCATTGCTGCTCAATGGCTCAGTGTTATCGCCTGCTTTACCATCACCGCTTCTGTAGGCGGAAATATTTCAGGAGATATAAAAACACTGATAACAGGCACAGGCGCTTCGGGACTTATCCTTCTTATGCTTTCATTAAAGGACGAGGATCTTATAATGCCTTACCGCATTCCGGGTCTTATTCTGACAAGCATTATGCTTTTTGTACAGGGCGCAGACTTTTTCGGCTTTACCAGAATAAAAACGGAAAATATTGTTTTCACGGCTCTGATGTATATAGGTGTGCTTATCGCTTTTATTTTCACCAAAAGTAAAATGAAAAACAAGCTCTTCTCTGCTTATCTTGCAGTAAGCTGTCTGTCACTTTTTGTTTTCTCCCTGGGTTTATTCCTTTTTCCCGACAACAGCCATAATACCGCTGAGCTCATCTTTATAAGCATACTAAAAGCTTTTGCTCTCGCTTCAAACATTATTCTTATGATCTGGGGAGCAAAAAGCAGAAAGCTTGCACCCATAAACACAGGCTTCATATCCGTTGCGGCTCTTACAATTCTTATTGTATCCAACTCAGGGCTGTCTCTTATAGGAAACGGTATTCTGCTTCTCGTTTTCGGAGCTCTGCTTCTTATAATAAATTTCAGAATCTCCCGTCAGAACCAAAAAATCACTATGGCAAATAATGAAACGGAGGTGTCTTCTGATGAAAAAGAAAATTAAGCTTTGCCTGATATTTACTCTTATCCTGCAGCTTTTGATTCCCTCTTATCTGCTTATAAATCATTATACCTGTGGGAAAAAAGCACTTGAAAGCGAAAAGGAATATTTATTTCTCCTGAATGATATTACTTTTTTCACAGACATCAGAGGTTCTGTAAGCGAATGTGAAAGCTTTCGTATTTATATTAATCAGGCTAACAAATTCTACGGCAAAAAAATAGCTGTCACTGAAACTGACGACGGAATTGCCGTGCTTGAAGAAAAGAATAATAATACGGATATCTGGTTTTATTATAAATATTATAATAAAAAACAGGAAATTTTCGCAGACAGCTTCACCTTTGAAAACAATATTGCCGCACTTGACACTATAAAAGAAATAGAAAAACATTACAGCAGAAAATGGTCATATTCCGATATAGAAGACATAATACAGCTTGATACACAAACAAAAAATGTATATCTCAGCGCAAAGGTATATAAGGGAATATTCATTCCCACCGCTGTTTATTTCGGCTCGCAGAAAATAATCACAATAAAGACGGATATATAAAAAGGATGTTTCAGGACTTTCCTTACAAGAAAACGGCTTCGCCGTACACCTGCGGCGAAACGCTTTCGTATAGTCCATCGCCGAGGGAAGTTTACTTCCCGTTCGGCGGGACATATAATCTTTTTACTTTATAGGAAGGAATTTCCTATAAAGTAAAAAACAGACCGCCCTTTTGTTACGGGGCGGTCTGTTTTTTATTATATAGGAATATTCTCCGGGCTGAGCAATTCATCCCTTTGATATTTAGCTTATTCTTCATCCGGCTTCTGACCGTCATGGGGAAGCCACTTGCATTCACTGATTTCCATATCTGTAAAAATTGCCCTGAAGGAGGATTTCTCGGGGCTGCAGGCATAAATACCGAAGCGGATACGGCCTGCACCGCCGAACATATGACACACACGCATCTGACTGAAAAATACCCCGTCTTCGGAGCATTCAATACAATAATCATCCTCTCTGCGGCTGAATCTGTACCACATGGTTTTTCTGTCTGCCGGTATGGCGGTTGTTGCCCAATCGGAATATCCGTTATTGGTAACAACGCTTCCCAGATGCTGAAATTCCTCATTTTCATATTCCACTGAGGCTTTCAGCCAGTTTTCACTGTCAAGATACATAACAATACCGCACTGATCAAATCTGTGCTTACTCATAAATTCTGTTTTTACGGTAAAGGAAAAATATTTTTCATCCGTTTCGCTCTGCAGCACGGGAGCGTTATCAATTCTGAAATGATAATATGTTCCCTGCCATAAATCCGTATGGGGCTTTGTTGTTATTTCTATTTTTTCTTCAGAAATTGAATAGCTTTCCGGAAGTCTCGTCCATTCAAGCTTATTAATATCAAATTTCATTTTTAATGTCTCCTGTGCTTTATTTATTTCCCTGATTTTTACTGAGCACCGGCATCTGAGTCATTCTGAGCCTTGCACAGCCGTAGGGAACAAGCTGAAGAATCTTCCCTTCCGACAAGGGCTTTCTTGACTTCGGTGTTTTTCTGCATATTGACTTATAGGGGAATTTAAGACCCCAGTCTATAGGCTGCATTTTTGCCTTTATTGTCACGGGCGGATTATCCTGTGAAAAGGGTATATCTCCCGACTTATGATATTCTGTCTCAAAGCTGTCATCCGCATAAGCATAGTTCCATGGAGATGTGGGAATAAAACGGTAGTCACAATAAGGGAATTTTCTTTCAACACCCTTTTTCACATACTCCCGCATTTCCTTTTTATAGGAAACGGGAACACAGAAAAGAAGTGAGCCCATAGTGAGAACATAAAGCTCGTCGGGTCTTTTCTTGAAGCAGGCAGATGCGGTAAATTCAACCTCAAGCTCTGTTTTTCCCTTTTCAATTCTGAATTCAAGGTCGGCGGTCTCTTTACTTTCACCGTTCACCTTAAGATTCTTTGCAAAAGAGGGAATGCGGATAAGAAAATCAAAGTCCTTTTCCGATTCTACAAAATAGTGCATTTTATTGTTGAAGGGATAATCTGTAGTAAGCTCAATTGTTACTCCCTCAGCTTTAAGCACCGACGGCAGCATAACGGAATTGAGAATTTTTCCGTCCTTGTGCATAAATGCCGAAAGGGCAAATTTCGGCCATCCCTGACTGAAGTTTGCCGTACAGCAGCCGAAATTCGGCTCAAGTCCGAAATTGTGCGCTTCGGGACCGTTGGTGCTCCAGGGTGCCATTATCATTGTTTTCTCACAGGCAATCTGATTTACCTGCTGAACATACTGATGTGTCCACATATCCTCGCTGAGTGTGGCGGGAAGTGCATTGAAGGCAAGCATTTCAAGACGCTCTGCCCACTTTTTATCTCCCGTTCGGGCAAAAAGCTCTTCATAGGAATACATCTGCTCAACCACGGCACAAAGCTCGGTGCCTCTTGTGGGGTCAAGCCCCGAAAGCACCTCATCCCCCGTAAAGCCCTCAAAGGCAGTACCGTTATATTTATCGAGAATCTCTCTGAGCTTTTCGGCATTGTCCGTATATTTTTCACCCAGCAGCTCATAAGAAACTGCCTCGCTTTTCAGCATCATGGCAATGTTCACTATATGGGTTTTTCTCAGCCACATATGAGAAGGCTTTTTCCATGCTTCGGTTGCCATATTATAGTCGAAGCCCTGCGCCTTTATAATTTTTGCAAGCTCCTTTATCCACTCCTCAGAGTATTTTTCGTAGAGAAAATCAAGAGCAATAAAGGCTTCAAACCATCTGTATTTTCCCCATTTGAACAAGGTTATTTCTCCGCTTTTCAGCATTTCATAATAGTTTTTCATAACCTTATATATAACATCGGGAATTCTTTCATCCCCCGAGCAGTTATAATACACAGTAAGGGTTTTTGCGATGAGCTGAATTGCCCAGGTATCATATTTTGCTCTTTTTTCCTTCGGACAGGGACATATCCAGCCGTCTGCCTCCTGAGATGAAATAATGGCATCAATATATTTTTTTACTACAGAAATCATTTCTTCATCTTCAAGAAGATAAGAAAGAGGTATAAATCCGTCGAGCCAGTAGGGCACTCTCTCCCAGCCCTCTCTGTTTCCGCCTATCCAGGCACTGTCGCGGATATCGGGCCATATTTTATGAAGATTTCCGCTGAGCCCCGCCGCCTGAATTTCAAGCTGACGCAAAAGCCAGCCCCGGGGCTTGATTTCCTTTGACGTATAAAAATTCCATTTACTCATATTGTCACCTCAGGCAATACTTTCAATTTCTTCAGCCTTCTCTTCTTTTGTGTCAAAGCCTTTTTTTATAAGGAAGTACAAGGGAATCAGAGCAAAAACACAAACTACTCCTGCCCACAGAAACATATTTTTTGCAGGCACAATTACCTCGGCACTTGCTTCATTGATAATTGTTTCAGCCGCATGACGGCAAGCCATATCACCGATTACGGGACCTATTACCATAGGAATCAGCACGACAAATATCATTCTTATACCCTGGAAAAGTCCTGTTTTACCGTCGGGAATAAAGTCCTTGACGGCTGCACCGAAAAGAATATTCACAAGTGCATTACCCAGCACCACGGGAAGAATGCTTATAAGTATAACATATATGCTTGTGCTTGTTGAAAGAATGAAAAAGCCTAAGGTCATTACAACCACACCGATTACAAGGCAGATGCCCTTCTTTTCCGTTGATTTCTTAAGAAGAGTTACTATACATACAAGAAGAACAATCACAACAGCTACAGCAGTAATTATTACTCCGGGCTTCAATATACCCTCAATGCCGCCATTATCGGGGAGCACAACATACTGGATATATGTAAGAAGATAGGGATAGAAAACCTGGAAGGAAACAATGGCAAAGCAGAAGGAAACAAGAGAAAGATAAAGTCTTGCATTTTCCTTTATAACAGAGGGTCTGAAGCCGTAGAAAAGATCTGCCCAATAATTTGAAGAAACCTTCACCTGTGCCGTGCGGGGAGGGTCCTTTATAAGAAATAAGCCTGCCACACCGCACAAGGTAACAACGACACCAAGTCCTGCAAAGAAAAGCTTGTAGCTTATTGTGCCTGCCTGGGCAAAGCTTCCCACACCCGTTACGGCAAGAGAGGACACTGTTCCCACAACGGAAAGCACCGTTTCAACAACAGGCCTCTGACGGGGTACGGTAACATCCGTTACCCACGCCTGAAAGGCAGCGTCATTACTGGTTGAGCCCATAAAGGTCATCACAATATCCATAAGAATTATAAACCAGACAGTACAGCCGAGAATTTTTGCTTCATCGCTCAGACCGAAAAGATTTGCAACATTGTCTTTTGTGATAAAGCCGAAGGCGGCAGTAACCACACCCCAGAGAATATATCCCACGGAAATAAACATTTTTCTGTTTTTAAGTCTGTCGCTTAATGCACCCATAACAAAGGTGGTAAGCACAGCCGCAATAGCAGACAAAGCCACCATACGTGCAACTGCAGTTGTGGCCTCCATAGAGCCCTTTATGGCTGCAGCAGACACATCGGCATATATTTCATTGGTTATAAATGTGTTGAAATACATATTTTCCGTATTCCAGGCAATTCCGCCCATAAAGCAGAAAAGCGTGATGATAAACCAGTTCTTTTTACTTATTTTTTCCTTAATCATATCTTCATCCTATAAATTATATATAAAAATAATTATAACAAAAGACATCTGAAATTACAATCAGTATTTATATCCCTTCAAAGGGCAGAAAAAAGCTGCCCCTTCCGGAGCAGCTCATATATTAAAAAACATCTGTGGACCCCAGGACCCGGGACAGGGGGATAAATCGTAAGATTCCTTCTCATATTTCAAACATCATATTTTCAATAAACCGCTGTGAAAAATAAGAATCCGCAGACAGGTCAATGTATCTGATTCCTTCGCTGAAAATATCTTCAGTCATCTCACCGCAGGCATATTTTACCGTGCCCATAAGACTGCTGTTGTTTATTGCAACACACTTATCCTTAAGCTCTTCAGGAAAAAGACCTGTTTTTACGGCATTTTCCGTGTTGATCCCCGCGGAAAATCCCCCTGAAATATACATCCTTTCAATCTCATCGAAGCTCACACCCTTGTGCTTCAATAAGGTCTCAACCGCGGAGCATACCGCTGATTTTGCCAACTGATACTGTCTTATATCCCCACGGCTTATAGTGACATCCCCGGAAATTACGAAGCTTTCGCACTCCATATAGCCTGTTTCGTCAATTACCTCTGTTTTTAAGAGCAGGGCTATTATATCAACAAGCCCCGTACCGCATATTCCTTTTGCCCTTTCACCGCCTACGGTAGAAAAGCCGTTTTCATCACAGGCATATATTGCACCTTTTACCGCACTCATTCCGCAGGAAATATTTGCTCCCTCAAAGCAGGGCCCTGCAGCTGCAGAGGTGCAGATTGCGGAATCGGCAGAATAAAGCACTATTTCCGCATTTGTTCCGAGATCAACAAGAAGATTGAATCTGCCTTCTGAGGGCCTGTCGGCAAAAATAAGACCTGCCGTAATATCCGCACCCACAAAAGCACAAACCGAGGGCAGGGAAATAATCTCCTTCACACACCGGATGCCCGTTTTTTCAGCCTCTTCCCTGCGGCTTTCAGTAAAAACGGGAGTGTAGGGGGAAACACCCATTCCCGAAGGGTCGGCACCGAAAAAAATATGAAGCATGGTTGTGTTGCCCGAAGCATAAAGAATACCGGCGTTTTCCGCATTGAATTCTGCCGCCATGGAATTGATTTCTTCAATCAGTACGCGCTGCAGCTCACTCACACCGTTTTTTCTGCAATAATCAATTCTTGAAATAACATCCGCACCGAATTTTCTCTGAGGATTGGTGCGATTAAGCACCCTTATTATTCTTTTTTCATCAACAGAAACAAGAGCGAGTGCAAGAGTTGTGGTACCGATATCCAGAACAAAGCAGAGATTTTCCGTAATTCTGCCCTCTTCATATTCCCCCGGCAGAGACACAATCTCCTCTTTTTCGGGAAGAATTACCGTAATATCGGATCCAATACGGTAACGGCAGGAAAGCTCAGCCCTTCCGTTTACCATGACCGTGCATTTTTTACAAATACCCAGTCCCCCGCAGGGATGGGAAATATCAGCATCTGTTTTTTTCAATAAATCTGATAAAAGTGTGCCCGTCGGAGCATATTCTGTTTTTCCGTTTATACTTACCTTATGCATAAAGCTCTTTTACCTTTTCAAAATATGCATTGATATTTTCCCGCGGGGAAGCAGCAGGCACATCACAGCCTGTTGAAATCATAAAATTATCATAGCAAGAGCATTCGTTGAACACTCTTTCAACATCCCCCTTCACCTCGTCGGGTGCGCCTCTTCTCAGAAGCAGGGGATCAACATTTCCCATTATAAGCTTTTCAGAGGGAAGAGCCTCAAGTGCTTTTTTCAGGTCAATTGCATTTCCTAAATGAATAATATCCGCATCAAGACGGGCTATCATATCAAGCATATCTCCTGCCGCATTTCCGCAGTTATGGTAGCAGATAACAAAATCATCGCTGTTTACTTCATTGAAAATTTCATTCACAAAGGGCATAGAAAACTCTTCAGCCAATGAGGGCGACAAAAGTCCTGCTGCAGGCTCTGCCATAATAACACCGTCTGCACCTGCCGCCTTAAAAGCCTTTATATATTTTTTCAGAAATTCACTTGCCTTTGAAAGAAGAGCTTTCACCTCTTCGGGACTGTCGTAGCATTCCATCATAAGCTCTGTCATATCAAAAAGCCTGCCTGCAAGAGAATAGGGTCCTATCACTCCTGCAAAAACGGGTTTATCCGTTATCTCTTCCTTTGCTCTTCTTACTGCTTCAATAAAAATGCCCGTTCTGCCATCACCCGCCTCCGGCACTCTGATACCGCAGACATCCGCAATATCATCAATTATCCCCTCTTCAACAGCGGGAACATCCTCATCATAAAAACGAACCCTTGCTCCGAAGGCTTCGGCCTCACAGGATAAATCCATCATCCCCACGGCAGCTCCCGTGTTGAAGCATTCCGAGATCAGCTTCATTCCCTGAAGCTGCATATCAGATGATGAAATCAGCTCCTTTACACTCACACCGAGCATAGAAGCAGAGGGAAAGGACAGAATGGGTACGGTTTTTTCTTTATTGCTTAAAAGACGGACTACTTTATTTTTCATATTGTCACCATAAAATAACAGAGAAATAAGTTACGGTATCAGCACCGTTGTTATAATTTATACCTGCCTTTTCTGCCAGCTCGACCACATTTATTCCGCAGGCCTCCACCGACGGCACGGCTTTTTCGGGAAAACGGCAGGGAGCATCGGGATAGGTACAGCTTTCACATATACCGCAGCCCTCACAGCCAAGTGCCATAAATTTTTCTCCGTCGGCATTAAGAGCATCAATTATTTTTACGAGAACCTCTTTTGTTTTTTTCTGACCCGATATCATACCGTCAAAATCAAAGCTGTCCTCAAGGATATATTTACAGGTGAACACAAGAGCATTCCCGAAGCCTTTTATTTTCTTCTCAAGAGAAGACAGCGTGCCAACCCCGGGAGGACAGGTCCAGCAGGTGCCGTATTTTCCGCATCGGTTGGCCTTGCACATTTCAACCACCTCAGGCGAAAAAGGAATTTCAGCCGACGGTATTATTTTTTTCTGAAAAATAAGAGAATCATCAAGATATTTTTCTATATTCATTTTTTCAGCAGCTCTATAGCAGCATCAGCCGCACTTGCTGCATCTGAGGTGTATTTGTCCGCACCGATTTTTTCACAGAATTCATCGGTAACGGGAGCACCGCCTACCATAATTTTTACCTTATCCCTGATGCCTGCATCCTTCGCACACTTCACAACATCTGCCATAACATCCATTGTGGTGGTGAGAAGTGCCGAGCAGCATATTATCTGACATTCTTCTTCAATCGCAGTATTCACAAAAGCTTCGGGGGACACATCCGTGCCCAGGTCAATAACCTCAATTCCCTTGCCCTCAAGCATCATTTTAACAAGATTTTTTCCGATATCGTGTAAATCGCCCTGAACTGTTCCGATGCATACCCTTCCTGCTGCCTGCACACCGTCTTGTGTGAGAAGCGGCTTCAGCACCTGCATGCCTGTGTTCATAGCCCTTGCGGCAATAAGCACCTCGGGAACATATATTTCGTTATTTTTGAATTTTTCGCCGATGATATTCATACCTGCAAGTAAGCCCTCATTCAGAATCTGTGAGGCAGGTACAGAGTCCTCAACAGCCTTTTCCACAAGCTCCTTGACGATTTTATGCTTACCCCTCTGAAGATTATCAGATATTTCCGCAAAAATGCTCATAACTCTTCTCCTTTTTTATGTCAGATTTTTATTTTTTTGATTTCTTCCGCATAATACTGCACCAGCTCAAATTTTGTGCCGGGCATAAGCCTGTGGTCGGGACAGGGTATAAAGCCTCCCTCTGCCACAAGACGCTTTATTCTTTCAATCTCTTTATCAACTGCCGCCTTGTCCTTTCTCAGGGCGGTTTTATCCATTCCGCCCACACCGAGCATTCCCTTGCCGTATTTTTTTCTGGCAGGCTCAAACTGATCGCCCCATACCCCTATTTCAATGGGGAACATTGTGTTCACTCCGTTATTGAACCAGGTGGGAAGAAGCTTTTCGGTCACTCCGTCGCAGTCGAGAGAAATGATATCAATACCGTATTGCCGGCACAGGTCATTTCTCTTCTTATAATGCTTTGCGCACAGCTCATCAAATATCTCGGGAGAAAGAAGAGGACCGTTTTTGAAGCAGATATCCTCCCAATAATGGGCAAAATCAAATTCAGCACCTGTTTCAAGAATAGCCTTCACACACTGATACTGCATCTCGGCATATGTGTCAACAATATCTGCAAATAAATCCTCATCCTCATCATAGAGAAGATAGCTCATTCCGATAACCGAGGTCATATCACGTATGCTTCCCAGCACGCTTCCCAGATTAATACCGACAGGTCTGTCTTTGTCTCGGGTTTCATTGAAGCTTCTGAAATATTCAAGATCAACTCTTTCGGGGAAATACTGCATTTTCGGTCTGAATAGAGCTTCAAAGGCATCTCTGTCCTTAAGAAGATAGTCGTCTTCAGAGGGAATTGATGTGATACCGGGCTTTATTCTTTCTATAACTCCCACACCGTTCAGCACTCTTTTTGTGCCGTCGGGCAGAACCTCAAGCACCTTTTCTTCAAAACGGGGAGAAAGACCGTTATTTGCCCCTCTTGTATATGACCAGTTGAAATCCCAGCCTATAAGACGGTCAAGCTCTCTGTCGTTGTTGTTGCCGTCACCCACATTTCCGGCAAGCTCTCGGGGAATTTTTCCCTGCTCTGCCCATTCGGTCAGAAGCTCGCCCCAATAGCCGAAATGCACCGCAGGAAGACGGTCAGCAGCCTTATAATGAAGAATATTCATAGCACGCTCTCTGTTTGTCATAAAAAAGCTCCCTTTTATCGGATTACAACAGAATCATAGCATACAGAAATAGGAAAATAAATATTTTTCTGAAAAAAACAAAAAAGAAAAAACCGACGGGGATTGATTGTGTCCCCGCCGGTTTTGTATCTGTTTATATCAATAATGCATTGTAAACAGTGCTTTATTAATAATGAGCCAATCCGCATTCGCATACGGGATTGATCTTAAAGAGCTTACAGAAGAATCTTACTATCTTCCAGATGAAGCCCAAGAAGCCTGACTTGTGGCAAAGGTGGTCACATTTGTCTGAGGGATCTTCGGGTTCTTCGGGATCTTCAGGTTCTTCGGGAAGGTCGGGATCAGCAGGCTTCTCGAATTCGTGTCCGCAGCCGTAATCACAAAGGAAGTCGCCGTCTTCGTCCTTATGAGCAAGCTGATCAATTGTCTGCTGTGCTGTGATAACTGCATCACATACCGCACACTTAACGCCGTCTGTAAGACCTGCCTTTGTACAGGTTGCGGCATAGCCCTTAACGGTTTCTTCGGTATGTCCTGCAACAGGAATTTCCTTATAGGTTGTGTAATCACAGGCTGTGCAGTATTCGTATGCTTCATAGCCTGCTTCTGTGCAGGTTGCATCCTTCTTTTCTACTGTTACGATGCTGTGTGATGCGGGAATTTCCTTGTAGGTTGTGTAATCACAGGCTGTGCAGTATTCGTATGCATCCCAGCCGATTTCTGTACAAGTGGGTGCCTGTGCTTCTACCTGTACGAGAGTGTCCTTGTGGTTTGTTGCCGGAACGACCTCCTGAATGATAGTCATAGCATCACAACGGGAACAATGCTGACCCTGAGTGAGACCTGTTTCATCGCACTTGGGAGCAACTGCTTCGTCAATAACTATATCGTGGTCAAGAGCTTCTTTTTCCTTATAGGTTGTGTAGTCGCATTCTGTACAGTATTCGTATGCATCCCAACCGATTTCGGTACAAGTGGGTGCCTGTGCTTCTACCTGTACGAGAGTGTCCTTGTGGTTTGTTGCAGGAATTTCTCTTGTGTTTACAACACCGCAGCCGAGATCGCAGGAAGCAGCTTCTTCGCCTGCTTCAGTGCAGGTAGGAGCCTTTGTTTCGGTATACTTTGTAAAGGAGTGTTCGCAAGCATATGAGCATTCTGTACATTCACCGAATTCCCATGAATGTCCGGCTTCTTCACTGATAAGACCGCATTCGCATTCCTTCCAATGCTTATCTGCATCAGTCTTCCATTCGCCTGTAAAGTCACAGGTGTGAAGTGATATGCCGCAGATTTCGCAAACATTACCTGTCTGATTTTCGTGTGTGCATTCAGCCTTGATAACCACATTACCGAGAATTTTATTCTGTCCTTCCTCGGGAACGATCATCTTACCGTCCTGCCAGTATGCAAAGCCTTCACCGACAATTTCTTTAAGAGACACTCCCACAACAGTAATGCCATCGGAGAAAGAAGGACCTTCATCCTTACCTTCACTGCAAATCAGCTTAAAGGGATTACCTTTATAGTAATAGTTATCCGCATACAAGTCCCCAATATCACCGCAAATAGTACCGCCGCTGATTGTTACAGGGCTGCCATCTGAATACACACCATACTCGGGAGCTATGATGGTACCGCCTCTGATCTCTACTGTGGAATCGTTAAAAACTTCAATACCGTTTATATTGCTTGTGATTTCGCTGTCACCGCTGACAGTCACATGGCCGCCATAATCAACATACAGACCGCGAAGACCTGCGCTGACGGTACTGTCAATTATCTCAACGGTAGCCAATTCGCCGACACTGACACCACAGCTCATTGCAGCATCGCTGGTAACAGCGCAGTTGATAACAGATGCCGTGGCTTCAGTTATTGCCAGCGCAGTGCCGTAATCATCATAAGAATTGATTCTGTTGATAGCACCATTCTGAACGGTAACAGCTGCCCCGTCAATTATGTACAATACTAAATCTCTACCGCTCATGGTTTTACTGTTAAGCTCAAAAGTGAACACACCTGAGTTAATTTTAATATAGTCTTTACCAACATCTATATTATCCAGGAGCTTCACAACAGCTTTATCGTCTTCAGTACAGCCCGCAACTGCATTAAAAGCTTCTTTCAGATCTGTATAGCATCCGATTACATTTCCGTTCTTGCTGACAGACGCTATTGCATCAGGGTCTGCTTCACCGCAGTTTGCACACATACCGTTACCGTTTGACCAATCGTGATTATCAGCATCAACTTCACCGTATTCATTGCCGCAGGTTTCACAGACTGCCTTTTCGGTACAGGTGGCTTCGCCGCCGGTGTGAGTGCCTTCTTCACTCAGAAGACCGCATTCGCATTCCTTCCAGTGCTTTTCACTGTCAGCCTTCCATTCGCCTGTAAAGTCACAGGTGTGAAGCTCTATGCCGCAGATTTCACAAACATTACCTGTCTGATTTTCGTGTGCGCATTCAGTACCGCAGCCGTTTGCACAGATGCCGTCATTGTTTGACCAATCGTGATTATCAGCATCAACTTCACCGTATTCATTACCGCAGGTTTCACAGACTGCCTTTTCGGTACAGGTGGCTTTACCGCCGGTGTGAGTGCCTTCTTCACTTATGAGACCACAGGTACATTCCTTCCAATGCTTACCCGTATCATATTCCCATTCGCCTGTAAAGTCACAGGTGTGAATATATGCACCGCAGACTTCACAGTAGTCACCATTTCCTGAATGGTTGCCTGCAAGACAATTCTGAATTGCGGTTTCAAATTCAGAAGCATAATATGCGGTTGCATCAATATACATCTGAACGGTTTCTTCTTCGCCTGCAATGAAACTAAAGGCTTCATCGGTATCATAGGTTGCAAGCCACTCGGAAATGTAAGACTTGTTTTCATCGGTAAGCATATCGCTGTCGAGGTATGCGCGAAGGTCTTCAAGAGCCTTCTCATAGTCATCATAGTTTGCAGCTCTTTCAACTTCTTCAGTCTTTGTAGCCTCACCACAGGCTGTGCAGGTGTATGTGTAATAGCCTTCTTCAGTCTTTGTGGGTCTTGTAAGTACGCCTTCACCCCATACGTGAGCAGGATTTGCAGCACTTACAGAACTGTCGTTTGAATAAACCATAACTTCATCAGCGCAGGATGTGTAGCCGTAGTAAACCTTTTCACCGCCGAGTACGGGGACGCTGTCTGTGCCGATATTCTGACCCCAGAAATGCTTAGTCTGCTCGCCCTGCAGCTTGTATGCAATTTCGCCGGACTTGAGCTGTTCGGCTGTTACCTTTGTGATCTCTACGTTATCACTACCGGGTTTCAGATTTGAATCGCTGTGCACCGCTTCAAGACCGTCATCACCGAGATAATAGCAATTCACTATGGCCTTAACGCTGCGAACCGTGCCGAATGCACCAAGAAAAGCCTCATCGGTCAGATTTTCACCGCGCTCAAACTTACCTGCAAACAGGCAGTTTTCAAGGGTAGTCTTTGCGTTCGTATTGGTAAAGCTTAAAAATCCGCCCATATAAATGGTTGCGGTGTTATTATAGTCACCTGCGTAATTTGTCTTTATTGTACCGTATGCTCCGCAGTTACGGATAGTAACTTCACTGGTATTCTCCTGAATCTTGCCGATAAATCCGCCGGCGCCCGAGTCCACACGGTAAATTCCTGCATCAAAGGTGCCGTACCAGGAGCAGTTTTCAATAAGGCTCTGATGATTTGCGTATCCCACAAAGCCGCCGATCATACCAATGCCGTGTGCCTTTGCGGTAAGATTTACGTAAGAAGTGATATTCTGAATAATCGCACCGTTTCTTTCAAGGTCATTTTCACCGTTGAGGCCGCAGACAGAGCCGATAACCCCGCCGATATAATCGACCTGGGTGTTAGCAACTACCTCACCGTAGATAGTGAAGTTTTTGACTGTACCGGTTCTGACTTCACCGAAGAAGCCAAGCCCCGCTCTGCCGCCTTCAACATAAAGACCTTCGATGGTGTGATTCTGTCCGTCAAAGATACCGCGGAAGTTGTTGTTGTTTTCACCCGTGGAACCGATGGGTGTCCAGGGTCTGTTTTCAAGGTCGATGTCTGCCACAAGAACTGCATTTGCTGTTCTGTCAACAGTGTTTACGTAGTTTGCGAACCAGAAGAGCTGACCTGCATTGCCGATCTCGTAGTAGCCGTCTGCGTTAAGCACAGCGGACTCATAGTCGCCAAAGTCACAGAAGCCGTTTGCTACATCCGGTCCATGATGATAGCCGATTGCGGCACAAAGCTCTTTTGAAGAAAACCAATCAGCGCTCTTGGCAGTTGTGACGCCTGCTTCATCCTCATTTACCCAGGTCTCATAATAACCGAAACCGTACATTTGAGAACCGATTGCGTTTTTTGCACAGCCGCTGAGATAATAGCAATTTGTTACGATAGCGGCATTACGTCTGAAACCTGCCACACCGCCTACGTAGTTATCAAGACCGTAGACGCTGCCCGTGTTGTAACAGTTCTGCATACTACCTTCGTCGAAATGACCAACCACACCACCGATATTCTTCTCACCACTGACAGAACCCGTGTTGTAGCAATCCAGTACAATGCCGTCTACTATATAACCAACCACACCGCCGCCATCGTAGAATTTAGCACTTATAGTGCCCGTGTTGTAGCAGCCCTGTATAGTACCGCCTACCAATTTGCCAACCACGCCGCCAACATATAAGGTGGCTCTGAAGTAGGAATCGATAATGCCCACATTACTCACTGTGCCTTCGGCACCCACATAGCCGAACAGACCTACAGTATCTCCATATCCTGTATTGACATATAAGCCGGAGATCTCGTGCTTTGCACCGTCAAAGATGCCGCTATAATTACATCCGTCGGAAGAAGTACCGATAGGTGTCCATGTTCTGAACCCCGAACCGTCGCCGTTGAGTTCACCGTCCGCAGTCAACACATTTTTGTTGACCGTGATATCTGCGGTAAGTTCACCGTTTACAGTGGCATTACCGCCATTGACTGCTCCCGCAAAGGCATACAGCTCGTCGGCTGTGCCGATTTCATAGTAGCCGTCGCCGTCGGTATCCTTCAAGGTAACGGATGCACCCGTGTCAATAGTGACTGTGATATCATCCGCCGTCTCCGCCGCAAAAGCAACGGGAGTGAAGGGAATCATAGTCACAATCATTAAAACAGTGAGCATGATTGATAAGAATTTTTTCATTTGTTTATTTTCCTCCTTTTAAGAGTGCAGAGTGATGAACGCAGAACGCAGAACGGGTTTAGCCGTCAGCATCTGCTTTAATATATACACTCTGTTTTAGTTCTGTTTCTTTGTTTTACACTTTGCAATTACACTTTGCAAAAAATTTCTTGTTGTTTGCAGAGCACACTGCGTTCTGCACTCTGCGTTCTGCATTTAGACAGCCTTTGTTTCCATTTCTGCCGAAATTCTGCGCACCATTGATTTCAGCTCAATGAGTGCCGATTTACAGCAAGGCTCGTTTAAAAGTCTTACGGGGACACTCTTTTCCCCGTCGGTTTCTGATGCCTTACAAGAATAGCGGGTATTGAGAAGCCCTTCCCCCTGGGGGGCATAAACCAGAATTAAGTTATAGTTGGTTTCACTTGGCATTTCCGTGGCTGATGTAAAGCTTTCAATATTTACCATTCCTGTTTTCAGCAAGTAATCACAGGCTGTAGGAAGGTGTCCGCAAACAGCAACCCTAACGCTTCTTGTCATAGGCAAAATTTTCTCCTTTCTTTACAGATTCTTTTGCATTTTAATACTGTTAAATAATAGCATAAAACTTTGCCTTTGGGTCGCCCTGCGTAAATTCAGTCACTTTTTGCGTATATTTAGCCGTTTTTTACGCTTTCACTTCGTAATTTATTGCACTTACAAGGTTTCACTAAACGGATTTTTAAATATTTATCGACATTTTTTCTGATATGTGATAAAATATATCAGATTGAAATCCAAGTTGGTGAGTTAATGAAAATTGCAATATGTGATGATGAAAAGAGCTGTCTTGCTGAAATACAAGCCCTTGCTGAGGAGTACTCAAAAGAGCATAGGACTCAGTTTGAGATGTTCTCACACCCGGATGACCTTCTTGAAAGTGCTCGGAAAACAGGCGGCTTTGACATTTATGTTCTTGATATTGTTATGCCGAACACAAACGGTATTGAGCTTGGTAAAAAGCTTCGTGAGGAAGGCTATGACGGAAAGATTATCTATCTTACTTCAAGTGCAGAATACTCCCTTGATGCCTTCAGAGTAAGAGCCTTCGACTATATCATAAAGCCCATAAGCCGTGAGGCATTCTTTAAAACGGTTGATGATGCGGCGGAAGCAATTAACAAAAGAAAAGACAAAAAGCTCACCGTTAAAACAAAGGAAAAGACCCTGAAGCTGAGCTATGATAAAATTATGTGTGCAGAGCTTCATGACAGATGCATCAGGTTTTATCTTGAAAACGGTGTGACCGTTGATTCGATAACACTTCGCACCACCTTTTCACAGGCTATGGATGAACTCCTGAATGACAGCCGTTTCTGTATATGCTCTCAGAGTATGCTGGTTAATCTTGATTATCTTTCGGAAATCGGCAGCGATTATCTTTCCTTCGGCAACACATACCGTACGCATCTGGGAGAAAAAAACTGCCGTAAGCTCAGAGGAATATGGTCGGAATATTTATTCAGCGAGGAGATATAACAATGGAAATATTAAGAGATATATCCATACTGTGGGCAATGGTTCACACGCTCATTATGTTTATGTTTCTTTTTGAGTCACGCTATGAAAAGAAAAAGACATTGTATATCACACTCGGCACTATGATACCGCTTATAATAGTGAATCTTTTGCTCTTTGTGAAGATTGGGTTTGAAGGCTACTCAACTCTGATGCTTGTTTCACTTTCCCTTCCGAGCTGTATTGTATTCTGGTTTTTATCAAAATACCGTGACGGGCGTTTCTTTTTTACCTTCTGTATGATAGACACAACCGTACTTGAAATAGTGTATATAACAAATATACTTGATTTTTATACCACCAATGAATCTCACCTTGTTATGTTTCTTGTGCGGCTTATTGTTTTACCGCTTATTGAAATTGTTATATGGAAAAAGCTTCGTACCGTCTATCTTGATGTTCAGTCAAGAACCAAGAAGGGCTGGGGAATATTTGCCGTAATCGGAGTGCTGTTTTATGTGGCAATCACTCTTATTATGTCTTATCCCGACGCAGTAACAAACAGACCTGAGCAGATTCCCGCACTCGTGCTGATGTTTATTCTTATGCCGGTTATTTATCTGCATATTATCACAACTCTGCGCCGTCAGCAGCTCAGCTTTGAAAAGGCGGAGGAAGAAAACCTGATTAAGGTGCAGACAACAAACATTCTTGAAAGAGTTGAAGAGCTGAGTGCAGCAAACGATAAATTCCGGGAAGAAAGACACAATTTCCACCACAAGCTGAAAACTATCGCAAGCTTGGTAGAGGACGGAGAATATGAAGAACTTAAAATTCTCATTTCCGAATACCGGGAGGATATAGATAAAACGAGAGTAATAAAATACTGTCAGCATTCTGTGCTTGATGCCGTTCTTTCCGTTTACATAAACAAAGCGAAAGCGTCTGACATCGAACTGAAGCTCGGCTTTGATTTTCCCGATACCTTCCGGGTAAAGGAAAGCGAGCTGGCAACAGCACTGGCAAATGCCGTTGAAAACGCAATATATGCCTGTGAAAAGCTCCCGAAGGAAAAACGAAAAATCGAAATCAAGGTATTGTCAAAGCCTCAGTTTATCATTATGGTGAGAAACAGCTTTGAAGGTGAAGTGAGCTTCAACAGCAAGGGCATTCCCGAAACCAAAAACGGAGACGGACACGGCTTCGGAACAAAATCAATAGCCGCACTTTGCAGCAAGGCAGGCGGCTTCTATGAATTCAAGGCAGAAAACGGTATGTTTTCCGTATTTATGCATCTGAAATAAATTCAGACTTTTTAAGAGGTGATTTTTTTGAAAATCAGACTTATCGGTTCTCCCGGAATTGTTATGTCAAATAACGAAAGCAGCCGTAATTATTTCGCCTGGCCCACAATAGCAAGGCTTCAGAACGGAAAAATCTGTGTCGGCGCCTCAGGCTACAGAGTAGAGCACATATGCCCCTTCGGGAAGGGAGTAATCTCCTTCAGCGACGACAACGGAGAAACCTATTCTGAGCCCGCACCCGTAATTGATACCGTGCTGGATGACAGAGATGTGGGGCTTACGGTTTTCGGCGAAAAGGGACTTATTGTCACATCCTTTAATAACACCCTGGAATTCCAGAGAGAAAATATGCCTCAGACAAAGGAATGTCTTGACTATATAAATTCAGTTTCTCCCGAGGAAGAAGAAAGAGATCTGGGCATCACCTTCAGAATAAGCCGCGACTGCGGAAAAACCTTCGGCAGAATATATAAATCCCCTGTTTCATCCCCTCACGGTCCCATTGTGCTGAATGACGGCACGGTTTTGTGGATAGGAAGAAGGCTTGGCAGTCACAACCGCATTGAAGCACATACCCTCAATACCGAAACCGGGGAAATGACTCTTCGCGGGGATATGAAAATTTATGAATATGAGGAATTCAGCAACATTTATTTCTTTGAGCCCGATGCAATTCAGCTTGAAAACGGAAAAATAATATGCCATCTGCGAGCCGAGGGCGACAAAGATTCATACTTAAGCCTTTTTCAGACAGAATCCACAGATAACGGTGTGACCTGGACAAAGCCGAAGCAGATTATTGGCGACACCGACGGAGCTCCCTCTCATTTATTTATGCATTCATCGGGTATGCTCATTTCTGCCTTTTCACACAGAGAAAAGCCCTACGGAATATGGGCAATTTTCAGTCTTGACGGCGGCAAGACCTGGAGCAGAGAAAGCGTTATTTTTGAGGGTAAGAATTCCGACGATTTAGGCTATCCCTGTACAATTGAGCTTGACAATAAAGAAATGCTGACCGTCTTCTACACAAGAGAAAACGATTATACCCCCGCAGTTATAATGCAGCAGAAATGGACCATTGAAGAATAACAAAACAAATAGATAAGCACAAGGCTGCCCTGATACAGCCTTGTGCTTTGTTTTTATGGCGTTTTTCTTTTTAATGAAAGTCGCTTCAATTATTCCTCTGTATAGTCAAAACCGCAGTTCTGAAGATAAATATCAGAAATAAATTCTTCTCTGTCTGAAACAAGTCCGCTTGTATTCAGATTCTTGCAACTGAGAATTGAGCCCATTCTTTCTACGGAATCGGGAATAACGATTTCTTCAATAGACTCGCAGTGCTGAAATGCCCAGTCATTGACATTCGTCACTCCGTCGGGAATTGAGTAGCTTTTACTGCCGCTACCGTTTACATAGGAAATAAGAAGGGTTCCTTCCTTATTGAATAACACACCGTCAACGCTCTTATAAACGGAATTATCTTCAGAGACCTCAATATTTTCAAGTGCTGACGCTTTGAAGAATACATCTTCGCCGATATACTCCACCCGTTCGTGAATGCAGACTTTTTCAAGATACTCTGCATTTGAAAAGGCCTCATCGGCAATATATACTACGCTGTCGGGCACGATAAACTCCGTGCTTTGATCAAGAGCAGCATATCTTATAAGCTTTGTCTTATCCTTTGAAAAAAGATTGCCCCGGTCATCCGACATATATTTTTTGTTGTTTCCGTCTACACGGAAGCCCTTGAAGGATGAATCCTGAAAAGCCCATTCGTTGATATCGGTGCAACTCTCAGGAATATGAATAACACCCATATTTTCACAAAGCTCAAAGGCGAAGCTGCTGATTCTTCCTGTTCCCTCTTCTATAAAAACATCTTCACCGGCGCTGTCTTCCTTCGTATATAAAAGAAGATTGCCGCAAAGAGAGATCTGATCGCCCTTCTGATCTGCCAGCCACTGCGTTCCGTATAAAGAAGAGCCCTGTATGAAGGCTTTTGTATTATTTGTTTCTATGGTTTTAAGCTTTTCGCAGCTTTCGAAAGCACACGAGCCTATCTCCTGAACAGAATCGGGAATATTGATTTTTTCGAGATTATCGCAATCCGTAAAGGCATCTCTGCATATAACTTCAAGAGTTGAGGGAAGAATAACTTCGGTAATTGCCTCTTCACCGCTAAAGGCGCTTCCCGCAATAACTCTTGTACCTTCTTTAATCAGAAGTATTCCGTCAGTAAGCTCCCCTTTTATGTCTATCGCAATATTTCCCAGGTAAACTATTCCGTCAGGCTGATTCTTATACCAGGCAGTTGTTATAAAATTGTGCTTTCTGAAATAGGTAAGAGAATCCGGAACGGTTATTTCCTTAATTCTCTTTGCCTGGTCATCACTGATAAAGCCCCAGCCGAGGCTCTTAACGGGATAGCCGCCGAGAGTGTCGGGAATTTCAAGCCTTGATCCCGCAATTCTTCTGCAGCTGTCTATTTCCGCATATCCGTCATAAACAGAATATACCCAGTCCCCTTCAGATTCATAAAGAGACTCATCATAATCATATAAATCCATTTCAAAATAACCATTATAATATAAAATACCGAGCGCTGCCGCCAGCAGAACAGCCACAGAAAGAACCGCAATAAGTAATTTTTTCTTCATAAATATCCCTCCTTTTTTAATTGTAGCAAAAAAATAAACAGATTGTCAACAATATACATAAAGCCGCCCTCTGACAAAGAGAAGCGGCTTCTTTCTATGCTTTTACACTTTTAACAACAAAATTTCTGTTATTTTTTCTTTTGCTGATAGACCCTTACATAGTCTATCACAAAATCAACGGGAAGCGTACCCACGGGATTTTTTTCAATATTTCCCGACCAGCCGAAAACAGGCTTTCCGCCTACTCCGTCGACCTCAACGGAAAGAATCATAAACTCCTCATTCTGAGAAACACCGCCGAAGGATGAACGGCAGGTTTCAACACCGTTGATATAGAAAATATATTCTTTTTCGTTCCACTCAAGTCCGTATGTATTAAAGGTATTATAAGGATCATTCACGGCAAATGCGCCCAGCCTTTTTGATTTTCCGTCAATACCGTAGCCGTTATAATGAAGATTTGACACCACGGAATTTCTTATTTTCTTACGCCTATATAAGGGAGATTCAAAAATATCAATTTCGGTTCCGTCCTTACCCGAAAAGCCTTTTCCCACCTTCATGGAATGAAGCCAGAAGGCAGCCCACAGCCCCTCGGCGGCAGGAAGAAGACAGCGGCATTCAAAATAGCCGAACTTCTGTTCAAAAAGCCCCGAGGTATCAATGGCTTCGGTATAATAACCTGCACCGTATTCTCCGTCTTCCTTATATTCGGTTCGTATATGAAGCTGATTATCAATAATAAGAGCCTGAGAGGGTGACCACAGACCGCCTTTTCTTGCGCCTGTCTCAGTATTGAAAAAGGGGTGTTCATGCCATTTTGTTTCATCAAGCTTATCCCCGTCAAAATTATCCTCAAACACAAGCTCGAATTCTGATAAATCAATCTTTTTCGGATTCTTGGGACCCTTTGTAATTTTTCTTGTCACAAGAGGATCAAAAATCCCCGAAAAAATATTACCGAGAACATTAATATCCATACCATCACTCTTTCATTTTATCGTATATGAATTACTTCTCCGGGAAAATTTCACTGCCTGTCTTCTGAGCAGTATTCTTAAAAGCTCACCCGCTGCAGTATTCCGCGCAGAAATCTATCATATTAATTATAACACATATATTACAGAATGTGTACAAAATAATATTATTTTTTTTGTTTATATTTGCAATATATAACTTTTGCCGTTTTGTGATAGAATAAAAAAAACGATTTGTGAGGTGTTATTATGAAAGAGATAACAGAAAAAAAACGGAAAATTATTTCTTTTTCAGGAGCTGCACTGAGTCTTATTATTCTTATTGCTTCGCTGCTGATTTATCACCGTGAATATCTCCCCTGGACCAAATTAGGCTTACTTTATACCTCAGCTGCACTCTCATGCCTTGCATTCTGTGCCCTGACAGTATTTACCCTGCTGTTAAAGGAAAAAAGCACACCTAAGCTTATAATAAAAACCTTTGTTTCCACATTAGTATATATACTTGTCCTTTTTGTGCTTACGCTGATTCTCAACAATGTTTTAGGCATGAACGGACATCTTGATAATATACTTATGGAAATGCCGTCAAATCAGTTTGCAATAACGGTAACTTATGTTGTACTCGGACTTATGATAAGTATTGTTCTGTGTGTTTTTCTGAAAAATGCCTTCAGAATTAAAATTATGCCTCTTTTCCAGGCAATACTTATTATACTGCCCTGTATTTACGGATTAGTTGAGCTTGAACATATTATTCCGGTATATAAGAGCTTATATCCCGCTTACCGTGCTTTCGTTTCTCAGGGCGGCACGAAAACTGATGATAAAAACATATATTATGATTTTGCTTATTCAACGGAAAAACTCCAGCCCCGTGACAATCTCGGCAAGGATACCGATATAAGTATATCTCTTGCAAAAAATGAACGCGAGGCTTTCCAGTTAGCCATATATTCGGATAAGGCAGATAAAAAAATAAGCATCAGCTGCAGCGATTTCTCCAACAGCAGCGGTGAAAGCATCCCCGTAAGAATTTTTAACGAACGCTTCGTTGAGGTTCCTGCATACGGTACAAATAAATTCACCGATATGTATCCTGACGGACTTGTCCCTGTTTCGGAAAACAACAGTATAGAGCTTACCGAAAATGAGCTTACAATATTCTACATCGAAACCGTAAGCGAAAAGGAAACTCCTGCCGGTGAATATACGGCAACTCTTAAGATATTTGACGAAAACGATAAGGAAATTCTCTCAAAAGAAATAAAATCCGAGGTGCGTGATTTTGTGCTTGAAGAAAAATACTTCTCCGAAAGCGCAATGGGACTTTTTTCCAACACCTTCTGGGAGCTGATGGGATATGAGGCTGCAGGCTACGGCGGCAACGGAGGCTTAAGACCTTCCCTTGATGCCGAGCGTGAGAAGATTTATGAACAGTATTATAATTTCCTGCTTGAGCATCATATAAGCGCCTATGTACTGCCCTATGATATTCTTGATGAAAAGGCAGATGCCTATATGAGCAATCCTGCCGTCAAATCCTTCCAGATTCCCTACACTGAGGATGAAGAATTATTAAAACAGTATTATGAAAAAGTTGCTTCCAACGAGGAATGGGCAAAAAAGGCATTCTTCTACCCCATTGACGAGCCTCAGAATGAAGAACAGTATAACAAATATACCGAAATGACAGAGTATCTGGCAAGACTGTATCCCGGCTACAATATGGTTACTCCCTTCTTTGTAACCGATGTTGAAATAGGCGGAACGACATACTCCTCAGCAGAGCTTCAGAGTGATAAAAGCTCTATTCTCTGTCCTATTTCAAATATTTTTAATGAAGAGGATTTCAATAAAAAGCTATACAGCACTCTTGAGGAAAATGAAAATTCAAGACTCTGGTGGTATGTATGCTGCGGTCCTACGGGCGACTATAACAATCTCTTTATTCATCAGGACGCAATCCGTCACAGAATTTTATTCTGGCAGCAGTATCAGAGAGATGTTGAAGGCTTCCTGTATTGGAACAGCATTTATTGCGATAAAGGAAATCCCTGGGAAACCTCAAAAACCTGGGACAAGTATGAGTCTGCCGGTGACGGCTGTCTGATATATCCCGGTAAATATATGGATATTGATGAGCCCGTTGCAACCCTGAGACTCAAAAACGTTGCAGACGGTATGGAAGACTATGCTTACCTCAATATTTGTGAGGAAATCAAGGGAAGCGAATGGGTTGATCAGAAAATTCAGGAAATAACAGATTCACTTACAAGCTACACCACCGATGATATATTGCTTCAGACCATACGCCGTGAGCTGGCGGATGCTATTTGCGAAGCTAAGTAAAAACAAATAATTAAAACCGGACACAAAACTACTGACGGATAAAAGTAGTTTTGTGTCCGCTTTTTTATTATACAGGAAATTGCTCGCGTTGTGAGCAATTAGCATATAATTCGCCTGCGGGCTCATTGAATGACGCAAGCTTATTGAACAAGAAACACCTGCAGCCTGCGAAGCAGGTGGAGGGAATTTTACTTTCCCCTCGGGGCGGGGAGGCAATATAATCTTTTTTAGCTTACGGAAAGGATTTTTCCATAAGTTAAAAAGGACATCGGATGATGTCCTTTCCGGCTGTTTTCATACCAAAGCCTGCCTGCAAACGTATTCAGTCTTTTGGCTTCTGTATTTTTGTACTTAAAATATCAGATAATTCTTTGCTGTTATGTCAGGATAAGTTCATATTATTATTGCTCTGCTCTCATAAAAGAGAACACTGATTTAATTCTTGATTTTTGTTATTCTGATATATTCAGATGGTGTCATTTTATAAAACCGTTTAAACACGGTTATGAAATACGTCTGAGATGAGAAACCGATTTTGTTGCATATATCCTTTTCGTTAACACCTTCAAGCAATAAAATTTTAGCTTTTTCAAGCTTTTGCCGCAAAATATATGCACTCAGGTTTTCACCGATTTCTTTTTTAAATATCTGTGACAGATAATCTGCTGATATTCCGCAATTATCTGCTGCAGAAGACACACTGATTTTCTGATAGAGATTTTCATTTATATACTTTATGCAATTTCTTATGTGCGGTGAAAACTCAGGCTGCTTTTTGTTTCTTTTTACATCCTGAGTCAGCTTTACGATTTCAAGCCCCAGACACATAAAAATCTCATTTTTATCAGTAAGCTTATCGATTGTTTTTATAACTCTGTCTGAAAATTCATAGGCTTTAGCTTCGCCGAGTCCGCCCTGAATAGCATATCGGGTAGCGAGAGTAATAGTACTTACCGCCATATATTTGTGCTGCATAAGCTCATCATCAGACATACGTCCCATAACGACGATTGAATCAAGATTTTTAAGCTGTGTTATCAGAGATTCAATATCGCCTTGCTGAACACAGGAAAACAACCGTATTTCAGCACTGTAGGGCGTATGCTTTTCGTTGAGGGCATTTTTATCCTCAATGGTCTTAACGGTTACAAGCTCACCTATGTTCATCAGATCACATCTTTTCTTTCAGCTTTTTCATTTCTTTTTTAAGTCTTGCATTATTTAAGTCTTCCCACAAGGGCATTATAAGACCGCCTTTAAGTCTCATTGCCGCTTCGTGCATAGAAGCGTAATAGGCAACTCTGAAATCAGTGAATTCCGATGAGCCTGCTCTCCTTTTATATTCTTCATACAGTCCGTAGGCATCGCCCCACATATTGCGAAGCTGGAACAGATCATATTCCCTGTCCGCCCAGATGCTGCCGCAAGGATCTATAAATGCTGTAAGCTCCAAAGTTTTGGAATCTGCCATTATGTTCATTATGTTAAGATCACCGTGAATAAGTACAGGTGTGCTTTTTTCTTCGGGCAGGCTGTTAAAAAGCCGGGTTGCATCCAGAAGAAGCTGTAATTTTTTCCGGCTGAATTTTCCGTTATCTGACAATTCCTTCAAAGAGGAAAGCCACGGCTCCTGCTTTTCTTTTTTGTAGTATTCGTACCAGCTGTCATAAAGAGGCTCTTTCAAAGATCCGAATTTATCGTTTGTTACACTGTGCCACCCGAGCATTCCTGAAATAACAGCTTGGGCAAATCTCTGTTTCTGCTCTTTGTTTTTAAGTAAGAATATAGGATTCAGCACATTCTGTCCGTCTACAAAGCTCATAGCTAAAACGGCTGTTTTCTCATCCTTAAAAGTGAAAAGAACCTCGGGCATAGCTACACTTGTGTTCCTTGACAGGATTTCAAGCTGTTGTGCCTCTTCGTATTGTGAACCCTGTACCCGGTAAGCCTTTACTGCAATGACTTTGCCGTCTGAAAGCACAGCCTTATAGACTCTTCCGAAGCTGCCGCCGCCGATAAACTTGATTTTATCGGCATTCTTATTCAGCTTTTTTAGAATAATCTCCGGCAAAACGGGCAACAAATATTTATCGCTGTTATCAAGAATTTTCATTTTGTATCCTCCGATAGCCTCTGTTTTACAAGCTCATAAGCTTTTTTGCTTTCGGGCAGAAAAGAAAACAACTGAAAGCAATGACACATACCCTCGAATTTATAAAGCCGGGCATCAACATCCGCATTTTTCATTTTGTCATATACTCTGTCGCTGTCGCTCTCATCAAGCTCTGCCGTCCCGCATATCAATGTTACCTTGGGGAATTTTTCAAAGCTGCCGAACAAGGGTGAAATATAGGGTGAAGTCCTGTCAACATTCAGAACATATTTTGATATTCTTCTTAATAAATGAAGATTATCTTCAATTTTTTTGTGCTTAGCTATTCCGTAAAACGGGTCAGTATATGCATTTGTGATTTTAGAATCTCCGCTTGAGGTTGCGTCCGCCCATAAAGAAAAGCAAACGATGTGTCCGGGTAAGGGATAATTATTATCTCTGAGCCATAAGGAAGATGTCATAGCCAATGTAGCACCTGCACTGTCGCCGATAAAAATAATATCTGAATTGTTTATTCCCTCTTTCAATAAATGCAGATATATTTTCACGATATCGTACATCTGTGACGGCAGCTGATGCTCGGGGAACCTTCCGTAGTCTGCATTTATTACGGTTGCACCGAAAAACTTATTACTGTATTTTTCGGCAAGCCTGCGGTAAAAATCATTCAGTTCAATTTTGAATCCACCGCCATGAATCATCAATATAACTTTTTCTGTGTTGCAATTCTTATTAATAATCTTTTCGTATTTAACATCTTCAACAGAATGCTTTGTATATGTAAAGCTCTTTGAGGGTTTATATCCTGACTTTTTGTCTTTTGTCAGCTTTGCCGCATTGTCTGATAGTTTCGAACTGTCAGAAAACGGAGAATGAAATATCATACGCAAGGCTGTCATAAGTATTTTTGAGCTCAAAGACTGCATACAATCACCCGGCTTTCTGCTATAAATCTTAACATAAGCTTTTCGGGAATTCAACTATTCCGAATTTTTCATATCTGCAAATCTAAACAATCAAGGAAAAATAAAAAAATATCAAACCTTCTCCTCGTCCCGCGGTTTTAGGAGCAAACAGGTATTTTTCGATATAAGCGAAATCACTCACAAAACGGGAAATTTCCTCTATATTAAAAACAGCAGAAACCCTTGATTTCTCAAGAGCTTCTGCACAGGGTGTCATTTTATGATGCCTCCCGCTTCATTCATATTCTTTATAATCGTGCGAAGCACCACCGACAAAAGCTTTGCTTTTGCCTGTTTTGGGACAAAACTTATAAATACTTATATAATTAGTTTCATATGTTATTTTTGAAAAGGTAAGTGTATGCGCAGGACTCGAACCTGTGATCGATAGAAATACTGACAAAGCTCTCCTGTTTCAGCTGAGTTCTTTAATTATTAACTTAAATTCCTTTGTGTCACGCACCATGTCAAGCTCGTCATGTATAAGCCATTTGTCACGAAGAATTTCACAAAGAGGACGGGTGTCAGCAGTTTCAAAATCAAGCTTTCTTTCAGTAATTTCACCGACTAAAACGGCAGTATACTTTTGTTCATCCGGTCGGTTATCAAAAGCCTTTGCTTCATCCACAGCCAGGTGCAGATGCTTGAATGTGTTTTCAGCATCCCCCATTAGTGCATATCTCTTTGCTATATCGAAATCAAGCCACACATCACCCCAACCGTTTTTCGGGCGGTTGCCGTCAAGAATGAGCTTTTCCAATTCAAAAATCTTATTTATTGCAATAAATTCCGTTTCGACATCAACAACATCCGAATCAGCTAAAAGCCAGATAAACGATTTTAAGAATTCATAGCATTGCTTTATTGTATCTCTCAAAAAAGGCAGCTTTTCTTCCTTTTCCAATGCCCACCACATCTGTCTTTCACGGCTCAGCTCCATCGGCGGGAAGCTTTCATATATCTTTTTGCCGATTTCCCTTCTTCCGTGAAGAATATGATTGAATGCAAGTCTTGATGCCGCCTCAAGCCTGAGACTGATGTCGGGACAATATTTCATAATTCTTTCACCCAACGCCGTTATCTCAGCATCATATTTCTCCATATTCTCTTTCCATTCGGGGATATTGCCGTCATCATCCCCCGAAACAAAAAGCGCATACATCAGCTTATCAAGAAGAACATAGTTATTGGGAAACTCCTTTACACCTTTACGGGCAATAACAATACATTCATTGATGTCACCTACACTTATTGCTTTCTGAAAGGCTTCAAGATAACAGTTAACCGCTTCCTTTTCTTTTGTTTCATCAACCCCCATAAGCCTGTCTGTGGAGATTCCGAAAAAGTCTGCAATTACAGGTATCAGTTCAATATCAGGATAACAGCTATCGTTTTCCCAACGTGATACAGACTGACAGGATACACCAAGCACGTCTGCAAATTCTTCCTGTGTAAGTTCTCTTTCTTTTCTGAGTCTCTTAATAGTATCACCTATATTTAATTTCATTACAAAAACCTCTTTTTATTAATTGAAAGCGACGTCTCTTTCTGTTTATATTGTGACACATCATAAAAATAATTACAATATCACAGAAAGAGAGTTTTTTTCACGCTGAGCGTAAATTAAATCAGATGCTGCATCAGTAATTTCCATAAAAAAGAAAAAACCACCCGAAAAGGATGGTTTAATATAATCGCAGGATGCACCTCTGATGCAACTTTTACGGTTCTCAAATCAGAATTTACTTTTTTAATACTTTTTTGCACCATGTGCGCTTTTTGCATTTTGGACACTTCAGATAACGGGTAGTTCCCAGATGCATCGCATTAAGTGCTTCCATGTAGGTAGGTATTATCTCGTGGCCGCACTTTTCGCACTTGTAAGCACCTACGCTTACTTCAAGCTTTAATGCATAGAAGCACGGTATCAAAAACACAACGCAGATAACGAGAATAGTGACAAGCTGCCACACTCCCTCGGGTATCAGGAAAGCCGCAAGAAAGATACCTGCAAACAGTGCCGTCATACTTACGGTCATAATTGCCCACATTGATGTCCATATCGTTTTGTTTTTCTTTTCCAATTCCTTTGCCATTTCTAAAAGAAGCTGTTCATTTTTCTGATTATCATTTTCCATATCAAATTTCTCCCCTCTTAATAATTCATTTACACTGATACAAAGAATATCACAAAGCTCAAGCATTATTGAAGTATCAGGCATTGACACTCCGCGTTCCCACTTTGATATTGCTTTATCGGTGATACCCAATTTTTCTGCCAGCTGCATTTGTGTTAAATTGACTTTTTTTCTGCGCTCGGCAATAAACTTTCCGATCATAATTTGGTTCATGGACTACCTCCTTTGTATTCAGTATATAAATTCGGGAAGAAAAAACACACCTACTACTGGTTTAGAGAGAAGAATTAAACCTATGGTAGAGTGAAAATCACCGTCAGGATCTATTTGACAGTATAATTATATTATGACACCCTGTAAAATCAGAATTTTTCACTTCTGTGTCTTTCCGTAAGAAAATGAGCATCAGCACTGTTTTCAGGATACAGATAATCGCTGAATTCCATAGGACCAATTTCCATAAGTTTTTCTAATTCTATTTTATTGAGTAAAACAACCTGTAAACAAGTAACTGTTTTCATAAGTCCAAGCTTGCATCTCAGAATTTCAGTTGTTCCGATAATTTGCGGGAACTCAATAAATGCCGCAATCATTTCATCATCAGGGTCTTCATTTTCCCACTCAAAGCTATGTGCATAAGTTATGTGAGTTTTATTGTAATATGCAAATGTTGCGACTGTAAGTAATTTTTCATAATACCACATTAAAACATCTTTATCAGTTAAATCTGTTTCCGAATCTATAAACATAATATACTCATTATTAAGACCAACTGTATTTTGTATAGGCGGCATTTTATAATCACTTGCACCCATTGTCACCAATTTCCAGAAAGGGTACTTTTTATTCGGTGCATACATCAACACATCAATATGCAATCCGTTATCAACAATCGGATGAAGTACAGTTGAATCATCTTGTTCAAAATAAGTATCAAAATGCTTTATGAGTTTATCCATTTCTTTAGTTTTCAACAAAATCACCTCTTATATAAGCATTATACAACCAATTTATAATTTTATAAATTGGAATTTGATGTTGTGTACAAAGCAGGGATCTTACTTAATAAACTCTCAAAAAACTGATGACATTGCGGACAGAGGTCTTGAAAAAAGGATAAAACACGATGCAAAAACGCGGCAAGTGAGTCGCACATATCTTTCATGAAACGCTCGAATTTTGTAAGTCTGTTGTTCTCATCATAACCGTTTTTATCTTTATAGACACGAACATAGTCAATAAGCCATTCTATAGGATATTTATTTTCAGGTTCATCCCAACCGCTGAAATCTGAATTTATATACATTGAAAGAATCATACACATTCTGTATTGCGGCGACTCTGTTGTTTGTGCTACTTCTTTTCCGTCAACATAAAATGTTATCCCTTCAGGTCTCCAGTCCATAGCATAGGTGTGGAATTCGTTTACATAATCCGTCGGTTCTCCGTCCAATTCAACTTTGCTTGCCCATTCACCGAGATCAGGGTCATTCCAAGCGTGAACTTTGGGTTCAAAAACTCCGGGGGACTTGAAAAAAGTTTCCAACACATCTATTTCACCGTTCTGAACAGAATCTGTTCCGTCGGTATCATCCTGAGCACCGATAAGCCACCACGATGCGTATCCGCCGCCACCTGAGTCAGGCATTTTCATTCGTATCTCAAAGTAGCCGTACTGTGTGGCATATCCTTCATAAGGCTCAACTTCCCTCTGCTGGGCACCGCCCGGATGCAGATGATTCTTTTCCCAGGTCTGAATACCGTTTGCTATCCATAAAAGGTTATCGGGGTCTGCTGAACCGGGCTGACCGCCGAAATAATCAGGAGAATCCTTTGTGATATACAGATTCAGACAACCGTTCTCGATTTTATATCTTGCCGAAGAACCTTCTGTATCAGCAGTACAGTGAGGTAAATATTGCGGCAACCAATACTCCGAATTTAATTTATCATCATTAAATTCAGTGCTGAAATCAAGCACATAGCCTTCCTTTCCGGGGATATTTTCTTCGGCAGATGCGACTGAAGGCAAAGCGGCCAAAATAACTAAAACGAGCAAAAATACAATGCTTTTTCTGAACATGATTATTTATCCTTTCGTGCGAATTATTATTTTATATTACTGTTCAACAAATTGGAACTTGTTTAAGCTTTACAGAAACATAGAAAGTTCTATTTCATCCTCATCTGCCTTTCCGGTTTCTTTGAAACCACACTTATTATACAGATGCAGCGCAATGAAATTATCCTTGTTGCAAGTTAATACAATTTTATTCGATTGACCAAATGGTTTGGAGGCAATATAGTCCAGACATTTTTTTAAAGCAATCGCTCCAAATCCTTGGTGTTGATATGCGACATCAATCATCATATGCCAAATATTATACTCAGCAAGGTCATAATCATATATCACCATCACATAGCCAATCATCGTATCGTCATCAAATATTCCGAACGGGGTGCATTGGTTATAATATACATATGCTTGCGCTAAACTTCTGATTGGATGTGAAACAAATTGCTCTTGTGTCTTGTCTAACTTTAAGTTAAAAGCCTGTATAAAGTTATTTTCATCAATTCTTGTTAATTTAATATTATGCATAATTCCTCCGGTTTATTGCGGAAGGATTACATATAGTATCCCTCCGAATTTAATTTTTCAATAGAAAAAAGATTATAGTTCCTATTCACAAATGAACATCTCCTTTCAATTTGGGATATCTATATAAACACAAATGTGTAATTGTATCGCTTGAAGCGCAAACTTATACAATAATCCGTCTAACTCAAGTTTTGATAATAGTTCTGCAAATCTTTATCTGTTAAATTTATTATACCATAACCTTAAAAACAAAACCATAGCTATACCAAAAATCTAATGCAATATGAATAATTTTTAAGCTTTTGTACGTGTCCAACAAGTCCGTAAAGGGGTGTCACGAACTGCAAACATAAATTTTAGGCATAAAAATAACAGAAACCCTTGATTTCTCAAGAGTTTCTGCATAGCGTGTCATTTCGTCCCCTAAAGATATTACGAATAAATGATGCAATCTCGATTAATTCATATTCTTTATTATCGTGCAAAGCACCACCGACAAAAGCATTGCTTTTGCCTGTATAGCGAAGCGGTACATTATAACATAATCATTAATTTATACCCCTTAAGTTTGACCCGAACCTGTGACCGATCAGAAATATAATGCCTTGCTTCCCTTGAAGTGGTCGCAAGGCTCTGTGTTTCTTCCTGCTCAAGCACCGCCTTCATCTGCCGCAGGCAGCGGCTGTGCTTGAGCCGGTTAACAGCCGCATACGGGCGGTTCACGCCCGTTGTCACACGGTGAGGGTGCTGTGAGAGGTGCCATAAAAAACAAAAAAACCATCAGACAAAGATGGTTTCCGGGCTATATATATGTAACGGAAATAACACAATTATTTTCTAATTTTACCTTCGATTGTAATACAAGAAGATGTCAATATTCTCTGTATTCTGCCGCAAAGATTTCAGTATTTTTTGAAAGCTTCTTCGTCTATAGCATCAGTGGAATGTAAAATCTTTACTGTTTTTTAAGTTCTGTTTATATTTAACTTTTTGAATATCGGTAAAAATCTATTGCATAATTAATCACATAGGTATATAATATATACGACAATTTAACAGACGGGAGCTTGTGTTACAGGCTGAGAGGAAGGTAAAACCTTCGACCGATAACCTGATTTGGATAATGCCAACGTAGGGATGCCTGAATATAAAAGTGTTTCGACGTGGCGGAATCAATCTGAAGCTGTTTCAGATTTTTCGTCGCTTTTTCTTTTTAAAACACAACTTCTCTACGGTGAGTTACCAAATCGCTAGCTTACCGTTTTTGTTTTTTCAGGAGGTGTATTTATGGTAAAAATCAACGGTAAAGAACTGAACGTTGCAGGAAAAACAATTTCAGAATATCTTGCAACTACAAATTACGACCCGAAAAGAATCGCAGTTGAGCGTAACGGTGACATTGTTTTTAAGAGTGAATACGATGAAATCTTACTGCAGGACGGTGACAGCATTGAAGTTGTAAGCTTTGTAGGAGGTGGTTAAGCTGATTCCGACAAAAGAAGAATGGTACAGAGCCTTATCGGAAAGGCACGGTGAAAAAACACAGAAAAGTTTTGAATCTGCAACCGTTGCAATATGCGGTCTTGGTGGGCTTGGTTCAAACATAGCTTTTGCTCTTGCACGTGCAGGTGTCGGCAAGCTGATTCTCATTGATTTTGACAGCATCGATATAACAAATCTTCACCGTCAGCAATATAAAGCCAATCAGATCGGCACGAGCAAAACAGACGCATTAAAAGAAAATCTTTTGGAAATTGCTCCGTATGTGACAATTGAAACTCACTCGGTCCGCATTAGCGAAAATAATGCCGAAGCACTTCTTGAGAAAGCAGACATTATCTGCGAAGCATTTGACGATGCCGAAAGCAAAGCTATGCTTGTAAATATTGTAACCGAAAGAATGCCTGAAAAGTATCTGGTTGCCGCGTCGGGTATGGCAGGAATGGGCAGTGCCAATACCATTCAGACACGAAGAATATCAAAGCGATTCTATCTCTGCGGTGACGGAGCAAGTGATGTATCCGAAGCAGGAAGTCTTGTTGCCTCCCGTGTGATGCTCTGTGCGGCACATCAGGCACATACTGTGCTCAGAATCCTGACAGAACAATTTGAAACTTAAAGAAAGAAGGAAAACTCAATGAACAATGATAAACTCATAATCGGCGGACACGAATTCAACTCCCGTTTTATTCTCGGTTCGGGTAAATATTCTATGAAATTGATTGAAGCTGCTGTTAAAGATGCCGGAGCAGAGATTATTACTCTTGCGGTGCGTCGTGCAAACACAAAAGAACAGGAAAGCATCCTTGATTACATCCCCGACGGAATTACTCTGCTCCCAAACACAAGCGGTGCAAGAAATGCAGAAGAAGCTGTGCGTATTGCCCGTCTTGCAAGAGAGCTTGGCTGCGGTAATTTCGTTAAAATTGAGATTATGCGTGATTCCAAGTATCTGCTTCCCGATAATCAGGAAACAATCAAAGCAACTGAGATTCTTGCTAATGAAGGTTTTGTGGTTATGCCCTACATGTATCCTGACCTTAATGTTGCCCGTGACCTTGTGAATGCAGGTGCGGCTTCCGTAATGCCCCTTGCTTCACCTATCGGGTCAAACAAAGGTCTTGCAACAAAAGAATTTATTCAGATTCTTATTGATGAAATAGACCTGCCTGTTATTGTTGACGCAGGTATCGGCAGACCGTCTCAGGCTTGTGAAGCAATGGAAATGGGTGCAGCAGCAATTATGGCGAATACCGCCCTTGCTACTGCAGGCGACCTGCCGATGATGGCATCTGCTTTCAAGAATGCCATTGAAGCAGGACGAAAGGCATATCTTGCGGGACTTGGCAGAGTTTTAACACGCGGAGCATCAGCTTCTGACCCTCTGACGGGTTTCCTCAGAGATTAAGGAGAAGATATGGAAAATCAATTTTTTGTAGATTCGGAGCATCTGTCACCTGAAGCACTTGAGAAAAAGCACAGACTTGAAAACGAGCCAACATTCCGTAAAAATCATATGGAATATATGCCCGGTATGGAGATAATTGAGTCAGATATCTGTGCAAGCGTTATGTCGCAGATGGACGCCTATGACTATTTAAAATATACTGCAGATGATGTTAAAGCGGCATTGGAACAGAATACTTGTACGATAGAAGATTTCAAAGCACTTCTTTCTCCTGCGGCAGAACCGTTTCTGGAACAAATGGCAGAGCGTGCAAGGCTTGAAACAAGCAAGCACTTCGGAAATACTGTCTATCTGTTTACGCCTCTTTACATAGCAAACTATTGTGAAAATTACTGCGTGTATTGCGGTTTTAATTGCTACAACCATATCAAGCGTATGAAGCTTTCTATTGAGCAGATTGAAAAAGAGATGAAGGTTATTGCCGACAGCGGTATGGAGGAAATTCTGATTCTCACGGGTGAAAGCAGAGGCAAGAGTAATGTTGAATATATCGGTGAAGCGTGCAAGTTGGCAAGAAAATATTTCCGTATGGTCGGACTTGAAATTTATCCCGTAAATACTGATGAATACAGATATCTTCACGAATGCGGTGCAGACTATGTAACCGTATTTCAGGAAACCTATGATACTGATAAATATGAAAAACTGCATCTGCTCGGACACAAGCGTGTGTGGCCTTACCGTTTTGATGCACAGGAGCGTGCGCTTCGTGGCGGTATGCGTGGTGTTGCATTCTCGGCTCTGCTCGGACTTTCGGACTTCCGTAAGGATGCCTTGGCAAGTGCATTGCACGTATATTACTTGCAGAGAAAGTATCCTCATGCAGAGATGTCACTTTCCTGCCCGAGGCTCCGGCCTATTATCAATAATGATAAAATCAATCCTCTTGATGTACATGAAAAGCAGCTGTGTCAGGTGCTTTGTGCATATCGCATCTTTTTGCCGTATGTGGGAATTACGGTATCTTCCCGTGAGAGTGCCGAATTCCGCAATGGAATTGTAAAGATAGCCGCAACTAAAGTCTCAGCAGGTGTTTCCACCGGCATCGGTGATCACGAAAGCAAATATACGGGCAAGGAAGCCGAAGCTGTTCAAGGTGATGAACAGTTTGAAATTGATGACAACCGAAGTCTTGACAAGATGTATAAAGATATTACAGAGGAAGGCTTGCAGCCGGTTCTGAATGATTATTTGTATGTGTGAGGTAATGAATATGAGAAAATTTGACCCGACTTTATATTTTATAACTGACAGCACTAATTACACAGAACAAGAATTTCTTTTCCGTGTTGAACAGGCACTCAAGGGCGGAGCAACTCTTCTTCAGCTTCGTGAAAAGGAAAAGTCCACCCGTGAATATATTGAGCTTGCAGAAAAAGTACACGAAATTACGAAGCGATACAATGTACCGCTTATTATTGACGACAGAGTTGATGTTGCACTTGCGATTGATGCGGAAGGTGTTCACGTTGGCGCAAACGATATGCCTATTGCTACTGCAAGAAAGCTGATGGGCGATGATAAAATTGTCGGTGCTACCGCCAAGACTGTTCCTTGGGCAAAGGAAGCCTATGAACAAGGTGCAGATTATCTCGGAGTTGGTGCGATTTATCCTACAACTACCAAAGTGGTAACGGTTCTCACTTCAACTGAAACTCTTGATGCAATAACAAAAGCTGTGCCCATTCCCGTCAACGCAATAGGCGGTCTGAATAAAGATAACCTCGATATTCTTAAAGGTATCGGCATTTCAGGCATTTGTGTTGTTTCGGCAATTATGAAGGCCGATAACCCAAAAACCGAAGCTGAAAAATTACTTTCACTTGCAAAGGATTTGATAAATAATGATTAAAGGTGCAATATTCGACCTTGATGGTACGCTTTTTGATTCAATGTTTATATGGGATACGATTGGTGAAATTTATCTTCGTTCAATCGGATACGAGCCAAAAGAAAACCTGAACGAAACCTTCAAAACAATGAGTCTTTACAATGCAGCCTGTTATTATAAAAGCGAATACGGTGTTACTCTTTCGGTTAACGAAATAATGGACGGTGTGAACCGTATGGTCGAAAAATATTACATAAATGAGGTTCAGCTGAAGCCCGGTGTTTATGATTTTTTAAAGCATCTTTATGATATCGGTGTCAAGATGTGTATAGCAACTGCAACTGACAAATATCTTGTTGAAGCAGCACTTGAAAGATGTGGAATAAACGAGTGCTTTTCAGAAATCTTTACTTGCACATCTGTCGGTCACAGCAAGGATGAGCCTGATATTTACCGTGAAGCACTAAAACATCTCGGCACAACGAAAGAAGACACCCTTGTGTTTGAAGATGCGATTTATGCAATAAGAACAGCAAAAAAAGACGGATTCAGAGTTGTTGCAATTTACGATAAATCAGAAGAAAATCAGGCTGAAGTAAAAACACTTTGTGATTTTTACATTAAAGATTATTCGGATATGCAAGGCTTCTGGAGATTTGCTGCACCGATGAAAACAGCGCTTTCAATAGCGGGAAGCGATTGCAGCGGCGGTGCAGGAATTCAGGCAGATATTAAAACAATGACTATGAACGGTGTTTATGCGATGAGTGTAATTACTGCATTAACGGCACAAAACACAACGGGAGTTTTTGCAATATCAGAATCGTCACCCGAATTTTTAAAGAAACAAATTGATGCGGTGTTTGAGGATATTTACCCCGATGCGGTTAAAATCGGTATGGTTTCATCATCGGAACTTATTTCTGTTATTGCCGAAAGACTTAAATTTTATAATGCCAAAAACATTGTTGTTGACCCCGTTATGGTTGCAACAAGTGGTTCAGAATTGATGAAAACCGAAGCTCTACAAACTCTTATTGAAAAACTGTTGCCTATTGCAACGGTTGTAACTCCGAACATTCCCGAAGCAGAAGTTTTGTCAGGTGAAAAAATACAGAGCAAGGAAGATATGCTCAATATCGCAAAGGAAATCGGTGATAAATACGGCTGTGCTGTGCTTCTCAAGGGCGGTCATAGTATCAACGATGCAAACGACCTTCTTTATTCAGACGGTTGCTTCAAATGGTTTGACGGCAAAAGAATAAACAACCCGAACACACACGGCACAGGTTGTACTCTTTCGTCAGCGATAGCCTCAAATCTTGCTAAAGGTTATTCACTTGATGAGTCAATCCGAAATGCAAAAGATTATATTTCGGGAGCACTTTCTGCAATGCTTGACTTAGGCAAAGGCTCAGGCCCGATGATGCATAATTTTGTGCTTCAATCAAAGTAAGTTTATAAGCAGCATAAAATCCCTATTGAACAGATTACTGGTCAATAGGGATTTGCTGTTTTATCTATACCTCAAATATTCAACAAACCGTTTCACAGCAAGTGAGGCGGTTTTCTTATCTCTTAAAGCAAGTCCGATGTTTCTGTAAGCAGGCACATCAAGTTCCTTCGCAATAATTTTGTACGGTACACGTTTCAAAATCAATTCAGGGAGTATTGCAATTCCGAGTCCGCTTTCCACCATAGACATTACTGCATAGTCGTCCCAAGTGGTAAATTTCACATTGGGAGTTAAATTGTTACGCTCAAAGATTTCAGAGATTTCAGCTTTTGCACCTTTTTCAAGAAGCATAAAAGGTTCATTACAAAGAGCCGTTACGGGAAATTTTTCACAGTCCTTCAGCGGATGATTTTCATGAATAATTGCCATCAATTTATCTTTTTCTAAAAAGATGGTTTCAAATTCAGGATGTGTCGGCAGTCTTAAAAAGCCGCAATCAACTCTTCCGGTGTGAATCCACTCTTCAATTTCGGTATAATCTCC
>JAZNSD010000075.1:0-37283 GCA_045591055.1 Acutalibacteraceae bacterium | reverse complement strand
AGCTTGTAAGCTGTCTTGCCGTTTACCGAAGCAAACTTCTGAGCTTCGCCTACTGCATAAATCTGATAGATTGCGCCTCTCATTCCGGAATTCATTACGAAGCCGGTCTTCTCTTCAAGAAGAGTAAGGAGAGTTATTGTTTCGAGGTTGGAAATATCAAAGCCGATTGGCTCTGTAAGAAGAGCTGCACCGCTTTCTGCACCTACAACATCGCTGTGACAGCCGATGATTGCATCAACGGGAGCTACAAGGTTGTTTACGCTTGCCTTGAGACCGTCAGCATTGATGAAGTAGAGAAGGTTGGGAAGAAGCTCAAGTGCTTCATCGATGATGTTGCCCATTACTTCGTCATATCTTACAAGAACTGCATCAATAACAGGTCTGAACATCGTTGCGCAGGAGGGAGATGCCACGAGAGTGGGAAGATCTACGCCGATTGCTTCAAGGATGGGAGCAAGACCGTACTTGTAGCCTTCGTTACCTGCGATCTTGAGAAGAGTTGTTGTGCCGTCTTCGTTCTTTACGAAGAATTCGTAAGAGTCACCGAAGAGGAGCCAGTCAAGAACTCTGAATACAGGAGTGATAACCTCTGTAAGACCTGCTGCGAATGTATCTCTGTCATAAATTTCAGCATCTGTGAATTCAAGGCCTTCCCAGAGTGATACATCTATGCCGAGAACCATACCTGCAACTTCGATAAGTCTCTTATCGAGGAGGTCATAAAGCTGTGCTGTAAGATCAACTATTGCGTTGAGATATTCAGCCTGATAGAGGTTGAAGGAGCCTGCAACCATTTCTTCAAGTGTTTCGTCAACACCGCACATTCTCATAATACCGATTACGAGATCATCGAGATTGTCGTAGAAGTAGTTTGCTGTATCCTGAGTTATATCAGACTTGTAAGTGAAGTAGTTGAGGAATGCTGTCTTGGGAAGAGTGATATCGTATGTTACGGAATCAATTTCTCCGCCCATGTAGTTCCAGTTGAAGTCAACATAGTTGGGCTCTGCACCAAGTGTGGGAATGATGTCAACGATGTCGTTTACTGTTCCCTCATCAAGTCCGAGGAGCTCTTCAAGTGCTGCTACGTTGTCGACGCCTGTTTCTTCATTCTTGTAGAGTGCAACTTCAAGAAGAAGGTTAACGATAATTGTGAGCATTTCTGCTCCGCCCTCTGTGTCGGAGTAAACCATTCTGAATGCAGGCTTACCGTTTGCAGAGGTGTAGTATTCCATCTGACCGAGATAGAACTTGTCGATCTTTGCATCAGTGATAACTTCTCTGATTGCAAGACCTGTTGCTTCTTCAGCAATACCGATGAGGTAGAGGAGATCAAGATTGTCAAGAGTGATCTTGCTTTCGTCAACACCGAGTGCTTCTGCAAGGAACTTTTCAACGCTGATCTTCTGATCATCGGGAAGTACTTCATTTACTGTATCAAGAAGCTGGAGAATGCCGCCTGCAAGGTTATTTACAACAGCGGAAAGTCCGTTTGCATTGATGAAGTAAAGAAGGTTGGGAAGAAGTGCAAGTGCTTCGTCTACGGGATTTGCAAGAATTGCTTCTGCACGTGCAAGAACGTTATTAACAAGAGTATAGAATACTTCTGCTGTTCCGTCGCCTTCCTTAACAGCGGGAATTGTTACGCCGAGTGCCTCGAAGAGAGGTACAAGAGCATACTTGAAGCCTTCTGCGCCGGGAAGGTTGATAAGAACCTGAATGTCGCTGCCGTTAGCTGTAGTATTTTCAACATCTGTATCCTTATCGAAGAACTGGAGATCATCTGCGAAGAGAATCCAGTCAAGTACGGGGAATACGGGCTTAAGCACTGTGTAAAGTCCCTGTACGAAGGTGGTTCTGCTTGTAATCTGATCTGCTGTGAATCTTTCCATGGTGTTATATACACCAAGGTCAACATTGATGATAATGTCAAGAAGATCTGTGATAGCCTTATCAAGGTTGCCTGTAAGACCTGTTACAAGATCAAGGATAGCATTGAGGTTATCAGCTGTGTAGAGATCTTCATTGAGTGAGAAGGAGTTTGCAAGAATTTCAGCTACTGTTGTTTCACCGTTGCCTGTCATTGAAAGAACAGCGGAGATAATGTCGTTTCTGTTCTGGAAGATGAAATCAGCTGTTTCCTTGTTCCAGTCAGATGCATAGCTGAGGTAGTTGATGGTTCTGCCGGGAAGAGTTACGATCTGAGCATTTTCAGGATCGAATTCAAGATTTTCGGGATCGATTGTTTCATCGAAATAGAACCAGTCGATATCAACTATATCTATTGTGTAGCTTTCCTTGATAGCCTTAACGATAGCCTGAACGAGTCCGGGCTCAAGGCCGATGAGAGTCTCAAGAGCAGCAGCGTTGCCGTCCCAGAGAGCTATATCAATTACGAAGGAAAGAAGGATTGTGATAAAGTCTGCAAAGTCTTCATCTGTGGAGAATCTCATTCTGTATGCCTGCTTGCCGCTTGCGGACATGTAGGATACGATTTCGCCCATACGGAAGAGATCAAGCTTGTTGCCGACAACATCAGTTACTTCAAGGCCTGTGAATACTTCTACAAGCTCAAAGATGTACTGAAGGTTGATGCCGTCAAGTGTGAATGTGAGTTCTTCATTCTCGGTTGCATCTCTGAGAACATCCTGAATGAGAGCATCTACATTGAGTGAGCTGTCGCCTGAAAGCTCAGCAAATGTATTTACAAGATTGAGAGGTCCTGCAACAAGGTTGCCTACAGATACCTGAAGACCGCCTGCGTTGATGAAGTAGATAAGCTCGGGAATGAGATTTACAACTTCATTTACGGGATCATTAAGAATCTTGTCAACTCTTGCAAAGAGTGAATTTGCAAGGTCTGTAAGGAACAACTTCATGTCAACGGTAATATCGCCGTTTTCGTCAACTGTCTTATACTTGTCTTCCTTACCGAGTCCTTCGCAGCCGAGAGCTTCAAGAAGAAGTGCGAGACCTTCCTTGTAACCGTCGGAGCCCTGGATTGTGATAAGAACATCTTCTGCTGTAGCTTCAGTGTTGCCGTTGAAGAATTCATAGCCTTCACCGAAGAGAAGCCAGCTGAGGAGTCTGTATGCGGGCTGGAAGAGGTATGCGAAGCCCTTGATGAATTCGTCACGGGTTTCAATACCGTAAACATTGGTCATCTGGCCGTTGCCGATATACTGTTCGTTGCCGTTTTCGTCAAGAATTGCATTGCCTTCAGCATCTACAAGAAGAACCTGACGTTCTGCAACTCTGTAGTAAAGACCGGTTGTTGTGTCAAGAGTATAATCTTCACCTTCAACCTTATTTTCAAAGCTGTACTCATAGTTCCAGTCTGTGAGGTCTGCACCGAGAACTGCACCGATGAGCTCTATGAGAGACTGATTGAGAACTGCGTCTTCACCGAAGAGGAGAGGACTTACGAGGTCAAGAATACTCTGAAGTGTTTCGCCTGTGAAGATATTTTCAAGATCAAGGAGATCCTTGAGTGTATCGGAAAGTGATGCATCTCCTTCAACTGTACCTGTCATCTTGAGGATACCCATAACGAGTTCTTCAAGGCCTTCAGCTGTCTTGGATGCACTTTCATATGTCCAGTCTGTTGTGTAGTTGAGATACTGGAATGCATAACCGGGAACTGTGATTCTGCCGTCTTCATCGGTCTTTGTAAGATCGATAGTTTCGTCAAAGTAGTTCCAGTCGATATCCTTATAGATTACGCTGTCAGGATTCTTGAGTGCTCCGATAATACCTGATACATAATCTGTTGCTTCTTCGTCGTCACCATTGATGAGTCCGTCGATAACTGCAGCATTGTTGTATTCAACAAGTGCGCCGTTTTCATCTTCATGTACGCCTTCGTCAGAAATGATTTCAACAACGAGAGCAAGAAGGATAGTGATCATATCGTGACGCTGTTCAACTGTGGAGTAATCCATAGTGAATGCAGTCTGTCCGTTTGCTGATGTGTAAGCCATAAGCTGACCTACATAGAGGCTGCTGATATATTCGATAAGATCGTCTCTGATAACTAAGCCAAGCTCAGCTTCAAGAATACCGAATATAGCTGCAAGGTTAAGGTTTGTAAGATCAAATCCGCCGAGATTTGACAGATCGATCTGCTGATCTTCTTCAAGAACTGTATTGATAGCTTCAAGTGCTTCAACAAGAGAATCTGCAATATTCATTACAGATGTTGAAAGTCCGTTTGCATTAAGGAAGTAAACAAGACCGGGAAGTGTATCAATAAGCCAGTTTACGGGATCTGCTGCAAGAAGGTCAATAAAGTTGGAAATGATTTCAACGAAATCGTGAACAAAGAGCTCTTCGTTGTAAAGCATATTGCCTTCTTCATTTACGCCTTCTTCATACTTTTCGGGCTTGTAGTTTGTAAGATCAAGTCCGAGAGCCTCGAAGATAGGTACGATACCCTTTGCATATGCATTGAGACCGTTGATAACAATTGCGTCGTCACCGTAGCCTACAGAGCCGGGGCCGTTGTCAATTGTATAGAAGAGTCTGTAATCTGTGCCGAGGAAGATGATTCCGAGAAGGTTAGCTACAGGAGTAAGAAGTTCGCTGATTGCATCGAGGAATTCTTTTCTTGTGTCAATGTACTCAGCAGCTGCGGGGTCTGCCCACCACTTGTAGCTTGCCTTTGCAGCCCACTTGTATTCGCCTGTGCCTTCGCCGTTTTCGTCTGTAACTTCTACCTGCTCAACATACTGAGCCCAGTTAACAACCTGTGTATCAAGCATTGAATCGATAATAGAAAGAAGCTCAACGGGAATAAGGTCAAACAGCTGTGCAAGAAGGTTGATAAGAGCCTTGACTGTGTCAGCATGGAAAAGCTCTGTTGTAAGAAGCTCTTCGATGAATGTTCCGAAGTCCGTAGCATCGGGATCGATCATTGTTACTACATAGTCAAGAACGTTCTTGAGGACTTCATCAGTTGCTATTGCAGTTTCCTCTGTCCAGTCTGTGTAGTAGTTAAGGTTGTTGATGGAGTGATACATAGACAGGTCAGAATACTTCTGAAGCTTCTGATAGTCGCCGTCCTGCCATGTTTCTGTGATCGTCATGTCAACATTACCGTCATTTGTTACACCGAATACGGTTTTGCCTTCAAGAAGGTAGTCCCAGTCGGGCTGCTGACCCATTGAGTCTGTCTTGTCGTCAAAAATCGTAACGATTGCATCAAGGAGACCGGATGCTGATATATTGTCAAGATTACCTTCCTCATCGGGGATGATATCCTTGGCAAATCCAAGCATTGCATCGAGTGCTGCAGCATTGTTGCCGTATGTAAGCACGTCGAGAATTGCCGAGAATGTAACTGTAATTGTATCGGGTCCGTTGTAATCCAGTGTATATGCTGTCTTACCTGTTTTGGACTGGTATGCCCTTACACCGTACTGGTTGCCGTCACGTGTATAAGGAACGCACATTCCTTCAAGTGCATAGCTGAGAGGTGAAAGGTCAATACCGAACATTGTTTCTACTACGAAGTAGAGAGCTTCAAGATCGAGGTTTTCGATTGAAAGCTTGAAGATACCGTCAACGAGATCCTTATCCTGAGCAGCCTGGGCCTCTGAATATTCGGGAACCTCAAAGCCGAGGTCAAGAAGACCCATAAGAAGATCCACGAGGGGAGCGGAGGGATAATTAACAGTATCTGTCTTGTCATATACAAGTCCGAGATATGCTGTTGCAAACTGATGGATAAATGCATCAAGGTTTACATCAACGATGGGACGGATTGTATCGATAAGATTCCATATGGGATGAATAAGGTTCTTGAGAAGTGTTGCAATACCGTCTGACTGAATGAAATAGAACAGCTTGGGAAGAAGATCAACTACCTTCTGAACGGGACCGTACTCAACCATAGCACCGTCTACCATAACGGTATCGATGGTAAGTATTTCTGTTACTCTGTCGAAGAGCTTGTTTACAAGATACTCAAAGCCTGCTGCCGAGTCATTCTTGAATGCTGCATTATACTCAGCCTGAGTATACATATCATAAATGCCGAGCATTTCGTATACGGGGATGATTGCTCCGTTGTAGCATTCAGCACCGTTGATAACGATAGCATTATTGAAGAGACCAAGGTCAGTACCTGTGAACAGAAGACCTACGATGGGAGCGATGGGCTTGAGAAGCTCACAGAAGATAGCTGTGAACATTTCTCTTGCATTAGCTGCGCCGTCAACAAGAGGATCGCCGTTATAATACCAATGATACTCCTGAACGGTTTCTCCTGCTTCATTTACAGTTTCTTCAACTTTAACTGCAAGTGCGGGGAAGTCGTTTACATAGCCTGTTTCACCGGGCTTGAGAGGCTTGAATTCATCAACGATGAGCTCGCCTGTTTCCTCATCATACTGAGGAGTATAGTCATAGGTCAGATAACCGAAGGACCTATACCAAGTAAGAAGGTCAACACCTGCATCTGCGCCGCCGGAGGATATCTGATCCTTAACGAGGTTAACGATCATTTCCTGATCCTTAAGGCCTTCGCCTATGCCTGTTACAAGATCAATAACATTCATGATGCCTTCGTTATTGAACATGGAGTTGATCATATCCTGGAGATAAAGGTTTACGTTACCGCCGAAGTCCTTGAGAAGCTCAGGATCGATCATGTTAACGATGGTGTTAGCCATTGCGTCAACATTATTATAAAGGTATTCTGCCTTTTCTCTTGTCCAGTTGTTTGCATATTTGAGATATACAAAGTCTGCGGCTGTAAGATTATATCTTGAGCCTTCCTCATTGGACTGATACCAGTCATATTCTTCCATTGCATAGTCCTGAGGCAGGAACATTTCAACAAGAGCAGCAACAGAATCGTTTGCATCAACACCTGAAAGGATAGCGTCTACCTCTGCAGGAAGCTGATCCATACCGAAGGTCGAAAGAAGACCTGAAAGGTTACCTTCAACCGAAATGAAGTCAAGCAGCCACTGAACTATTGCATAAAGCATATCTGCCTTATCGGCAACAATTGTATATCTCTGCTTTCCGCCGAGATTATTATTGAAGTTCTGAGCTCTTATAGATGTCGTATTGACAACGTGACCGAGTGATGCCCACTGACCTGCATTGATTGTGGGAATCGATATCTGTGTGAAGTCTATCTGAGGAGTATCGCCGTCTGTTCCTTCAGATTCATCTTCTTCTGAAGGAAGAAGGAAGTGGTCAATTATACCGTTGATATCAGAAAGGTCTTCAACACCGAGAAGTTCTTCAAGGTCGATCATTGAGCCGAGATTAAGATCAACAGGAACGTCAACGATATCCTTCAGAGCATCGTTGATCGTGCCCTTGAAGAGCTTGATAAGACCGGAAAGGTCAACCCAGCTCCAGATAGCGGCAGCCTTAGAGAAGTTGTCGATTTCAATTGTAGCCTTGATCTGAATGCTTGTTGAAAGAGCATCAAGAAGAGGCTGAACAAAGTCGTATGCAACTGACTGCATAAGGTTGGGAATAATACCCATAACCGTATCAATGGGCTTTGATGCCAATGTTTCAACCAAAGACAGCAAGGGCATAAACAAGCAGTTTGCAAACTGTGCTGCAGATGCTGAATTTCCTGATGTACCGAAGGTTGTTGAAAGAGGATTGGTTACTGTAGGATTATTATTGTTTACAGTAGCACTGATACCAAGAGTCTCGAAAAGAGTACCCCAGATGTTGTTATAGCCCTGAACACCCTTAAGATTAAGATTAAGGTGACCGTATGCTCTGAGGCCTTCGATAAAGATGTTGGTCCAGCCAACAACAGGAACGTCATACTGTGCTTCTGCGTCATCGCAGTATGCATAGAGAAGGTTATTGATCGTAACTGTCTGATAGGTATAGTTTGTAAAGAGAACCTGTAAAACGGGTAATACAGAAGTAAAGATATCACCGATAACAGCAGTAAAGGTTGTATAATCATTTACACCCCAGGAATAATTTGCGAGATCTTCACCTGTGATTTCACCGTCTCCGTTGCCGCCTACTGCAGTACTATCGAAATACATCCAGTTTTCACCTGCAATACGGAGTGCGGAAATGATAGAATTATACTTACCGTTTTTGCCGTTTGTTGTAGAAGCAAGAGACTCGGCAAGGTATGTGGGATAAATCTTGATACCAAGGTCAGAGAAAGCCTTTGCAAGTCTGGGAGTATTCTGCTTTCCGTTGAAATAAATATCAAGAATACCCTTGGAAATAGTAATATCTGAAAGGTTGAACTGTGACAGAATTACGGGAAGGTTAAGAGCACCGTCTGCATTACTGTTTGTAGGTGTAGCAAGCCATGTCTTGTCAAGCATTGTGTTTTCGGGGTCAAAGAGATCAAGAAGAAGACCGCCGATAAGATCCGTAAGCATGGGGAACAGCATTGCAACGATGGTATTGATCATCTCATCGTTGAAAAGCATATCGAGAAGGAGGTTCTCAATATATTCGGAAAGAGTGTGAATTGCAGGAAGAACTTCACCTGTTTCGGGATCAACCTCTTCTGTTTCACGGTATACACCGATAAGCTTTGTGAAGGCTTCGGATGTGATGAAGGAGTCAAGCTTACCGATAACGGTAAGGATCTTGGCTTCTGTTACAACGTAGTCATCCTGGTCAAGATAGTCTTCTCGGACCATATCCTGAGGCATAGCATAACGTGTGGTATAGTAGCCTGAGCCGGCAGGAGTATCAAGCTGAACCTGTCTGAAAGCACCCCATGCCTGTTCGATAACAGCTTCGATAGCTGTTTCATAAGCAGGAATAAAGCCGTGCCACTTTTCAATTGTTGCAACATCATACTTGCTGCGGTCGCAGTTATCAAGAACCCACTGATAAAGCTCAAGGTCAATGTTCCTGATATTTCTCTTTACGGCTGAGAAGTTGGCATTGGTTAATTCATCCGCTTCCTTACCGTCAAAAGCACCGCCGTTGATATCATAAGCTGAATCAAGAAGATTGTAATGCTGCTGATATGCTCTGTTGTAAAGAAGCTCATAGAGAGACTCAACAAAAGCATCAACTGTATCGGGATAATTACCGTAGATCTGAGCAGCCTTTACTGCACCGAGCTCTGTAATAGCTGTGTTGTAGTAGCTTCTGAGCTCAGCTGCCTTTGGCTTTGCAGCAGTGATAGTACCTGCAACAGACTTGAAGGAGGCAAGCTGATATCTTTCATATCTGATGCTTTCAAAATATGCGTAGAAGTCAGCAAAGGTTACCTCGTGACCGCGGTATTTAACTTCCTTGATAAGCTCATCTCTGAAGGTCTTTACGTCATTGAAGGTATACTGACCGCCGTTATTGTCGGCAAATACCTTAGTGACATTGTCAGCGTCAAACTGTGTTTCAATAGCATTTACCTTTGCATTAAAGTAAGCTGCCACAGCCTGAAGCATAGTATCATCAACGGGACATTCCTCACCTGCTGATGTAAAGGGATAGCTCACATAATTGGTAGCACCCCAGAGAGAGGGATCGTTATTGAAAACCTCTGTCTCATCGTGAGTCATACGGAAGATGATCTCGTCGTACAAGTCAGTGAGGTCATATATTTCAATAAGATCTGTCAGAGTCTTGATCTGATTTGTGAACATAGCGGGAGAATATCCGTATACGTTCTGGAAAGCAGACTTAAGACCGTCTGAGCACTGGTCAATGATTGCCTGAAGAATAAGAGTATCTTCAAGAAGTGCTTCAAGATTCTCTCTGTTTGAAGGCACACGTACATCTGTCCATGCTTCATAGCTGTCTCTGTCGAGATAGCCGTCAAGATGGGCACCGTCTCTTATCCATTCAATAACAGGAACATATGTAACAGCCTCAACAGCACCGGTACATGCGTTTGCGTACTGGTCATAACGTCCCTTCTGAGTTGAACCGATATAAAGATCGATGTAATGCGCATCAATACCGCCGAGAGCATCACTGTAGGGCTTATATGCAGGCTCAACAGCCTGAAGCACATCAAGCTCCCAGTTATAGATACAAGTGGGGTTAGCTATCCACTCATCATAGCCGGTCTTGAATGCAGCTGCGCTTACATAGTTAAGATAGCTTGTGATAGCGGAAAGGTTAGGTGTAGCGGAGGTACCGTAAGAGGTTGAGGGTGTAAGGTTTTCATACCAACCCTTATTTCTGTAGTAGTAGTCCGTACCGCTTTTTTCGTTTGAACCTGAGCCGGTTGACCAGTTGGAGCCGTAGCTGTCAGAATTGGCAGAACGGGGAGAACCGGTTACCGAATAGGTGATCTTTGTGTTGATATTGGCGGGAACAGCAGCAGCCGTTGCACATTCCATTGTAATAGCGTCCTTAACGTCACGTGTAACAACAACGGAAATATTGATGTTTGCCGTCAGCGGACCGCCTGTGGGATAACCGCTGCCCTTTACATAGGCACCGTAAGCACAGTCCGAGGACGAGCTGTAGCCGTAGTCGCCGATAACGGGAAGCAGAGTATCAACAAAGTTCTGCTGATAAGTATTAAGAGATAATTTACTCTTAATATAAGCACGCATACGCTCATGGTGAGTGTATGACGAATGGTCAGCCTTGACAATTGCATACATAAGGTCAGCTATCTTATAAAGATGGCCGCCTGACGCATCATTAACGGTTACTGATTGACCGCTTGTCAAAGAGGCTGCATTTGCCCCTGATAAAACACCGGCAGCTTTCGCATCGTTAAATGCGTTCTGAAGTGCAGTCCACTGTGCCGTTGTAGATGCATCCGCTTTGGATACAAGGCTCGGAAGCGCAATGGAGAAGCAGCTCAGTGCCATAAGCAGGGAGAGAAACATACTAAGAACTTTTTTTGGTAACTTAGCTCTTGTTTCCATAAAAACACTCCTTCTCTTTTAAGATTAGTTTTGAGAAACTAATACAAATACTCCGGAAAAATCTTTGCCGCTTTTGGGGGCAACTCCGGGTATAATATATCATCAATATCATACCATAATCAAATCACCCAAGTCAACACAGCAGTTTACTGCGATTTATATAAAATTTATAATTAAAAAATGGTTGTTTTTAACAAGAAGGATTTCAATTGTTCTTTTCAGTTTCATATTATATGAACAAACTGTGAACACCATTACTCTTGACTGTTTTACATATAAAGAATATAATAATTATATCATTAATTATATGAGGTTTGTTTATGAATAGTCTGATTTCTATTTTCAGAAAACTGACAAAAACGGACATAGCGGCAATTGTTCTGATGGCTGCCTGCTTTATTTTTCTGACGGTATCAGCTTTTTTTGACGGCACAATTTCAGACGAGGCATTTTATATCACCATACCAATGCGTCTTCTGAACGGCGACGGTCTTTTTACGGACGAATGGCACCTGTCGCAGCTGTCAGGGGTGCTTTTATACCTTCCGGTAATGCTTTTTACAAAAATTTCCGGAGGTACTGAGGGAATTATTCTTTTTATGCGACTTTTATTTAGTGCCATGCAATTGTTCACAGGTACGGTTATATATATAGTCTTCAGAAAAGAAAAGCTTGCCGCACTGCTCATGAGCACCTCCTTTATGCTGTTTTCGGTAATAAGTCTCAACACTCTCAGCTACAACACTATGGGGGTTGCTCTTTTCGCACTTCTTCTGTGCACGGTTTATTCTCTTACTGACAAGCCCTCTGCAGTAAAAATGCTCCTCTCAGGCACACTTATTGCTATGTTTATCCTCTGCCAGCCTCTGGGAGTCGTTTTCTATATGGCATACTTTATCGCTGTGTGTGTTTTCACGGCGCGAAAATACTTCTCAAAAAAAAGCATACCCCATCCCTTCAATTTCAGAAGCCTTCTTCTCACGGTTGCCGGCATTCTCCCCGTATTTATTTTCTTTATATTCCTGCTTCTGAAAAACTCCGGTATAAAAGCTGTAATTGAATGTATACCCGGTATTTTATCGGACGTTGAGCATATGACCGTGTCAGATACTCTCGGAATAGAAACTTTTTCCGTGATTCAGTTCTTTGCCGATATGACTATGGCAGCGGGAACCGTTGCACTGATCATCCTTGCCGTAGCCGGTGCGGTCTCAGTGATTCTCAGCAGATATCACCGCCCGGCAGGAATCCTCCTGTATTCTTCGGGACTTCTGATATTTATGATCTTTCTGTTTTTACGTCTTCTGAATGTTATTGAGCAGGGAGAAACCGATGACGTAAGCTTCTTTTACCTGCCTCTCGCACTTTCAGGCCTTCCGTTTTTCTTAATGACAAAAAATAAAAATATGAAGGTCTTCTGCCTTCTCTGGTGTCCCGGTATTATTTACGCAGTTCTGATGACGGTAACCTCCAACATCGGACTCCATGCAAGCGTAAACGGATATATCATAGCCTCCTTTGCAACCTTCATTTTTATAAAGGATGTTGCAGGAGAGCTGAAAAATGAAGGCTTCAGACGCAGCACTCTCATTGCCGGAATATATTCCCTTGTCAGCCTTGCTGCCGCTTGTGTGGTGATATGCTCCCCCATTGCAAGCTTTCTTATAACAAGAACGGAATATAAATCGACGACCCTTCAAAACGGTGCGTATAAAGGCATTTCACTTCCTTCGGATCAGGCACTTACATACTTCAAGCTGTATTCTGATGCAAAAAGAATAACAGAACAAACAGATGCAAGCGACAGAATTTTTGTTATTGAAAATGCGCCGGTTGCCTACGTAGACGGGAATTTCCCTATGGGAGCACATTCGGGATGGTTTATAGCAGATCAGCTGGCTTTCCCCGAAATAAGAAGCCGGTTCAGAAATTATTATGAATTGAATCCCGATAATATCCCCGATTATTTATATGTGCCGCCCTGCGTCTACACAAAAAACGGACTCGAACCTATTGCACCGAAAATAATGGCTGAGCTCGCATATTTAATGTTTGAATGTGAAGAACCCGAGGATGCGGGCAACGGATTACTTATAAAGGTTACGGGAATAAAGGATGAATAAGCTGAAAGAAATTTTACTCAGATCAAAATATGAGCTGTCGTTATTCACGGCGCTTATGATGAACTTCCTGCTGTTTTTTACAAAAGAAGACATCATGTCGGATATTATCTATCCCATGCACCTTGTTGATGTAAAAATCGGTCTCATCAGCCGTACCCTTGCAGGCTCGGTAGCAGGACTTCTGTGGGAGCATCCCACAAAGGGCAATATAATATTTCTTCAATGCTCTGTTGTTATCATCACATTTTTCCTTATTTCTCTGTATCTCGGAAGATGCATAAAGCAGGCAGACGAAAAAAACGGCAGAAACCTCTTTATTTTAAGTCTTATCATTGCCGTTTTCCCCTACGGCTTTATGACATATATCAATCTCTTTGAGCTGCTCGATATTTATTGGGTTATGTCTGCCGCACTTATTCTTCTTGTAAGCGAAAACAAAAAAGCTGCTTTTCTCATTCCCCTGTTTATCTTTACGGGACTCTGGGCTCACTATTCCTTTGTTTTCGCCTTTATGCCCCTCATATATGTGCTTTGCATCAACAGATGCATAAAGGAAAAATCAAAGCACGCTTATATTCTCACGGGAATCATGATACCTGTAAGCGTTGCGGCAACTCTCTATTTTGTTCTCACCCACCGCACGCTCAGCGGGATGCCTTTTTCCGAATTACCGGACTATATAGTAAATAAAGCAGGCAGCCCCATAACCAGCCTTGAAAAATATGTCGGTATGAGCTTTCGTTCCTATGATGATATGAACAGGATCTACAATATCACATCATTATCCGAAAATGTCCCTTCCCTACTGAAAGGCATTGTCGGCAATTTCAAAATGGCATTGCAGGATACCTCACCCATTGCAATCATATGCGATTTTATTCTTGCAAGCCCCGTAATGCTGTTCTTTGAAGCAATATGGAAAAAGGCAATTAAGGCGGCAGAGGATAAAAAGGAAAAATTCATATATTTTCTCTGTCTTATCTCCCCCATTATTCAGTTTATTGCCTGCTTCACCTCCTCAGACACCTCAAGGTGGCTGTCGCTTATGGTAATTTCAAGCCTTCTGATGCTCTCGCTTTTCATAAAAGAAAATGCTTCTCCCGTATGCAGCACACTCGACTCCATGATGCAGAAGGCAGAAAAATACAATGCAGCGCTTATTCCCACGCTCCTCTTTTATCTGACTATTGTTTTTGTCTGGTGAAAATATGAAAAATTACACACATAAAAAAGAAAAAAATAATACCCTCCTCCTGCTGTGGCTTGCTCTTCCTCTGCTGAGTCTTGCTCTTTATATCCTGCATATCGCTTCAGGCTATAAAAACACGGACGGAATACTCCTTATTGCCTATAAAAACAGCTATCCGCTGATACTTCTGGCAGAGTATACGCTTATCACTCTGATGCTTATACCCTTTATCTTAAAGGCAAAGCATAACGAAGAGCTCAGCATTCATCTTCTCCCGCTTCTGCTGATAAGCACACTTGGTATGATGAGGATAGATTCATCCGTGCAAATAGCAGGAGATAAAGCCGATCACGCACCCGCAATTATGTTTATCATATTTTTTGCAGCAATTCTCATTATGGCTTTTTCGGGACACACCGTCTCAGGTGCTGCAGGAACACTCATCGGCACAGCCTTATATCCCGCCTTCGGAATTGCCTTCTCACCCTTTATTGCAGCCTCTTCATTTATCTTTAATGACTCAAATAAAAAAGAAAAGAAAGCCTCGGTTATTATAAACGGGGCAGTCTGCGCATCAGCATTGATATACGGGATTATCAGACTTGACCCTCAGGAATTCTCCTTCAGCAGAAAATATATTCCCGTACTGCTTCTTTGTGCCGCGCTGATTGCTTTCTTCGGAATAAAAAAGGAATATTCTCTTATTCCCTTGGGCATTCTTCCCCTCCTTCCCCTTGCGGCAGGCATCTTCGCAGGTGTCTTCCCCACAGCTCTTTTCACGCTTTCGGCAAGCGTCGCTCCTCTTGCAGTAATACTTACGGTCTGCGCACTTACAGACGGCAGTGAAAAAATCAAGGGTCATGCACTTTCTATAGTGCACAACCCTGTATTATATGTAGTTTTATCTGTATTTATTATTCACACCGCATTCCCGATTTTTGCAAACCCCGGCTATTTTTATGATTATTATATGTAAGCCACAATACACCGATTATAACGGTAATGATGCTTACCCATTGCCAGAAGCTCAGTCCCGAAAAGGCATTCAGCTCCTCTTCGGAATAGTATCTTAAAAATTCAGCAAAAAATCTCATAACACCGTAAAGTATAAGCGATAAGGGATACACCGCTCCTTTGCGGTGTTTTTTATTGTTTGCGGCATAGTATACTATAATACAGATAACGAGACTCAGTAAGCACTCAAGAAGCTGAACGGGAAAAACCGTATGCTCCTCAAAGGGAGTGGTAATGCCGGGAGTGCATTTTATACCGTAGCAGCAGCCGTATACGGCACAGCCGATTTTTGCAATACCAAGCATCCCGTAGGTGCCCGCCGAAAAAATATCAAGCACCTCATCATAATCACCCCCAAAGTATTTTACGGGGAAATACAACAGAACCGGATTAAAAAGCAAGGCTCCGAAAATCCGGAGACGTGAGGGATAATACTCAAGTCCGGTAAGAGACATTATAAAATTCTGAAGCTGTCCCATTAAAACGGCGCTGACTATTCCCGAGCATATACCGATGGCAAGATAAAGCTTAAGAGTTTCGGCAGAAAAACCATGCTTTTTACCTGCACGGTAGCCTATCACAGCGCTCAATACCGCACCTGCTGCAATGCTGAGATAATATATAACAGATTTTATATCCATAGCTCAGCTTATAAAGTCAGCATAAATGTCAGACTCTATATAATCAACACACATAAGCCTGCAAAGCTCTAATTCGTGAGGCTGATTTGCTGTCCAGAGTCCCACCTTAAGACCCTTTTCGTGAAAACGGTCAACAAGGGATTTATAAATTCCCGAATGTGCCATATCAATATCAAAGCCCAATTCAAGACACTTATAAACATCTTCATCCGGCTCACCGCAGGTAAGCATTATCTGAAGCTCGGGGAAAGCCTTATGCGCGCGGATAAGATTATCAAGGTCGAAGGACTGCAGCGAACACATTTTAAGGTCATATACTTCCTTTGCCATCTCAAATGCTTCGTTGATTTTTTCATCGGGAAAGTATCCCTTGAATTCAATAAAGCATATCATATTGCCGTCACGGCAAATTTCAAGATAGCGTCGGAAGGTACAGATATGAATTTCGGTATCGGTAAACTTATTCATAAGAGGCTTTGCATTAAGCTCATCATAAGTAAAATCTGCAACAGCCATTTCTGTACCGTCTGCATATTTTACATTATCATCGTGATTCACCACAAGCACACCGTCCTTTGTGATACGCACGTCGGTTTCAATGCCGCCTGAGCCGTGCTCAACCGCTTTAAGAAAAGCCTCCTCTGTGTTCTGCAGATATTTTCCGCTGTAGCCTCTGTGGGCAATAAAGCAAGGTTTCATTATAACTCATTCTCCTTTATAAAGTCACTTATGTTTTTATAGAATGCATAAAAGCCGAGATCATTGGGATGGCAGCAGTCAACCGTAGCATTTTCTGCCCCTACCTCGTCATAAAAGCGCTGTCCGTCCAGGAAATAAACATTTTTATCTCCACCGTTCAGAGCATTTTCGTAAGTCCTTTTAATTATTGCTTTTCTTTTTTCCACATTTTCTGTACCGAAGCAATTATCAGCAACGCTTATCATAAGCACAGGTGTATCGGGACAGCTTTTTCTGAACTGTCTGAAAAACCGCTCATGTGTAGCTTCAAGAAATTCCGCTGTGGGTGCATTGTGATCATAGTCATACACAAGAAGACTCATGGGAAGCCCCGATATATAATCACACATTTCCTCTTCCGCCTTGCACGACCCTGAAAAGCCGAGGTTGAGTATTTCACGGTTAAGACACCTTGAAATCATATTCGGATATGCATTCCCGGGATGAGAGGCACAGCCTCCCTGAGTGATGGATGAGCCGTAGAATACTATGGGAAGTGCATCTGAAAAGCTGTCTCCCCGCAAAAGCGACGCATCCTCCTCAAGTGAAATATATACTTCCTTTACATTATTATATAATGGGAAGAAAATCATAATATCCTTTTCTCCCTCAGGCAGTGTAAGCGCAGACGACCACCTGCCGTTATACTCCTCAGCCGACGGTGCCCTGAAAACACCGCAGAAGCTGCCGTCTGAATAGATACTGAAGGATGACGAGCCGGTGAGAGGCATATGATTCATAAGACAAACCCCCGGAAGCTCTGCCGTAAGAATTATCCTTTTTGTATCACTTCTGAATCTCAGACAGCCGCCCGAGGTATTCAGATTAAGTCCATTAACCCCATCGGACACTTTTTCAGCAACGGCCTTTTCCATTCTGAAAAAACCGTCAGCATCCTTTTTCAGACCGAAGAGAGAAAAAGGCGGCTTCATAATATCGAAGGCTTTCATCCCGTCGAAAACAGGAATCTCCGATTTAAAGTTTTTGTCAAATTCTTCTATATTTCTCATAACTTTTCCGTATTTATAATTCTGTTATTCTTTTTATTTCTGAAGGTAAGCAAGCAGAATATGCAGAAGAGAAGTGCTGCGGTGAGGGTCAGAAGAAGCACGGTAAGTCCGCCTGCAGTGAATTTTGCGGAAAAGTCCGCTGCACTTTTCACGCCCTCAAAGGGGAGCTCATCGTCAGCTAAGAAATACACGGCTGCCGTGAGAGCAAAATATATCCATACTGCCTTACGGCTGAAATCATTAACATTCATACCGAAGGGCAGTATTTCTTCCTTAAGAAGCTTCTTTGATAATACTAAAGCTGCCCCGCCGCCGATGACAGTGAGCACCACGGTTATTATTGTGCCGACAAGGTCCTCATCGCTTACAAGCCCGTTATCAAAAAGCCTTGAGCCGATTCTCATTCCCAGCGGTCTTGTGAGAGTGAGGCAGAGCATAAATGTGATAAGCGCAAAGGATGTGTACACATAATGTATTTTTCTGTTTTTAATAAGAGGGGCTCTTTCAAAGGGCTCCTCGCGGATATAATCTACAGGAAGACACACAAGAATCAGCATAATGCCAAGTCCCAGTAAAAAGCCTGTGAAGAATTCCCATAATGACCAGGAGGGAGCCTGTATCCACATAGGAACCTTGTCACCGAGAGGAATAAGTCCCTTGTCGGAATCAATGATAAGAAATACATCTGCTGCAGTAATTGCAAGAGAACAGGTGGTATTGATAAGCAGAGATATGAGTGCTGTAAATTTATCCTTTAATATCACAAGTGCCGAAAGGGATGTAAAGAGCGCACCGAAGGCAGCAGACATAACGTCGATGCTCGTGAAATAGTTTCTTGCAAAGGGAATTTTCTTTGCCCAGGAAGCAGAACCGAATTCCTTTATATAAGCCATCATGGGAGAAAGCTCTATTCCCGCATCAGCGAGTCCCTCCTTGCAGAAGGAAACCGCCTCGGGATGAACCGCCTGAATAATAAAATGTGAAAGTGAAAACTTGAAAATATAAGTAACTGCGTAAAATACCGCAATAAGAATAACGTAGTCTTTCAGCTTAAACTCTTTTTTTGAGAAAAGAGAAGCTACAACCACCGAGAACAAGGGCATCCAGCCGAAGCCTAAGAACAGCATCATAAACAATCCGTGTACAGGATTTATTTCCACTAGCCTTGCCGCTTCTTCGCCGGTAAAGGGTGCAGTGCTTGTGAGATAGCCGCCCATCTGTGAATTAAGCGTACCCCAGCCGCCGTTTGTGATGCCTAAAAGAAAAACGGCAACGGGAAGCATTTCATAATTCATCTTTTTTCTTTCACCAAAAACAGCATAAATAAAAAGAATAAGCATAACTCCTACGGCAAACATACCCCACATTGAGCCCCAGCCGTGGTCTCCTCTTACTCTCCACATAAAGCCTGTCATAAGTGCACAGGTTATCACGGCAAAAATTTTGCCCGACAGACTGAGATTTCCGTTACAAAGCTTTGACATATGTATTCCCTCCCTTTTAATAATTCAATATTATCACAGTTTTTGCCGTTGTCAACAATTATCAGTTCATTATTTTTTTGTTATGCTTGGTTTTTCCTGCATGAACGGTATTGTTTTTCCTGTCAGAATCCTTTAAACTCTAATTATACTTTTAAAGGAGGTATAATTATTAAAAAGAATATGCTGCATACCTTTCAGGTATGGGAGCTGCTCCCCGCGAATAAACAGAAAACCCATTGAAATGCAAATAAATGAAAAAAGGAGATACGGCAAAAACCGTTCTCCTTTTTTCATTTTATTACGGAATTTTGTATCCGTATATATTTTTTTCTGCAGATTCAACCGAATCGATAAAATCCCCGCTTTCCATATTAAAGGAAGCCACACCTGTCATGGTTTCATATATATACACATTGTTATCAATAAACGTAGCTCTTGAAGTGCCGAAGGGAGATAATGCAAAATAGTCCATTTTAAGCTGCAGCTCATTATCGGCTACCTCCATATATAAAGCACCCGAACGGTATCTGCCGTCCGAAAAGCCGCCTGACATATTCTGCCAGACATAATAAGGAATAAGGAAGGAGCTTTCACTGACTTTTGTATATGCCTTGGGATTCACTTCAAACTGTGCATTTTCAAGCACAAAGCTGTCAATTTCCTTCGGAGAGACAGGATCCTTCACATCAAACAGGCTGATTTTTGCACTGCCGTCAAGTCCGTCCTCAGTTCCGCCGTAGCCGATTCCCACAAGAAGTCCGTCACCCACAGGATGAAGATAGGATGAAAAACCGGGAAGCTTCACCTCACCCTTGATTTCGGGATTTTCAGGATCGGAAAGATCAATAACAAACAAGGGATCTGTCTGAACAAAGGTTACAAGATATACGGTATTTCCCATAAATCTTGCGGATTTTATCTGCTCACCCTCGGCAATCCCGGAAAGCTCGCTCACCTTCTGAAGCTTTTTATCAAGCACCGTAATACAGTTTCCGTTTTCACGGGTCAGGGCTATACGCAGATATCCCTCATATTCATCTATGGAATAGCTGTTGAGCACCGTTCCGTCAAGCTTTGTATTGCAGATATATTCTGCCGTGTCCCCCGAAATATCAACTGCCGTTATTATTGTGTCAGCATCTGATGTGCCTATAAATACGCCCGAAAAGCCGCCGCGCACAGCAGAACGGTAGGTATATTCCGTGCCGAGGATATAAAGAGTTTCCCTTGTACAATAGGTATCGCTTGAATGGCCGAGGAAGGAAACGGTATTTGCATCTTTTTCAAGGTCAGAAAGCTCCAGAGTTGAAACAATAACATAGCTTTCGGGGCTTTCTTCTTCCGAATATATTATTCTGTCCTCGGGAAGCACGGTTTTTTCTTCTCCGTTATAAACTGAGGGCAGAAGCAGCTCATCATCCGTGCAGGAATAATACTTGGTGATATCGTGAGTGCTTATGAGAATAAGTCTTCCGTCTACAATTCTTGAGGAGGAATACCAACCGTCAAGAGTAATGGTTTTTACTTCCCTCGGAGCGGATTTATCAGAAACATCATATATCACCGCACCGCTGAAATTTCTGATCCCGTAATTCTCTTTATCCGCATATTCCTGCTGAGTGTAGCAGGCTATAAGATAATTTTCGTAACGGTAAAGCCCTGCGATGTCATAATATCCGATTTCGGGATATTCGCTTTTTATCACAGCCTGCCCGGTAAGACTGCCGTCCTTTTCAGCCTTCACAATATTAATTTCCATATCGGAATCCGTATAATAGAGATATTCTCCGTCGTTTATAAAAATATCATCCTCATACACACCCTCCACACGGAGATTAAGCTCACCTCTTGAAGTGGACCATGACTCAGAAACAGTACCCGTAGCAGAAGCGGCACTGTTGAAAGTCACAGAGCCCTCAGCATCCGCAACAAAATCAACTGCTGCTTCTTCGTCAACAACATAGTAAAAATCATCTTTATACTGCAGCTTTTCTTCTTCCAGCTCTGCGGCATATGCTCTTATATGAGAAATTATTCCCTCATATGATGAAGGATCATCTGCTGAAATATTATCAGCTATCACTTCAGCATTTTCATTTTGTAAAACGACAGGAACACCGAAAAGCTTTCCGTCACGAAGCACTGCTGTTGCGGCAACCGCAATACAGGCAGCCACACCTATAGCGGTGAAGCGGCGGATAACAACTTTTTTCGATGTCTTCTGCTTTTTGCCCGAAACCAGCTTTTCTATATTTTCTTTTGAAAGACCCTCGGGTAAAGAAATATTTTCCTGAACCGATTCTTTTATAAAATCTGCATTTTCTTTATCAATGTTCATTGTCTGCACCCTCTATCTGTTTTCTTAATTTCGCCAGAAGTCTTGAAAGGGAGGAACGTACCGTACCGGCTTTCATTCCGAGAATCCTTCCGGTTTCTTCAGAAGTGAGCCCGTAGAATACGGACAGAATTATTATTGACCGCTGCTCGGGGGAAAGGGGATCGAGCAGGCTCATAAGTTCAATCTTTTCGCTGTCGGAAGGAACAGCTTCATTAAAAACGGACATTTCATCATGGGATACCTCATACAGACGGGCTTTTGAAGAAATGATCTTACGGCATTCGTTATACAGAATTTTGAAAAACCACGGTCTGAAGCTTTCTTCTTTTTTCAGATCCCTTATTTTTCTGAAGGCATTCACCGCGGCATTCTGCACGGCATCCTGAGCATCAAAGGTGTTTTTCAGATTATAAAGGGCAAAACGGTAAAGCTCCCCGGCATATAAGCCGTAAAGCTCTCCGAAAGCGTGGGCGTCTCCCCGCTTTGCCTGTCTTATAAGTTCATTTACAGTCTGTCCGTCCATATTTTCCGCCCCTTCCGATTATAAGATAGAAAACTGCGGCAAAGTGTTGCAGGTAATACAAAAATTTTTTTCGTTTAAAAAGATTTAATATTTTCTTGTTGAAAAACAAAACAATACGTGTTAAAATCAATACAATGTACAAAAACCGACATGGTGTTTTTATAATCAACAAAAAAAAGGAAAGAAGTATTTTTATGGTTAAAGCAAAAGAAGACCGCCGTACGCTGTACAGCAAAAAAATGATAAGAGAAAGCTTATATGAGCTGATGAAGGAAAAGCCCCTCAACAAAATCTCCGTAACAGAAATTTGTCAGCGTGCTGATGTAAACAGAAGCACCTTCTATGCTTACTACACAGACATTTATGACCTCCATCAGAAGATCATAAAAGAGTTTTTCGTCTTGCAGAAAAAGGTTATCCGGCACATACAGGAATCCATACAAACAAAGAATTCACTTGCTGATTTTACATATAATGATTTTTTTGTTATTGTACATTACTATATGAAAACCGTAGCTGAAAACCCCGATCTGTACAAATTCATCTTCAATCAGAATGCAGACAACTCCGTTCACGCAAGCTTCGGCAAAATCACCTATCATACAATAAGAGATGTGCTCAGACCACTTATTGAAGAAAACCGTGCAGATGAGCTGAAAAGAGCCTTCACCTTTGTTGCAGGCGGCACAACCGCTTTCATTATGAAATGGGTGGAAAACGACTGCGACACTCCCGTTGAGGAGCTGTCAGGCCACCTTGCAAGATATTATTACGGTACATTCAAGGCACATACTATGAATATATAATACAACAAAACGGTTCCGTCATCATCAGGGCGGAACCGTTTTTTTCATTATTCAATAGGAATGCTCACATCATAATCGGTATACCATATGCCTGAGGTAAAGCTTCTTGCTCTTAAGAGGACCTCATCATCATAAACCTCGATACTATAGCCGAGTCCGTTGAAAACTCTTCCGCGGATACCCATATACATATATGCGGGAAGATTTATACTATGGAAGGAGCCGTCGGATTCAACGGAAGCATAACCGTATACACCTGTCTGGCTGTCATTGACAAGGCCGTTGTGAAGGTGACCTGAAATAAGAAATACGTTTTCGTAATCCTTGAGAATTGCTTCTACCTCATAGTTCTGATCGCCGAAGCTGCCGTCAAGAAGCTCGGGCTCTTCATCGCCCCAGGTTTCGGGAAGACCGTGAGTTTCTGCAACGGGCCAATGGGAAACAACAAAAATCGGAAGGCCCTTCTGAGAAGCCTTGTCCATTTCCTCTCTGAGCCACTGAAGCTGAGTATCACTTATATATGCAGATGTGCTTGTGCCCTCACTTGCCATTACAATAAATGTATAACCGTTGATTTCGGTTGTGTAGTAACACTCGGAAAGCTTTCTTCCGGTAATTTCTTCGGAATACCTTATAAAGTTTTCCTTTGCAGGTTCATATCTGTCATCTTCATCTGTCCACGTGTCGTGATTTCCCACAGCCATAAGAATCTCACCTGCAGGATTGTAGGGAGCAAAGGCTACTTTGAGATTTTCATATTCTTCTGCGAGTCCGTGGTCTGTAAGGTCGCCTGCAAGAACCAGTGCATCAAGCTCATCATAAGCATGGTCCATATCCCAGAGTCCGCATTTAAGCACCTGCACACGGGCAAACTCATCTGTCATATGAATATCTGAAATTGCGGCAAAATTAAGCCTTACCTCTTCGGCATCTTTAACCTTATAATTATCCTCACCTGCAAAGAAACCGAAAGCCGGGAACGTGAAAATATTAAGGAACGAAAGAACAACAGAAACAAATACCTTGAATAAAAGTCCCATAATACAAACTCCTTTAATCAATATATTCTGAATATATCACATTTTCATCTGATTTGTAAAGCATTTTATACAGAATTTATAACTTTACTGCTGTACAAATCAGTATATTTTCATATTCATGCAGCACATAAGCCGTCTTATTATCGGAGGAAACAGCGATATCGCTGTAGCCTCCCTTTTCACTTATCAGCAGACTTTCTGCAACCTGTCCCTTTTTATCAAGCTTTTTAAGTGTCAGCATTATTCTGCTTACGGCTGATGCGCAGTTTGAGAATAAAAATCCTTTTTTATAAGCTATAAAGCCTGCACAGCATACAGGGTCGGGAAGATCTTCATCAGGATGAAGATTTACAATTGAGCATTTCTCGTCAATTTCAGCCATATACCGGCATTTAAAAATCCCCTCGTGACGTATATTGAGATAAATTCTTCCGTCCGCTTCAGCCGCAACAGACTCACTTGCATCCGTAAGCTCATCACATATCTCTCCTGTTTTCCAGCTTTCACCGCCGTCATCACTATACATAACACATATGACAGAGGGATGATGACTTTCAGAATCTGCTCTGTTATACGCAAGCCACAAGGGAACTATAAGTCTGCCCGGGGAGACTTTTATCCCGTGAGTGGGCCCTGAGGCAATACAGGAAAAGAAAAATCCGTTCAGAGATTTTCTGATATCATCCGTAATGCTTCTCGCTTCAGACCAGTTTTCTCCCTCGTCGGTGCTTTTCATATAAAACACCTCTCGGTAATTTATACAATAAATAAAATGCAGTATGTCCCCGTCAGTGATCATAACAGGATTATTCACCGTATTTTTTCCTTCGGATGAAATAATGATCCTTCTTTCACTCCAGCTTTTTCCGCCGTCGGTACTTTTTTTCATGCCGATATCAATTACTGCCCAATCGCTGTCGCTTTTACGCAACTCACAATATGCAATAAGATTGCCCTTGTCCGTACACACTATCCCGGGAATTCTGGCACGAAAATATCCCGCGGCATCCTCAAATACAGATTCTCTCAGTTTTTCCATAGTTTTCTTCCTTTTTGCCGGCAATAAATCAGGGACTGCCGTACATAGCAGTCCCTGAAAGTGTTATTCTTCCGTTATTCCGTACTTTTCTTCAAGCTCTGCAATAAGCTGCGATACAGCTCCGTTTGTAGACTTGTCAAAGAAAATGAAAAGCTTGATGATCTTAACAAGAATCTTTATTGCTGTTACCATAAAAGTTCTCTCCTTTATCAATAAGTATCAGAAATTGAGATAACGCCGTTGAATACGCCTACATATGCTTTTCCGTTGGGGCCTATCGTGATAGGACCGTAGGAGTTGTTCCAGTTTTTACCGGTACCTGTGAATACCTTATAAACTGTTTCACCTGTTCTGAAATCAATTGCTGTCAGATACCATGCAACTGCTGAATCGGGAATATCGTCATTCATTTCTCTTGTATAAACATATACAAGGCCGTTGCCTGTAGAAAGCTTGGGAACAACTGTGGGAGCTGCTTCGTCGCTTATCCATACGATGTCTGCACCTGTGCAGTCTTCGTTAAGATCGATTCTGTAAATTCCGGGGTAGCTTGTAGGATTGTTCTCAAGGAAGCCTGCGCCGGACTCGGAATAGTTGTTTTCAACGATAAAGGATCTTCCGTATGCAATGATTGAATTTTCACTTACCGAGTGGCCTTCTTCAAAGAGGGGGATTTCAGCAATGATATCACCGTTGAGTCTGTCATAAATAACCATATTCACACGGCTGTCTGCGTTGTCTGTGATAGCAACAACCTTCTTGATGCTGCCGTCTGCACAGGGAACGTCAAGAAGAGTGGGAGTTGTGCCTGAGCCCTGATTGATAGCACCGGGCTTGAGAGAGGTGCCTCTGTCATAGGGAGTTCTCCATGTATAATAAGGTGTACCGTCTTCCTTGATATCAAAACGGTACATAGCTGTATCGGAAACGATATAAATACCGTCATCAGCCATACCGAATGTATTCTGGATCTCTTCGTTTTCAAGAGTCATCATATGAATGCTGTCATCAGCGGGATCGATGTAGCCTACTTCACCGGGACGGGTTACAAACCAGATATTGCCGTCGTGGTCAGGCATAGCGTCTGTGATATATGAGCCTTCGGGAAGATAAGAGCCGAGCGCCCATTCCTTTTCGATCTTCCATTCGGGCTTGCCCGAGGATTCGTCAACATAGAAGATCTGAACAACGTTATCGGAGTTACCGATAATGGGTCGGTCACCTTCAAGAAGGTGGCAGTAAGCACCGCCTGATGTATCGCTTGAAATCTTACCGAAGTCAAAGGTCTTTATAGCCTCAAGGGTGGAAGCTCGCTGAGGAAGTCTTGTTTCGCAGAGAATTTCAAGTGTGTCTGCATCCATAAGAAGAAGTCTGAAGCCTACAACGTTACCGCTGATGCACATAATTCTTCCCTGAGAGTCAAACATAAGAGTTGCAACAAGACCGCCGAAAACGTTCATCGAACGGGAATTCACAACGGGATTGATGCCGAGAGGTCCGCTGTAGGTATATGCATCGGTGTTATAGGAGTTGCCGTGCATACCGTTTACGCCTTCGGGAGCAAGATAGGGATGCTGAGGCACCTCAACCTCACCGAGAGGCTGACTTACTGCAGCTTCACCGTAGAACTTAGGGATCTTTTTATCAACAAGAGAAGTTCCTATGTGTCCGCCGGGGCTTAAAAACAGCATAAGAAAAGCAGATAACATAGAAAGAAGCTTCATAAAAATGGCATTCATAATTTTTTCCTCCGTTCACCATTTATTTCATTATAATAATAGAATTTTACAAATAAAAAGTCAATTAATATTTTATGAACAAAACGGAACTACCCGAAGACAGTTCCGTTTTTGCTGCAATTTATTTAACGGTAATGTAGTTGCCCCAATAGGATTCCTCAGAGAAATACTGAGTCTTGTTGCTGTCAACAACCTTCGTTCCGTTACAGGTCGTGTTTTCAAATATTACATTTGAAATGCTGCCTGCGCTGTTATAAGTTACGATGCGATTGAGCACACCGTTTGACTGATAGGAAACATTCCTGAAGTTTACATTGTCAATAGTGAAGCTGTTTGTAATCTGATTGAATATAATAACATTTGCAGCTGCAGCCTTATTTCTGCAGATTTCAATATTTTCGAATGTAACATCCTTGATTGTAACAGCTCCGTTATTCGGATCGCATACCTCAGCCACGATACCGAGAGCAGGTATTCTGTCTTCATCCCAGGTTGCATCGTGCATAAGCACAAAGCTGTCCTTGAAGGTTACATCTGAAATAGAACGGTTTGTTTCGCCGAAGATACCGAAGGCTCTTGCCTTACCTGCCCATGCATAGCAGTTTGTAAAGGTGATGTTATCTGCAATTGCGTTTTCGTCTCCGCCTAAGGTCTTTACAACAAAGATATCGTCACCTGTTCTTGCAAAACAGCCGTCAACAGTTACATTCTTTGAGTTACTGATATCGAATGCGTCAGAATTCTGACGGTAGCCGAATATGTCAACATCCTTGACTGTAACACCGTCACATCTGTAGGTGATGAATGACCATTCGGGAGAGTTGATTATCTTGACGCCTCTTACTTCAATATTGTTTGAGAAGTCAAGAACTATACCTCTTCTTTCGGAACGGTCAAGGTCTGTAAGGTCAATAACACCGTAGCCGAGGATCTTGATATCGGAAGTATTGTGGGCTCCGATGAAGGGGAATCTGTTGAGACCGATACCGTTATGAGCTGAAGCAGCTTCACCGGCATCATTTGTTTCACTGCTGTTTGTATTATCCGCGTCGCTGTTGATTTCAAACTTGTGGTTTGCAGTTACATATGCACCCTTCTTGAGGTAAATAACGCTCTTTGCAGTTGCGGGGCCGCTGAATACAGTGTAGTCGTGGGGAAGGAAGCCTTCAACAACATAAACTGTATAACCGTCATCTCTGAGCTGCTGGATTTCTGCATCCTCATCAATTTCCTCACGCACAAAAATTGTGTAGGTATAAGCCTGATCTTCACCGTTGAAAAGGAAGGTATGAGCACCGAAGCCTGAAAGGATAGCGGTTGCCTTGCCGTTTGATACAACGACCTCTTCCCCGTAGGATTCGGGAATAACCTTTGCATCTGTGATATTCAGTGCTGCGGAAGCTATTTCAATTTCAAAAGTACAGTATTCGCCCTTCTTTACATAAATTTCAGAGAAGGAATGAACTGCGCCCTTTTCTGTTGAGCCTATATAAGTAAGCGCACCGTAAACAGGAACGGAAACACCGTCAACCGCTACTGTGTAATAGGGAGAAATGAACACACCGTTAGCATCCTGATAGCCCTTGTTTACAGCATAAATATCACTGTTTTCAACCTTATCGGCTCTTGCTGTAAGCTTATCGACGGAAAGAAGCCAGTCTTCAGGTCTCTTAACAGCCTCTGAAGGATAGGTAAGATGTGTGAAATCCATATTCAGCTCTTCGCCGCCGTTATCACAGCGCTTATCCTTGTTTTCATCAACATGAGGAAGAATTGAGCCTTCATCTATAAGTGTGCTGAAAATTCCGCATCCGTTGTCGCAGTATGCTGTCTTTGTTCCGTCAGATCTGCAGGAGGCATTACCGTCGGAAATATAATTTGTGAAGCTGTGACCTGTTGCGGGAACTTCACTGTCGGTATAAGAATCTCCGCAGCCGGGACATGTATGAGTTGTATAGCCCTTTTCCTTACATGTGGGAGCTGTAACGATTTCAACATAATTGTGACCGAGTGCAGCATCTGTTTCTTCCGTATAGGTATCGCCGCAGTTTTCACAGGTAAATGTGAAATATCCCTTGTTTACACAGTCGGGAGCGGTTTCGCCCATATTCACATATGAGTGACCTGTTGCAGGAACTTCGTTTTCGCTGTAGCTGTCACCGCAGTTTTCACATACATAAAGAGTTTTACCCACTTCGGTACAGGTAGGCTCAACAACTCTGCTCTTGTATGAGTGACCTGTTGCCGGAGTTTCATCTCCGATATAACCTTCGCCGCACACCTTACAGTTATATGTTGTATATCCGCCTTCAGTGCAGGTTGCAGGCTTGATAACGGAAACATATTTATGAGTACCGCCGTCACCGTATTCTTCACCGCACAGCTCACATACTGCCTTCTTTGAGCAGGTAGCTTCTCCGCCTGCATGACGGCAGACGTCATCAAAAGTAGGCTGTTCGTCGGTAAATGTTTCTTCTTCAACAATTCCGGTTGTTGTTTCCTCTCCCGGTACCTCGGGAACATCAAAATCGATAAAGGGGAACAAAAACTGAAGTATTGTTATAATAATCAGCATTATCCTCATTGTCATTGCCATAAAAAGGACCCTCCGATAGACATATTTGGTTTTATTTTAGCACGGATATTCAAATTAGTCAATAAATCAGATATCAGTATAAATAAATTTATTGTTAATAAGTGATTTATTAAGCTTATAAGTCGGAGAAGTCTATTTTTCTGTCCTTATAAAAATATGTTCTGTCGTGCTCGCCTATTTCTCTGAGAACCCTGCAAGGATTGCCCACTGCCACAACATTTGCCGGAATATCCTTTGTAACAATACTGCCTGCTCCGATAACCGAGTTTTCTCCGATTGAGACACCGGGCATAACAATAACACCTGCACCCAGCCAGCAGTTCTTACCGATATGTATGGGCATATTGAACTGATACTGCTTTTCTCTGAGACAGGGAAGAACGGGATGTCCCGCCGTGGCAAGAACCACATTGGGACCGAACATAGTGCCGTCGCCAACAAATATATGGGTATCGTCTACCATTGTGAGATTGAAATTCGCATATACGTTTTTTCCGAAGTGGCAGTGCCTTCCGCCCCAGTTGGCATGAAGAGGCGGTTCTATATAACAGTTTTCGCCGATTTCGGCAAACATACTTTTAAGCATTTTTTCTCTTTTTTCAATCTCCGACGGACGTGTCATATTATAATCATAAAGCTTTTCAAGGCAAGCCGTCTGAAGAACCATTATTTCATCATCACCGGGAGCATAAATATCTCCGGATTGCATTTTTTCAAGATTTGTCATAATATCACCTTTTTATATTTTTCTATCAAGATGATATTATGCTTCCTTTCAGATGTCAAGACATTATCCGTTCAGAAGCCATATTGAAAAATTAAGAATGCCCGCAAAGCTCACCCAGAGCATATAGGGAATCTGAAGGTGAGCCGCGGCAGGCGATATTTTCCTGTATGACAACACTGTTTTTATGATAAGAAGCAGTAAAACCGTAAGCAGAACAAAGGCGGCAAGGTATATTCTGAAATTAAAAAATACAATGCACCATATAAAATTTGCCGTAAGACTGCCTGCATACAGAAGAAGTCCCTTGTCGGCCTCATTTTTATTTTTTTCTCTTCCCAGCCACACCTTTGCGGCACTTATTCCCATCAGAATATAAAGCACTGTCCACACTACGGGAAACAAAAAACCGGGAGGGGCAAAAAACGGGGTTTTTACATCCTGATATATACCGACACTGTCTCTTATCAGAAATGCGGCAGCTAAGCCTGTAATACACGCTCCGACAATAAAAAGCAGATAAGCGAAAAACTTTTTCTTCAGATTTTCATTCATGGCACTTCTCCTTTTGTTACTGTTTATTCGTAAATATATATTTTCTGCCGGGTGCAGATATTCTTGTTAAAAATGCATTAATAAAAGCACTTGTTTTCTACTCTATTTTTAATTTATTTTTACTTGAAATATAAGCACATATAATATATAATATACTCTGTATAATTATGTAGAGAGTTGTGTGCTGTATGGCTTATAATAAAACCGTTGACACAAGAAGGGCCGGCAAGGGATTTTCTTCGGAAAACACAGGCCCTGCAAAGGATAAAAACAATTTCAGAAATAAGAACAGCTTTTCAGAGGACAAAGAAAAAAATGAACCCCGCACAGACCTTGTAATCGGCAGAAATGCAGTAAAAGAGGCTCTGAAGGCAGGCAGACCTGCGGATTCACTTCTTATACAGAGAGGAGAACTTTCAGGAAGCATAAAGCCTATAATTGCAGAATGTAAGGAAAAAGGTATTATCGTTAAAGAGGTTGATTCAAAAAAGCTGGATTTTATGTGCGGACATGCACACCATCAGGGTGTGATTATGATAACAGCAGCCCATGAATATTCAAGCGTTGAGGAAATCCTCAGAAAGGCTGAGGAAAAAGGCGAAGCACCCTTCATTATCATATGCGATTCTCTTGAGGATCCCCATAATCTGGGTGCAATCATCCGTTCTGCCGATGCGGCAGGCGCACACGGAGTGATTATTCCCGAAAGAAGAAGCGTAAGCCTGTCGGGAATTGTGGGCAAGACATCAGCAGGTGCACTTGAATATGTACCTGTTGCAAGGGTTAAAAATATAACATCCACCATAAAAGAGCTCAAGGAAAAAGGCATCTGGGTCTACTGTGCGGATATGGACGGCACACCCTACAGACAGGCAGATCTTTCAGGTGCAATTGCGCTGGTTGTAGGCGGCGAAGGCTCGGGAGTATCAAGACTTGTAAAGGAAAACTGCGACGGCGTGCTTTCAATTCCCATGAAAGGTAACGTAAACTCCCTGAATGCCTCTGTAGCTGCAGCCATACTCATTTTTGAAGCAGCTCATTCAAGATAAAAACGGGAAAGAAGGAAAGTGTATGAGTGAATATAATAACTTTCTGAAGCATTTCAACCGTCTGAAAAACGGAGGAAAGGATGCTTCGGACAGAGAAGATATAATTCCCGTAAACAACACAGACAACGACACACCTGCACGAATAGGCTTTGAAGATTTTTCGGATAAAATCGCCGGAGAAAAACAGGCAGGTGAGCTTCTGTTTACGGAAAGCCTTACAGATAATACCGGTATCCGTAAGGAAAAAGATTTTTCACAAGAGTATGAAGAAACAGAAAAAGAAACAGAAAACGGTTTTACGGAGGATGTCACAGAGGACAGCTCTGATAATATCCCCAACACAAGATTCATAAAAACCAACAGCACACCCTTTATTTCGGTAAATGCCGAAACAGAGGCGCAGGTTCCGACCGCTGTTGAAAAATATACCGACAGACTCAATCCCCGTCAGCCTGTAAAAAAGAAGAAAACAGGATACACGGGCAAAATAAACACTTACGATGCAAACCACTCCCCTATGACAGGCGCACCTAAGTTCATTACGGTGACCGAAGAAATAAAAAAAGAGGCAAGAGAAAATGCAAGTCTGAAGCAAACCCCTGAAAAAACAGCGGAATCCCAGACAAAAATTATTCCCACTATTATAGAAAAAAAAGAGAATGACATAGGTGAGCCAAAGGTCATCCTTGAAAAGCTTCCCGAAGAAAGTGCTTCGGATAAAACAAAGCTTATCACAAAAAAAGGCTCATTACTGAGAGAAATTGCCAAAACCTCAGGCTCTCTTACACAGGAGGATATCGATCAGCTTACCATGGACGGCTTTGCCGGCGAGGAAGCCTCTGCCGCCGAGACGGAAATTCTTGAAAAAGAGCTTTCAGAGGTAAGAGAAAAAAGAGTTAACGACTTCAATTTCTGGTCTGAAGAAAAAACACCGACAGGTGAAAGTGAGGATAAAAGCATATCTTCATCTGACGATAAAACGCTTCCCGGCTTCCTTTCCTTTTTCCAGGATAAATTCGGACATCTTGACACAGCTTTTGTTCCCGTAGGTGACGGGGAATTCACTGATCCTACAAAGAGAAAAGAAATATTCTCCCGTCTTATCAGAATAAGAAAAGAGCTTATTATAAAAACAGCTGCTGCAGGTATTATCGGCATAGTGCTTCTGCTGATAAATATTATCACATCCTTATCAGCAGCTATGAACAACGGATTTTTCACCGTTCTCGGCTCCAGTGCCGTAGCATATAGCACAATAAACATTTTCGGTCTTGTCATAGCAGCAATTCTTATGTTCGATGACCTGAAAAAGGGCCTGTTCTCAATTCTCAAGCTGAGACCGAAAACAGACAGCGTGCTTCTCTTTGTATTTGCAGGTGCATTCAGTCAGAATATTGCATCATATTTCACGCTGACAAAAACAGAAAGTGATTTCCATCTTCTTTCAAGTGCAGCGATCCTTATGTGCGTGCCTGTTCTTGTTTCAAAGATTTTCTACTGCGACAGCACACGCCACGCATTTAAGGCCGCAGCGGCAACAAGCGACAAATCATATCTCAGAACTGTCTCCGATGAAAATATAAGAACAAGCCTTCTCAAGGAGCGCTCCGAAACGGAAACAAACGTTGTTTACGCCGGAAAAACAAGATTCATCGCAGATTTTCTCAAAAAGTGTGCCGGCGGCGCATTCTCTGCACAGTCCTCATCAAAGGCTGTTGCCCTTACGATGCTTGCAGGTATTATTGCCTTTATTGTTGCAATTATCACCTCAGGAAGTATGACGTATGCTCTGGGCTGCTTTACAATGTGTATGGCGCTCTCCTTCCCCGTAAGCTCTCTCGTCTTTACGGGATATATGCTCTCTCAGGAAAACAGCGTTCTTTCCGTCAAGTCCTCATTCATCAGCAGCTATTCGGATGCTCACAGCTTCTGCAGTGTTGATGATATCGTGCTTGCCGGCTCAGATATATTCACAGCTGAAATAAAGGATGTAACCTGCAGCAGAAGTGTCGCAAGAAAGCAGGCAGAATTCTGTGCCGCAGTGCTCACATCCTGCAGCGACGGAATACTCAGAAAGGCTTTTTCACCTCTCGGCGAGGGTCTTGAGGACCGTTTCCCCGAAACAGAGGGCTTCAGATATGAAGACAAGCTCGGTCTTTCTGCATGGATAAGCGATTGCAAGGTGCTTCTCGGAACAAAGGATTACCTTATCAATCATAATGTTCAGCTGCCCGACGAAAACTCGGTCCCCTTTATGCTGGGCGAAAACATCAAGCCCTTGTTTCTTGCAATCGAAGGTCATTTTGCCGCAGTATTTTCAGTAAAATATTCCTGCAATCCCCTTGCAGCAAAATGCCTTCCCGAGCTTACGGCAAACGGCGCAAATATTCTTATAGGCGTACGTGACCCGAATCTTACCGAGGAATTTGCAGAAAAGCTTCTGTCTCTCCCCGAAAACAGCCTTCGTATCATCAAAAACGATGTTTACGAAAGCTTCACAGCTCAGACAAATACGGTTACCGATTCGGAAAACACAGGCATAGTTTTCTCGGATTCCTTCGATTCCTTCTGCCGTACCATGGCAGGAGCCATCAGACTTGAAAAGGTAAAGAAGGTTGCAAAAACCCTGTGCGAAGCAGGCTCTCTCGCAGGTGCGGTTTTTGCCCTCATTCTTACATTCACAAGTGCCGCAGGAACGATCAACAGCTGGATTACCGTTATTCTTCAGCTTCTCTGGATCATGGCAGGCTTTATCATCACTCCCATGATAATAAATGTTCCTCTCAGAGCACAGAACAGCTTTACGGAAAACCTTTCTTCAAGAGTTAAGACGGCTGCAACGGAAAGAAAGCCCCGCTCAGCTGCCGGAAAGCCCCGCTCAGACTCTCTTGACGATGACATCAGAGGCATCTTTACCGAAGAGAAGGAAGAAGAAAAAGCAGCTCCCGAAGAAAAAAAGGCACCCGCTTCAGATAAAGAAGAAAAGCCTCAGACAAGAGTTGCTGAAAGAAAAATTGTTGCTCCTCCCGTTTTCTCCGAGCATTCAAAGCCTCACTTCAAAGACCCTGCCGAGCAGCTCATAATGGAAGGTGCGCCCTATACCAAGCCCCCCGAGGTCATAGACTTCAATAAAATAACGGGAAAAGAAGAATACACTCCGGATGAGCCTGAAAAGCAGACAGTAAGCGATGATCTTCTGGATTCATATGCACAGCAGTCCTCCGGGCGTACACGCAAAAAATCCGCTCCCGCTCCCCGCAGCAAAAAGCAGGGCATTCTTTCAAGACTCGTAAGCAGTGCTTCAGATTACAGCGAGGAGGACAGTATTTTCGAGGATGTCCCCGCACGTGCTCCCCGCAAAAGAACAATAGCCTCCTTTGCGGATGAAAAGATTCCCGCTCCTCCGAGATTCGAAAAGGAGAAGAAAAAGGAAAAGGATCCTCTTGATGAAAAATTCGTTCCCCCCGAAACGGATATCGCCTCCACCGTATATAAGGATGACTACTTCGCATCCTTCGATACCGAGGAAGATGACAAAACCTTTTCGGATATAAGAAAGAAACGCAGACAAGAGGAAGAAGACAATGACTTCTGGTCAAGCTTTTAATTGATTACAGTTTTTTTACACTTATTGCAAGATGTATGCTTTTTTGTTAATATATTTCAGTAACACTTCGGTTCGCCGAAAAAAATAAAAGGAGTGTTTATCAATGAATGTCAAAAACGGTAAACTTGATGTAAAGAAAACCATACTTACAGGCTTCGGTTTCCTTGCAACATCAATAGCCTGGGCAATTTATGACCCGTATATCACCAAAATACTCAACAAGCTTCTTTCTGACAGCGCCGCTGTCACAAATCTCAGTAATATGCTTGTTGAAAAGCTCCCCTTCCTTGCGGACTTCGCAGCAGCTCAGGGCGAAAATGTTGCTCTGGCAGGCGGCGGCTTCACACTCGTCCCTCTGTTTATCGGTATCATAATGACCTTCGATAACATCTTCGGTGTTATCTTCCAGCCCACCTTCGGAAGACTTTCCGACGAATGCCATTCAAAATTCGGTAAACGCCGTCCCTTTATTCTTGTCGGTGCACCTGTTTCGGCATTATTCTTCTTCCTCATTCCCATCGTGTTCCTTAACACAAATTCTCTTCCCCTCACAATGATATGCATCATTCTCTTCGTGTTCACAATGTCTCTGTGGAGAGCACCCGTTGTTGCACTTATGCCCGACCTCACTCCTCCTGCCCTTCGAAGCGAAGGCAACGCGATCATCAATCTTATGGGCGGTGTAGGCTCTGCTGTAGGTATGGTTGCAGGTACTCTCGCAATTATGCTCTGCGGTCTCTTCACCGGAATGACCTCTGCAGAGATCAAAAACAATGAAATCGTTTCCTTCCCCTATGTTTTCGCAATCGGCTCTCTTATTATGATTGCAGGTATGCTTGTTCTTATGTTCTGCGTAAAGGAACAGGACACAAGCATAAAGCTCAAGGGCGAGGTTAATGCCTATAACGACGCAAAAGCTAAAAAAGCAGCTGAAAAAGAAGCCAAGAAGGCTGAAAAGGCTGCAAGAAAGGCTATCAAGCTCACAAGCGGCGAAAAGAAGAGCCTGCTGTTTATGTTAGGCTGTCTGTTCTTCCTCTTCTGCGGCACAAATGCTATCACAACCTTCTTCTCACTCTTCGCACAGGAAATCCTTCATAAGATAACATCAGAAGCTACAATTCTTATGCTTATCTTCGCAGTTGTTTCAGGTGCTGCAGCTATCCCCGCAGGTAAGATGGGTAAGAAATTCGGAAGAAAAAAGACTATTCTTGCAGGTCTCTCCGTTTTCCTTGCAGCATTCGTGGTATTCTTCGGAGTATTCATTGCTATGCTCGGCGGTAAGGGTCTTTCCATCACAAGCTACGTAACAGTTAATAACGCTTACATCACAGTAAACGATCAGATCAATGAATACAATGCAGATACTTCTTCTGCCGCTAAAGAAAACGGCACAGCGGTTACCGATGAAATGCTTCTTACAATGGATGGCTACATCGAATACCGCAAGGCTGTTGAAAGCGGAAAGGCAGACGAAAATTCTGTATATGCCGAATTCGACAAGGCTCTCAAGGCTTCTTCCGATGAATCAATTGCAACAGCAGTCGCAAACGGCGCAGACGAAAGCACAATCAATGACGTTTATGAAAGCATTGTTATGGTTGCAGAAACTGAGCTTGCCGCTTCTGAAGGCACACTCTTCGGTGATGCTCTTGAAATGCTCCACAACAGCGTAAAGGACGTTACCTCGATCCTCGGCATACTCATCTTCCCCGTTCTTATCCTCGGCGGTGCTGCAAATATGTTTATCACCGTTAACACTCTTCCCCTCGTTCTTGAAATCGGCGGTGTTGAAAAGGTAGGCACATTCACAGGCTACTACTACACAGCAACCTTCTCCGCACAGATTGCATCCCCCATCCTCTACGGCTTTATCAGAATGTTTGCAGGTACATATATGTCGCTGTTCTACTACAGCCCCATAATGTTCGCCCTCGCAGCCCTTCTCATAGCCTTCGTTAAGCACGGCGAAGCAATCCCCGACGAGCTCATCAAGCAGGCAGAAGACGCTGAATAAAATCAAAAAAACAAGCATAAAAACGTTAAGCACAAAGCTACAAACAAAAAAGTAGCTTTGTGCTTATTTTTTGCCTCTTCACGGAAAGTTGGGGGAAATTAAAAAATAAATATTGAAAAAGAGCATAGAAAACTCCAAAATGGTAGTTGCGAGACAAACCAAAGAAGGAGAATTCTATGCTCTTTGTTGAAGATATCAAAATTG
>JAZNSD010000074.1:0-1800 GCA_045591055.1 Acutalibacteraceae bacterium | reverse complement strand
GTGCTACCTTGTAATAGCACTACTGCGAAAATTAAGATTGCCGATGTTTGGGTATGCAGGATTGGGAGTATTGCTTTTTGTTATCAGTCCGTTTCTTTATATGAATGACAAAACAACGGGAAATAAAATAATTGACTATATCCTTATGACCTTTGTAGGCGGCAGAGATGCGGTTTCCTTAACCTTTATTTCCTTACTGCCGCATGCTCTGCTTGGTGTGAGCTTCGGCAAGCTGTTGCGTCGCACTAAAAATAAAGGCAGACTATACGGCATTTTGGCTATTCCTCTTTCCTTGATTGTGATTGGCTATTTTGTGTACGCAATTACAACACATACCGAGCTTTCGGCATTATACACCTATTCGGATATGGGCTACGTGTATCCGGGTGTTTTGCGTGCATTTGCAAATGCATCAAGCGTACTCCTGCTTGCCGGTCTATTGTATGCACTTCGGAATATGATAGCAGGAAACAAAACCGTGCACAAGTTTATAATGCAATTTTGTCGGAATAATACACCGTATTATGCAATACATCCGTTCTACTTTTGTTGTATTACGGCAACTGCGGCATATCTGCCCTTATCAGCCGGATTCTGCACAGCAATGTCTGTTGTAGTCGGGGTTCTTTGTTATGGTACGATTTTGCTCTGGAATCGCATTAAAAATAAAATTAGATAATCATTTAAAAAGTATAAAAATAACGAGGTGATATTTATGACTGCAAGACATGGACTTTTAAAAATTGAAGATGTTTACGACCAGAAAAATTCATCGGAACTTTTTTTGGATGCTATGAGAGAATGTTTAACACATCATATTGAAAATTGTGAATTTTTCAGAAATTTGTGTGACGATGCAGGCTTTAAGGTTGAGGATTTGAAAACAGAAAAGGATTTAGAAAAAATCCCACCTATATATGCAAACTTCTTTAAACAATATGAGGTTCTTTCTGTTCCCTTTGAAACAATTACAGAACATGCAACAAGCTCAGGCACAGGCGGACAGAAAAGCCAGATGTTTTTTGATAAGGACAGCTTCGATTTCGGAAATTCTATGATAGAAAACGAATTTCGCTATTATGGATTTCTTTCTGACGAACTTACAAATTATCTTCTCTTTACATATGAACCTGCAGAGGTCAGCAAGGATTTAGGTACTGCAAAAACAGACCTTGGACTTTTGAGCTATGCTCCCGTAAATGATACTTTCTTTGCCCTTCGCTATAATGGTCAGGGACACGATTTTGATGTATACGGAACAATAGCAGCTTTAGAAGAATATGAAAGACAAGGTAAGCCTGTCAGAATTTTTGGTTTTCCGTCATTTCTGTATTTTACAGTAAAACAAATGAAAGACACAGGACACAGACCTTTAAAACTTAATACAAAGTCAATGACATTGCTTGGCGGAGGTTGGAAAGGATACGCCGACAAGCAAATTCAGAAAAGAGAGCTTTATGCACTTGTGGAAGAAATGCTTGGAATCCCTCAGCAGAATTGCCGTGATGGATATGGCTCAACAGAACATTCTGTTCCTTACTTTGAGTGTAAAAACCATCATTTCCACATCCCTGTATATAGCAGAATGATTATCCGTGATGTTGAAAATCTCAAGCCATTGCCTAATGGCACTCCCGGTTTTGCCAACTTCATTACTCCTCACCTTATGAGTGTACCTGCGGTATCGGTTCTTATGGGCGATATGGCGGTGCTTCATGATGCAGAGGAATGCGGATGCGGTATAAAAACACCGTATATGGAGATTCTTGGAAGAGCCGGAACAAGTGCAACAAAAAGCTG
>JAZNSD010000073.1:0-8695 GCA_045591055.1 Acutalibacteraceae bacterium | reverse complement strand
TAGTGGGGGATTTACGGATATCAATCATAGCGGTTATCCGCTTTCCATGATCATACAGGGAAAGAAATAGATCATAATGCCAATACACTTCATTATGAAAGCCGTGGATTTTTCTTGTCATTCAGACAAATTCCAATGCCTTTTGGCAAAGGACTTTTTCAATGATATCTGTTCCTGGCGGAACAGGTGATATATCCTATGGGTATGATATCGCACTTCGTGCGATGATATATGCCTTCGGCATATGGAGGAACGGATATTATATCATGCTTGCCGCAGGCAAGTATATCATACGGCAACGCCGTATGTCATATTGCGCCAGCGATATATCATTGAAAAGCGCAGCAAAGCGTGATATAATCTGTTCAATAAATAAGAATTTGTCGAGTAGGCTAAGAAACATACCGCGCAGCCATGTATTCAAAACGCATGGCTGTTTTGTGCCTAAAAACTGTTGTCCCTAATGACAATCACTCGTGAGCGGCAGTCCCATCATCCAGGACGGAAAGCTGATTGGCGCGGTGACTCATGTACTGGTGACTGACCCGACGAGGGGATACGGAATTTTTATAGAGAATATGTTGGATGCGGCAGGATAAATGATTTGACAGGGGCATTTTGCCCCTATCATTTTGCTTTTGTATGTGTTATAATTAAAAAAACTACTCTTCTGAAAAAGATTTTGTCAAGAGGGGAGGTCAACGAGCATTATGCACCAAACAAATGCGAAAAGAGGAAAAACAAGGAAGGGGAGATACCTGGTGATTGGAAGTATATGCGGTGCCGTTGCAATTGCGGTAGTTGTTTTTCTTTTTATTATGACAGGAAACAGAGAACGTGTGGTTGGAGCAGATATTGCCGCAGAAGATATTACCGAGTTCTTTTATACATATTCTTCCTCAACATATCCACCTGATTATCAAAGATATCGCCTTTATAAGGAAAACGGAATATATAAATTTTATCATGAAAAAAGAGAGGGTCAGGATTGGCCGCTTACAGAGGCTCATATCACCATTTCTGGTTCGGTAGAATTATCAGAGGAAGAATGGAAAGAATTTCTAAGTTGCATAAATGGAGGAAAGGTTAAGGAGAGAAATCAGGAATCTGAAACAGGAGGCTCTGGGCCATGGTTGTATCTGTATTGGAAAGGCGATGGCGGCAAATATCAAGAATTCTCTTTTTTGACTGTAAACGAAAAAAATTCTTTTGAAGAGTTTTGTGAGGAGCTTGTAACAGCGCACACGGAAGAGTCAGAAACTGTTGTCCCTAATGACAATCACTCGTGAGCGGCAGTCCCATCATCCAGGACGGAAAGCTGATTGGCGCGGTGACTCATGTGCTGGTGACTGACCCGACGAGGGGATACGGAATTTTTATAGAGAATATGTTGGATGCGGCAGGATAACAGAATGACAGGGGCAAATAGCTCCTGTCTTTTTGCTGTTGTACATGGTATAATTAGTTCGACAAATCCCAATTTGTCGAACAGCGATGCCGCATACTTTTGGTCGTTTTTTTCCTCGCTTATGCACCGTTTTGGCACTCTTTTGGTAAATAAAAAATCCGCACTCTGTGTGCGGATTTTTTGTTTGTATTATTTGTTTATAGCACAGCTTTTTTGAATGAATATAACGGATAATGTGAGATACTCCGTTCGTGTGAATAATATTGACACAGACAGCCCGATATGTTAACATAGTAACGAAAACAAACCGTATTTTGTTTTGCTTATGAATTGGGGTAGGAGATGGTAATATGGCGAATATAAGAAGCGAAGAAGCAACCAGAGAATTACACAGAAAGATTCTTACAGCCGCAACGGCACTTTTTATACAGAAGGGCTATGAACGTACTACGTTTGCCGATATTGCAAAGCTTTCAGGTGTGCTCAAAAGTAAAATTCTTTATGAATTCAGCAGTAAAGAAGAAATTTTAGGCTTACTTGTAACAAGATTCCTTGACGGGGTAACAGCGGCATCTGATGCTGTTTCAAAAAAGCTTACCGATGACTGTGTGCTTATTTTTTTAGCAAATGAGGTTTTGCAGCTTTATATGGCTGAAATGAATGAGGATATGAGAAATCTTTATCTTGCAGGTTATTCGATGCCTAAAACAAGCGAAGCGGTGTTGAAAAGAAGAACAAATATAATGTATGAGGCTTTCAATAAAGTTTTTTATGATTTTGAAATAAAAGACTTTTATGAAACCGAAATTGCATCAATGGGAATAATGAGAGCATATATGACAATTCCCTGTGATATGTATTTTACCATAGAGGCTAAAGCCAGAAGACTGGTAACAATGCTTCTCAGGATTTATAATGCAGAAGACAAAAAAATCACCGAAGCCCTTGATTTCATCGGGAAAATTGATTTTGCGGTTGTTGCAAAGAATACGGTAGAAAGCGTATTCAATGAACTCGATATAAAGACCAATAAATGATTGTTAAAGGAGGTAAATCAAATGAACAAATCCTTAAAGAAAACTCTATCAATCATTCTTACAATTTTAATGATTGTGACAAGTGTACCTTTTGCCTTTGCGGCAGATCTTTACGGCGGAGGCTGGTGCGGTGCAAACGGAAATAACCTTATATGGAAAGTTTACAGCGATGGCACACTGGAAATATCCGGTACGGGAAAAATGGCAGATTATGACGAAGTAAATACTGCCCCGTGGTATACACAATACGGTGATTTTATAACATGCGTGGTTGTTGAAGACGGTGCTGAAAATATCGGCGAAAGAGCTTTTAAGGATCTTGTAAATCTCACCTCAATCAGCATTCCGGCCAGTGTTACAAGTATAGAGGCTTATGCTTTTAAGAACTGTTCGGCTTTGACGGAAATTAACTATCATGGCAATGAAGATGAAATTCTGATTGATAAAACAGGAAATAAGATACTGATAAATGTTCTTAAGCATTGGGGTACAAAGCATACCTTCAATGTGGGTGACATTACTCAGTGGGGGTCATATCCTCAAAGCAAGGTAAACGATGAAACTCTTACGGCAATACTGGATGAAATGGCACCTGAATGGGATGAGTGGATAAGCTATGGCTATTATAGTGGTGAAAATAGTATATCAGGTTCAATGAAACCGGGCGATTGGATGAGATATATTGACATAACCTATGACGGTGAAAAATACAGGGGTGTCAGATTCACGCATTACAGACCGAAATATACTTTAGAATCTCTTGGTACATATTCATCATATCAGGACAATAACGGATATTATACCAACACCAATTATTGGTTCAGGTTTGAGCCTATCAATTGGCGGGTTCTTGACCCTGACACAGGTCTTGTTATATGCGAAACGATTATTGACTCACAGCCCTTCAGTAATACTCTTTACGGAAGGCAGCAAAACAGTCAGGTAATTAATATGTCCTATTATAACGATGCTTCATGCACAATTTTAGCATGCGATTATGAAACAAGCTCTATAAGAAAATGGCTCAATGACGATTTTTACAATACCGCATTTAGCGAAGCGGAAAAAGAAGTAATCAGTACAGCTACCGATAATAATAATATTTATTATAAATCAGATAAAATCTTTCTTCTTTCATATGATGACTCAATAAATAGTGCTTACGGATTTGACTCAAGCCATTCAAAATGTGATAAAGCAAGACGTATATATGGAAGTGAATATGCAAAAGCTCAAGGACTCGAAGTATCTGATGCAGATTTTACCGGCTACTCTTCGTGGATTCTCCGGACCGGCGGCGGATACCGGTTTTTTGATAAAGTCAGACACGATGGTATGTCAATCTCCGTATCAGACTACGTTGAAGATACTTCTGACGGTGTTCGACCTGCATTAACATTAACACTTAACCTTCTGCATAATATTGTGAAATATGAAGCGAAAGAACCAACTTGTACAGAAATCGGTTGGGATGAATATTCCACCTGTAAGGCAGACGGTTGCGAATACACAACTTATGCAGAAATCCCTGCAATGGGTCACGATTGGTCAAATAAAGACGGCATTTGTGATAACTGTGAATATGTTTGTCCTCACGAATGGAATGATGGCGTACTCACAAGACCTGAGAGATTAACAACAACCGAATGGGATGACGGCTATTACACTTATACCTGTGAACTTTGCGGCACTTGTTACCACGAAGCTGTTAAGAGAGCAGACTACACGGCATTTGAAGCTGTTATGACCGACTATATTGATATCGTTAACAATAAATCTGTTTTTGACAGCGTTAAGGATGAACTCAGCAGTATTTATCAGCAGAACACAGATGTTACCGGCGGAAACCGTATTGAAACCGAACAGGCAGAGGTTGATGCTGTTGTAAAGCTTCTCTCCGATAAGATTGGTGTTATAAAACCAAGAATCGAAGACGGCACAGCTGTAAAGGCTGATTACACCAAAATCGACGGAACTTTTGCAGGTATCGACGAAGCCCTTGAAAATGCAACAATCAGCGAAGAAATGGCAAACGAGCTCTCTGACATCAAGGCACAGCTTGAAGTGCTCAAGGCAGATGAAAACACCTCAGCAGCTGACCTTATAAACAGCGGTCTTCTTGACAGAGCAGAAGCTGTTGCAGACACAATGGCTGACTGTGCAAAGGGTATTCACACCTTCTCAAAGTACGAAGTAACAGAAGAAGCCAAGTGCGGTGTTGCAGGTAAGGAAGTTGCAGTTTGTGATAACGGCTGCGGTGCAACAGATGAAAATGAACTGCCTGCTCTTGAGCATAACCCCACAAGTCACGATTGCAGAGGCTACTACTGCAGCGTCTGCCGGGAGTTTTACGGTGAACCTGCCGGCCACGATATTGACTACACAAAGACAGAAAGAATTCTCACCCGCCCGAAGCATAATGATGATGACACATGGACAGACGGTTATTATACATATACCTGTAAAAACAATTGCGGCTATTCTGAAACGGAAGCTGTAAAGCGAGCAGATTATACTGAGCACGATGCTGCGGAAAATGCGTTTTTCGACCTGGTTTACAGTAACAGACTTCTGAAATCAGCGGAAGAAGATTATATGAATGCTTATTATGAGCTTTTCAGAACAAGCGGAGTGCGACATCCGTACACCTGCATTGAAACAGAGCAGCAGCTCGTTGATAAAAATGCCGAGGGCATCAGGGCTCTTGCAGATGAAATCGAAAAAGGACTTGCTGACGGAACTTTTTCAAGGGTAGATGATACTCCGTTTAATGATGCTGATATATTGGATGAGCTCATTGATAAATACGGTGAGGAAGCAATAAAAAATATTACTCTGTCAGAAGACACAATAACTCACCTTAACGGAATATATAATGAGTTTAATGCAATTATATCTGATGAAAATGCATCTCAGATTGAATATTCAGACGATATTGCACGGCTGGCTGAAGATTTAACACAGTTTTATGCAGAGCTGGAAAAATGTCTTAACGGTACACACAATGTAACGGATTGGACAGATAACACTGAAAATCACATCGGTGACTGCACCTTCTGTATTGCAACAGGCATCACTGCTGACCATAAGGATGAAGACAGCGACTACCTGTGCGATTACGGCTGCGGATACGAATTTGAAAAAAACGAAGACCCCTCTGATACCTGCGATCACATCTGCCACAGCAGTAACGCTTTTATGAAGCTCCTCTGGAAGCTCATCAGCTTCTTCTTAAGACTTTTTGATATTCAGCAATATTGCGATTGCGGAGTGCTTCACTACGATGCACCCATATTCGGATAAAATTTAATATACATTAACTTACCGCCGGGGAATAAAATCCTCGGCGGTATTGCTGATATATACATTATTCTTTTATAGACGGTTAAGAAAACAAACTGCACAAAGCTTCTTTTATTCACTTTTTTGCCCGAAAGCTTATATGATTATTTTGCATACAGCATTCCCACAATGGCATTTCGTACACCTGCGGGGAAGATTTTACACAGTACGCATAAAAATTTGTAAGTTATCCCGATTGCATAAACGGGCTTTACCTTTTTCTTAAGAGCAATTTTTGCTATATATGCACCTGCTTTTTCCGCAGACATTCCGTTTTCTTCGTCCTTTTCCATTTTTGACACGCTTTTTGAAATTCGTCCCTTGTAAACATCGTCACCGTCAAAAGATTTGTTTCTTGCTCCGGTAAAACCTGTGGCAATATCACCGGGCTCTATTGCCGTCACCGTGATGCCGAAGGGCTTCAATTCATTTCCCAGTGAAAAGGAATAGGATTCGGTTGCAGCCTTTGAGGCTGAATAATATGCCTGAAAGGGGATGTGTGTAACTGCCGCAACAGAACTGATATTTACGATTCTGCCGCCGCCGTTTTTTCTCATAACTCCGATTACCTCTTTTGTTACATTGACCATACCGAAAAAGTTTATATCAAATTGCATTTTTGCCTGAGAAAGCTCAGTGAATTCCACCGCTCCGGAAATGCCTGCACCTGCACAGTTTATAAGAATATCAATTCTTCCTTCTTTTTCAACCACCTGATTTACAGCATTTATGCAAGCCTTTTCATCTGTTATATCACAGGTGATATGAGTGACATTTTCAAGGGGAATATCTCTTCTGCTGAATTCATATACCTTTATTCCCATATCTTTTAATGCTTTTGCCGTGCATCTTCCTATTCCCGAGCTGCCGCCTGTTACAACAGCGATTTTTTCTTTCATATGCTGACCCCCTTTTTTTATAATTTTAATATATACATTTTCTCTTGTCAATCCGTCTGCAGGATGATAGAATTCAGTAAAAGACATATTACAGAATCAGTTTTTTTGTATATATAATAAAAACAGAAAGGATGATATTTATGAAGAAAACGATAATTATTGCGGCAGCCGTGATAGTGCTTGCAGGTCTTATTATAGGTGTGGGAACAGGTACTGCCGTTACAGTTTTTTCCTCGCCCGAATATGCGCTTAAGCAGATAGAAAAGGACGTTTCCGAAAACGGAATCGATGCCCTTGAATTCTACCTCACAGGTGATGCTCTCAGTGTGTGGGACACAGTGTCTACCGTCACGGACAATTCTTTGTTGAATTCTCTTCTTTCCATAATAGATACGGAAAACACCTTCGGAATGCTAAAATCCGAATTCAATGAGATTCAGTGGACCTTTGACAGAATCGAAAATAAAAGAAAGGATTCCGCTGATGTTTTTCTTGATTTTAATTATGACGACAGATTTACGGGGGAATTGGAGTTCAGAATGACAAAAACTGACGGTGAATGGCTTATTTGTGACTTTGAATTCCCCGTTTTTGAAAAAACTGAGTGGTAAAAAATCAATACAATTCAATAAAACTCCGGTCTTCTTTGTTGCAAAAAACAACTCAGTCTGTTATTATGAAAAAAAACAACAAAGGAGACCTTGCTTATGTTTAAAGAATTATGGAGCGCAAACCCTCCCGCACTTTTTGCCGTTATCTGCCTTATAGGTTATTTCTGGGGAATGGCGGTTGTATTTATCCTGAAGCCTCTTAAAAATGCGGAAAGCTTTTCAATCAAGCCTGTGGATAATGCAGGTAAAACAGAAATCCGTGTTTATTACGGCGGTATTTCCTTTGCGCTTGGTGCGTTTCTGCTTTTTCTCACGCTGTCTTTGGGCACAGCATACTATTCTCTTGTAGGCGGTGTCATCTTTGCCACAACAGTGCTTACCACAAGAACAGTATTTCTTTTTGTAGACAAGGGCTGGGGCTGTCCCTACACAAAGCTTGCAATTCCCGCAGAAAGCGCATTTGTGGTTGCACTATGGGTATGCTTTATCCTTTCAAGAAAATATATCTGATATGAAAAATTTATATTTTGTTCCTCATCAGGACGATGAACTGCTTAATACGGGAGTGCTTCTTCTGAAGGAGGCAAGACTTCATCCCGATGATACTTATGTGATTCTCTGCACCGACGGCGGAGGCTCCGGTGTGATAAATGTTCTCGGTAACGCTGAGAGCTGTTGGCTTCACGAAGGACTTCACAGCTTTTCTCTCACAAGAGAGGAATTTTCTCTTGCCCGCGACAGAGAATTTACCGATTCCTGCCGGACTCTCGGAGTAAAGGATAAAAACATCATTATTCATAAAAGCAGAGGGCCCGACGGCGGTCTTACCGAAGAGCAGGCGCAGGAGATAATTCTTGATACCCTGAAGCTTTTTCCCTCAGAAAAGGATTTCAGGATAAGAGCAGTTTCTCCCCGGTTTTACGGCAGACAGAATCCTGACCATAAGGCTATAGGAAACGTGTGCGAAAAGCTTTTTTCCGAAGGTATGTTTTCTCAGCTTATTCTTGTGACCGACAGCAGCTTTGAAGGGAGCTGCAGGGAAGTGTTTCCCGAAATCTTATATAAGGAAATAAGAGCCGATGCTGATGAATATGAAAAAATAAAAGCCGCAGCAGACTGCTACGGACTATGGGAGCCTGAAAAGGGCAGATATGCCGTAGGTTGGCATTCCGTAAAGGGCGAATTTGAAGAGCTTGTCAGAAATCCTCGTGTGATATATGAAGAAAAAACAATATAACAAAAAAGGACGGTGCCGTTTTTTTTGGTTCTTCACGGAAAGTTGGGGGATAATGTTCTAACAGAAGGCAAAGCAAGATAACGAATCAGTTTAAAGAAGTAATCTTCATTACGATAACCATACCCGATTCGTTTAGCTACTTTGATTTTGTTGTTAAAGCC
>JAZNSD010000072.1:0-31263 GCA_045591055.1 Acutalibacteraceae bacterium | reverse complement strand
ATATGGTGTATTATATATTTTGTTGATATGGTTTTTCATTGCAAGTAAATTATATCACAAAAAAAAGACTACAAGCCTATCCTTTTTGATAGACTTGTAGTTCTTTTTTTATTCAGGCTGTTTTTTTACAGCCCCTTTTTTGGCAGAGGTATAAGGATTCGAACCTTAAATGACGGAGTCAGAGTCCGGAGTGTTACCGTTACACTATACCTCTAAATATTTCCTGTTTATCGGAACGTTTTGAATTATACTACAGGAAAATGCATTTGTCAAGAACTTTTTTAATATAAAACAAAAAATATTATTTGCTCAGTTTTTATTTGTATCCTCAGTATTTTTCAAATGATCATTGAAAAGTTGTGCGCATATAATAAAATTGACAAAGGTCAAAATATAAATCACAAGTGAAAAATACGGACTAATAGAAAACAGTTTTTCAATCACCGTAGCAACTTCATGTCCCGCATTCTGAAATAAAGGCAAAAAGGTACGCTCCGCGAGACGAATCATAATATACATAAGCCCCAAAGCATCAAGAACAGATGACGTTATCATCAGTTTTTTATCTTTAACACAAAAAAGCCAGATAACACTAAAGAAATAACAACAGAAAGCAGGCAAAGAAAACAAAACAAGAACACCGGTAAACAAGGGATGCTGCATAAAAGCGAGATCGCCCCATACAAACTGACAAGCAGCAACCAGAAGATTTAATACGGGAATAAATAACAATACAGAAAAACCAACACTCTTCCATACGTGTGAATAAAACACATACGATGTTTTTCTAACAAGATGAATTGCTGTACATAAAATACCAATAATCAGCAATGTATTAAGCGACTCAACACGTTGATTATCCTGCCAGATTCGCGGAAGAAAAAAGGAAACGATCAGAAAAACTGACATAAGACAACCAATAAAAATGGGGGGTAAACTCTGTCTTTTATGTTCATTCATGATCGTTTCCTCCTTAAATTAAAAATTAACAACAGATATAAGGATATTAATAAGTTACTTTTATAGTTTTGATTTCAAAGGGTCTGAATGTAAGATTGATCTTATGTGCAGAACCAAAACTTTCAATTTCTTCTTCAAGCATATTTGTCAAGGAAATCATTTCCACAGTGTCAGAGAAGCTCATATCAGTTTTCGTATATGCGCCTTCTGCTTCATAAACACGAACAATAAATGCTCTCTCCGCATCTTCACATGGCTTAATTGATTCAACAATGCAATTTTCAGCATCGACTGAAAGCAGTGGTAAGATTTCAGTTGATCCCTTGGACTGAAGAGCAGGACAGTTAAGCATATATGCAGGTTTTATAACACTTTCAGTACCGAATGCGCAGTCATGAGGCAATACAGAATAAACACATCTGTGTAATCCGTCACAATCTCCCTTATGATCAGGACGGTTACCGCCCTTATGAAGTGAAAGTCTGAGACTACCGTCTTTCGCGCTGATACCGTATTTACAATCATTAAGGACAGCAAAACCGTATCTTGCTTCGGAAATATCAGAATATTTATGATTCAGAACTTCAAATTTAGCCTGTTCAACAGATGAGTTTCTTGTGGTAGGACGCTTTGCGTATCCGAACTGTATCTCATGGCGGGCAAAATCATCAAAAATATCAGTATCAAACGCCGCCTTAAGGAACTTATGATTATCATTCCAATCCATCAGAGTATCAAAACGGATTTCTGCTGAATCAGCAAAGAACATCATATCCTGAGTCACAGTTGATTTTTCACTTATCTGATATTTATTTCTGATTATATATGCAACTCTTCCGACTGAAACAATTTCACTTGATACCAGATTAGATACATTTTTGAATTTCACTTCGTAATCAGCATCAACATCCCAATTATCCCATGCGGCAGGAATATCTTCTGCCATAAGAAGAGTATTAAAATTCTCACCTGAAACTATCTGTCTTCCGGCTCTCTTATCAAAATACTCAGAAATAGTGCCGTTATCGGCAAAAGTAACTTCATAAAGAGGAGCAGAAAGTCTGTTACCTTCTCTGAGGAAGTTACTTGAGAAGCTAACATCATAATCTTTAAGAGCAAGAGTAACACTCGAAAATGCAGGAATTGTAACACCACCGACAAGAAGAACAGACTTTCCGTCAAGACTGACATATCTTTGCTGATTATATCTTCCGTCAATCATAACTCCTTCGGGGAGCTCCAGGAAAAGAACATCGTTTCTGTCAAAAGACAACGTGTTAACAAGTGTTATTGTATTATCATCATTGCCTTTGAGAATAATTGCGGTTTTTTCTTTAGCATCTTTTATAATCTGAGAAGTCTGTTCACGGCTTTCTTCATGTGCTTTATTAATACAAGTACCCGGAAGAATATCATGAAACTGATTCAGAAGAAGGGTTTCATAAAGTGGAGCAATTTCTGCACTGTCAGCAACAATCTTTTGTTTTACGGCATTATTGACCGTTGCGAATTCAAGATCTCTGAGAGCATACTCAGCCTTACGATTATTTCTTTTGATAGTATGCTGATTTGTCAGAGTTCCTCTGTGAAGTTCCAGATAGAGCTCTCCTCTGTATGTATTCGGAGAAACGGCGCTCTCTTCAAGTTCTTTCATAAAATCGCCGACAAGCTTATATTCTGTCTTGGGAACACCTTCGAGGTTTTCACAGCGTCTTGCCATTTCAATCATTTCAAACTGAGGTCCGCCGCCGCCGTCACCGAAGCCGAAGGTAAGCATTCTCTTATCAGTAACCCCCTTCTGTTTGATGCCGTTATTGATTCTGTCATATATATCTTCAACATCAGGGTAATGATGGGTAGTATTAAAATGAGTGAAAACCTTGGTTCCGTCAATCCCCTGCCAATAGAAAGTATCGTAGGGGAATTCGTTTGTGTCATTCCAGCTGATCTTAGTTGTAAGGAAATAATCAACGGCACAGCCCTTCATTATCTGCGGGATTGCCGCTGAATAACCGAAGGTATCGGGAAGCCAGAAACAGTTGGATGTATATCCGAAATACTTACGCGTAAATCTCTGTCCCCAAAGGAACTGTCTTATCATTGATTCGCCTGAAGTGATATTACAGTCACACTCTACCCATACACCGCCATTGGGCTCATATCTGCCTTCGGCAACCGCCTTTTGTATATCCTTAAACAACTCAGGATAGTGTTTTCTTATCATATCACTGTGGCAGGCAGAAGATTGAATAAACTTATATTCGGGATACTGCTGCATAAGACTGATCTGATTAGCATAGGTTCTTGCACATTTTTTTATTGTCTCACCAACATGCCACAACCAGGCTGTATCCATGTGAGAATGCCCAATAATAGCTGCTTCAGGAGCTGAATCGCCGTTTTTTGCAGCAAGTATTTCTTTAATTACAGGCTTAACGCTTCTTAACGCAACAAGAATATCTTCATAGGCAACATCTTCTGTTGCGATGGGCACATTATTATAAACATCAATCAATGCGTTTATAACTTTTGCTCTTCTGAAACTGTTTTCCGGTAAATTTTTTGAAAGCTGATAAAGAGTTTTCAGGTCAAAATAAAACTCCTGAGTTTCATAATCCTTAACACAGATATCAGCACCGTTATATAAGAATTTAAAATCAGACAAACGGTTGCACTCAAAAGGACTGGTTCCCGGAACATAATGACCTGCATAATATTCAAGGGCAATATCAATTACTTCACCCTTGACAGGCTCATATTTTACCATATCACAATAATGATTTCCGTGAGCTGTAACAACAATCTTTGATGCAAATGTACCGAAAGGCCTGCCGTTAACAAAAAGAAGCGCCTCATAACCGCCGATATCAGGTCGGATAAAAAGTGTTTTTTTGTCAAGTTCTTCAGGAACAGTAAAAGTACCCTTAAACCAACAATATGTTCCCTCACCTTGCCAATAAGTGCCTTTTTCTGCTTTTTCAAAAGGAAGCTCAGGCAATGAATAATATCTCTTGTCAACATGACATTTTTCAACATTTTCCAATTCGCCGACTTTAACAAAAATATGGGGTTCGAGACGTTCAATAAAGTCACCCATTTTTCCGAGAAGTCGTTCAATCTGTTTATCATTAAGCATACAGACATCCTCCGTCAGAGTTTTTTTATATTCTATAATATATAAGAAAAATTTTCAAGTACAAGTTTTCTTCATATCTGAATTTTTATCTGCTGAATATTCCAAAGATGTTTTTTCGCGGTGAATCTTGTGTTTCGTTATCAGCGACGTTTTTCACAAGAATAGTTTCTTCACCGATAATAACTATATCTTTCCAGAAAATCTTTATATATTCAGGCCGCCTGAACTGAAGTGTTTTATCATTTCTGCTCACAAAAATTCTATTCACCTGACCTGAACATGTATCAATTTCCACATCATTTACCATACCTACTCTGCATCCGTTATCAATATTAATCACATCTTTATTACATATTTCATCAATACAGCAATTCACCTTATCACCTCATTATATTTTATTTGATAACAAAGTAAGTTATAACATTATTGTTTAATTTTGCTGAGTGCACCTTTTTCAAGGCGAGAAACCTGTGCTTGTGATATGCCGATTTCCTCAGCAACTTCAGTCTGAGTTTTTCCTAACATAAATCTTTTGTGCAAAATAATTTTTTCTCGATCTTCTAACTGCTTTATTGCTTCTTTGATTGCAATCTCTTCAATCCAGTTGCTTTCATCAATGTTATCACCAAGTTGATCAACAACAAATAGTGAATCTCCGTTATCATTATAAACAGGCTCATACAATGAAAGAGGCTCAACTATAGACTCCAATGCAATTATAACCTGTTCAGGCTTAATATTAAGCTCAGCTGCTATTTCTTCGGGGGAAGGCTCTCTGTTAAATCGATTGATAAAATCTTCTTTAAATTGCATTGAATGATAGGCAATATCTCTCAATGATCGCGAAACTCTGATATAATTATTGTCCCTGAGATATCTTTTGATTTCCCCAATAATCATCGGTACTGCATACGTGCTGAATTTCACTTGCTGGTTTATGTCAAAATTATCACATGCTTTTATCAGACCGACACACCCGACCTGAAAGAGATCATCAGGACTCTCATCCCTGTTTCGGAATCTCTGAACAACGGATAACACAAGCCTAAGATTTCCATTAATAAGCTTTTCTCTGGCAGCTTTATCGCCTCGTTTTGTTTTTACCAATAAATCAGAACACTCTTTCTCTGTCAAGACTCTAAGATTTGATGTATTGATTGATGCAATTTCAACTTTTGAATAACTCATTTTTTCCACTCTTTCTTTGCTCACAATTCATAAAAAGTATTGGCAAAGAAAAACGTAATATTACCCATAAATACAAATAATCAATATAAGATTTTTATTAACATTTACGAATATTTCAAATATCCTATAAACAATTGCTTATACTGTTGATAAATTCAAGCATAAAAATTTAATATAATCACGCCCTAATTACATTTTTTAATCATTATCAATCATAATTATTCAAAAAAAACTACTTGACATAAATGAATTCAAGTAGTATTGTATGTAATAAATTCTTATAAGTTCACAATATATACAACAATCTTTTTTAAGATTAGTTAAAAATTTTATAAATTTAATTCAGGATATAAATTTTTTTTATACCCTTTTTTGGAGGACAAAATATGAACCCGTATATTGAACGCGTTATTGAAAACGTAAAAATCAGAAATGCACACGAACCTGAGTTTATTCAGACAGTAGAAGAAGTATTTTCTTCAATAGAACCGCTTGTAAACGCTCATCCTGAATATGAAAAAAATGATATTCTGATGAGAATGACAGAGCCGGACAGAGCTATTTCCTTCCGTGTAACATGGGTAGATGATAACGGCAAGGTGCAGGTAAACCGCGGATACCGCTATCAGTTCAACTCTGCAATAGGCCCCTACAAAGGAGGACTTCGCTTCCATCCCAGTGTATATTCGGGAATAATCAAATTCCTCGGCTTTGAGCAGACATTCAAAAATTCTCTTACCGGGCTTCCCATTGGCGGCGGTAAGGGCGGTGCTAATTTTGATCCTATTGGCAAAAGTGATGCAGAGATTATGAGATTCTGTCAGGCTTTTATGACAGAGCTTTACAGATATGTAGGACCTGATGTGGACGTACCTGCAGGTGATATTGGTGTCGGCGGAAGAGAAATAGGCTACCTGTTTGGTCAGTATAAGAGAATTAAAGCAACATTTGAAAACGGAGTTCTCACCGGAAAAGGCCTCTCTTACGGCGGTTCACTTATCCGACCCGAAGCAACAGGCTTTGGTGCTGTTTACTATCTTCTTGAAGTTCTCAAGCATTTCGATGATTCACTTGAAGGAAAAACAGTTGCGATTTCAGGTTTCGGTAATGTTGCATGGGGTGTCGCAACAAAAATGGCTGAGCTCGGTGCAAAAGTAGTTACGCTCTCCGATCCGACAGGTTATATATATGATCCGGATGGTGTCAATACTCCCGAAAAACTTGCATTTATGCTCAAAATGAGAAATGAAAATCTTACTATTGATGAATATGCAAAAAAATTCGGTGTTGAATTCATCCCGGGCAAAAAGCCTTGGGGCGTAAAAGTAGATATCGTAATGCCTTGCGCAACTCAGAATGAGGTTGATATTCATCAGGCTAAGAAAATTGTTGCAAACGGTGTTCAGTACTATATTGAAGTTTCCAATATGCCTACAACTAATGATGCTCTGAAATATCTTCAGATGCGCTGCAAGGCAGTTGCTCCATCAAAAGCTGTCAACGCAGGCGGTGTTGCTGTTTCAGCACTGGAAATGAGCCAGAACTCTGCCAGATACATGTGGTCAGCCGAAAAAGTTGACAACAAGCTTCATGACATTATGAAGCATATTCATGATGTTTCCGCAGAAAGTGCTGAAGAGTACGGTCTCGGATATGACCTCGTTGCAGGTGCAAACATTGCAGGCTTCAAAAGAGTTGCACAAGCGATGCTTGATCAGGGAATCGTTTAAATTAATAAGGTATATGCAAAAAAAACGCTCCGCAATAAACGGAGCGTTTTTCATATTTATTTTCAGTTCAAATTCTGAGCCAAACAGCCATGTCACATTCGGTACGGTTAGCAAAAGCAAAATACGGAATCATTTTGACATACTTTTTTTCTTCTTTGAAATCTTCAGAAATATAATACAAATCATCTGTCTTTTTTGGCACATAAACCTCGGCTGAAAGAACATTACAGCAATAATCAGCGTCGTAGATAGCTGTCGGAACAGAGCTCTCATCCAGTCTGATTTGGAAATGTTCAATATCAGGATTATCACATTTTTCAACACAATATACTATCGGTCCGTACATAACAGCAGCTTTACCTGAAAGATGTCTGACCAAGGGATTTCCTCTGATAAATAAAGGAACCATAACAAAATTGATATCAAGGTTAAATTCATCAGAATCAACCTGCATCTCAGCATATCCGTGTTTTACAATAAAAGACTTTGAAAATGAGTAGTTTTTGCACCATCCCGGAATTCTTACAAGAAGTGTCTTCCCTTTTGCGTTATGAACTGAAATACTGACTTTGCCGTCAGCCGGATAATCAGTAGTCATAATAATATTCATATTGTTAAATTCTGCAGTACAGGACATAAACTGATGTACTACGATTCTGCTTTCATCCTGAGAGAAAACATTGTTAGCAACAGAAGCAAAAAATCGTGTCAGATTTGGCGGACAGCATGAGCATCCGAATACTTCCTGCCTTCTTGTTATCGGCAATCTCACATCCGGATTTTTCAATGAAGTATGTCGCTTCCTGTCAATAAGATTAACTTCAAGAGGGTTCTCATAAAAAAATGCCTTACCGTTAAGTGAAATTCCGGATATAATTCCGTTATAAATCTCTTTTTCGACAATGTCTGCATATTTACTGTCAAGCTCAATATCCTTCATTCTGTCAGCAAACATCATAAGACCGATTGAAGCACATGTTTCGGCATATGCAGTATCTCCAGGAAGATCATATGCTACGGTAAAAGCCTCTCCATGATGGCTGGAACCAATGCCGCCGGTAATATACATTTTTTTGTTAACAATGTCATCAAAAATAGCCTTGCAAGCATCGAAAAGCTCATTATCATCGATTTCTTTTGCAATATCTGCCATTGCGGAATAAAGGTAACAAGCTCTAACAGCATGTCCCATTGCCTCTTTCTGCTGACGCACCGGTAGTTGACTCTGGTTATATGAAGAGTTGCACCAATCGGGTAAATATTCTTCTCTTATACCCCTTTCATTAATAAAAAAAACAGCGAGGTCAAGATACTTTTTATTACCTGTGCATCGGTATAGCTTAACTAACGCTAATTCAATCTCCTCATGCCCCGGTGTGACAAAATCAGCGGACGCGTCGGCCGTAAACACCTTAATAACAAGATCTATGTATCTGTCACATATTTTAATGAGGCGATCAGATCCGGTCGCTGCCTTCCAGGCGACCGCAGCTTCAATAAAATGTCCGAGACAATATAACTCATGATTATCTCTTATCTTAAAACGCTTTTCAGGAAAAACAACAGTATGAGCGATATTGAAATAACCGTCGTCCTGTTGATTAATTTCCATCAGAGTGATTAAATCTTCAACTTCTTTTCTAAGCTCAGGATTATCTTTTTTTTCAATAATCAGCGCAACACTTTCCATCCACTTTGCGACATCGGAATCCCAGAAAATATGCGGTTTCGGAAGATCGGAGCCTTCAGTCCAATTAAATCTGAAAGCTTCAAATCTTCCGGTTTCCTTAAATCGTTCCATTACAGAATATATTGTAACATCCTGATTCAGCTCAATTCTGTTTTTCCAGAAGCCGTCAGTAATATTAACACATGAACAAGTAACAGGGAAATATTTATCCATATTCATTCCTCTTATTTAATTTTGATAATCCGATTACCTTTAACAAGGAAAGCATTATCAGCAAGATCAATCAACGGGGCATCATTCTTAGGAGAATCAGTATAAAAATTGTCGATATGGGCATCAGGAAAAGCCTCAAGAAAAGCAGGAACCTTTCTTGAACGCATACAAAGTCTTTCAATTCTTCCCGTATCGGTGTTAATTATACTGCCAACACAATGATGTATACCTAATCTTTCACATATCTCTTCCATTGTACATTCAGGAGATGCTGTTACAATAACATCATCTTCTTTTTGAATATCCTTATAAAACGGCTTGATATTCTTCATATGCTTATCCCAGAATACAACAGAGTCGGCTTTTATATCATCAATTCCTTTGAAATAGTCTTCAACAAAAGGAGCATAGTCCTCGAGAGCTTTTTCAACTGTTATCTTACCTGATTTGTATTTTAATAATGCGTGAAAGACTTTAGGAATATATTTTATCAGATATGGTGTTTTTTTGATATAGAAATAGAAAAAATGCAGAACACTTTCTCCTTTGTATATTGTATTGTCAAAATCATAGACGTTCATCCGACTTCCTCCTTGAATGTATATCCTGAAAGATCAAGAAACACATCCTCATCCTGCAAAGAACCGGTTACAAATTCTTCTATTTCCCACATGACGGTAAGCACGTTGGACGAATCATATGCTTCGCATTTAGCAACAAAGCCAAACTCAGCATCTATCCACAAATAAACAGATTCTGTCAGCTGGCCCTCTGAATAAGCACGCTGAATATATTTATGGCAATTTCTTCCCGCGACCTCCTCTTCGTACATATAAAGGACGTTATTCTGAGAAGGCAAATCAGAATCTACAGAAGAAAGCTTCATAAACATGCTTGAAAGTGAGCTCAGTTTTTTACCTGTGAGCACAGAGTGAACCTGCTCAGGTTCATTTTCAATTATTACATAGTAATCCGTATCATTGCCGTTTGTTTTATAGTAAAGAATAGACTGTGTATCTATATATTGAACAGTAAAAGCATTGGCAGATTTCTTTTCCTGAATATTCATTGTTGTTATACTCTGATCAGGATTATAGTATTTGTAATTAACTCTGAAATTTCTTTTCCACGTATTATCAATTTTTATCTCAGTTTCAAATTCGCTCTTTACAGCTTCAGTTGTTATTTCATCCAGGACTGTAGTTTTATATTCATAACCTGTGCTGCTTTCTTCTGTGCTATCGTCAGAGCATGATGAAAGAAGAAAAATTGAGCCGATTAAAATACCGGCAGATATTAGAGAAACAGCTTTATTTAAAAACATATTTACCTCCGTAATCAATTCATTACACATATTATCATATAAATTATTTGTTTTGTCAAACAAAAAAATAAAAAAGTGTTGTTATTATTTTGTTATTATGTTAGCATATACTTAACTTTAATTGAAAGGATGAAAAAATTGAAATATCAGATAATAAAAAATATTCACAATAATTTCTCCGTATTTGAAAAAAACAAGCTTAATCCTCGCGCTTATGCCGTTGCTTACGGAAATACAAATATACTGAAAAGCACCTGCTACAAAGAAGAGCGCTACAGCTCGGATATTGTTTCTGTTCTTTCAGGTGAATGGAATTTCAAATTTTATAAATCTATTAGTGATGTACCTGACAGACTTGACACAACAAAGACAAAATTTGACACAATCACTGTCCCTTCAGATTGGCAAAGAACCGGCTATCAGGAGCCTGTTTATCTTAACTGTCCGTACGAAATTAAGACTATTGCCCCCTCTGTCCCCGAGGATATGCCTGTTGGTATCTACAGAAAGACAATTGAAATTCAAAAGCTTTCACACAAACACATCATTTCATTCTTAGGCGTATCTAACAACCTTTCATTATATATAAACGGCAAGTTTGTCGGCTACTCTGAAGGCAGCCACAACACAGCTGAATTTGATATAACTTCTCATCTGACTCCCGGTGCAAATGAGCTTCTGCTTGTTATGTTCAAGTGGTGCAACGGCACATTCCTTGAATGTCAGGATATGTTCAGAGAAAACGGAATTTTCCGTGATGTCCTTCTTTATAATTATCCTGAGAATTATCTTTATGATTTTGAAGCATTAACTGAAAAAACAGAAAACGGATATAATCTTAATATAAAAATATTACTCGGAAACAACAAGGATTGCAATGTAAAAGCGGAGCTTTTTGATAAAGAAAAAAATATTATTGCATCAAAGGAAGTTTCCGGTGAAAATGAAATCAGTTTCACCGATCTTTCCGTTACAGAATGGAATGCTGAGATTCCTACCTGCTATGCTCTTTATCTTTCTGTTCTGAAAGACGGAAAAGAAGCAATGGCAGTCAGACAGTTTATAGGCTTCAAGACAATTCAAATTGATAATGGTGTATTCTATATAAATGAAAAACCCATCAAGATCAAGGGAGTAAATCATCATGACACTGATCTGTATAAAGGTTACTCTATGTCATTAGATGATATGGAAAGAGATGTTCGTCTTATGAAAGAGCTCAATTGCAATGGAGTAAGAACATCACATTATCCTCCGGATCCCTATTTTATTACTCTTTGCGACATATACGGACTTTATGTCATAGATGAAGCAGACATTGAAACTCACGGTTGCGGTGAAATGTTTGATGATGTCAGCCGTATCAGCCATGATCTTAAGTGGGCAAAACATTATGTTGACCGCGTCAGAAGAATGTACTACCGTGACAGAAACCATCCATCTGTTATAATGTGGTCATTAGGTAACGAAGCAGGCGGATACAAGTGTCACGACAAGTGCTATCAGTTCCTGAAAGCTACAGGTACACCCGTACCCGTGCATTATGAGGGAGTTGTCAGAACAAAGCGCTTTCACTATGATGTTATTTCAGAAATGTATACAAGCACGGAAGAAATAGAAAAAATGATCAAGGGTAAGCGCATACGTCACACGGATGACAAAGATTATCTTTGCAAAGAGTATTCAAAATACCCCTTCTACCTGTGCGAATATGCACACGCAATGGGAGTTGGCCCGGGTAATCTTGAGGAATACTGGGATTTATTCTACAAATGGGATAATTCTATGGGCGGATGTATCTGGGAATGGGCAGATCACGCTGTTTATCACGATGATGATGACAAAAAGTATAAATATAAATATACCTATGGCGGTGATCACGGAGAAAAACAGCATGACGGTCATTTCTGTGTAGACGGACTTATGTATGCAGACAGAAGACCTCACACCGGTGCAAAAGAAATGAAGGTGGTTTACAGACCCATCCGTGCGGAATATAAAGGTAACGGAGTATTTGCATTCACAAATACAAACCGTTTCCGCTGTTCTTCTTATATCGCAATAAAATATGACTATCAGATAAACGGTATTTCTGAAGCTACAGGCGAAATTGATCTTACTATAGAAGCAATGCAAACCTCAGAAGTAAAGCTTTCCGGTATTGATATTCAAGATAACGCCGACTGCTATATCAATTTTATCTATACAGATAAAGAAACAGGTCTTGAAATTGCTGTTGAACAGCTTGAACTTGCAGTTTCTGACTGTGAATATGATATCGAAATCGGCAATAAAATTTCCGCAGAATCCGAAAATGGTATGCTTACTGTCGTATATGACAATGGACATGCTGTTTTTGACGGCTCAACGGGCGAACTTATTTCTTATGTAGTAAACGGCAAAGAAATTCTTAATACAAATCCTACTGAAGGAAAAGGTATCAATCTGAATCTTTACAGAGCGCTGATTGATAATGATGCAAGAATGCGTGATAAATGGGCAGAAGGCGGACTTAACAATCTTAAGAGGAATCTTGAACACTTCTCAGCATCAATAGAAGACGGAGAAATTGAAATTGACGTTCTTTATTCCATGAAGCACAAAAGAAAAGCTATGTACAGCTGGTTCATCAAATATGTTATTTCTTCCCTCGGAGCAATTGAAATCAAAACTGCGCTCAGAAAACTCAACCCCGATGCTGTTTCAGATATTCCCAGATTCGGTGTTACACTTGAACTTGCCAGAAGCTTCGATACTGTGCAATATTTCGGCAGAGGCGAATCAGAGAATATGCCTGACTTCAAAGCTCACTCCCCAGTAGGTATATACAGTGCGAAGGTTTCAGACATGTATGAGCCTTATGTGTTCCCTCAGGAAAACGGAATGCATTGCGACACAAGATGGATTAAGCTCTGCGACGGCGAAAATACAGTTGCAGTTTACGGTGACTCCCCCTTCAATTTCAGCGTACATCATCAGAGTCAGTCTGCAATCAACAAAGCAGATCATCAGGAAGACGTGAAAGATATGAACACAACTTATCTTACAATAGACGGATTTACAAGAGGAATAGGTTCATCAAGCTGCGGTCCCGACACAAGAGATGAATATAAGCTTAATGCAGACAAGGTTATGGAATTCAGTTTCACAATAATCCCCACGAAAGGATAAAATTATGAGTTCTGAAATATTTAATAATTCAAGTTGGCTTACTTACCCCGATATGGATGCAGTTCTTACAAGAACTGCATTCTCTTCAGAAAATATAAAGAATGCTGTTTTATATATCACGGCGCTCGGATATTTTGAAGCATTCATAAACGGAGAAAGAGTGTCAGATGAGCACTTTATACCTGCTATGACAGATTATGAAAAAAGGGATTTGTCAGGCATACATATGCCCATATATGATACGCTTTCACACAGAATTTACTATTATAAGTATGATATAACATCATCACTTCAAGACGGAACAAACATCCTTGCAACACATATTGGTGCAGGTTGGTACGGCCAGCACGAAAGTCCCAATGAGGGAATGCCCTATTGGGGTGATAATACTCTTGTTTTTACAATTGAACTCACCGACAATGAAGGTAATAAACTTTGTATTAATTCTTCGTCAGAAAATACAAAATTCAGAAAAAGCTACATTCTTGAAACAAGCCTTTATTACGGTGAATATCACGATGCACGTCTGTATCCTGAAAATTGGAAAATTGCTGATTTTGATGATTCATCCTGGAAAAATTCTGTAATTAGAACCGCCCCCGATACTGTTTTAGAGGAATGCTTCTTCGAATCAGACAAGGTTATCAGAACTATTAAACCGAAGATGATTTATAAATTCGGTGATATGAAGATTTACGATATCGGTGAGCTTGCGGCAGGTTATGCCGTATTACAATTTGAAGAGCACGCAAGAAATAGCGAGCGCGCAGTTCTTCGCTATGCCGATGAACTGAATGAAGACGGCAGCCTTCAGTTCCACTACACGGGCGGCACCTTCCGTATGCAGCGAGACCAATTTATTTATGATATGCGCGCAAAAGGTCAGGATTTTCATCCTCACTTTACATGGCATGCAGCAAGGTATATTGAAGTTACCGGCATCTGTCACTTAACGGAATTCAGAGTTATTCAGACAGACCTTAAAAAGACATCCGAGTTCACATGCGACAACGAAACATTACAGTGGATTTTTGACGCTTACGTCAGAACGCAGAGCGCAAACGTTCACGGCTGTGTCCCTTCAGACTGTCCTCACAGGGAAAGACTCGGCTACACAGGTGACGGACAGCTTACCTGCGGTGCGGTGATGAGTGTATTCGATGCGAGGCAGATGTACAAAAAATGGATGGCTGATATAAGAGACTGCCAGGATAAGGTAGGAGGTCACGTTCAGCATACAGCTCCCTTTTACGGTGGCGGCGGCGGTCCCGGAGGCTGGGGCGGTGCAGCTGTTATAGTACCCTATCGTTATTATAAGTTTTATGATGACGTATCCGTTTTAGCTGAGTCCTACAATTCAATGAAGGCTTACCTTAAATATATGGAAAATCATACGGAAGACGGAATTGTTACCAGTGAAGAAAAGGGCGGCTGGTGTCTCGGTGACTGGTGTCCTCCAAAAAATAAAGTTCTTATTCCCGAACCCTTTGTAAATACATATTATCTTGCGAAGTGTGCAGAAATGACAGCAGAAACTGCTGAAATTTTAGGATTCTCAGACGATATTGTAATTTACAGAGAATTAGCCGAAAACACCAAATTAGCTATAATCAGACATTATTATAATGAAGATATTGCAAGTTTTTGCGACGGCACACAGGGTGCTGATGCTTTCGCACTTGACATAGGGCTTGGCACAGAAAAAACAAAGTCAAATCTCATTGAAAAATATGAAAAGCTTGCTACATTTGATACAGGTATTTTCGGCACAGACCTTGTTATAAGAATGCTCTTTAAGCTCGGCAGAGGAGATATTGCATTCACTCTTCTCACAAATGAAGAGGAATCTTCATTCTATAACATGAAAAAGCACGGTGCTACTACCCTCTGGGAAAACTGGGAAGGCTGTGATTCCCGCTGTCATCCGATGTTCGGAGCTGTTATAGAATATTTCTTCTCTGAAATTCTCGGTATAAAGAGATACGAAGATAATGCAGGATATAAGGAAATTACCATCTCCCCCGCTTTTATCCCATCCCTTCAGAATGTCAAAGGTACAATGAGAACAAAATGGGGCGATATTACGGTTGATATCACCACAGACGAAAAGGGCAACAGAAATATTAAAACAGAGGTTACGGGAGAAATTACCGTTAAATAAGAGATTATGAAAGACAAAAAACTTTCTTCTTTTGATAAAAATGTAACAATTTTTGTCGCAATTTTTCTTATTGTAATCTTTTCCGCCGTGATAATAATAACCAATACCGGGAAAATTGATTTTACGGTAAGTGAAGAAAAACTTGAAATATCTTCCCCCTATTGGGCAGATTATTCAGTTACTTTTGATGATATTGAATCAATTGAGTTTACCGAAGAAGACCATAGAGGTTCAAGAACATACGGCTTCGGCTCAGTGAAACTCTTAATGGGTTCCTTTGAGAACGGCACATACGGAGAATATACAAGGTATTCTTACACAAAATGCAAATCCGGTATCATTATCACGAAAAAAGACGTGGACATTCTTATTATAAGTATGCCCTCGGAAACCGAAACCTTTGATTTTTACCAAAATCTAAAAACTATTATATACTCGAAAGACCTTGAGAGTTTGCACTCTCAAGGTCTTGTCGATTTATTTGCTTTTACCAACTATCAATGGGTAATACCACAAGCACATTTAGAATTTATTCCGAAAAGATGAATAAAGAAAGATATTATCTTCCACAGTAATGAGCTGACAGGATTAGTGTGGTGGCAGATACATTTACAGTCTGTTACAGTACTCTTTGCAGTTACCGTGATATCAAAATCAGGCATATTAAATGTAATAGTTGTATTCATAAGATCTTCCGCAGTCAATCCTTCGGGAATGTACTCATTACCTTCGGCATCAAGAATTACAAATCCGTTGAACAGCTCTGAAGGAATCTTATCACTGTCAAAATCAATCTGCACACTCTCACCTTTATAGAAATTATATTCATTCTGAGCGCCAATAGGTGTTTTTATCGTTGAATCCTTTGTGATCACCTTATGGGGTTGAATCTCAACAGCTCTGATAAAAATATCGAAATCAGGCATTTTGAATTTCAGCGAAGTTGTACTCAGATCAACATTTTCGAAAACAACTTCTTTTCCGGATTTATCCGTTATTTCCCAATGATCAAATGCTTTATTTAATTTCGCTATAACGGTAACATCCGAGTTATATGCAAAATCATAAGTTGTTTCGTATCGGTTAGATATTTTTATCTGTGCATCTTCAACAGTCAGATTTCTGTTAAGATTGACCGCCAGTCCCTCATATACAATATCATCAAAATAATACTTATCATTTTCTGCCGGAATATATTTTACGGTTATATCATAAAGACCGCTTGTTTCCGGAGTCCATGAAAGTGAAGTTGATACACTCGTTCCTTTGGTAGACGTACCGATTTTTTCACCGTTTGCATAGTATTCAAAAACACCGTCTAATTTCGAGGACAAAGAGCTCATTAAGACAACGATCTTATTGTTTGAGTAACTGATTGTTACATTGCTAACTTTTGCAGGAACAACCTTAACTTTAATATCAAGTATAGCAGATTCAAAACTGCTGTTAGTCGATTTTGCATTAATCTGCAATTCCTTTGTACCTATAGTGATATAGTCATTAAATCCCGGCAATGTAACCCCGTTATTGTTTCTGTAATCAGCATTGAATGAGCTTGAGCCGCAAATTGCATAAGGTGCCAGTTTGCTTTTTATTGTGCTTAGCACATTATAGTATTTGTTACTTGAATAGGAAATCTCAATTTCAGGAACAATCACATTACCGTCAGAATCGACAAATTTCATTATTGTCGGATTAACTTTAAGCAATACACTTACTACAGCAGTTGAGTATGCGGAATCCTCCGGTGTAAAAACGATCCTTGCACTTGCTGTCATTGTTGAGACAGTATTATCAGGGCTTTCTACAGCAAAAGTTCCTTTTAGCTCATTGCCGTCAATGTCTGTGGCTATACCCCCGGACAGCACAAGCGATGAATGCTTGCTACCGATTTCAACAGGTTCTATCGTCGGATTTTCAGTAATTACAGTCGGCAATTTAAGAGGAGAAGTATCTCCTGCAATTCTCACAGGAACCCATGCATAAAGATATTCATATCCTGAAACTACTAATCTTGCCTGAAAATATCCGCTTGCTGTTACTTTAACAGAAGATGAAACCCATCTCCATTTACCTGCAAGGATTTTGGATTCTTCTTCATAGTAGGGATTTTTTGTTACTGCACCTGAAAGAGTTGAAGTTGAAAGCCTTGCCCCGGCTTCAACCTCAGTAGCAACAGGCACAGTATCATTTTCATCAACAAATACCGGTGTAGTTTTGTTTACAGGATACTTAACATTTGCACAAGAAGTTATTTCAAATCCGATATAAGCTTCAGTATCTGCAGGGACAAACTTTATATCTGCACTTTTTGATGCAGCATATGTAGGTCTCAGTTCATTATCAATAAATTCAAACCTACCCTCAACAACTGTATCGTTGCTTTTTACAACTCCGCCTGTAAGAGTAAGTGCTTCTCCTACGGTTTGCCCAAAATATATATCGCCTTCAATGACAGGCCATTCTTCAACATTATCAGAAGAAAGTGTTACGGGCTCTGCCGCAAATGCAACAGGCATAACTGACAATAACATTATCATTGATAATAATACAGATAAAGCTTTTTTAATATTCATATACTTACTCCTTTCAAAATATTAAAAATATTATTAAATTATTGAGAAAAACATTAAAGAATTAAATAAGTTTACCTTATAAACATTAATAAACCATTGGAATCACTCTTTCTGAATATTTTTGAACACCAAAGAGATTACATCATTTTTAACAAGTAATCATATCTGTTCTGTTAAATTTTATCGAAAATAAACAACAGAAAACAATACATTGAACACAACTGCACATTTTAAGTACAAAACTGCACAACTTTTAAGCATCAAGGCTATTTATAAAAGACTCTTTTTGTGATAATATTATATTGGGGTGATTAATGTGAAAATCGTTATTTGTGATGATGAAAAAAATTACGTAGAAGAAATAAAACATAAAGTCTATGCTGTTTTCAAAGATAAAAATATTAAAACAGAAATTGACGAATATACCGATTGTGAAATTTTATACCAAAAGGAAGAATTCTATAATATGGCTTTTCTTGATGTGGAAATGACTCCCTTTTCAGGAATAGAAATTGCTCATAAATTAAAGGAGATAAATCCTTATATATTAATATTTATAATCACATCTTACGATAAATATCTTGATGATGCCATGGATCTTAATGTTTTCCGATATATAAACAAACCGATAAACTCTGAACGGCTTCAGCAAGGAGTTATTAAAGCGCTGGAGTCTATTGATGACAGAATTATAACCTTTTTCTTAAAAAACGGAAGCACTGCTTTGAATATACTTTCTGAGGATATCGTTTATATTGAAACTGTCGGAAGAAGCACAAGGGTGGTAACGACAAAAGGGGAATTTATTTCTGAAAATAAGCTTGATTTCTGGAAAGAAAAGCTTGTTGCATCATTTTTCTACAGGGTACATAAAAGTTTTATAATTAATATGAAGCATATATCGGACTATAAACGAGATACCGTGGGACTGCTGGGTAAATACTCAGTTCCCATAGCCTACAGAAAGCAAGCGGATTTCAGAGGATTCTTTTTTGATTATTTCGGAGGGCGGTAATATGAATATACTATTTTCAGCATTCTGTTTCTTGGTAGAATTCTATATTGCCTTTGATGCTTTCGGAGAACTTTTTGAAAAACGGCATAAAACAAGATATACCGTTCTAATCGGTCTCTCTCTTTATACACTTGCTCTTATTTTCTTTTCTCTGTTTGAAAATCTGTATGTAAACATATTTGTATTTCTCTTAGTTAATATCACATTCTCCTTGTTTGCATTTGATTGCACGGTAAAAGGAGCAGTTATATGCTCTGTCCTTCTTGCTGTTTTTATGGCAGTAACGGAGTTTTTAACCATAGCAGGTGCCTCAGTAGCATTAAACGGAGATATTTCTTCATACAGTACTGATTTTACATCATATATAATCGGCTCTTTAATCAGAAAGCTGCTGTATTTTTTAACTGTTAAATTTACTGTAAACTACGGCTTTCGGGATAAAATACAAAATACGGCACCCTCATTTTTACTGCTTTATCCGATTATTTCAATCGTAACACTTTCTGTTTTCTGGGTAATTTCTTCAAACTATGAATTATCAGGATTATACAGAATTTTAATTATCATTACCGCCGTAACTCTGATGATAACAATAATACTGACTTATGTTTTTTACGGTAAAACCACGGAAGAACTGGCGCAGTTATATAAAAACAAACAGGAAGCCGACAGAATCGCCACTGATATGGCATATTATGATATTTTAGATAAACAGAACGAAGAACTGAAAACCTTTGTTCACGATGAAAAAAATCATCTTCTTGCAATAAAAGCCTTAGCAAATAACAAAGAGGTAAGCAGTTATATTGACAGCATTTATGAAGACATAAAATATCATTCTATGTTCGGCAACACTAAAAATAAATACCTTGATTTACTTATAAATAAATACAATTCCATCTGCAAAGCAAACGGAATTGATTTTGAAATTAATATAAAAACAGCAAATCTATCTTTTATGCAGCCGCCCGACCTTATTACAATCATAAGTAATATTTTAGATAATGCAACAAAAGCCGCAACGGAGTCTCAGGGAAAGAGAATCATTTTTTCAATTAACACAGCAAACGGTTTTGATTTTATCGACTGCATAAATTCTTGCGATGACAAGCCGAGAGTTATTAAAAATATTCTCCAAACTATAAAGAAGGATACAGAAAAACACGGTTATGGCATAAAAAGCATAAAACAGGTAACACGAAAATACAAAGGCGAATTCAGTTGGAGCTACAGTGAAGCAGAAAAACAATTCAAAACAAGCCTTATTTTCGGCAAGAGCAGAAAATAAGGCTGTAAACAAAGGACGTTTATTCTTCAATCATTCCGTAATATACGCCCATCCAGTAATTGAGAAGCCATTCGGAGGGCTCAACGTATCTTGTATCATATCCGCCTTTTATACAGAAGGCTTCATATGAAAGGCATCCGAGGACTCTTTCGTCTGCGGGAAGTGCGTGAAGCGCCTGAGGTCTGTCACCGAATTCCTCGGGACCGTAATTTATTTCCACATCGGGACGGATTGTGTGGTCAGTTTTGTAATCAAGCAAATCAAGTGAATAATCCTCAAGTGTTTCTATACATTCTTCGATATTAGCGTGACCGCCCGTATAAAGAGAGAGTGCAAAAGCAAAAAGAGGATAATGCTCTATCTTTTCATAATTATAGTGACGTCTGAGAGCTAAAAGAAGATATCTTCTCATATCGGGATTCTTCTCATATTGGAGTAACGGGAGAATTGATAGAATACCGAGAAGATCATCTATATGATTGGCATAGCTGTCATAACGCTTGTACATAAGAAGATTCATTCCGTAATGATGCTTCTTTATCAGATCATCGGCAATTTCACCGTATTTTTTGTCCCCTGTGAGATGCTCGGTAATTCTCATAAAAGCAACAAGCTCAAGAGAATTAATACCCTTTTCCCAACACCACAGTTCTTCATCATTGAGTTCGTGGGGGCCGAAATGTGCCCACGTTGTGGGAAGTCCGTCCACATCACAGAGTGTGTAGCCGTTAGTAATCAGATGGTCTGTTACTCTCTTGATTGACTCTGCAATTTCCTTTTTCTCATCATCGTCTGCTATCATATCCGAGTAGTAAGCGGCGGCGAAATAATGACCGACAAGTTCATCTGAGGAGGTTTCGCCTTTCCACTCAAGAGCACCCTTTTCATCCTCAACACGGTGCCATTCGTGGTGTCCGTCACCGAAACGATGCTCACCGGGACGGCGGTATGCACGTGCGGGGAAGCCACTGATGCCCGTAAGATTCTGTAATTTGAGAAGAGCCTTCATAGTCTTCCCTGCCTGCTCTTTTGCAGCCTCGTCACCTGTTACCTTGTACTTAAAGCAAAGAGCACCGAGGTAAAGAGCAGACCACAAGCCGTCATTGTCTGAAATCTCGTTTGTGCTTTCTTCCAAAGGAACGGAAATGTCGGACATATAAGCCCCCGCATAATAATCTTCTCTGTTAAAGCAGGGCATTTTGCTTTCATAATACTCTGCTTTTTCGGAAAGAGACATATATTTAAGTTCAATTCTTGAAAGTCCCTTATCTGTTGCTATCCAGTATTCACTGTTGTCATCCTTTACAACAACATCACGGGCTTTTTCGGAAGCAAGATATCTGCCTTTTCCTAAAAACCTCGTTTTCCAACCGTTTACAACATACAGTCCGATTTCCGTTGCAAAATAGAAAGTGCCGTCAGAGCCGAAAACAATTCTGTTTACGGGGCACTTCGGGAAGAAATCAAACTCAGCGGGGGTTATCCACTCGCTTTTTCCGTCATAAAGATAAACACCTTCATCAGTACCTACCCATACATATCCGAGAGAATCGCTTGAAAGTGTTCTTATACCCGAAGGAGCCTTACACATACCGGGCATAAGCGTACTCCAACGGGGACGCTTACCGTGAAGAACAAGAAGTGCTTTATCGCAGGCGGCAAAAACCTCTCTGTCACCGAATGCGGTCATACAATGCGTGTTTTCAAAATCAAAACCCTGAAATCTTACAAATGTTCCGTTTGAAAGCTTATAGCAGGTGCTGACAGTTGCAAGCCATATATCACCGGTACCGTCTTTTGCAATATCAACAACCGAATCCGCAAAATCCTGTTTGCCGATAACAACAAAGTTTTTTACGGTGTATACAGCTACAGACGTTCCGACATATAAAGTGTCATCTTCTGCAGAAAACAATGCCGTGACCTTATCCTGAATCCCGTCAACGACTCTGAAAGAATCTCCGCTGAAATATGCAAGTCCGTTTTCGGTTCCTGCGAATAATACTCCGTTTTTGCCGTAAGCAAGACGTGTGACACTGTCGCAGGGAAGCCCCTTGTTTACGCTATAAAGTGTACGGACCTTCTGAGGGGTCTTTTTGGTTTTTATTGAATAAATACTCATAACTTTTCTCCTTATTTTTCAAAAAAACACCTTTCCGTATGAGTTAACACACGGACAGGTGTTAAATTATTTATTTTCCGAGAAACTGAGGAAGAAATTCTCTGTGAGCATCCTTCATTTCCTCATAACAATCTCTTGCCTTCTTAAAGTCACCGATAAGAGGATGAACCATCATAGCATTATAAGCAGCCTTATCATCTCCGTTCATACCCGCTTCTACAGTGTACTTTTCATAAGTTTTAACCACTGTCATAAGTCCTTCAATATGGCGGTTCCAGGTCTTTCTTACAGGCACGGGCTTTGCCCCGTCTGCACCGATACGTGCAGCAACTTCAACAACATCGTCATCCTTCATAAAAGGAAGTGTACCGTTATTGAGTACATTTACAACGTGAACATCATTCTTGTCATTTGCAATTGAATCAATAAGTGAACATGCAGCAAGTGAATACTTATGACCGCCGCGCTTGTCGAGAAGGGCGGGCTTTATACAAAGCTCCTCATCCTGATACATCTTAAGAAGCTGTTCCTCAATGTCCATACAAACCTGAGCACGACTCTTCTTGTCTTCTCTGAGATGCTTGATTTTATCTTCACGGTTATAATAATACTGAAGATAAGAAGAGGGCCAACCTCCGCAGGCACGAAGGCAGTCAGGATCAAAACCGTCATCAACAATATTTGCCATAACCTTAGGTGCAAATCCTTCATCAAATAGCTTATAAAGCAATTCTTCTCCGTCTTTCATAACAGATGTGATCCAGCTTAAATGATTAAGTCCGAGATATGTCACTTCAGCATCCAATCCAACTGCTTCTTTGACATCATCAATCATATCAATCGGAACATTACAAAGACCGATACATTTTACATTAGTATTATTAAGCACAAAATCTGTAATGATACCTGAAGGGTTTGTAAAATTAATAAGCCATGCATCGGGACAGAGCTCTTCAATCTTCTTACATATATTACCAATTACGGGGATCGTGCGAAGTGCCTTGAAGAAGCCTCCGATGCCGGTTGTTTCCTGACCGATAAGACCGTACTTTACAGGAATTGATTCATCAAGGTATCTGCAAGGAAGCTTACCTACGCGGATCTGTGTAACAACAAAGTCAGCACCGGGAAGAGCTTCATCAAGACTGTCAGTCATAATAACCTCAGTATCCATTCCTGCCGCTTTAATCATTCTTTCACAAAGAGAGCCGACAATATTTCTTTTTCTGTCATCAATATCCATAAGAACAAGTCTCTTGAGCTTAAGAGAATCCTGTCTCTGTAAAAATCCGTCAACCAGCTCAGGGCAATATGTACTGCCTGAGCCGATTACTGTTACATTAATTTCTTTCATTTCATTTTCCCCCTTTAATTCTCAAGCATCCAGTTGATACAACCCATTACAGGTGCAACATGAAGTTTTATAAATTCAAGCTTCTTTCCGCTGATTTCTTCTGACCTCTTAATTAGCTTATTAACATAAACATCAGAGGGAAGCTTACAATGCATTGAGCCTGAAAGCACAACCTGGATCACATCGTCGTTAAATACCTGATTTCTTATATGTGCACAAATAAACTGAGCACCTCTCTCAGCCATAACATCAGCAATTTCAGTTGCAGCATCATCGCCATTATTAAGAGCATCAAAATAAATATCAAGCATATCTCTTACAATATCATCGCCCTCTTCTTCCATAGGAGCAATAAGCGACAGAACACCGTCTCTGTCAGGTGTAATTTTAAACTTTTCAATAATTTTATCAGTCATTTCAGTGTGCTTAATTTTAAGACAGATATCATCATAAAGCTTCTGGAATACCTGTCTTGCTATCCAATGACCGCCGCCGACATCTCCTGAAAGCTCACCGAACCCGCCAACCTGAAGAAGCTTACCGTCAGAGCCTACAGAATTACAGCATGTTCCGGTTCCGCAGTTATATCCTATTCCCGCTTTGCCGGTGAGACCTGCTTTAACAACAATAAAACCGTCATTATATATTGAAAAGGGAACATCAAGTCCGAGCTTTTTAAGTTCATCGGTCATTTCATCACACTGATACTGGTGATCAATACCTGCAAGTGCCATAAGTATATGAGTAATATCAGCAAGCGCAAGCTTATTCTCGGAAAGAAGATCATTAATACCGCCCATTATTATCCCGGCGGCCTCGGGAATAGCGCCTTCAAGATTCTCATGATTACTGCCGGATGTTTTAACCGAAGAAATCATTTCCTTCTTTTCATTAAAAAGAGCATACTGCGTTTTTGTTCCGCCGCCATCAATTCCTATATAAAAACTCATTACTTATTCCTCCTCACCCTGAAAGAAGTCTTCACATACTTCCTCAAGACAATAAACACCGCGTCTGTACTCCTCACGATCGATCCACATACCATTAGTAAAATCAGGAACTGCTACAGGAAGACCGCCCATTGCGACTGACTGCTCTGAAAGACAGGTTATTGCCATCCATGCTGCTGTATCATATACATCTATAGGAGGCTGGCTTCCGTGCTTTGCTGCCTCAACAAAGGCAGAAAGTACCAGATAGTCCATACCGCCGTGACCTGCTTTTACGCCGGCCTTTTCATATTTTGACCAAAGAGGATGATCATATTTTTCTCTGATAGTCTCAAACTTTGTCCAATCATGTGTTGATTCGGTAACACCCGTAATAGCACAGGCAGCAGCATCATCTATATCTGAGAAGATTCCCTTTGTTCCCTGCACAAGATAATTTCTTGTGTAGGGTCTGGGAAGACAGCAATCGTGGGTAAGAGTGATTGTTTCGCCGTGAGCACACTTTATAATTGTTGTAACAACATCGCCGCAGGCAAAATCATAACCGTAAAGATCATAGTCTTCACCCTTATTTTCCTTAATCCATTGGTTAAGTCCCTTGGATTTACTTGACATAGAAACAAGTGAAAGAAAACGGTTACCACGATTAATTCCGAGAAGCTTTGAAATAGGACCTAACTGATGTGTCGGATAAAGCTCACCGTTTCTGTTCTGGAAATTGAAAAGTCTGCCGTGACGGTTTTCTCTGCCTAAGACAATTTCATCTCTGAGGTCATGTCTGTAGCCGCCTTCACAATGGACTATCTCACCGAAAAGTCCCTGTTTTACCATATTGAATACAGCCATCTCGTTTCTGTCATAGCAGCAGTTTTCGAGAAGCATGCAGAATTTACCTGTTCTTTCGCTTGTTCTTACAAGCTCCCAGCATTCTTCAATTGAAGCAGCACCGCCGACTTCCATAGCTACATTAAGTCCGGCATTCATTCCCGCTATAGCAATCTTTGAATGAGTGATCCATGTAGTAAAAATAACAAGTGCATCTAATTTTTCTTTAGCGAGCATTTCTTCATAATCAAGATAAGAATTTACTTCATATCCGTCATAGCTTTCAGATTCTTTCACAATTTCAACGCCTCTTGCGGCTCTGTCTTCATATTTATCACACACTGCAGGACAAACAACTCCGGGTACAGCAAGCAAAAGCTCAAGCATTCCTGATCCTCTTCCGCTGATTCCTACAGCACCAATTCTGATTTTCTTATCTGTGTCCATAAAATTACCTTCCTTTGCGCATAGTACAAATGACATTTTAACATAAAGAAAATTATATTTCCATACTTAATTTATATTTTTATTGAAGTTTTAGAAAAATTTTGCTAAAATATCAAATGAAAGTGAGGTCTTAATTATGAGATGCTATATCAACGCTGTAATCATCACTCCAGACGAAGTCCTTAAAGACAAAGCTGTAATCACAAGAGACGGGAAAATCTTGGATATCATAAACAATATACCTGATAACTGCACGGAAATTATCGATTGCAAAGGGAAATATCTTTCACCCGGTTTTGCTGACATTCACGTACACGGCGGAGGCGGCTATTCAGCAATGGGTTCAACAGAAGACATTATCAAAATGTGTACGTCACATGCCTTAAGAGGGACAACATCAATTCTCCCCACAACTCTTGCGGCTCCGATTGATCAATTAAAAAGTGTTATTAAAAATATTGAGGCTGCTATGAAAAACTGCACTGATTCCAACATTCTCGGTGTTCATCTTGAAGGTCCTTTCATTTCAATGAAAATGAAAGGCGCTCAAAGTCCTGCAAATATCCTGACACCGACGCGTGAAAATGTTGCTGAACTTCTTGACGCTTCCGACATTATTCGCATTATCGGAGCTGCGCCCGAAATTGAAAACGGTTACATTGTCGGTGAAGAAGCTGCAAAAAGAGGAATTGTAGCTTCTGTTGCACACTCAGACGGTGATTTTTCCGATACAGAAAAGGCCCTTTGTCACGGCTTCAGTGATGTAACACATATTTATTCAGCTTGCTCGGGCATGAGAAAAATAGGCATTTTCCGTCACGCAGGTGTTGTAGAAGCAGGACTTGCTCTTGATGGCTTCACTACGCAATTTATTGCCGATCTCAGACACCTTCCGTACGGTATATTAAAACTTATATATAAAGCAAAAGGTGCAGATAAGGCATATGCTATTTCTGACGGCCTGGAGTATTCTGCTCTTGATATGGATGAAGGAACTGTCATTCTTCAGGAAAACGGGCTTGAAGTAGTATATGAGGATTCAGTTATGAAGCTCAGCGACCGATCGTGCCTTGCAGGCAGCGTTGCTACCAGCAACATTCTTGTTCGAAACATGGTAAAGAGTGCCGGCATTCCCATTGCTGATGCTGTAAAGATGGCAAGTCTCACTCCCCTATCCGTTATCGGGTTTGATAAAACAAAAGGTAAAATTTCAAAAAACTATGATGAAGATCTTATAGTGTTTGATGAAGATATCAATGTTTCTTATGTTTGTGTTAACGGCAAAACAGTTCTGAATCAACTTTAAAGAAATCTTAATATTTTTATCAGTTGTTTATTAAGAATTTTTTTGAGATAATCTAACCAACATGTCAAAGGAGGGATTTTATGTATACAGTATTAGTATGTGATGATGAAAAAGATATCGTATCAGCCCTTAAAATATATCTTACATCTGACGGATACAATGTACTTGAAGCATACAACGGTAAAGAAGCCCTTGATTTGGTAGATAATCACGAAGTTCATCTTATTCTGATGGATATCATGATGCCGGAGACCGACGGCCTTACCGCACTGCTGAAATTGCGTGAAAAACATAACACACCTGTAATATTCACCACAGCAAAAAGTGAGGACAATGATATTATATTAGGTCTTAATCTCGGAGCGGATGATTACATCACAAAGCCCTTCAATCCGGTTGAATTATTGGCGAGAGTCCGTTCACAATTAAGACGATATACAAAACTCGGCGGGGGAAGTTTTTCTTCTGCAACATTAATTGTTTCTGGGATTACCGTTGATGATAATGCTAAATCTGTTTTTGTTGATAATAAAGAGGTAAATCTTACACCAAAAGAATATGAAATTCTTAAACTGCTTATGAAAAATCCGGGCAAGGTGTTTTCTCCTGCAGATATTTACCGTAATATATGGAACGATGAGCCTTACGGTGCAGATGCAACCGTTGCTGTTCATATACGCCATCTCAGAGAAAAAATAGAAATTAACCCTAATCAACCCAGATATATAAAAGTTGTCTGGGGGCAGGGATATAAAATTGAAGACGGTATGAGGTAAGACTATGGGTAAGTTAAGACGATCTCGTTTTGCAAAATTTATTTCCGGCTTTCTTATTCTTGTTTTATCCGTATCTATTGTAGCAAATGTTGCAGGAGCCTTTATTCTGTATGAAGAAAACTTGTTTTATGCAAGCCGAATTCAGCTTCAGCAAAAGGTTTATTCACATCTCTATAATTATACTGCAAGTGATCTTATGTCATATTTGCGTCTGATGGAAAACGCATACTGCAATAACGATATTTATTCGAATTATCATGATTCCGAAATTGATTTATATGCATCGAAATATTCATCCGATAAATCTAATATCAATTTTTACATCACTGATGAAAACGGCAATATTCTGCTTGCAAATAAGAATAAGCTAAGTGACGAAATATACAGTTTTTCATCCGTTTATTCCACTGATACAAAATATTATGACTGGTATAAGCTCGGCAACACTTCAGATGACGGAATTAATGAATCTGTAATTGCTGTTCCTACGACTTTTCTTGATTCATCTGAGAATTCCGATGCTATCGATATAAATGAATCTGATGAAACAACAACTGTCAAAACTGAACCTGTTCAGAGCATATCCGATAAATACAATGTTGACAAATCGAGCGTTCAGAATACATATACCGGTAACAATACAGAAATTAACTACTATTACACAGGCTCTGTAGACAGTTATATCTTTGAGCATTGCAGAAGCTTTGCAAAAAATCTGACTTATGATATTTCCTCTATTACTTTTTATCAGGATGAATTCTACTATTATGATGAGGGAATAGCCAATAATTATTCTGATAACGACAGCAGCAGTCCTGAGAGAATTATTGCCTTCACTTTATATTCTGACAATAAAGAAGCCGAAATTATTTACAGATATAGCGGAACTCTGTCTTTTTCCGAATTTACAAGCAGACTCTCTTATTCAGCTCTAATACTGCAGAATTCCGAATCAGAGCAAATTTCCCTGGAATACAAGCAGAACTCAAGACTTCAGATAAGAGTTACCGTTGAGGTTCCCTATTCATGCTCGGTGAATGACATATATAAATATGCTGAATCTTTTGTTATTCTGGCAGAAAGTTATAGGGATAATATTGTTACCATATCTGTTATTGAGCTGCTTCTCTTTACGCTCTGTTTTGTGTTTATTTTTTATTCAGCTGGATATATCCCCAACAAAGAAAAGCCAGTTGCACGAGGCTTACATGCAATACCGACCGATATACTTTATCTGATAGGCGCTATTGGTCTTGTTATATGCTTTATAATAATGACAAATTTTGATATGTTGTTTTTTATTGTTGGTGCAATACTGGCAGCACTTATTATACTGACAATCATTTATATTTCTGTTGTAAAGCTCAGAACAAATACATTCAAAAAAAATACTTTGATCGGAACAGTTTATTTTCTGACAAAAAGTGCAGCAAAAACTCTTAACGAAAACACAGGATCAAAAATTAAAATATTTCTGATAATATGCCTGTTAATTTTCATTGCTATCATAGAGGCGTTTTGCGTAATCCTTTTTGATATGCACAGTACATTTATTGCAGGTGCAATAATACTGATCAGAATATCAGAAATACCCGTTATAACTATTCTTCTTATTGCACTTACTGCCCTTCATAAAGGGGCCAAACAGATTTCTTCAGGTGATATGAACTACAGAATCACCAATCCTCTGCTTTTCGGGGCTCTGAAACAGCATGCTGATAATCTAAATAATATCAATGATGCTGTCAATACTGCCGTTGAACAAAGACTTAAGAGTGAAAACATGAAAACTGAATTGATCACAAATGTTTCTCATGACTTAAAAACTCCTTTGACTTCAATAGTAAACTATGTTGATCTCCTGAAAAAAGAAAAAATAGATAACGTTAAAGCTATCGAATACATCAAGGTAATTGACCGACAGGCTGAACGTCTTAAAAAGCTTACAGTTGATATTGTTGAAGCATCAAAGGCCGCAACGGGCAATATTGATGTTAAGTTGGAGCCTACTGTGCTGAATGTCATTCTTCTGCAGACAAGCGGTGAATATATGGAGCGACTTGAAGAGTTAAATCTTTCAATTGTTCAGGATATTCCGGATAAGGATATTATAATTTCAACAGACGGCAGATTATTGTGGCGTGTAATTGAAAATCTGATGAATAACATCTGCAAATATTCCATGCCGGGCACCAGAGTATATATTTCCCTCTCTGAAAATGAAACGGAAGCCATTATTTCCTTCCGTAATATATCCAAAAACAAGCTTAACATCAGTCCCGAAGAACTTACGGAAAGGTTTGTAAGAGGAGATCAATCGAGAAATACCGAAGGTTCAGGTCTCGGACTTTCTATAGCAAATTCACTGACAGCTATTATTGGAGGTAAACTGACACTTTCTATTGACGGAGATTTATTCAAAGCAACAATTTCTTTTCCTAAGAATAACATAATTAATGCTTCAGATTTCAATATCTGATTAAATGCAGAATCTCCCGTGTGCAAATCTGCACACGGGAGATCAATTATTTAAGCAAAGCAATTACTTCTATTTCAGCAAGAACGTTTCTGGGAAGAGTTTTGACTGCAACACAGCTTCTGGCAGGTTCAGAGACAAAGTACTGCAAATACACTTCATTAAACGCTGCAAAATCCGTCATATCCGATAAAAAACAAGTAGTTTTTACAACATCAGAAAACTCAACTCCTGCTTCATTGAGTATAGCTCTTAAATTATTGCAAATCCTGTGAGTCTGCGCTGTAATATCTGCTCCGGAAATTTCTCCTGTTTCGGGATCCAGCGGAATCTGACCTGAAGTAAATAAAAAATCACCAACTTTTATTGCTTGCGAATAAGGACCTATAGCTGCAGGAGCTTTTTCTGTACATATTTTTTGGTTCTTCACGGAAAGTTGGGGGATAATGTTCTAACAGAAGGCAAAGCAAGATAACGAATCAGTTTAAAGAAGTAATCTTCATTACGATAACCATACCCGATTCGTTTAGCTACTTTGATTTTGTTGTTAAAGCC
>JAZNSD010000071.1:0-1540 GCA_045591055.1 Acutalibacteraceae bacterium | reverse complement strand
AGATGATGGCGTTGATACATACTTAAATGGTTATCAACAAATTGCAACCTTTAAGAATATGTATAATGCAATGTATCCAAGAGATATATCCGAAAAGACAAGGTCGGCATACAAAACCAAATCGGAATCAGGCTGGTTCCTTGGTAGCAAAGCACCATACGGATACCAAAAAGACCCGAAGGACAAGCATCATCTTATAATCGATGAAGAGGTTGCACATGTTGTAAAACACATCTTCGACTTAGCAAAGCAAGGCTATGGAAAAAGGAAGATAACAAAAATACTTCACGAAGAAAAAATTCCTACTCCTGCCGCCTATGCAAAGGCTCAAGGCATAAATCATTATTCTGCTATGACCGCACACGATGATGAATGTTATTGGTGTGATGATACTGTGGGCGATATGCTTATAAACGAGGTTTATATAGGTAATATGGTAAACCACAGAAAAGAAAAACCTTTTAAATCTAAGAAGTTCAGGGATGTCCCCAAAGATGAATGGATTGTGGTTGAAAACACCCATGAGCCGATAATTGATAAGCAAACCTTTGACGAGGTACAAAAGCTACTCGAAAGTCGGGCAAGAGAAACCAAAACAGGTGAAACACAAATCTTTGCAAAAATAATAAAATGCATGGATTGTAAAAAAGCCTTGGTGTTCTCCAATGCAACAAAGTCTTATGTGTGTAACACATATAACCTAAAAGGTAAGAAATACTGCCCATCTCATTACATAAGATATGACGAGTTATATGGTGTAGTCCTTGCAGACATCTACACAAAGACAGTACTCTTAGAAACCGACAGAGAAGCCTTATATAAAGCGGCACTTAAATGCAGTGAGCAGAAGATTATGGCAGAAACCAAAGACAATCAGCGAAAGCTTGCAAAAGCCAACAAGCGAATCGGCGAGATTGAACTCCTGATTAAAAAGACATATGAAAATTCAGTCTTAGGACATTTATCAAGTGAGAGAATGGCATCACTCCTTGCAGGATATGAAGAAGAACAGGCAGAATTAAAAGCCGAGGCATCAAGAATAGAAGGTGAGCTTAACGAATACCACAAGTCAAAGGATAATGCTATAGACTTTGTAAACTTAATTGAAAAGTACATTGGAATTAAGGAACTCAACTACGAGATTCTCCATGAGCTTATAGAAAGAATTGAAATCGGCGAAAAGTACGAATATCAGGGCGAAACTTATCAGGATATAAATATTTATTATAAGTTTGTTGGAACGGTAGAGTTTAACAGTGAACTGAATATAGAAAAAGCAGGTTAATAGGGCACTCCCTTAAAAAGAGTAACAGTCCTCTTATCCGCACCACAAAAAGCACACCCGACAGGGTGTGTTTTTTGTGTGCCAACATTAAAAAGGACTTGAACCTTGGGAAGAGTGTGTTTTTTATTCCAGAATATTTACAAAAATAATACTTTTATGATATAATGCATAATATAGTAAGAGTGAATTTAGTATAAAGGAATGATTTTATGAAAATATGTGTATACGGTGCTTCGTCATCGGCAATTGATAAGG
>JAZNSD010000070.1:0-30051 GCA_045591055.1 Acutalibacteraceae bacterium | reverse complement strand
AAGCCTGCTTCAAGGGCAGGGCTGTTTTCAGCAAGAGTGAAATCTCTGCTTGCTGCATCCTTAAAGAGCGGATCTGCAAACACTGCATTATTATAATATCCTCTTGCAGTCATAATGACAAGAGTGTGTCTGTCGATAAGCTTTGTTGAGTCTCCGGAATAGACATTTCCTCCGTTTGCATAGTCCCAATAGAGATTGCTGTCATCAACAAACCAGTTTCTCTTTACTGAGTTTTTATACATTACTGTATTGTCACCCACAAGAATGTTATTTAGAAGTGTAAGTGAGTTGTGCTCCTCTTGTCTTGTAATAATAAACTGACCTTCACCGCCGAAAGCAAAGATATTATTTTTTATAATATTTTCTTTACCGTAATGCTGATGGAATGTCTGTGATGAGCAATCATATACAAGATTGTTTTCAACTGTCATATAGCTTGAGCCTTCGTCAAGATATATACCCCAGCCGCCGTAGCCGTAAGCGCCTTCGTCACAGCCTACATTATAGATTATGTTACCTGAAATCACTGTATCAGGCTGAATTCCAAGGGTATAGATACCGCCCATATCTGACAGCCAGCCGTTGCCGATATTATAAATAAGATTATCCTTTATATGAATATTATTTGTAGAATTATCTGCATAACCCCAGCTCCAACCGACAGAAACACCTGTATACCAGCCGTCGTGAATTTCATTATTTGAAAGCTCGCAATTGATCGCATGTGTAAGAAGAATTCCTATTGCATTATTAAAGATTCTTCCGTAATATCCGATATGACAGTCCTTAACATTGATATTACTTGTAGATGCGGGAACTACAAAATCACCGTGGATAAATACGGCATTACCGCCTATTTCATTGAATCTGCTGCTGATTACATTACAATTGCGGGATGCATTCTCAAATTTTACTGCTGTGTAAGAAATATTTTCAAACAAGCAGTCTGTAAAGCTTATACCTTCTGAGGCTGAAACGAGAATAGCGGCAGGTACTTCAAACGCAGCCTGAGGATGCTCGCCCCCATATTCAATGTTATCAAAAAGAGGATGAGACTCGTCAAAGATGTCCTTAAAGAATTCACCGTCAACAGGATTCCAATCAGTATTAATAAAATCAATACCCTGAAATGCGATATTTTTTGCATTATTGAAAGTAAAGAGCTGTTCGGTAACACCTGCATAGAGCACCGTATTTTCTATAGTATCGCCTTCCTCGGGGATGTAATAGAGCTTTTCTTCGGCTCTGTCAAGATACCATTCACCGGGAAGTGAAAGAGCTTCTTTTACATTTTCAAATATATAATTATCATCAACTCTAAGAGTCATAGCCGTGCATTTAGATGTTTCGATCCTGCCGGTAGAAACATCAACAGAATGGACGGGCAAATGCTCATCGCACCAATAATGCATAACAATCACTTCAACATCACGGGGATTTGCAAAATTGAGGACATTTTCCTTGTTGGCATAAAAAGCAAGGGAATGTGTAAAGAACTCAACATTCCACTCAGAAGGAATGCCTTCATTTATAGCAGGATCTGCAATTTTAAATACATCATTCTTGGGATACTGCGAACGGGAAAGCCTTCTGTTTCCCTTAAACAGAGAACGGAAATAATCATCTTCAGAATTAATATCTACATCTGCAACAAATGCATTGACACCGTTTATGGTAGTTTCGCACCACTCTGAAATCTCCCTTGAGCCTGTAAATTCTACCTTTTCTTCAGGATAAGAACGATAAATCACATTCTGTTTATCCTCTGCAGTAAAGTCTACCGTGTCTCCGATAAAGTATGTTCCCTCTCTGAACCAAACAGTAACAGCTTCATCAGTATTGATATTCTTCACAAACTCCTTTGCTCCTTTAAGGGTCGCTAAAGGAGCGTCAACAGTGCCCGCATTTTTGTCATTACCATAAGGGGCAACCACAATATCATACTTACCCATAACAAACTCACCTTCATCAAAAGCAATTTTTTCTGTTGTCGGCGGATCGGTAAATATACCCTCTGCAGGTGCTGAGGGACAGAAAAGCATAGTAAACCAAGTAAACATTGCCGTAAAAAATGCTATTATCTTTGCCATAATTCATTTCCTCTCTTCCGATCATATAAATTCAATATCGACTCTAAATTATATAAGCAGAAAACACAAAAAGCTGAAAACCGGCATAATTGTGTCTTTTCAATGGGAATCGCATTTCATTTGTTATTCCGGGAATGATGATTTTCTCAATTTTGTGTTAAATAATCTTTATAATAAAATTCTTTCATATCATCAAGTCTCAGTAAGGCCGGTTCCTGACCGATGCCTACGCCGACATCAACGTTTATGAAATAATCTGTTTTCACAATTTTTCCCAGAAATTCATTTCCGTATGCAACTGTGGGCGTATGTCCTGAGATCACAGTAACATCATCAAAAAACTGAGTGTTCAGCCCGTGTCTTGACCAAAGCAGCTCATCAGGAGAATATTCAGAAAGCTTTTTATCCTTTCTGAAGCCTCCCAACCCGCTATGCACAAGAATGAAATCTCTGTCATTAACTGTCAGCATTTCATATAAGGGGGCATCTTTCAAAAACTCGATAATATATCTGATTTCCTCATTTCTTACGCCTGCCAGAGCATTGATAGTTACCTGACCGCTGTTTGAAACCCATATACTGTATGCATTCAGCTTTGCTCCTGTCAGATTTGAGATAGACTCATCAGTAATCTCATCGAAGAGGAAATCACATGCCAAAAACATAGCTTCATGATTGCCGAGCAGTAGTTCAACATTCGGCTGCAGCATAAGCCACCTGAGGATTCTGACTCCGTCGGCACCTCTGTCGATTACGTCCCCGAGAATATATAAATAATCATCCTGACAAAAACCGACTTTTTCAAGAAAATCCTTAAATTTGTCCAACGAATAGCCGTGAAGGTCCGATGTAACATAAATCATTACCCAAAAGCTCCTTTTAATGATTGCAAATGTCCTGTCTGTTTATATGGATTGTTTTCGGCAAACCACGCTAAAAACTCTTTAATATATCTTTCCTGGGGAATAATAACATCAATATTTACCTCGGGCTTATTATCAGCGAAGCTCTTAAGCATATCCTGAAGATTTGTTTTTGATTTCATATAATCATTGACAATATAATCTGTATCCTTTCCCGATAAATATAACAGAATTGCAGAAACAACCCCTGTTCTGTCCTTTCCTGCATTACAGAAAAACAGGACATTTGATTGTATTTCAGTCATAAAGCTTATAGTTTCATACAAAGAATCATCAACCATATTTATATAAGACTCAGAAACACTGTCTGTTGATTCAGGTATTGTATTCCCTCCCCGTACGGGCATACAGAAGTAACTGAATCTTTCATCATTTATAAGCGGACATTCTTTATAGTTTCTTTCATCCGCTGTGCGAAGGTCGATAATTACAGAAATATCTCTTTCGAGCAGTCTTATTCTTTCTTCTTCAGATACACTGACCGGAACATCACTTCGTATAAATCTATAGCTATTATCAAGGATCGGTCTGGTGTTCAATGTACTGTTAAAAATATTCTCCAAAAAATCACCTCACAGACTCTTTTTTCTTAATTAATTATATCACTATGAAACAGACAATACAATAAACTTTCTATAAAGTTACAGCGGCAAGAAAAATACCTCCTTGCCGCTGTGCTTTTTATTCTATTCGCTCAAACAGAATTGATATTTCTTTTGTGATTTTCTTAACCGTAACCCTTTGTTCTTTCCAAGAAGCTTCAATATCTAACCAACAGGTTATTTTTTCAGAAGAAAACGGTAAAAAGGGATAAAGCAGAACTGCAATATTTGCTATAAGATAAATACACTCGGAAATTGTTTTTCTGCATTCTGAAATATTATCCGTTCTTGTTTTCCATGGCTGCTTTTTGTCGTAATAAGCGTTGCCGAAGCGTATGAGCTCAAATATACAATTTAAGGCATCTCTGAAATTCCCTTTTTCAATTCTGTCTCCTGTAAAATCAAAGGTTTCAGTTACCCTTGATTTAAGAAATTCATTTATATTTTCCTCTTCAATTTCAGAATTCAGATATTTTACGGAAAAGCTCAGCGTTCTGTTTACCAAGTTTCCCCATGCACCGACAAGCTCGGAATTATTCTGTGTTTTGAATTCTCTGAAAGAAAAATCAGCATCTCTTTTTTCGGGGCCATTGGCAATAAAGAAATACCGTATTGCATCAGGATTGTAACTATCCGCCAAATCTTTTGCCCATACTGCATGGTTTCCGCTTGTTGATATTTTCTTGCCTTCAAGAGTAACATATTCACTTGATATAATTTCATCGGGCAAATGAAGATTTTCACCGTGGGCAAGTAAAAGCGACGGCAGAATTATTGTGTGAAACGGGATGTTATCCTTGCCGTGGACATAATAGTGTCGGCTGTTTTCTCCGAATACATCCGTGAAATCAAGGTTGTTTTCTTCACATAATACGTATGTTGCAGAAAGATAACCGAGCACATTTTCTGCCCATATATAAATTTTCTTATCCCGATAACCGTCTTTGGGAACATCAATACCCCAATCCAAATCTCTTGTGATAGCCCTGTCACGGAGTCCTTCATCAATATATCTTTTTGTGAAAGCAATGGCGTTTTTACGCCAATACGGATGCGAATTCAAAAGCTTCGTAAGCTCATTTTTAAGCTTTGATATAAGAAGAAAAATCTGTGTTGTTTCATTAAAAACAATAGGAGTATCACATTCAGAGCATTTTGCATTTATGAGTGAATCTGCATCAAAGATTTCACCGCAATTATCACATTGGTCGCCCCTTGCAGACTTACCGCAAACGGGACAAATGCCGACAACCAATCTGTCTGTAAGAACCTGCTGACAAGTCGGGCAATATGCCTGCTTGACTGTTCTTTCCTCAATATATTCGCTCTCATACAGTTTTTTATGAAAGTCTGTAACAAATTCCTTGTGTCTTTCATCGGTTGTTTTAGTGTATAAATCATAAGAAAAGCCGAGTTTTTCGAATACATCACAAAATTCGTTATGATAGAATTCGCTGATTTCCGGGGGCGTTTTGTTTTCCTGTTTTGCCCTTATGGTTATAGGTGTACCGTGACAATCGCTGCCTGATACATAGAAAACTCTTTCACCTTTAAGTCTGAAATAACGGGCAAGCACATCACCCGGCAATAGTGCCGCTAAATGCCCGATATGGAGCGAGCCGTTGGCATACGGCCACGCTCCGCCGATAATAATGTTGTTCATTTTTAATTCCTCATTTCTTTAGTTCAGTAACATTTGTGTAATTCAGTTTTACAAACAAAAAACGCTCTCACCCCCATACAAAGTACAAGGGACGAGAGCGTTACTCACGTGTTACCACCCTAATTCACTTGTTTCTCACGACAACAAGCCTTATCAAGTTCGGACAGGAAATGATCTGTCGAAACTCTATCGCTGTTACGGGCGAAACCGGCGTAGCCTAACAAAAAGCTCGGTACGCAGCTCAGAGACCATGTTCAGCAGAATTCACTTTACCCATTCACAGCACATCAAAAAGATGATGGGATTCTCTGAAAAGCTTCAGATGCTTACTCTTTCTCGTCATAGCTATTGCAAATAATATAACAGGTTTAATTTCAAAAATCAAGAGCAAGTTTTATTCTGCCGGGATTCAACAAAGAATAATTATTTGATCTCATAATCCCATTTGCCGTCAGCGTCATTAAAATAATAGTAGAATTCACTTTTATTATCATCAAGAAATATTTCAAGCATATCATCCATATCCCGGGCAAGTTCAGCCTTTCTGAAATCATCAATTTCCATCCAGAACACTTCCCCTTCATCTGATGATTTTAATTCTCCTTCAAACTTATCTGTTTTATAGAATAAAACAATGTAGCGCTCGCAATCACTGTTCTGCCATTGCTTGATACCGCAAAGCCGGGGAGAATAAACGGTAAGTCCTGTTTCTTCTTTTACCTCTCTGATAACTGCATCTGTAAAGGATTCGCATCTTTCAACATGTCCGCCTGGGAAAGTAAGTCCTTTCCATTTCTTATCCACCCTGTTCTGCACAAGAACTCTGCTGCCCTCATATACCATACACATATTGGTTAATATTACTTCTTCTGCTTTGCTCATTTTACTTTCCTCTTTTTTACTTCATTACTGAAATGATATGATTATAACATAAGACAGAATATGTTTAAAGCACAGAAAACACAATTCACCATAAAAACATCCTGCAAATTGCATGACATGCCATAAAATCTTTACAAAAACACAGATGAAGTAGACCACGCTGTTGACAATCCTGCTCCATGCAGAGTTATAGAAAAGCGCGGCTTAGTTTTCGATCATTTTGGAGAATACAGCACATTCGACGAACGGAAAACTTTAAGGCAAAATTTTGTAAAATGCATCTTGAGCAAAAAAACTGATATAAAAGAAAATCCGCAATCATAACGGTTACAGATTTTCTTGTAGAAGATAAAAGGGATAAAACCGCAAAACTAACGGATGCTTTTCAAGAAGTCTCACATCACATAAGCATATGCGCTCTTATCCTTATAATATACTTTTTTATATATTTATTTTTTACGGTATAAATTATATTTTTTTCTTATACCCGGGAAACAGAATGTGTAAAACACTGCAGATAAAAACTCACGTCCGCTATAAAACACCTGAACAAAGAAATTAATGATTCCGTGATGCAGCGTACTTTCAATGGCTTCAACAACAGTTTTTTTGAAAAAGAAAAATTGAGATTGGTTTTCAACTTTTTTTGCGTTGCTTCCCATAAGACTTTGCCACATATAATAGCTTCGGATAACTTTTAATTCAATAGGCGGTATATCAGAAATATTGCGTTTAAGCTTTTCTACAGGCCGCTCTTTGAAAACCTTTTTTGGGTCTTCAGGAAGCTTGTATCCTCTTTCTTTTTCTAATTTATTACATAAAACAGAATTTGGTACGGGATAAAAGAAATTGAAAGAATAATATGATGCTTTTATCCTGTTTGCAAGCTCAACCGTAGCTTTTATATCATCCTCTGTTTCATAAGGCAATCCCACAATAAAAGCTGCAATTGAGTTAATTCCGGCATTATAACAATAAAGCAAAGAGGACTCAACAGCATCAAGATCGATTGTTTTTCCGAGCTTTTTAAGTAAAGAAGAAGAGCCGCTTTCAATTCCGAAGAAAATCCACCTGCAACCGCACTCATACATATATTTATAATCTTCCTCTGTAAAACGACCGATTGTTGTCTGACAGCCCCAGACAAACTTCAACCCGCTGTTTTTAAATGCAGTACAATACTCAAGCATTTCCTCTCTTGAATTAGCCCACAGTTCATCAGTAAAATATATTCCGTCCATCGAGTAGTTTTCAACAAGATATCGTATCTCATTCATGACCTGAGCGAGAGGTCTTTTGCGGTATTGACTCAGATTAAACTCTTTATTATAACAAAATGTACAATGATTAGGACAACCTTTTGATGCACAGATATGCAGCATTCTCTCGCAGCCGAAAGTCTTCTGGAAATAAGCAGGTGGATTTACCATTGAAAAATCCATTTCCGGCAACAAAGATAAATCTGCAAGTTCATGCTGACCGTTATAATGTAATTTTCCGTCTATAAGGTAAGCAATTCCATCTACTTCTGCGATATCAGATTTATTTTCAAGCGCTTCCAACAAATCAGCCCATGCAAGCTCACCCTCACCGCAAAAAACATAATCGGCATAATTATTATTCAAAATCAATTCCCGACTGCAAGAAGCCAACGGTCCGCCCCACGCTACGGTTATATTGTTCTTTTTAAGAATAGCCGATATTCTTATTGAGTCAGGCAAAGATTTATGTCCTATTACTGAAATACCTGCAATATCAGGGTGGAACCCGTCAATTTCTTTTTGAAAATCGATCCGATTTACCGAAGCATCTAACAGACGAACCGAATGTCCCAGCGTTTTCAGATATGTAGCAATTGATATTATCCCCAATGGTATTGATACAGACCTTGCATTGAATCTGGTATTTGGATTTATCAACATCACATTCAAAAGAAACACCTCACTTTGTTTTTTATTCTATCATACATATTCAGATATTTCAATAAATAACAGTATCGCTTTCGAACAATATTATAAGACAAAATAATAACAAAATTAAACAAAGCAAGAAAAACAACGCACCCTGTTTATTCAGGAATAAATTCAGCTTTAAGGAAAAAAACATTTTCAGCTTTCAATTCCTTTTTTAGGTCTTCCCAATGCATATACAGTCAGTTTTTCTTTCATTTTTTCTAAACCTATTTAAAGAGATTCTTGCCGATATGCTGTTAAGCACATCGGCAAGAATTTTAGTTAGCAGCAAGCTATATAGCTGCTTGCTTTAAGAGTTGAATTTGTGTAATCACACCTTGAACAGGTTTCAACCGTATATATATCGCGACGGCAACGAGGAGCAGTAGCTCTGACTTTGTGAGTCACAGCCGTAACGGATGATGACTCAAGCTTGTGTCCAAAAAGTGTACACATAAGTCCGTATGTTGCAGCGCCATCATCTTCACCGTTAAAATAAACAGCTATAGCCTTTTCACGAAATTCTTCTGTTGTATCTGTTTCAAAAATAAACTCAACATCGTTCACAGTCAGTATAACTGCATCTTCGTTTGTTTCTTCAGCACCTGCTGAAACAGACATCACGCAAAAAAGTGAAACAACTACCATAATAAGTGATATTATTCTTTTCATAATCAGTTAATCTCCTTCAGATTTTCAATTATTCTGAAAAGATCATCTTCATCAGATGCAATCACATAATATAAATTGTTCTCATAAACAAAATTTGCCTGCACATATTCAGAAGCATTCAGATAATACACCAAATGACCTGCAATATCTTTCTTTTTACATTCTGATTTAACTTTTTCATCTAAGTCTGTATTAATATCAATCGAAATACTGTGTTCAGGCACATTTGAACTCAACAAATATATTTCAGTTCCTTCTGCATCCAGATAGCTAATTTCGACAATCTTTTCATCATTCGGTAACCAAGTTGGGTACAAAATCTCAATACCTTCGCTTTTCTTGAAATCTTCAAGCGAGGCATATGTTATCATTTTGTCGTTTTTATAAAACGTTATATTATTATGTTCTTTCGGACAGCCATCCAAGAACTCATGAATAGAGTTGCCCATTTGTCTGAAAAACTCAGTGACGGCATCGCCCGAACCAATGGCAAATATTCCAAAGAGTGCAATAAGCACCGCGAGCACGGCGGCTATGACAGCAATTCGCTTAGTACTCAACTTTTTCTTTGTATAAGATTTCACAGCCGTAACATTGCCCTTGAAGGGTATTTTATTTACTCTTTGTTCAATTTCTTCTTTAGTAAGTCTTTCTTTACCTTCCAGCTCCATAAGAAAATCAACACACTCTGTTACAAGGTCACTGTCCATACTTTTATAATCCTTTGCAGTTTCAAGCAAAATGATTGCCATAAGCTTGTCCTTTAAGGTCTGGTTTTCAATCGCCTTACCGTGTTTGTTTTCCATGGATTTGTTCACCTCCTGTATTCATGATTCAATAAACGTAAAACCTCCTTCAAACATATATGAAGGAAAATGCAATTTGTCACGCAAAAAAATTAATTTTTTTGAAAAATTTTTATAATTTCATAAAAAGAAGCAGAAGTGCCATAAATACAAAGGCTGCTTTATCTTTGATTTTCAGTCTTAATCTGTAAACTCTCGACCTTACTGCGTGCTCTGTGGTATTAAGTGCTTTGGCAAGCTCGGCATATTCCATACGCTTTGTGTAAACCATTTCAAAGAGTTCGAGCTCCTTTTCACTTAACGATGAAAGAATGCTTTGCTTCTTTTCTTCAAGCTCTTCGTCGGTTATCTTATTATCCTCTTCCATTTCGTAGAGAATATCCGCACTTGTCTGTGATCCGAATACGGTTCCGAAGATGAGTTCCTTCTCCCGCTTGGCTATGCATCTGAACTCTTCCTTTATTTTATTGTCGGCAACCTTGTAAAGCCATGCTTTGATAAAACTATCTTCAAGTTCGTCGCAATTCTCCTGAAAGAAAAGAAAAACCTCTTGCGTTACATCAAATGCCTCTTGTTCCTTTTTAAGCCTTGAATAGCAAAGATGATATATGTAATCATAGTATAAATCAGCAATTACTTTTGCCCTTTCGGCGCTAATCAAACTATATCAGTCCATTTCCTCAAATTTTTTATACTTGAATAATTATAACAGTTTTATAAAACTATGTCAAAGAAGATAAAAAAAAATCTTTTTTTGAATAGATAAACATTAAATTCATTGAACAGTTAAATTTATCATCAATAAAACAGTCAAGCAAAATATGCAATAAACCTGCTTATCATTCCGTAATTATATATAAATTTGTTTCTCAACTTTTGTGAAAAACAGAGAAAGATAAAAAAATATAAAACTTTTTGCGGGACAAAATTCAAACGACTACATTTATATATAGAATTTATTTCTGTATTAAATTTTAGGACGGTATTATTATGGATTCAACTGTTTGCGATATCACAAAAAAAGATAAGGCAAAAGCAAAACTGTTTGATTTTATGGAAAAAAACAATATTAAATATAAAACGATTGAGTGTTGCGGCTGCGAAAGACTCTGCATTGATTTTAGTGATGAAGAAAATACTTGCGAGAAATACTGCTGCAATTCAGGAATAATTATTCAGACAAGCAATAAAGATGTGCTCTGTATATATCCGCACGATATTCTTTATATAGCAATTGAAAGTAGAAAATCTGTGCTGTATCTGAAAGACAGAAGAGTGGAAACAAATTTCAATATTGATTATTGGATGAACTTGTTGGACCTTAAGACATTTGTACAACCTCATCACAGCTTCATAATTAATCTAAATTATGTTCACGAAGTTACAAAAGAATTTGTGAAGGTCAGATATGGTGATAAAGAATATTCGGTTTATACTTCTTTAAGAAAAATCAACGCATTTAAAAAAGCGCTTTTGAATTTCAAAGAGTAATGCTGTGTAAAACTATACGATTGATGTCAACAGAGGATACAATCTGAAAGTTGAGTTTAATATTGACTTTGAGCAGTTTATGGTTGGTATTGATAAGGTGGCGTAAACTAAAAAGGACTTGACAAACTAAATTCAATGTGTTATTCTTGTCAAAATTCAATTTGAGGTATTATTATGAACGCATATCTTCTCAAAAATCTTGATATGGATATGAATTGGCTTGCACAGGATGATTATCATTCATCATTGGGCAGGCTTATACCTCTATATTCATTTTGGGATAGATAAAACTATATTTCCATATGTTTATAACGGTGTAAGTTGCTGCAGAAACTTACACCGTTTATTTTTATATCCAAAAGGAGGATTTTTTATGAAATTATTTAATTTAATCAAAAAGAAACTTTTCAAAAAGCATCACGAATTTACAGGAAATTATCTTGTTGATTACTACAACTCTCACGATGAAGATTCCCGTCTTTTATCTAAACACGGGAAGGTTGAGTTCTTAACAACTGTGAAATACATTGAAAAGTATTTGAAAGACAATATGAAAATCATGGAAATTGGTGCGGCTACGGGCAGATATTCACATTATTTTGCTCAAAAAGGTTTTGTGGTTGATGCAGTTGAACTCATTGAGCATAATATTGAGGTTTTTAAAACTAAAACATTGCCCGGGGAAAATGTCAGAATTAAACAAGGTAATGCTCTGGATTTATCTGAATATGCCGATAACAGCTACGATATAACGCTTTTGCTCGGACCTATGTATCACCTCTATACATTTGAAGAGCAGAAAAAAGCACTATCTGAAGCAATCAGAATTACAAAGCCTGACGGCTATATCTTTGCTGCTTACTGTATGCTTGACCCTTCAATGTTCGGTTGTTTCAAGAATAACAGAATAGACAAACTGATTGAAGACGACGAATTTGACCCCGTTACCCTTGAAGCACATTTCCCTCCACACGGAATTTTTAAGGTGTACTTAAAAGATGAAATATTCGGTTTAACAAGCAACTTTGATGTCAAAAGACTGCATTTTCTTGCAACCGATGGTTATACCTGCCATATGAAAGAAGCTGTTGACCAAATGGATGATAAAACTTATGAATTATATCTGAGATATCATTTCAAAACCTGTGAAAGACAGGAATTGATAGGTATGTCACACCATACTCTTGATGTTTTGAGAAAGGCGATAAAACAATGATACTAAAAAACGAAATACCTATACTTGAATTTGATACAGATGAAACACAGGTTATTAACCCAACACATGAAAAATTGAATCTTAAACTACCCAAAAAGGCAGTTTTTGCGTTTTTAGATGAACATATAGAGAAATATGCTAAAGAACATAACGCTGTTCAAGTGAGTACCTTTACATCGGAAACAAAAGACTACCCTATATATGTTGTAAATCATAAGGGAGAAGATGTTTGTCTTTGCCAGGCACCTGTAGGAGCATCTGCTGCAACTCAAATTTTAGACTGGCTTATCGGATACGGCGTACAGGAAATAATTTCAGGTGGATGTTGCGGTGCACTGACGGATTTTGAAGAAAATGTATTTATTGTTCCATATAAAGCGTTGCGAGATGAAGGCACATCATATCACTATATGAAGCCATCAAGGTTTATTGAGATTAATAAGGATTCGTTAAAAGCAATTAAAAAGACTATTTCCGAACACAAACTTCCATATCGTGAGGTAATAACATGGACAACAGATGGATTTTATCGTGAAACAAAAGAAAAAATTGCCTACAGAAAGCAAGAGGGTTGCGAAGTTGTAGAAATGGAATGTTCCGCACTTGCAGCGAGTTCAGCTTTTCGTAAAGTAGTATGGGGTTGCATTTTATTTACTGCTGATACTCTTGCAGATGTTGAAAACTATAATGAACGAAATTGGGGTGGCGATTCCTTTGCTTATGCACTTGAATTGTGCCTTGATGCAGTTATAAAACTCTGAATGAAAAGGGAGTGTCAGCAATGAATCAAAAACAAATAGAATATATACAAAACACTCCAGTTATTGAAACAGAACGGCTGATTCTTCGTCCCATTACACAGGATGATGCAAACGAGGCTTTTGTGTGGTTGAGCGATGAAAAAGTCAATAGGTTTATGCCGTACAACCTTTACAAAAACACAGATGAAGTATTGCATTGGATAAATGTAATACTCCCCGATGACAGTAATTTCCATTGGGGATTTGTGCTTAAAGAAAATAATCTATTAATAGGTAGCGGTAGTATAGGACCGCACAAAGGGAATTCCGATGAATGGGGGTTCGGTTATAACATTCGTTCAGACTATTGGAACAAAGGTTTAACCACAGAGGCTACAAAAAGAATGATAGAATTTGCATATAAAGAACACGGCATAAAAGACTTTGTAGCAGACCACGCTGTTGACAATCCGGCTTCAGGCAGAGTTATGGAAAAGTGCGGATTAGCATTCGACCATTTTGGAGAATACAGTACATTCGACGGTACTCAGACCTTTAAAGCAAAATTCTATAAAATGCATTTAGATTAAAACAGAAAATTATTATTAACCAAGAAAAAATCCGCAATCATAACGATTACGGATTTTTTCTTGGTGGAGACGGAGAGGATCGAACTCTTGACCTCTTGAATGCCATTCAAGCGCTCTCCCAGCTGAGCTACGCCCCCGGATATTACAGATGAATTATACTAAAGATTCGTGTGTTTGTCAATAATAAATTTCTGTTTATAATAATATTTCTTCTTTAACAAAGCCTGTGCCGGGATACAGCTTGTAGGAACAGATATCTGTGCCGTGGCCGTTTTCGTCTTTGAATTCTTCTGAAAACAGAAAGCATCCGTTACCGAGAGAAATCATCCCTGTGCTGCCGCAGGGGAAATTACAGCCACTGATATTTCCGCGTTTTCTGAAAAAATCAAATCGCTTGAGAGAGAGGGTTCTGCCCGTTTCTTTTGTTCCTTTTATCTTGTTTTCTGTTGCATTTTCTTTTATATCTATTGCAAACATTGAAAAATTAGGAAAACGCAGTTTTTTACCTTTATAAACTGCAGCAAAAAGGCAATTATTATCCTTATCGTATTCAAGATTCTGAATACCGTAGGTTGTGTTTCCGGTATAAACAAAATACTTACCGCTGATTTTTTCAGGACCGCTTCGGTGTAGTTCATTCTGATTAATAGCCTTGGCATAACTGCAGAAATCATTCATATCATATCTGAGAAGAATCTGATAATCATTATCTTTTCTTTTAGTGTCGCCGTAGATGCCGTATGCTACATATAGGGAACTCCCCTCTTTTTCACCGGGAGCAGGCGCAAATGTAATGCCGTCAATTCCGCTGCAGCCGTACTTATGACCTTTGAAGGAATAATCATTTACCGCCTCTTTCAGATAGACAGCCTTCATTATATCATCTTTTTGGGCATCCATATCAGCACAGGTTATTTTATCGACATCAAAAACAGCAACATAAAAACTATCTGAAAAAACAGCGTCAGAATTAACAGTACCGAGAATTCCTTTTCCGACACTGTCATTTTTATATTCAAGAGAAGCATACACCTTACCGTCCTCGTTATTGAAAGCGAGACAGCCGAGATGACCGATAATTCCTTTAACACTGCCGACAATATTACCCTGCAAATCAGTTTTTATAAGACTTGTGGTAAAGGAAAAATACATATATTCCCTTTTATTATCAATAGCAATTCCCTGACAATGACAGTCGGAAAAGCCTTTAATTCTCAGATGTGAAAAAGATTTCATAAGTAACCTCAGTCAATATAAATTTCTCTGAGAGTATTAACATCCGTTGCTATCTGCGGCTTACCGTTTACAAACCCCTCAAAATCCATATGTATATGACCTGTAAGAAGAGCTTTTATTGCTTCACAACCGACAATAAAACTGTATGCTTCGGCAGTAATACCATCTTCTTTCTGCTGTTCGTATCTATGCTCGGAATAATCTCTCATAAGTTCATCCGGCACAGACATAAGGTAAGCGGGAACAGACTTCCCTCCCCTTGAAAACTCATATAATTCGCGGGTATATAAGGGAGTGTGCATACAAAGAATAACGGGCAATCCCTTGCTGCATTCTGCTTTCAGAAAATCAAGCTGTTCTTTATCAAACAGGTAATATGAATTGTCTACAGAAACAAATAACACACCGTTGATTTCTCTTGAAGAAAACCTGATATTGTTTTTGAATGCAGACTGTACCTTTAAGAGGCTTTTGCTTCTGTATTCTGCATCCTCTTTTGCCTCGCCCACATAAAGACTGAATTCGTGATTTCCGGCAGCCATAAAGCAGTCCACACTATCGGTAAACTCTTTTGCCTTATCAATATTAAGCTCAGAAACAAAATCAATAAGGTCACCGGTATAAATTATTGTTCTGTTTTCTTTGATTGCCTTGTTTTTTATAAAAAGCAGATTCGCATCGGCATCAGGAAAGCCCTTTATTCTGTTGGCAGCCAATTCAAGCTTTCTGCCATCGTCACGCTCATCTGCAAAGGTCAGATGTGTATCACTGGCATGGAGAATTGTAAAAGGCTTCTCAATTCCGATATGAATATTATTTTTAAGTATTTTCACAATTATGTCTTCTTTCTGTTATATATAAAATCAGCAAGAAAAAGCGCTGTAATTCCTGATATAAGCTTTGCGGTTATCATTGGTAAAATATATTTATCATTGAAAGAAACAGTAAATGCAAGATGATCAACAAAGGTAAATGATGCACCTACAGAAAAGGCAGCATTGAGCACTATTCCCTTTTTATCCATTTTATCCATCATTTCATATGTCGGAACAGATGTGCCGATAGTGGTAAGAAAACCGAAAGCAGCTGTTTCATTGATACCAAGCTTATTGCCGAGCCGCCTGAGAGCAGGTGTGAGTATCTTTTTTAGCAGATGGAAGAGAGGAAGAGCACCTGCCATAATGCACATTATATTAATAATTATATCCATTGCATTATTAAGATTATCCATGTGCGGAATAAGAGCTTTTCCTGTGAGGTATTCTATTATACCGAATATAAGACCTGCCGTAACAATTGCTTTAATAATAAAAGCCAGAACAGAAAAAATCTTTATTGTGATTTTTTCAAATTTTAATATTCCGACCGCAATAATAACAACAAGAATAAAAAGCGGAATAAGATTTATGATAATCTGAAAAACTGATATGCCGCAGATGAGTCCGCCGGCAATAAGCCCGACAGGAATAGTTATCATGCCGCAGAGAATACCGAAGAATATGTCACTGTGGTTTTCCTTTTTTGTAACCTGAATAGAAAACGGAATGGTAAAGGAAACTGTTGCACCCATCATTGATGCCAGAACAAGACCGTTAAAATAGCCTATATTCTCATCTGCCGCAAGATCCCTTGCAAGATGGGCACCTCCCATATCATTTGCAAGAATCAAAGACGGGATAACGGAAAAATCAAAAAAATCCGGAAAATACGAAGAGACTCCCTGAAGAAAATAAGAAATCGAAGGAGCAAGAATCAGAATCCCAGCCATTGATAAGGCCAAAGGTGCAATCATCGATACCGATTTTTCAAATTCTTCACCGAGACCTGTTTTATTTCCTGTAATTCTGTCGATTGCCGCAATCACAGCAATCGCAATCATGACATAAGTAAAAATTTCCATAATAAACCTCTTGATAATTATGTAAATATTTTATCATATTGATTATGAATGTCAACAAAAAAACACGCAGGACGGAATCCGTGAAAACCGCCCTGCAAATAATAATATTTTATTCTGACTCAGGAATTACTCTATAGAAATGTACAATATTGATATCTTCATCCATATCAAGCCCGTGAGAACCGCAGTCGCCGTCTATTTCGTGACATCCGTGATCCATCGCAAAACCTATAAGAGTGTTATGCTTTTTCCAGTTTTCACATATCAGCTCATAAAATAAACCAAAGGTACGCGAATTGGCTTTCAGCTCAGATAATGCCTCTTTGCTTTCAGGACCTGACTTATGCATTGTTGAATCAAAATTGCCGTTATATACCGCGATAAAATCATATTTGTCTTCAATTATAAGCTGTGCAGCTTTAGCATTCACCTTTTCAACGGAATCATAAATAAAATAATCCATATTGCGTTCAAGAAAAATCCTTGAAATACTGTCGTTAGCGGTTGACACAATTGCAGGTCTTTTCCCGCTTCTTATAAGAGAATCAAATATAGTATCTGTTGCAAGAACAGGCTTTTCATATTTTCTTATTCCGTGCACTTCAGGCTGAGCGCCTGTATACATGGTTGCAAAGCATACGGGCGTAACAGACGGCATTACTGTTGCAAGCGGTACTTTAATATCTGTTCTGCTGATTGCCTGTGATAAAAAGGTCGGATACTTTTCATAAACCCACTGAGCTATTGCATCGGGATTATACATAAAAACTCTGTCTGCTTTTGCATGAAACAGCATTTCATCTATATACTTACAAAGTATTGAATTTGCCTCAGCGGAATACTCAGGCGAAGGGATTCCCATTGCATATGAAAGTGCACCTGCTATTGTATCAAGCGATTCTGTATTTTTCATAATAAACCTCCGAATCAAAAGCTTGGTTTTTTTGTACAACTGTACTTCAAAAAGTTTGAATACTAAAAGCTTATTTCATTATAGTATTCAGTTAATAATCCTGCAAAAGTACGGACCGCAGAAATCTTTTTCGTGAGTGCGAACATATGTCCAGCTGAAATCCTTTGCTGTTATATATACATCACTCTCAGGAGAATTATCAAGATATGCCGCAGATACTTTTTCTGTAAGCGATATGCCTTCAATATGCCCTGAGTATCCGTCACAGAATTTAATTGCTTCCGAGTAGTTCAGATTATCAAAAGCGTTTCTGGCCTCATCTCCTTCAAGACATGAAACCTTTCCCCAAGTAAATAAATGCCACAACAAATTGCCGGAAGATATAACATGTTTTTTGATAAGCTTTTTATCAACATCTTTTCCAAAAGCAGAAAGCCAATCATTTATAAGTTTTTTTTCATCCATACAGACACCTCACTATAATAAATATTATCATAATATTAACAATAAAATCAAATTACTCAATTATCCAACGAAATCGGTTATTATTCAGTGTAAAGTGTAACAGGTCCGTATAACCCGCCTGAGAGGAAATCCTTTGCATATTCAATTTCACCTTCAAAATACTGAGACAATTCTTCCGGTTTCCACCTGTTAAAATAATCCGTATGAACATACCAGTTTGCTGACGTATTTGTTACAACTATTCTCAGTGTATTATTCTCACTGAGCACACCGGCAGGTATATTGAACTTATATGGCGGCGCTAAACTTACACCGAGAGAATGCCCGTTAAGATGTACTGAAGATATAAAATGCACATCACCTAAATTGAGCTCACCTTTTTTTCCTGTTTTCTCAGTTGGCAGTATAAAATTTACTTCATAAATACCGCTGCCTGAAAAAGCGCAGCCAACTGACGAAGACCAATCTCCAAGCTGCAAAGGAACTGCATTTTCTGTGCACAAAATACTATCAAATCCGTTTTCATCACAAATAAGCTCTGTTTCTTTCTTAAATGTAAAGTCACCCGTAATATTAAATTTATCTTTGAAATGGTTTTGTTTTTCTGCTTTCAGAACATCATCGGTTAATAGAATAACAACGGTTTCACCTATGGCAGGAGAAATTCTAAAACTTCCGTTTTCAGTTTCGATATGTTGCATTTCACCATTGTTCAAGTCGAGCAAATAACCGTTTTGCGAAGGCAAGTGAATACAATAATCACCATTTTCACCTGTTTCTCTGAAGAGAATTAACAAATCTCCGTTATTAAACCTTCTGTGAACAGCCCGTAGACCGTCACCATCAGCTTTTACTGCCGGTGTAAGATTTGAAAGACCGTGTGAAACGCATCCCCCTTGTTTTATAAAACTGTCTAACGCAATTTGTGTGGCTTCGGGAATGTATGAGTCCTCAGGAATAATTATATGTTTATATTTTGCACTGCCGATACACATAAATCCGTCATCTGTAATTTCAGCATTCTGCAACACATCGTCATCGGCAATATCAAAATCAACCAACATATTTTCAAGAGCTCTTCCGAGAGTGTCAAACTCTTTTGCAGAATTTACTGCGTTCAAGCCACCCTGGAAATCTGAAACGGGATAATAAAGAGCTGTGTCATATACACGCTCACCGAGAGAGCTTATATAAGACAATCTTTCCGTATATCGGTTAAAATGACTGAGATACCGGCAAAATGGTTGTTTTTCTGTAAATACAGGTAATTCCTGAGCGAGAAGCTGACCGCTTCTGCCCAGCGGGAAATTAAAGAGATTAAAAATATTAATTCCCCGAACTGCCCCGTAGCCTGCTGTATAACGCATTATATCGTAAGAAATACCTGCCCCGGCTACACCAAAGATTTCACATAATGCTGATTTTGTGCCGTTCTGTGCTGCTGCAGAGGAAGCATATCGCGGAAAAAATCCGTTATATGCATTGAAATCATTTTTTTCAGTTACTCTGTTTTCAGGATATACCTGACGCCATATAAAATCAACACCGGGAATATCGAAACACCTGAGAGCACGCATAAGATTATAGTTGAAGCCGCCGTTCATACACCCGTCCGGTCTGTGATCAACATCAAGATGTCCGGTAAAAGCAATACCTTTTTTATTTGCCCATTTTTTGCATGGTAAAAGAAAATTTTCACAGAATGTACGGCTGCACAAATCATACCATTGGTACAATATGTGAATGTTTTCTTCTGTAGGAACAATTTCACCTTTGATTAACGGTAAATACTCTGATATTGATACGCCATAGAGTTCTTTGTACTTGTCTGTTAACTCCTTGTTAAAAGACGTAAACGGTGCTTTAGGCTCGTCTGTAAAAACTGCTGTTATATATTTTTTGAAATCTTCTCCCATTGCAGAAGCATATTTTTCGTGAGTGATTTTTATAAAATATTCTGTTGCTTTTTTGTTTAGCAAATCAGGATAACGGGAATTTTCAACTGAAAACTCCGGATGCGCCTGCATTACCTTACCGCAGGCACTGCCTGACGGCCAGCCACCTTCATCATAAATCCAACAATTCATTCCGAGGGCATTTCCTTGCTTTATTGCGTATTTACAAAGTTCAAAGTAGTCGTCTGTGAGATACTCGGGAGAAAGCTTTGTGGGCATACTGTCGGGACGAAAATCTTTTGGCTCGGGAAGAATATAAAATGCTCTGATACCGAGATTCTGCATTTCATTAAGCTGAGTGTCAATTACTTCTTTTGTGCAAACATCGTTCCACACCCATATATAGACAGGCGCACACGAAATATCCGGAGTAATAAAACTATTCAGATTGAAAGCATCGTTGTTTTTCATATTAAACATCCTTAATATATCTGCCTTGTTTTTTTAAGCGACTCACAAAGCATTTAATAGTTACAATCATCACGATATAAAGCGATGCAAGTAATAGCGGATAAACTTTTATGCTGAGCATACCGCTTATAAGACTTACCATTGGCGGCGCTATCATAACCCCGATATATGCAAAAGCAATTTGTGAGCCCATAATTGCCTGAGAGACATCTTTACCGAAATTATGCGGGGTTAAATGTATCATATTCGGATAAATTGAACCGTTGCCAAGACCTATAAGAAATAATCCGACAACTGCGAAAATACCATTTAAAGGAAGAAGCATAATAACAATTGCCGGTGCAAGTATTATGCAGCCTGCAAAAACACGTTTCCAGGTTTTAATTTTATTTGCAAGTAAGCCTGAAACAAAACGTCCTATAGACATTCCGACATAATATATCGTGAGTGCAAGTGCTCCGTGTTCAATTCTGAATCCTTTTTCTTCTACTAAATATGTACTTCCCCATACTCCGCAGGCATACTCAATTGCATTTGTCATAAGCATAATTATCCATACTTGTCTTATTTCCGGTTTCCTTATCATTTCAGCAACTGAAAGTGTTACTCCGCCTTCTTCTTCCGTTTCCTGTGTTGAAGAATTCTTTTTCCATAACGGCAAAGAGAATATTAATAATAACGCGATAGCAAACTGAACATAAAAAGCATAGCGATAACCGCCGCGCCAACCGACATTACTGAAAGCCTGTGACATAATGTAAGGACTTAAGGATACACCAACCCCATAAAAGCAGTGAAGAAAATTCATATGACTTGCTTTACAGTGAAGAGCAACATAATTATTAAGCCCGGAATCAATTGCACCGGCACCGAGTCCTAAGACAATTGCTAAGGGTATCATAAATAAGAAAGACGGAACAAGAGAAAAACCAAGTAAAGAAAGCGCCGTCATAGCAGTACTGAAGGCTGTAACCTTTGCAGTACCCAATTTATTGAGAATTCTTGTGCTGAACATACTTGAAAGCACTGTACAGCCTGAAATTAAAAACGTGATAATACTAACCGTTTCAACAGAAACTCCAAGCTCTGTATGAATTGCAGGCCAGGCAGATCCGAGAAGTGAATCAGGAACCCCGAGACCTATAAAAGCAATATAAATTACAATTAAGAGTAAACTTGTCATAAAAGTATCTCCGCTGCTTCATGTTTATCGAACTGATTGATTCTTATTTTTAATATTTTATATTCCTATAATTTCTCGGATTCTTTTTGCGTTAACATCATTCAAACTGCAATTCTGAGAAACACAGATGTATGCCGCAGCTCCTGCAGCTTCGCCGATACCGACACAGATAGGCATTACTCTGAAATTGGAATGAGCCATATGCGTGCCTGATATATTTCTTCCGCAAAGCAAAAGATTTTCTTTGATTTCCGGCAACAGGCAGCGGTAAGGAATTGTATATCCTTTTTTTTGTTTAAAATGCTTCTGCACACCTGTTTTATCAAGACCAGCCCCTGAAATATTATGCACATCAAAATTGAAGTAAGCATCCTTTACTACATAATCGTCAAAAACCTTAGCATCGAGAATATCCTGTTCATTCAATGTATATTTGCCTTTGAAATGTCTTGTTTCACGAATCCCGATAAGCGATGCAGAGCTGATAACATAGCAATTCTCATATCCCGGAACAAATTCACGCAGATACTTAACTATACTATCCATCTGCCTGCGGCAAGTAAGAGTGGCATACATCAAATCATCTGCATTTGTGCCGTCAATATCAATTGCATTTGTCATATTACAGGTAACAACACCGGGAAGAGTTGATTCATAAGTAAGAAGGTGTCCCGCAGGATACGGTATATGTTCTTTTGCCAGTGCCTGCAGCTCACCGTCTGTAGTTTCGTATTTTGATTCAAACGAGCCTAAAAAGACTGCCCTGTTATAATCAACACCGCCGACCTTGAACATAAGTGTAGCAGGCTGCATTTTGTTATCATTTTCTCTTCCGAGAACAAAATCTGCACCTGCCCTTGCGGCAATATCCCCGTCACCCGTGGCATCAATAACGACCTTTGAATATATATCCGTTTTGCCCGATTTATTGATAACGGTTGCTCCAATCACCTTGTCGCCGTCACAGATTGCATCTTCGGCAAAAGTGTAAAGCATAATTCTGCAGCCGACCTCACAGAGCATTTCAAGATAAAGAGTTTTCAGTTTTTCAGGGTCGATCAGATTGGTGATTTCGTTTTTGAACTCACCTTCGTTATTTTCAGCTGTTCTTTTCAGAATTTCATAATACAAAGGGCTGTCGCAAGAGCCTGTCCAATGGCTCATAAGTCCTGAAGTTGATATACCGCCTACATCTCCGTTTTGCTCAACAATAACAACCTTTGCGCCGTTTTTAGCAGCGGTATACGCCGCGGCAAACCCGGCAGGTCCGCTTCCGAGAACGAGAACATCTGTATACAATTCAAACCTATCAATCATATTTACTCCTTGTTTTCAGCAACAGTGTGCTGATATAAATTATCTGTCGGATATTATACCACACTTAATCTGAAATTACAATCGTGAGGAGGTGAAAAGCCGTTTAACAAAAGGGCAACTTCGTTTTGTGGCGCAAGCATAATGAAAGCTTCGCTCTGATGAAGTTATCTTCTGAAGAAGATAAACGGAGCTGTGCCATTGCGTATGCAAGCACAAAAAAAAGAAGTCCTTCGGCTACCTGCTTATATTTTCGGCAGCACTACCCTATTCTGAACTATAGTCCGTTGATTTAAAAAGTATGCTTTGAAGCTGAAAGATATCTGTTGCAAAATTATAAGCGATCGAATTCGTATTGAATTCTCGGAACAAATCGCGTATAATTAAAAAAAATATATTCCTTATCAGCTACACATTTGTAAGCGGATAAGAACAGGATGAATTATATAGAATTTCAAAACTATTTCCCCATATGGAATAAATTAAACTCTGTTCACCGAGAACAGATTCTCGGTACGCTTATCACCCGCACGGTAAAAAAAGGAACGGTGATCCATAACGGCAATAATGATTGTACAGGACTTTTGCTTATAAAGTCAGGTCAGCTTCGTGCCTACATACTTTCTGATGAAGGACGGGAAATTACTATTTACCGTCTGTTTGAGCGGGATATGTGTCTGTTCTCCGCATCCTGTATGATGCGCTCCGTTCAGTTTGACATCACCATTGAGGCAGAAAAGGACACAGACCTTTGGATCATTCCGGCGGAGGTATATCAAAGCATTATGACAGAGTCCGCACCCGTGGCGAATTACACAAACGAGTTGATGGCAACAAGATTTTCCGACGTAATGTGGCTTATTGAACAGATCATGTGGAAAAGTCTTGATAAGCGCGTTGCAGCCTTCCTTCTGGAAGAATCCGCCATTGAGGACAGCGATACACTGAAAATTACCCATGAAACTGTTGCAAACAACCTTGGTTCTCACCGTGAGGTTATAACCCGGATGCTGAAATATTTTCAGAACGAAGAAATGGTCAGGCTTTCCCGCGGTACAATTGAACTTACAGACAAATCCAAGCTAGAAGAATTAAGTGAAAAGTAAACGATGTCCGCCGATGCAAAGCGCACGGCGGACATCTTGTATACCTGTCTCATTCAATTCCTGTCTGTTAATAGCCGGCATCCTGAGCAATTATTTTTCAGAAGATTTACATCCGTGTCGTTCACACGTAAACTTACACACCGCTCTTTCGCTTTTTGAAAGAGCGGTACTTGTTTAACTATCCATTCCGCAGGCTGTGGCACGTTCGATCAATACTCGGTCGTTTGTTACTGCATCATAAAAACGGAAGCCTCCTGCAAAATTATATGCTGTATAACCGTTTCCCTCCAAAATACGGCTTGCAATATAACTGCGAAGACCGCTCTGGCAGATCACATATACAGGCTTGCCTTTTTCCACCTCGTCAAGTCTTTCTCTCAGTTCGTCGACGGGTATATTCCTGAAGCCCTCAATATGGCCATGCCTATATTCCAAAACCGTTCTCGTATCAAGAAGCGTTACACTGCCGTCACGTGGCAGCTTATCTGCATCCTCAATATGCCACTGTTTCAACACCCCGTTTGCAATATTGTCAATCATAAAGCCTGCCATATTTACAGGATCCTTGGCGGAAGAATACGGCGGTGCATAAGCGAGGTCAAGGTCCTTCAGCTCAACGGCATTCATTCCTGCACGGGTGGCAGCCGCAAGTACGTCAATGCGCTTGTCTACGCCTTCGTATCCGACGATCTGAGCACCAAGCAGACGGTAGGTTCCTTTTTCAAAGACCACCTTCATAGTCATAACTTTTCCGCCGGGATAGTAACCTGCGTGGCTCATAGGCGAAAGGATTACCGATTCCGCATCAAGACCGGCTGCCCTTGCGTTTCTTTCATTGATGCCTGTCAGTGCTGCAGTCATATCAAAAACCTTGATAACCGAGCTGCCCTGAGAGCCTTTATATCGGCTGTCAAGTCCGCAGATGTTATCCGCGATAACACGTGCCTGCTTGTTGGCTGGTCCTGCAAGAGAGATCAGCGTATCCTCTCCCGTAACAAAGTGTTTCACCTGTACCGCATCGCCCGCAGCATAAATGTCGGGAACTGAAGTTTCCATACGGTCATTGACAACGATACTTCCTTTGATACCGAGTTCAAGTCCTGCTGTTTTTGCAAGAGCCGTATCGGGTGTAACACCGACAGCAAGCACCACCATATCGGCACAAATCGGGGCATCGTCCTTCAAAAGCACCTTAACGCCACTGTCTTTTTCCTCAAAGCCCTCCACCGCACGGCCAAGCACAAGCTTTACACCGTGCTTTCTCATCTCGTTATGAATAAACGCCGCCATATCCGAGTCAAAGGGACTCATCAGCTGATTTGCGTATTCAACAACAGTAACGTCCATGCCAAGCTCACTCAGATTTTCCGCAAGTTCAAGTCCGATAAAGCCGCCACCCGTCAACACCGCTGATTTAGGATGATTCTGATTGATATATTCCTTGATCCGGAGCGTATCTTCCACGGTACGAAGTGTAAATACCTTATCAAGGTCTGTCCCTGAAAAACCGGGCTGTGTCGGCTTTGCACCTGGAGAAAGAATGAGTTTATCATAGCTTTCCTCAAATTCTTCCCCTGTTTTTAAATTTTTAACCGATACCGTCTTTTTTTCCGAATGAATTGATATAACCTCGTGATGCACTCTCATATCCACACGAAAGCGGGAATAAAAGTTTTCGGGTGTCTTAAGGGTAAGTTCCTCGGCATCGGTGATAACATCCCCGATATAGTACGGAAGTCCGCAGTTTGCATAGGAAATATATCCCGAACGCTCAAACACCACGATCTGCGCCTTTTCATCAAGCCTTCTGATACGTGCGGCAGCAGTTGCACCGCCTGCCACGCCGCCTACAATTACAACCTTCATAATTACCGTTCCACCTTTCCTCGATAAGAAGATATACCGCCGATGTTATTGACCTTAGTATATCCCATCCGGCTTAGTGCCTCAGCAGCCTGACGGCTTCTTGCACCGGAATAACAATAGACAAATATTTCTGTATCTTTATTTTCCACGACAGTTCTTACTTTGTCAAGCGTTTGTAACGGAATATTCTTACTGTCCGGAATATGTCCTTCGCTATATTCTTGCTCAGTGCGTACGTCAAGAAGTACGGCACCGGTAGAATTTTTATAATCATTTACGCCCTGATTTACATCGGGTTGTCTTAAAAAATCAAAGAATCCCATTTTTTCATCTCCTTACAGCATACCGAGGATTGCTTCCTTCGGTCTTGCTCCCATTGCCTGATTTACGATTTTTCCTTTTTCAATTACCACCAGCGTCGGAATGCTCACAATACCGAACTGACTTGCCAGCTCCGCTTCTTCATCTACGTTGACCTTTCCGACCTTGATATCGGGGCGATCATCGGCGATTTCCTCCACAATCGGTGCTACCATACGGCAAGGACCGCACCAAGGAGCCCAAAAGTCCAGAAGGACTTTTCTTTCGGAATTTAATACTTCATTATGAAAATTGTTTTTGTTGATGTTAATAACAGACATATTCACGTCCTCCTTTTTTCTTTGTGGCCTCATTATAGCACAGCTTTTGACACCGTTCTGTGATGTTATCACATTTCTTGTTGCTATAGAAAAATATTTAAAAATAAAATCTACGAACTTCTGTTGAAAATCGTAGATTTTGGCAGTACATTTCATTTTTGAACCATAGTTTATTAAATTGGCATTTAATAAAGATTTATACTCAGAAAATATCATTATTTCCGTTTTGAGCAAACAATTCTCCAAATTTAATTTTATTAAACAAACTGCGTTTATAAGGCAATCCTACAATAACAGAATAATCATCTGTATGTTCCAAGCTAACAATAATTGCATCTGTGGTCTTTCCTTCTGAATCAACTGCACCATTCCAGGAAATGCCGCTCACTTTAATCTCGTTTTTCTGAGCCAGTTGTTTGTGAGCACAAATCAAATCACTGATAACACTTTGAGAATCCGGGAATTCGTTATCCGAGTGTAGCGCTGTAAAAGCTATATTGTTATCTTTTGACAAAACCGCACCAATGGGATAAAACTCACCGTTCTTTTTAAGCAGTTTCTCTGAAGCAGCAAGCAAAGTATCAAGTAACACTTCGCATTCTTCTTTTGCTGTCATTATAAAAACCTCCGAAGCCAAATTTTTATTGAATGTAATAATTATAAAAACTAAAATAACGCGTCAAAATAGAATTCTTCGAATTACAGCACAGCTCCGTTTTCTTCGAGCTTTTTTTGTAATGCTTTTATATCAACTGTATGCACATTTTTATTTGTATTATGTGCTATAGCAATCGCCGTGCCTGCAGCTTCACCCAAGCAACAACAAATCGGCATTATTCTGACCGATGCCTGAGCCTCATGTGTCGCAGAAATTGAGCGGCCTGCAACAAGAAGATTATCATATTCTTTCGGCAAAAGTGAACGGTAAGGTATTGTATAAAATTCTCCGTCACTGAAATATCTGTGACTTGTTCCTGTTCCCGTAGGACTGTGAATATCTATATCGTAATTTCCGAGTGCAATTGAATCCTCAAAGCTCGTACAATTGATCAGTTCATCACCTGTGAGAATATGAACGCCTTTAAGCTTCCTGCTCTCTCTGACACCGATGTTTACCGCAACGGATATTAAAGCACTTTCAGTAAATGCATTGGAATTCTCCTTCAGAAATCCGATAAGCTCGTGAATTTGTTTCCTTGCAGTAACTTCCGCCTTACTCACGTCAAACGGATTTGTCGGATCAAGCATAACAACACGGGTTGAGTTGAAGTGCAGAACATCTTCACCAACACCGAAGAAAACAAGAATATTTTCTCTGGGATTTGTTATTTCGCCCTTTGCCTGTTTCTCCTTGTAAAGCTCTTGCAAACGGGGTCTTTCTTCGGTAAAAAGGTCGAGGTCAACACCGCTCATTCTGAAACAGGTCGTCATGGGCTGACACAGGCTGTCACTTTCACGGCCCAACTGATAATCACAGCCGGCAAGATAAAACAACTCTCCGTCACCGGTTGCATCAACAAAGAAATCTGCTTCAACCGTTATTTTTTGTGCTTTTGCAGTGATTTCAACAGATGATATTTTTCTGTTATCGGTTTTTACATCATATACAACAGCATGAAAAAGAACATCAACGCCGGCTTCCGCTGTCATATCATCAAGAACTATTTTAAAATACTCCGAATTGAATTCGTGATCCTTGCAGTCATCAACATATCTGTCATGACGCACCTTCATTTCCTTAAAAATTCCTTGAGAGAGATATTTTTTACTAACATCGTCACCGTCTTTTTTCTTTGTCCAATAAGGCATAAAGGGGTAAACAAGGTTGTTGGAAATTGCACCTCCTAAACAGCCTGATTTCTCAACAAGCATAACTTTAAGACCTTCACGTGCAGCACTGACTGCTGCTGCAACACCGCTGAGTCCTCCGCCTGCAACAATAAGATTGTATTTCATAACGATACCTCTGAATCTAAAAATTCTTATAAGTTTTATTTTTCAAAATGATTATAGCACTACAAAGAAAAAAGAACAAGGCAAATACCATTTTAAGCAATCATCAAAAAAACTTGCTGCCTATAATTATCAGCACATACGAAAATTTAATGCACCTGCGGTGATGACATACAGCTTCGCTGATTACATACGCCTGACAGCGATTACATACCAATCCTTCGGATCGGATAAAAAAATTCCAAGTCCGAAGACTTGGTATTTTTTTGCAGTACGTCTCATTTTAGAACCATAATACTACTACAAATTTTCAGCTTCAAATCTTAAAGTATAAAACTGTTTTAACCATTCAGGCTGTTCAGCTAAAGTATCTTTCAGTTGTTCAAGTGTACGCTTACCTATACGGCGATCAAGTATGGCAAACATTCTTACAATAGGGTTATTAGACTGAATGCTCATTTTAATGTCTTGATTGCGATATTCAGCAAGAGACTCACAGAAATCTTCACAGATATGCACATCACGTAATTCAACCGAAGTATTGTCAACATAATCCCTCATCTTACTCCAAGTTCTTTCAGAATCCCCAAATCCGTTTTTACCCATATGTGCATACAATGTATCCCACGAAAACTGCTTTTTATAATTATCATCAATGCAGATTTCAAAAATCCGACAACTATCCATCCCTGGATAAGTAGTGCAACCGTATCTTACTCTGCCTTTTAAGCTTTCTGCAAGCATTTCTTTTTCGAGGTATTTACGCATCCCACTCCAAGAGCCTTCATATCCCATAAATATCAACTCTCCGAAAATCTTATTTATTAATTAATTATATCACACATGATACGAAATTACAATCAGGTGCGGGTGTCCCACCCATAATTATTCATTATTCATCAGCGAAGTGACTTCATTTTTCATTATTCATTTGAAAATCCGTTCCGAAAAAATGAATAATGAAGAATGAATAGTACAAACAAAAATCCGCCCACTTACGTGAACGGATTTTCGTTTGTGTTTACAACTTGTTTTTGTCAAAAATTGAAATCACTCAAAACAGCCCGATAAATTGGAATTTGTCATAAAAATCGCTCTAACATCAATAAACAATATATATCGGCGTATTGCTGACAGTCAGCTTCCTGCCGATTTGTATTTCATTGCCGTACATATCATAAGCGGTGTAATCACCTTCGGGTGCAGCGATTTTAGTTTTATTACCAAGGCTGTAATATACTTCAATTTTATTCCCGCTTGCCTTGTATTCGTCAATCACGAGATTCTTTTCGCTTGAAATATTCTTAACGAAATCCGCATTGCCGAGAAAACGGATAACAGTTGCGTAAGAAATTACAGCTTCGTCTGGCTGCAAATATTCATTGAAAAAAGCAAAATCGTTGATATCGTTTTCGGGTGTAACAGTTTTTCTGAATGCGAACGAAACAAATCCGCTTGCTCCTGTTGAACGGGTGTAAAGT
>JAZNSD010000069.1:0-1727 GCA_045591055.1 Acutalibacteraceae bacterium | reverse complement strand
AATGATATGTTATACTGAAAGAGCAGTCGACAAACACCCAAAATTCTGGTAGAATAAAGAAAATAAAAACCGGAAAGGGAAATAAAAAATGAAGTACAGCAAAGAATTCAAAGAAGAAGCGTTAAAGCTCTCCGATGAGATCGGGCTGAAAACGGCTGCTCAGCAATTAGGAATCCAGTATTACACGCTGTCTGACTGGCGATCCAAACGAAATGCTGCTATCAGAAATCAGAAGTATCAGATGTCTGATGAGGAGCTCAAAAAGCGTAATCTTGAGCTTGAACGAGAAAATGCAGAACTGCGTAAAGCGAACGATATACTCAAGGATGCACTTGGTTTTTTCGCAAAAGACCGGAAGAAGTAAAGACAAGTGAAAGACATCTGTTCGTTAACGAGTTTCGCCATAAGTACGGAGCTAAAGCAATATGCAGATTTCTGAAAATAAGCGAATCAGGCTATTACCGCTGGCTCAGAAATCAGGGAAAACCCGGTGCACGTCAGCTTCTTCTGGTCAAAATACAGAGCATATTATCAGAACATCAGGACAATAAAAACTACGGTGTCAGAAGAATGCAAACAGCACTTTCACAGCGTGGTACTCATGTCAGTCTCAGAACAGTTTATCGTACTATGAGTGAAGCAGGGCTTATCCATAAGCGTCGCAGACCTCATGGTATTACAAAGGCTGATACAGAAACTCAGAACAGAGAAAATCTGATTAAGAGAGATTTCACTGCAACTGCACCGCTTAAAAAACTTCTGACTGATATTACTGAAGTCCAGTGTGCTGACGGAAAGCTCTATGTTTCGCCTATTATGGACTGCTTCAATGGCGAGATTGTTGCTCTTGAAATGCATGATAATATGAAGAAAGAGCTTTGTATAAATACCGTAAAACAGCTTCGTGAGAAGTATGGCAGGCTCGAAGGAACTATCCTACACAGCGACAGAGGATGTCAGTATACGAGTTATGCGTTTCGCAGAACTCTTGTATCTTCGGGACTTATTCAGAGTCTCAGCGGAACTGCACATTGTTACGATAACGCACGTATGGAGAGCTTTTTTGCAACTCTGAAAAAAGAAAAATTATATCAGATACCCACCTACAAAATGAAGCGTGAAGAGGTCAAGACTGTTATCTTCAGATATATCTTCGGTTACTACAATACCCAAAGGATTAACAGCTTCAATAAAGGCGGTCTCCCACCTGTGGCATTAAGAACTTCAAAGCAACTCTCGCATCACGCCGCCTGATGTCTGTCTATTTCAGATTTTGGGTGTTTTCTGACTGCACATTTATTGACAAGTCCATCTAAACCAGAAGAATGTATGGCAAAACTACCAGTTTTGTTATTGACAATTTCTTCGCTTTGGTGTATAATATATAATAAGAAAGTCAAATAGAAACTTGTCTTGTTGGTGTGTGCCAAACAAGCTGAAAGCGATTTGGCTACACGGCATAAGGTGAAACTGACATTTCGCAAAATAACGTATTTTGCGAAATGTTATTTAAAATAAGCATAGTGAGGTAATTGATTATGGAACTTGCATTTGAGAAGCTAAGCGAAGGCGATTTGGAAAAAGCATATGAATTATGCATGAAATCATTTGGAGAAAAATTTCCCTTAGATGAAATAAGAAAAACATATGATATATGCAAAGACGATCCGCACTATCATTTTATTGTTGGGAAGATAGGAGATAAGGTGATTGCATACACTACGATG
>JAZNSD010000068.1:0-3965 GCA_045591055.1 Acutalibacteraceae bacterium | reverse complement strand
ATAAGATCTCCGGTATGAACAATCAGATCGCAGTTCTTTTCACCGTACTTTATCAGCTTGTTGAGATTTCGTACACTTCTTTTCTCGTTTCGTTTTTTGCCCTGTCTTATCATATTCTCAGAGTCACTGTCACAATAAAATGGAAGATGTGAGTCTGTCATATGAAGAATTTTCAGCGGTTTTTCGAGACCTATTTTTATTGTGGTTTTCTTGATTTTCAGCATTGTATTCCTAAACCTCGCCTTCAGAACGGATTACATCAGAATATTCCTTTAATCGCTGCAGCCTGCCCTGCTTTGAGGCTGAGCGATATTTTTTTATCCGTAACCAAAACATCGCCGATATACTCGTTCCCTTCTGCCGTGATGTTATAAACACTTGCTTTTTCAAATTCAGCATCGGGTATATTCCATTCACCTTTTCTGCCGTTTTCTGAATAGGCAACAAAGATTTTATTATCCTCTGTCAAAGGAAGAATAACATCGTTTCCTCTTTTGAGAACTACTCCGTTTTTGGTGATTGTTTTAGTTTTACCCGCACTTTCAACACCATCAGAAAAGCTTACAACAAAATTTCCTTCATCTTCCTTATAGCTCAATCTTTTATAGCGGTTTAGATAAATGTACGGAATATGAAGCCAGCAAATATCTTGTTAAAGGCTCACTTTTATCGCTTCTGAGAATAACCGCATCATCTGAAAACTTAAGATGCTGATATGAATAGAAAATCAAAGCACCTGAAATAAGATATGTACCATCGGGGAAATAGACAGTTCCGCCATCCTTCAATTCGTCAATGCAAGTCTGCAAGGCTTTAGTGTCATCGTGAATTCCGTTACCGAAAACATCTTTATTCTGCTTTACATTAATAAATTTCATATAATCGCCTCGGAACATATCGTTATTAGTTTTGCGAAATAACCTCAGCCTCTGCAGTAACCGCTGCATCCTGCAACTTGCTTGCATCGCCTTCTGCTGCAGCATTTCCCTCTTCAGCTCTTTGTTTGAGAACCTCCATAATGTGAGCGTGCTTTTCGTCTGTGAAATCCCACATAAACAGATATGGCAGGGTCATCAGTACGTATCCCGCAAGGTCAAAACAAAGACCGATAAGCATACATTGTACTCTGACATCACCCATATAAAGAACGTCCCAATCGGAGGTAAAGCCCACACGGTAGAACATAAGCGGAACAATCAGGGAAACGAGGGTTGTAATAGGTGTTGTAAACCAGCTGATGATTTTCTGATATTCCTCCAGTCTTTCGCCTGAAATATACATCTGATAATCCGTAACTCTGATTTTGGTGTCATCCTGTGCAATACCAACCGCAGCTTCAAGTGTATTGGAAACAAGCATAGCAATGTAAATTGCAAGACCGCATAGGAAATGAGAATTGCCAAGAAAGAGAATTGCCAGAATATATACTCCGTTTCTCATGGCTAAGACAATATATTTGAATACAATCAGCTGCTTATACTGAAAGCGTTTTCTTATCCAAGGTGCAAGGAATTGACCCGGATTACCGGACATTTTATAAATGATTTCTGCTATAGAGAAGAAAAGTCCTGTTTCACGCCAGGTATAAATGAGAAGGATTCTTTTCATATCAAGCATACCATTGCCCAATGAGTCAAGGAGCTCTGCAATTTTAATTATCCAAAGATATTTGTTTTTGAAAATACCTGAAACACAATGCCAGAATGAAAGATACTCTCTATTTTCAAGAGGTGGCATAGGAATTCGTTCTTTGATTTTACGAAGACCTATGAACATAACACCAGATGAAACCACAAAAAATACAGGGATAAGATATCTGAATGTGCCGATATCCTTAACGCCGTCAAGGAACATTACACCTGCGATCGTGGGAAGAAGAACATTCACTATATTCTGAACAAAGTGGCTGATTTTAACAGGGAATGAACGTACGTAAAGTCTTTCCTGAGGGTTGGGGCTGATGTTATCTGCAACAGATTGTGTAAAGCCCACATAATTGAATATTGTATAAAGCTGGAAAAGAAGATAAAGAGTCCATACTCTATCTGTAAGAGGAAGCTTATAAAGCGGTAATTCGCATATAAGGATAACTACTATAATGCATTGGATAACATTTGCATAGGCAAAGATTTTGTATCTGCCGAGCTTTTTGAGAAGCTTCTTTCTTATAAGAATATTTCTGAATCCGCTCCAACCGTTTGCAAGAAAATGGGCACCGAAGATTTTGAAAATGTTGAAGCTGTTTATACCCTTCCAACGGGTATCAAGAATGTTTGCAACACCATCAGGAAGAATGAAAGAGAAATCAAATATGAGCATCAATAAGCCTAACATAGCAAAGATCAGATACACCGCATTATATTTTTGTTCAATCTTTTTAGGAAGAAATCCTAAGTTTGCATCAACACCCATTGTAAGAAGATTCCAAAAATATGTTGATGCAATAAAGAATACGTTAATTGCACTGAATGTAAGAAGAGGTATTTCGTAATAATGTGCAATAAGATAACAACCTGTACCAAAGGTAAGAAAGCTTTGGAGATATTTTAAGGTGTAATCGCCACCAACTGCGGCAAAAATTGAAAAATATTCTTTATATGGAACATGCTTTCCCTCAGCAGGAGTGTTCCAATATTTCTTCATTTCCTTGAAAATATTATCTTTTTTCTTAGCTTTTTCTTTTGCCATCAGTTTTCATCTCCTTCCTTGAGCAGTTCGTTTATTGTTTCATTTGCGTCTTCACGTGTCATGCCATATTGTTCTTCCGGAGCAATATTAACAACTGCCTTTTTTATATTTTTTGGAAGCCAGCTATCGCCAAATGTTATACTCTCTTTGCTTTCTGCACCCATATAAAACTCTTTAAGATTTGAGCAGGAATAGAATGCAAAGCTGTCAATTTCTTTAACAGATTCGGGAATAAATATAACAGGCTCCATACTATGGCAATAGCTGAACGCATCAGAGCCGATTTTTTCAAGTCCGTCAGGAAGAGTAACAAGTGAAATGTTTTCGCATTTAAAGAATGCCATATCACCAATTTCCTTTAAGGTTTCGGGTAAATCGATTTTGGTTAAAGTTGAGTTTTTATAAAAAGCACAAGAGCCTACTCTCTCAACATCTTTCGGTATAGTGTAGGTTGTGTCAGCTTTCTTTAGAGGATAAGCTACTAATGTCTTCATATCCTTAGTGTAAAGCACACCTTCAGCAGAAGTGTAATACTCATTAGCTTCATCAACCTCTATTGCTTTGAGCTCCTTGCAATAGAAAAATGAAGTTTCATCTATGTATTTAACATCCTTACCGATATGAATAACCTCAACATATTCGTCGGTGTTCATAGTGAAATCACCAACTGCTGAAACAGGCTTTGAGGTATCGGGATTATTGCCATTTTCATCACGGACATAATCAATAAACACTTCTTTAGTAGATGTATTACCATTGAATCCGAACAGCACCCAGCCTTCATTACCGGGAGTATCAGCAATTTCTGTCTGATATTCATATTCAAAAGGTGCTCGTGCCATTGAAAGAAATGAAATGGTAACGGAAGCAGCTATGAATAATACCAGAACAATGATAAATGTAGCTTTTTGCCAGGTTTTCATTATTAATCACTCCTTAACAGATTCCGATGTTTAATGTTTCTTATATTAAATAAAGATTAACACATTTTATTTGAAGTTCCAATATAATAAATCACAGCAACATTTGTGAATTATCACAAACAACAGTTGTCACTTTAATATTTATGAAATTCACAAAAATAACCAAAAACATTCTATTTGTTTTTAAAATAATCACAAAAAGTTTATGTTAATCACTATTTTTACAGATTTTTTATTGTATCTCATACCAAATAATGATACAATTAAATTACGAATTATCACATTGTTCACCGTTATTCTAAACATTGACAGGAGAGTATTTATTTGAATTTGAAAAGATATGAAAATGTTTGC
>JAZNSD010000067.1:0-6381 GCA_045591055.1 Acutalibacteraceae bacterium | reverse complement strand
CCACTAACCAATCAAATTCGCACAAGTGCTCTTTTCTTGGAGTGTCACTATCCCCTCATCCGTCAAGCAAGCTTGACACCTTCTCCACCAGGGAGAAGGCTCACACACTAGCGCAAAACAGAGCGATAAATTCCAATTTATCAAACAAAAAGACCGCCCTGAGGCAGTCTCTTGTGTATCGGTTTTATCAGCTTTTAGTGATTAACTCAGAAAATCAGCCATCCAGTCCCTGAGATATTCTTCCTGAGGTGGAAATTCGTGCACTCCGTCAAAGGATATAAATTTTATGTATTGTTCAATTTCGGGGATTGATTTTCTTAAAGCTTCAAATTCTTTTGTTGCCGCATCGACATTGAACAATGCATCATTGTTTCCGATTGCAATATGAAGCTTTCGCGGACATACTAAAAGTACAACCTCGTTATCAAGAAACTTCTGTGCACTTTTGTTCCATGTCCAGTCGGACCAGTTGATAGCATAGCGGTTATTGTAGAAGCAGGTGCTGAATGCGGCTTTGATTCTTGGATCGCATGCGGCGGTGAACAGAGTGTAGAATCCGCCGTAGGAAAGTCCGACCATGCCGATTTTATCAGTATCTGTGGTGTCGAGAGATGCAAAATAGTTAATGCTTTTCATAATAGCATATACTTCCAGTGCGGTAATTGAGCTGCCAAGCTGTTTGAGACTGACATCTGTTGCTTTTCTGTCATAATCAATGCCGTATGTGGCAGAATTCCACAAAAGGAGCTGAGGTGCAAACACATTCACATCATATTTCAGAACTCTCTGCACCATATCGTTGTAGTTTGCAGAATTAAAAAAGCTTGAACAAATTTCGCTTGTGCCCGCGCCACCGTGCTGACAGATTACAAAAGGTCTTTTTTTACCGTCGTCGTGTTCAAAATATATCCCGTAAAACCATAAATCAGGAAGAATTTCAATTTGCATACGGTAAATTGAAAAAGCCTCTTCCTTTGCCACAAAATTCTTTTTTATGTTTGGAATCTGAGCTTCATCAAACTCTTCATTCAGAGGGAAACCCAGCATTTCTTTAAATTCTTTGCGGTATTTTTCGCCATTTGAAAAAATATCTCTGTGTTTTATCGTTCGGGATTCGTCTGCTTTTGTCCGCATTTTTTCAATAAGCCTATTTATTCCGTCAAGATATTCCTGACGGTATTCATTTCCAACCCATCTGTTTTCTGAGTGTGACATATGTGACATCTCCTTTGTGTTATAAAAAACAAGTTTTTTCCATTTTAGCATATTTTATGTTATATTACAAGAGTAAATACTTATAAAAAACTTAATTTGACATATTTAATTTTTTCTGTTATTATATAGGCAAGACAGTGTTGGTTTCTGATTGGGAGGTGTGACTATGAACAGAATTATAGCTTTGATAATGTTTTTAATATTTCTTTTATCCTCTGTATCTGTTTATGCAAACACTGTAACCATGTATTCGCCCGATGGCAGAAAAGCCGATGTATGGGAGAATGAGATTCAAAAATACGCATCAATGGGGTGGGAAAGAGAGCCTGTTTGTGTGGTTTACTCTCCGGCTAATAATGATACATCGGTCATATATAAATCAGAGCTTGCGACCTATCTTGGCGTGGGCTGGCTTGAAAATACGGTTATGACAATGTATTCTCCCGATGGTGCCCTTGCATCAATCTGGAAAGCTCAGGAGCAGATATACAAAAATGCAGGGTGGTATGATGTTCCTGTTGTTAGAATGTATGCCCCCGGCGGAAAGGTTTGCGTGATTGCAGCAAGCGAAATAGATTTGTACCGTAATGTGGGTTGGTATCCGGTTTATGATTTTGTTCCGGGTAAAAATGCAGATGAAATCAGGGCTTCGTTTGGTGATCTTGTAAATTATACCAATGATTTCAATTCACCCGTGTACCTTACAAATCAAGCTTCGGAAATCGATGCCGGCTTTGTATTTTCAGGCTCGGGTTCGGCGGCTGCCGTCAAATCCGGATTTGCACCATTCGGCACAATTTTTCCCTATCTTGCCATTCTTGCCGCATCCGACGGAACTCTTTCGCCGGCAAGCCTCGGAGCATTTTTCGGCACACAGCTTCAAGGGGCAAACGGAACATATACCTTTTTCTATGACAACCACACTTTTATCGTGTCTGCCAATTCAAATGGCAACATAACAATGAATTCAATCTGTGCTTACAATTAAACAAGTTTTCTAATTGAAAACCCTCTTTGCCGTTGGCAAAGAGGGTAGTTTTTTTCTTTTATGAAAGCTCAATCAGACCATAGTTACCATCTTTTCTTTTGTACACAACTTCCTTATCAAGAGTCTCGGCATTGCTGAAAACATAAAAGCTGTGTCCCAGAAGGTTCATCTGAAGAATAGCTTCTTCAACACTCATTGGTTTTGTTTCGTGTTTCTTTATTTTTACAACACGGAATTCTGATTCTTCTTCATATCCTGCAGGGGAGTCGGCAGAGTCAAATGCTCCTTCTCTCAATTTCTTTTCCAGTCGGGTTTTTTGCTTGCGGATTTGTCTTTCCAGTACATCCACAACTCTGTCGATTGCGGCATACATGTCGGCATCTCTGACTTCTGCTCTGAAAATCATACCTTCGTGATAGATAGTAACTTCTATGATGTGATCATCTTTTTGCACCGATAATGTGACCTGAGCAGCAGAGTTTTCATTGAAGAATTTGTCCAGCTTCAAAAGCTTTTTCTCTGTGTAGGAACGAAGACCGTCGGTAACATTGATTTTTCTTCCTGTAGTTGTGATTTTCATAAAATCAGCTCCTTTTGTTGAGTTTATATATAAACCGCATCGTATAAAAGAGAATAATACGAACTCGCCTGAAAAACTGCATTTTTGTTGCCTGCGTGCTTGTCGCTACTGAAAGGTGACAGCCACACTTCGTCGCCGGTATTACTCTCTTTTGGCTACGGTTATATTTTAAAATTTATCTTATCAAATGTATTTCTCCCTTCTTTTAAAGATATTATAGCACAAACCAACAAAAAAATCAATAGCTTTTGAAAAAAATGTTGCAAAATTAACATATAAAAGGTGGCATTCGCAAAATCAGTAAGGAGAATTAAAGCATGAAGGAAAAGGTGAGTCTGCTTTTCTTGGTCTCTTTGTTTCTGTGAATATTTTATACTGAAAAAATAATGTAAGCACTAATATTACAGCGTGTTTCGGGCATATCTAAATACACTAAAAGATTGACTGATCAGCACTTTTCTGTTATAATATACCTTGTATGATTGTAAATGTTTTTTGTCTGTAAGGAAGAAAAATATAAGTTACACAATATGATTTTAAATTAAAAAAATCAAGCAATACGATGGATATTGTCCTGATAAATTGCGAAATAAGGTGTTTTAAAATGGATAACAAAAAAGAGTTTTTAATGACAGAGCCTATCGGTAAGCTTTTGCTTAAACTGTCGATTCCGACGGTTGTGGCACAGCTTATCAATATGCTTTACAATATTGTTGACCGCATATACATAGGTCATATGCCGGGCGACGGCAGTCTGGCACTTACGGGCGTTGGAGTTTGTATGCCGATTATTATGCTTGTTTCGGCGTTTGCGGCATTGGTCAGCTCGGGAGGTGCACCGAGAGCATCTATCTTTATGGGCGAAAAGGATAATGAATCTGCTGAAAAGACGCTTGGTAACTGCTTTAGTCTGCAGATTGTTGTGTCAATCATTTTGACCGCAGTTCTGCTGATATGGAACAAGGACTTGCTCCTTGCTTTTGGCGCAAGCAAGAATACTATCGGCTATGCAACCGATTATATGAGCATATACGCCATCGGCACCTTGTTTGTGCAAATGACCTTGGGAATGAATACATTCATCACGGCACAAGGCTTTACCACAATATCTATGGTTTCGGTGATTATCGGTGCAGTGTGTAATATTGTGCTTGATCCCGTATTCATTTTTGGATTCCAAATGGGTGTAAAAGGCGCAGCACTTGCGACCGTTATTTCGCAGATGCTTTCCTGTGTATGGATTATTTCTTTCCTTTGCAGCGAGAAGAGCCGACTTAAAATAAAGAAGGAAAACATAAAGCTTCAGTCAAAGATAATTTTGCCTTGCATTGCACTCGGGACAGCGGCATTTGTTATGCAGTCAAGCGAAAGCGTGATTTCCGTTTGCTTTAATTCTTCGCTTCTCAAATATGGCGGAGATATTGCAGTGGGTGCTATGACCATTATGACAAGCGTTATGCAGTTTGCAATGCTACCACTTCAGGGAATTGCACAAGGTGCTCAACCCATTACAAGCTATAATTTTGGTGCTAAAAGAGCAGACAGAGTAAAGAAAACCTTCCGTCTGCTATTAATCACTTGTTTGGCATATTCCATAGCACTCTGGGCGGCGGTTATGATAGCACCCGGGGTTTTTGTTAAGATATTTACATCGGATAGCACCCTTGCACAGTTTGCAGCACCGATGCTGAGGATATACCTTGGCGGACTTGGACTATTCGGCATTCAGATTGCATGCCAGATGACCTTTACATCACTTGGCAAAGCGGCAAACTCCATTGTGGTTGCAGTTGTGCGTAAATTCATATTGCTCCTTCCGCTTATTTATATTATGCCAAGCCTTTTGGCAGACAAGACACAGGCGGTCTACATGGCAGAACCTGTCGCAGATATTATTGCGGTTACATTTACGGCAATACTGTTTACATTCCAGTTTAAGAAGGCTATAAAAGAAATAACGGAGGTGTGATAATGAAGATAGTTATTGTTGGAGGAGTTGCAGGCGGTGCTACGGCTGCGGCAAGAATCAGAAGACTTGATGAAAATGCGGAGATAATCATTTTTGAGCGAAGCGGATATGTTTCCTATGCAAATTGCGGACTCCCTTACTATATCGGTGGAGAAATCTCTGACAAAGAAGATTTGTTTTTACAGACTCCTGAAGGATTTTGGTCGAGATTTAAAATTGATGTAAGAACTCTCCATGAGGTAAACAAAATAAACCGTGAAAGAAAAACTGTTACGGTTTTGGATAAAAAAAGCGGAAATGAGTTTGAAGAAAGCTATGACAAACTTATTTTATCTCCCGGTGCAAAGCCTGTTATGCCTGATTTTTGCATAGGTGATTGCAGTAACATTTTCACACTGCGCACAGTGGAGGATACACTTAAAATTCGTGAGTTTACAGACAACACTCCGATTAAGACAGCCGTAATCATCGGCGGCGGTTTTATAGGGCTTGAGATGGCGGAAAACCTTAAAAACCGCGGGATTGATGTTACTGTCATTCAAAAAGGGGACCACCTTTTAAATACAGTAGATAGTGACATTGCATCCTTTATTCACACAAATTTAAGGGCGCAGGGCATCAATATTCTTTTAAATGCCAATGTAAAAACCGTTGAGAATAATATGGTCATTACCGATTGTCAGGAGTTACTTGCCGATATGGTCATTGTATCTGTCGGTGTTTCGCCTGAAAACACGCTTGCAAAGGATGCATGCCTTGCATTGGGCGTAAAGGGAGCGATTGCAGTTTCTGACAATATGCAAACCTCTGATGCGGACATTTATGCAGTGGGCGATGCGGTAGAGGCAGAAAACTTTATTTCAAAGGATAAGGCAGTTATAACCTTAGCAGGCCCTGCCAATAAGCAGGGGAGAATTGCGGCAGACAATATTTGCGGAATTAACAGTACTTATAAAGGCACGCAAGGTGCATCGGTTATCAAACTATTTGATATGACAGTCGCATCAACAGGAATGACGGAAACGCAGCTTAAATTAAGTAATATCGCTTATGAAAAAGTTATTCTATCGCCCCTTTCTCATGCAGGATATTACCCTGGGGCAACAGCTATGACATTAAAGGTTATATTTGAAAAGGAAACCTATAAAATCCTTGGTGCACAAGCGGAAGGATATGAGGGCATTGAAAAAAGAATTGATGTGATTGCTACCGCAATTTTTGCAGGACTTACAGCGGACAAGCTAAAAGATCTTGAGCTTTCCTATGCACCGCCATATTCATCTGCAAAGGACCCTGTGAATATGGCAGGCTTTATCATTGAAAATATGAAAAACGGTATTGTAGGGCAGTTCTATTATGAGGATATTCCGTATCTTCAAAAAAGAGACGATGTCACGCTTTTAGATACAAGAACCGTCTACGAATACATGCACGGTCACGCAGAGGGCTTTATCAATATCCCTGTTGATGAGCTGCGTGAAAGACTTACAGAACTCGATAAATCAAAGCCTGTATATGTAATGTGCCAGAGCGGTCTCAGAAGTTATCTTGCCACAAGAATACTTATGCAAAACGGTTTTGATGCCTACAATTTTGCAGGCGGATACAGACTTTATGGCACGATGTACT
>JAZNSD010000066.1:0-6171 GCA_045591055.1 Acutalibacteraceae bacterium | reverse complement strand
GTTTGTTGAAAAATAAAATTGGTGCAAACCATTGATTTTTCTCGGTTTAAGCATCGCTTTTACATTAGGAAATCCATCTTCATCAACAGAACAGATAAAAGCAACTTTTTGTTTCTTGATAAATTCTGCAATTTTGCTGTTATCCATAATATCTCACCCTCAAATTCTTATTTCTATGCCTGTTTGCGTCTGACTTATTATACCATATCTAAGCAAAGAAAACAAGAAGTACATTGTGATTTGAGCATACAAACTGAAAAATAATATCAAATCCTAGAAATTTCACTGGTTTATCAGTAAAAAGTCTTGACAAAATAAATTTTTGTAGTATAATAAGAATAAAAAGGAGAGATGTTATGATCACAGACTGCTATGATATCAAAACAGAACCCGTTATCAATCTCAAGGATTTTTACGGAGAACCAAAGCACATTACAGATATATGTCTTATTATCTTTTCAATAGATATACATAATCATCTGCTTAATACTTATCAATGTGAAAAAATAGGGCTTATGGGCTCTTGTAATGGAGATATTCCTATCTATAAAATGAATTATAAGGGCAGAGATATTGCTTTTTATTTAACAGGAATTGGTTCTGCACTTGCGTCGGCTTTCTGTTACGAAGCCCATTGGCAGACAGGTGCTACAAAATTTATTATGTTTGGTTCTTGTGGAAGTCTTGACAGAGAAAAAACCGAAGGCAGATTTATAATTCCGACAGAAAGCTATCGTGGCGAAGGATGTTCATACTACTTTGCTGAACCCGCAGACTATATTGAAATTAAAAACAGTAAGAAATTATCTGCAATATTTGAAAAATTAAACATACCCTATGTATTGGGCAAAGTCTGGACTACGGATTCTATGCTCAGAGAAACCATAGGACTTGTTGAAAATCGCAGAGAAGAAGGCTGTATTGCAGTTGAAATGGAATTGGCAGGAGTGCAGGCTTTGTGTGATTTCTATGGTTTGGAGCTTTATGATTTTCTTGAAGCAGGCGATGTGCTGGAATCAAGCGGTTATGACATTGAAGGGCTTCATGGAGCAAATCACAATCTGGGTAAATTATATATTGCACTTGAAACAGCATTGTTTTTGTAAAAATTATAATTTCAGAAAATGTCTTCCCATTCTGAATGGAAAGGCATTTTGTTATCCGAAATATTTTTGTATTGCCATGCTTATAAATTCGGCAGTGTCGATATCAGCTTTGAAGCATTCATCGGAAGTATAAATTGCACCAAGCCCTGCAAGGATTTCCTTTGTGCGTTGTTGCCTTTAAAAAGTTATTGTTTTTATGCCTCCTCACAATTAGCAGATTTCAGATATAACATAACAAATCTTATTTATTCCAATTTCCAACCAAAATCTCCGTGATATATCATCTGTCTGGTCATACCGCCGTCGATACAGATATTCTCACCGGTAATGAAACCAGCCTTATCTGAGCATAGAAAAAGCACCATATTGGCAATATCAAGAGGATTTCCTACTCTGCCCGCGGGCTGCTGAACAGCATCCGCACCGTCATAAACTGTGTAAGCAGTATCAATCCAACCGGGTGAAATGGAGTTTACACGCACCTTTCCGGACAGGCTTACCGCCAGTGCATGAGTAAGTGCCGCTAATCCGCCTTTTGCCGCTGTATAACTCTCCGTCTGCGGCTGACTCATACGGTCACGGGATGACGAAATATTAATGATAGAGCCTCCTGTATTAAAATGAGGAGCAAACAGCTTTGCCAGATAAAAGGGTGCACTCACGCCGACTGCCAATGCCTGTTGAAACTCCTCGTAGGAGCAGTTATCAATTCCTTTCATCATCGGTGGTGCATTATTAATAAGGCAGTCGATTTTTTCATGATGTAAAAGCACTGAATCCGCAAATTGTTCAAGAGTAATCTTGCTGGCAATATCTCCAACAAAATGTTTACCGTCAGCGTTATCAATCACATACACGAAAGCTCCGTTTTTTCTGAATTGCTCGGCAATACATTTTCCTATGCCGTTAGCACCGCCTGTAATGACAACAACTTTGTTTTTAAATTTCATAGTTTATTCTCCCAGTATTCTGATAGTTTTATCATCTTCAATACCACGACAGAATTTGTCCAGCACCTGCTGAAAGAGTTCTTGTTCAGGTACGGCTTGTTTAAAGAGCGTCATACAGGAACGAACCTTATACGCATCGGGGTACCCGAATACTGCCATTGGGTCATCATTATCAATATCAAGAAGTACGCTTGTAATTTCTGTCAATCTCTGACCAAGAACAGGATGTTCGTAGTAATCGATTGCTTCTTCAATATCCTTAATTGAGAAATACACAGAAACATTGCTGAATCCCAATCCCTTAATCTGTGGAAAAACATACCATATCCAGTGAGATGTCTTTTGTCCCTGCTTCATTTCATCTAAAGCAGTCTGATATGTTTCTCCGAAGCTGTAACCACACTCTTGAGCATCAATGAACTTCTGAAAATCGGTCATTCGCAGTTCGATTCCAAGAACACCGTACTGTTTCTGTTTTTCACGGGGATAATATTCGTTCATATGGTTGGGATCAGGTGTATCTGAAGAAGCATAGCCAATTTTCTCTTTTGGAAAAGCTGAATAAAGTTCCTGAAACGAATCAAAACGGTGAAGTGCTGTTACTTTTGTCTGGATTTTTTCATCGGGATTTCCAATCAGACTGAACTCGATAAAATCTCCGACCTGCACTTGCTGTCGTTTTTCGTCATTGAGACGAAGCTCTATCGTCTTGCTGCCGTTCTTGATTTTCATGAACGGCGATTCTTTTAATTTCATATAATGCAGCATAAATTATCATACTCCTTATTTCTGTGTTTTTTTCCATGGACGCTTGCCATTTGTCCATCCTTTTGCTTTCCAGTATTCAACATCAGCAGGATTAAAGCCCTTTTTCTGCATTGCTGACATAGCAGTAAAGAATGCTTTTGTTTTAATATCAGGTTTTACTTTGCCAACTTTTTTAGTAATTTTTTCAGCAATACGGGTTGTCTTTTTATCAATTTTTGATTTTATAGCAGGTTTGACCATTTCCCACCGTGTTTCCATAACTGCAACACCGAGTCTGTATGTCCTTGCAATTCCCCAGAAAAACGTGCTGTCAGCCATATCTTTTATTGTGCTTTTCATTCCTGCACCTGCGGCAGTTGAAATACATACAGCTTGTTTTGCAAACATCTTTTCTTCGGGGCGATGTACTAAAAATCTGTATCCATAATGGTCTAAGAACGCTTTCATAGCTCCTGTCGGGTGCATTACATAAACGGGACTTGCAAGAATAATAACGTCAGCATTATCAATAGCTTCGGTTATTGGTCTGAGCTTTTCGTAATCGGGACATTTTGTTTCATCTGTAAAACAAGCTGTACAGCCTTTGCAGAAGCAGTCTAAATCCTTTGGTAGAAAAAATTCCGTAACCTCTCCGTTCAGTTTATCGCAGAGCTGTCTGGCGATATTGTATGTAGAACCTTTGTGGCTTTGCCCGTATATTACTGTAATTTTCATAAATGGTCTCCTTTGCTGTAAAGTCTTACGAATTGCCTGATATGCTGTTCAAGCAGTGCTGTTAATTCTTTTTCCCGTTCAGGTTCTCTGTCACACATTGTAAGCAGCATATAGATAGGAGAATGAAATTGAAGTGCCATTATCTGCGGATTATCACCTTTCAGTATGCCTCTTTCACATAGTAGAGAAAAAATTCCACTTTGATATTTCAATGAATCATCAATATACTGCTTTGTGAAAAGCTCTGCAAGTTCGGGAGTATGAAATTGTTCAATAGTAAGCATTTTACGGAATTTCTGCGTATATCCGTCGTGAAGAAAAAAACTGAACAGGCTAAAACCCATTTTAACAAGTCCATCCTCCGAAGCAGCTGAGAACACCTCTGCATCAGACATAGCGTTGTTGCCGTCGATGCTGAGCGTAGTCGCTTGCCTGTTATAATTTTTTTTCATTTCTTCAATAATTGCATTGAAAATATCACGCTTGCTTTTGTAGTGTTTATAAAGTGAGGGGGCTTTTATACCTACTGCTTCTGCAATTTCAGCAACAAACACATTTGCGTAGCCTTTTTCAGAAAATAAATCAAGTGCCGCATCAAGTATTTTTTTCTTCGTATTCATAAGAATCTCCTTTGGCTAATTGAGATTAGCTTTATTTATATTATAAGCTAATTCGAGTTAGCTGTCAATGGCTTTCCTGAAATAATATCGTATTTTTTAAATGATACAAAGAATAGTTGTTTTTTTACAAGATTTATGGTATAATTAACATAATAAATTCAGACTTATGGAGGTAATCAAAATGTTTTTATCTGAATACTGCGATGTGAATTACAATGATACACATAATGTTGTATTTGTAAGATGGAAAAAATTCTGTTGTAACGATGATTATAGAAAGCCTTTGGAATATGCTTTGGAAATAATAAAAAAATACAGATGCGATTATTGTGCTGACACAAGAAACGGATTCGAGAACATTCCCGAAGATACTCAATGGGTAGCGGAATTCTTTATGCCCACAGCAGCAGAATATGGTTGTAAATGTATATATTTTATAATTGATAAGAACAATTCCTTGAAAGAGGAATTGGAAGGTCAGGCAAGTGACTCCTCAGATAAGCTTGAATTCAGGTATATTTATAATCTTGAAGAAATCGAAAAATAATATAGAAAAAGATTAATTTGCAAAGATGGAAATAAAAGAAATCAAAGAGAACAAAAAGCAATTTCTTCCGCTGCTTCTGCTTGCTGATGAGCAGGAAGATATGATAGACCGATACATTGACAAAGGCACGTTGTATGTGCTTGACGATAACGGCATCAAGTGCGAATGTGTTGTAACTGACGAGGGTGACGGTATTCTTGAAATCAAAAATATTGCAACGTATCCCGAATTTCAGGGCAGAGGCTATGCTAAAAAGCTGATTGAATATATTGCTGAAAAATATAATGACAGATATTCCGTTTTGCAAGTGGGAACAGGCGACAGTCCTATGACGGTTCCCTTTTACGAGAAATGCGGTTTTGTGCGTTCACACAGCATACCGAATTTCTTTACCGATAACTACGACCATCCGATTTTTGAATGTGGTGTTCAGCTTGTTGATATGGTTTATCTGAGGAAGAATATAAAACAGAGGTGATAATATGAACAGACCATATATAATATGCCACATGGTTACTTCCATAGACGGCAAGGTTACAGGAGATTTCTTGTTTAAGCCACAGTGTGCCGCAGCTACGGAAATATACTACGATATAAACAGAAAGCTTCAGTCAAACGGATTTATCTGCGGACGTGTCACAATGGAGGGAAGCTTTACTGTGGGATATTATCCCGAGCTTTCACAGTATGCTCCCGTCAAGCACGATCATGGCTTTAAAATGGACTTTATACTTGACGATATGTCAGGATTTTACGCTGTTGCTTTTGATCCCAAAGGCAAGCTTGGCTGGAAGTCAAACAGGATTATCGATCCTGACGGAGATCCGGGATATGATAAGGCTCAGATTATCGAGGTGCTTACTGAACAGGCTGACGAGCGATATCTCGGCTATCTTGAGGCTATGGAAATACCGTATATTTTTGCTGGTGAAACCGAGATTGATGTTGAGCTTGCACTCTTGAAGCTGAAAAATATTATTGGCTGTGAAACTCTGCTTCTTGAGGGGGGAAGCATTATAAACGGAGCATTTCAGCGTGCCGATGTTATCGACGAGCTTAGTCTTGTTGTTGCTCCTGTTATCGCAGACAAGGACGATAAACCGCTTTTCACAGACAGTGTGTTCTCGGATTTTGAGCTTGTAAAGGCTGAAAACATCGGTGGAAATGTGGTTATGAATTATAAAAGAAAATTTAAAGAGGAGGGCTTACTATGAGCAAAAAACTGACAGCATATTTTTCTGCAAGCGGTGTAACTGCAAAGGTCGCAAAGGCACTTTCCGAGACATTGGGAACTGACCTTTTTGAAATCAAGCCCGCTGTTCCTTACACTGACGCTGACCTTGACTGGCAAAATAAAAATTCACGAAGCTCTGTTGAAATGAGCAACCTTTCATTCCGCCCCGAAATTGCTGAAAAGCTTGCGGATATGGAAGAGTATGACACCATTTTTGTGGGATTTCCTATCT
>JAZNSD010000065.1:0-54701 GCA_045591055.1 Acutalibacteraceae bacterium | reverse complement strand
TTTTAGATAAAAGAGGGGTGATTTGTAAAATATTTTATGTTTACTGAAGAAATTGTACAACATTACCCGACCTGTAAGGTCACAATTTTAATGAAAGGAAAAAATACTATGAAAAAATCGATTTCTATTATTTTAGCAGTTATGATGATAGTATCATGCATACCGATGTTTGCAAGTGCGGCTACGATTACACTTTCAAGCAGTAATGTTGAAATTATTCCCCCGACAGTTACACCTGCTGAAGTAAAATACGGCGAAGGTTATGCTAATGCAGTTGCAACGGGAGGTCAGCTCTGGTACATTGATGAAAACGGAAATAAGACCGAGGTAAAAGGTTATTTTGATATAAGAAATAAAGCTACGAATAATCCTATATATACAGGTCCGACTTCTTTACAGCTTTTATTTTATCCTGAAGATACTGCTACATACGGTGAGGTATCCTCCTCTTTGTCCGAATACGGAACAACTTTAGTTTCAGGTGAATGGCCTACTATTTATATCAGAGGTACTTATACTGAAATTGTTACTCCCCCCACTTTTACCTGTGATGCAGGTGACAGCCTTGCTCTGTACACTAACTATACAAAGACCGGCGGTAAGGTAGTTAATGCCAGCGGAACAAACGTTACGTCCTCAGGTCAGTTTTATATTGCTGATTCAAATGTTGGCGATAAGAATCAGTATCTCTACGAGGATACCTATGTAACCGCAGAATGGAAAAGCAAAAGTAAAACCGGTTATGAAAATGCTTATTATGAAAACGTACTTGTAAAGGTAACAAGAAAGAATGCGACTCTTGCAACTGCACCTGCAATCCCTGCTGTTTTAACAGGAACAACTATAGGTCAGGCAATGGCAAAGCTTACAGCAAAGGTTACACTTACAGGCAACAAAACATCAAATGATACTACAAATAAATTCTGGACTCCCGTATATCCCGAAGGTATGAATGCAGACACTCCTATTACCGCACCTATTACTTTGACGGTAAAATATGAGAATCCTGCAACAGACGATACCTTTACTGCAGAAGTTCCCATTGATGTTTATTATAAGCCTTTTGCTGTTATTTCAGAAAAGCCTACTGCTGATGCAACAGCTCTTAAGCCCGGTATGACAGCAGGAGAAATCGTTCTCAACGGCGGTGTTGCTTTAAGAGAAGAATCCGAAACAGTTGTTCCCGGAACATTTTCCGTAAAAGATCCCTCTACGGTTCTTAAAACCGGAAATAATACTATTGAAATCATTTTCACACCTGCAGATACAGAGGCTTATGAGGGTGCAAGCACAACCATAAGAGTAAGACTTACAAGTCTTATTACCACAGCTCCTACCCTTGATGCAACGGGACTTGATGCAGGTGATAAAGTATCGCAGATAAAGCTTACGGGCGGCGAGGCAAAAGAAGAAGGAACCTTCTCATTTGAAAATCCCGATCAGATACTTGTTGCAGGAACAAACAGAATCAACATTAAATTTACTCCTTCTGCAGAAGGCGTTACATATTATGAAATTAAAACAATCAGTTTAACGATTCAGTCCGAATATAAGTTCCTTGATAAAGACGGTAATGAAACCGTACCCGTTTATACTGTAACATACGGTACTGCACTCAAGGATTCCAATGTTAATATTAACGCACTCATCGGTCAGACCGGTTGTTATCTTAACGCAACAAGCAATTATAGTTATTCAGCACCTGACGGAAAGGATGCGATCATCAGTAACAGCTTCAGCGGTATTACTCTTCCCGTAGGCGAACATACATTTGAAGTTACAGTAAAACCCACAGGTTATTCAACCACTGAGACTCCTCCTTATATTACAAGCACACTTACGTTTGTTATAAATGTTGTTCCCGTAGAAATGAATGTACTTAGTGTCGACCACAATGCTCTCGAAAACGAGCTTAAAGTCAGAGTTGACAATACCGCAGCAGAAGGCACATATGACGTCTTTGTTGACGGTGTGCAGATAGCAGATAACGTTTCAGGAACATCATACGGTATGGATGAATGGCTTACCGTCGAAATTCCGTGGGCAGTAGCTGAAAAGATAAACAAGGAATATACCGTTAAGGTAGTTTACAATCCCATTGAAAACGATCCCGTTGCTATGGAAGACTATGAAGGCACCTTCAGAACAAATCTTCCCTTTACCGTATATAAGGACGGTTTCTTTACAATGTATCAGGGCAAAAATCAGGTCACAGGTGACAGCTATTCTCCCGCTTTGGAAGGCATAACAAGAATTCAGTGCACAGTGCCTTATGAGCAGCAGGCTGATTTCATAACCTGGTACATCACCGATGAAAACGGAAATGAATTGGATATTGAGGTTTACGGTATTGAGAAAATGCACGGCACCGGCGCACAGGCAGGCACGCTTGTTGAAACCAAGGTCGAGGCTGAGCTTACAGACACCACAATATACTTCGATATGCCCAACGGCAATGTAAGAGTATCCTACAAAACACAGGCTATGCTGGATGAAGAAGCAAAACAGGAAGCTATTGAAAGCTGTAACTGCCTTTGCCATTACAACAATCCCGTTGCAAGATTCATATGGAAAATAGTTTCATTTTTCATAAATCTTCTGGGCATTGACAAGCCTTGCAACTGCGGTTATCCTCACGAAGTAAAATAATCAAAACACTTCTTTTTACTTAATCTGCACAAAACACAAAACCGACCGTTTTCTGCGGTCGGGTTTGTGTTTATTATACTGATCAATAAAATCAGTTCTGTCTGTAGTCCTTGAGGAAATCTCCGAGGTCGCGCATTGCTTTTGCAAGCTGATCTGCTTCGGGAAGCATTACAATACGGAAATGGTCGGGCTCTTTCCAGCTGAAGCCTCTGCCGGGGATGATCATAACGTGCTTGCTGTGGAGATAGTCCATGGCAAACTGCTGATCATCTGTGATATTGAATTTCTTCACATCAAGCTTGGGGAAGATATAGAAGGCTGCGGAGTTCTTGACATAGCTGATGCCTTCAATCTTATCAAGCTCTCTGCAGCAGGCTTCTCTCTGTTCATAAAGACGGCCGCCGGGAACTATCATTTCACGTGTGCTTTCAGGGTCATTGAGTGCAGCAGGAATAACAAGCTGCATAAGAGCATTTGCACAAAGACGCATAGCAGACAGCTGAACAAGACCTGCAATAAAATCTTTTGCACTGTCCTTTGCACCGCTTACAACCATCCAGCCGCAACGGAAGCCGCATACGATATGGGATTTTGAAAGACCGTTCATTGTAATGCAAAGAAGATCGGGGCAAAGAGTTGCAGTTGATACATGCTCCAATTCATCCATAACAAGTCTGTCATAGATTTCATCAGAGAAGATAACAAGCTGATGTTCTCTTGCTATTGCAACAAGCTGTTCAAGCAGCTCTCTGGGATAGAGTGCGCCCGTAGGATTATTGGGATTAATAAGCACGATAGCCTTTGTTTTTGAAGTGATCTTTGATCTGATATCCTGCAAATCGGGATACCAGAGACTGCTTTCATCACAGATATAATGAACAGGCTTTGCGCCTGCAATATGTACCGAGTTTGTCCACAAAGAATAGTCGGGCGAGGGCACAAGGATTTCATCACCGTAGTTAAGAAGAGCGGTGAGAGCCATTGTAACAAGCTCACTTACGCCGTTTCCGATAAAAACATCATCGGGAGTGATGCCTTCAATGCCCTTTCCCTTGTGATAATTACAGATTGCCTCTCTTGCATCGGGCATACCCTTGAGGTCACAGTAAGCGACCGCTTTATCGGCATTGTTGAGCAGAGCATTTCTTACTGAATCGGGCATTTTAAAATCAAAGGTAGCGGGGTTTCCTGTGTTAAGTCTTAAAACATCAATACCCTGTGCTCTCATTCTGTTGGACTCAACAAAAACGGGGCCTCTGATATCGGAATGTACAAGCTGAAGCTTGTCGGAACGGTTGATTTCTCTCATTGTTTTTTCCTCCTTGGATTAGGGTTGATATGATACGGGAAGATTCTCCGTATCGGATTCTATACTGATAAAATTATTATGCTCAAAATATGCCCAGTACATACGAAGAGGACTGCAGAAGTCTTCAACGGGAACATAAAGCTGATCTCTTACAAGTCGGAGACAGGGGGCTGTCATCTTCATTTCCCCCTGAGAGGTGAGCATTACATCACTGCCCTCGGTGAATTCGGAAAATCTGTCATACACTTCAATTCTGACCTTACCCGGGGTATGCTTTGATTCGCCGCCCATAAACTTTACTATCTGACCTGCAGGAACATACCATATACCGTCGATATTCTGAGGAAGTGTTTCCATCACACAAAGCCCTAAATCATAGCCCTTGAATTTTAATCTGGGACGGTTGTATCTGGGAGCCCGTCTTATGGGATAAATAACATCCTCCGATTTATCAATAACACAGCGGTCAACGATTCTTCCGTCTTCAACATATGCGGTAAGCGTGCATTTATCGTTATCGATATCAACGATGCTGAACATTGAAAGATCCTCTTCGTGCTCATATGTACAGTCATTCCAAACCTTGGGAACAACTCTTGTGCCGGGAGGATTGCGGTTTCCGCTTCCTATATTGTAGTGAATCGTGCCCTCCGAAGGCTTATCATAAAGACCGTTATTACGTCTGGGATAGCTTCTTGCATATGAGTGCTCGTGTCCCGAGAACATAATATCATATTTTTCAATACCCTCCATCATAGGGGGATATGTTTCATAGCATTCGAGATTTGGACCCGAATAGCAGACGGGAAAATGATGCGCGGCAAACTTCCATACAGCATCGCTCTCTGCAGCTGTTTTTATCAGCCATTCATTAATAAACTCAAATCCGCTTGTGCCGGTAACTGCAAACATTGTATTTCCGTAGCGGAACGAATAGTTCGGCACTATCCAGTTTTCGGGACCGTTTTCAGGATATGAATATCTCAGCTGATTCGTAAAATATGTTGCATGCTCGGAATAATACTTTCCTGTAAAGGTAAAATAATCTTCAAATCCCATATCATCGTGATTTCCCATACAGAACTGAACGGGAACAGATTCAATTATTCCCCTGAGCCCTTCAAAAAGACCTGTCCACTGCACATCTGTCTGCCCGCAGTTTGTATTATCTCCCGCAGTGAGAATAAACCTGCATTCGGGATGGTCCTTAAGTATTTTCTTCACAACCTCACCCAGCATGCTGTAATCAGCGGGTGGCTCGGGTCCGCCCGACTGCACGTCGGAAAGACAGAGGAAGGAAAACTTAACAGGATCCTTTTCTGCTGTTCTGAAATAATATATTTCACTTCTGAAGCAATCGCTTCCGCAGTTATATTCATATTCGGTATCAGGCTCCAGGGACATCATATCGGCAAAGAAAAAGCTGCTTTCATCCACATCGGTTTCAAATGCATTTCTCTTTGCATCTGCTCTTGTCCACTCATCGGAGGAGCCTTTTTTTCTGAAAAGCGCAAAGCCCTCTTCAACGCTAACATCGGTACGCCATCTTACGGTCATAGCCGTGGACGGGTCATTTTTTATTGACAGCATTATCTGATCGGGCTGAGCTGAAGAGCCTCTGATTTTTTTCCATTGTTCTTTAGTCATAGTGCTTACCTTCTCCAAAAAAAATCACAAAATATATTTTAACAATATTTTATTCCAATTGCAATAAAAATACAAAAAAATAGTATATTTTATCACCATTATTTCAAGGACACATTTTCGTCCGGCGCATCACATATGCATCAGCAGACTCACATCTCATCAGGGCGCATTTCTGTCGGGAGTCAAAAGACTGCTGCAAAAAAAAAGAAAAAAGCGTGACCCGAATCACGCTTTTTCATCAGATTATTATTCAACGACCTCGTCAGTTGCTTCTTCAGCTGCTTCACCGGTTGTTTCCTCTTCGGAAGTCTCTTCTTCTGAGGATAATGCTTCGTCGGCTATTTCTTCAGAAGCTTCTTCGTCTTCGCCGAGAGTGGTTTCCTCTGAAGTCTCTTCTTCGGTGGTTTCTTCCGTTTCTGCCTCTGCAGTGGTTTCTGCTGCTGTGGTTGCTTCTGCATTTCTGTCAGCCTTTACGCTTTCTTCAGCAATAACAACAGTAACACCGGTAAGAGCCATATCCTCCATAACAGAATAGATTTCATTGCCGCTTTCATCATAGCTTACATCAAAGCTGTCACATCTGATATTGAAATTATACTCTTCGCCGATTTTTGCATTCTCGGGGATCTGATATGTGATATTGGCAACATCGTGATCGGATAATGTGAGAGCTGTTGATATCATACCGCCGATATAAACGCCTTCCTTACCGTCGATCACCTGCTGATTTCCTTCTACCATAAATTCGCCGAGATTCTTACCCTGTCTTACTTTAACAAAAGAAGCATCGGAATCTGTTTCAACAAAAAGATCAAAGCAGGCTGCAAACTGTGCATCCTTAACATTTACGGCAATAACAAGCTCTTCACCGGGAGCAACGGAGGTTTTGTCCGCAAAAAGAGTAATGGCAACGCCGTCGCCCTCCTGATTTTTGAGTCCGCCGCTGCCGTTACATGCGGCAAAGCACAAAACAACTGATAAAACAAGTATAAAGCTGATTATTTTTTTCATAATATGTATCATCCTTTTATGGGTTTTATTTTCTGAATTCAATCAGACAAAATCTCTCAGACGCTTGCTGCGGTTGGGATGGCGGAGCTTTCTGAGTGCCTTTGCCTCAATCTGACGTATACGCTCTCTTGTAACATTGAATTCCTTGCCGACCTCCTCAAGGGTTCTGGGATGTCCGTCTTCAAGACCGAATCTGAGAGAAAGCACCTTTGCTTCTCTGGGAGTAAGAGTACTGAGAGCAGTTGCAATCTCTTCCTTGAGCAGTGCCTGGAAGGCTGCATCTGCGGGAGCAAGTGCTTCTTCGTCGGGAATAAAATCTCCGAGATGGCTGTCTTCCTCTTCACCGATGGGTGTTTCAAGGGAAACAGGCTCCTGAGCAACACGCATAATCTCTCTTACCTTTTCAACAGACATATCAAGAACCTCTGCTATATCATCCGCTGTGGGCTCTTTTCCGTTCTGATGAAGAAGCTGTGAATTTGCTTTTTTAACTTTATTGATGGTTTCGACCATATGAACGGGAATACGTATTGTTCTTGCCTGATCTGCAATAGCACGGGTGATAGCCTGCCTTATCCACCATGTAGCATAGGTTGAAAACTTAAATCCCTTTGTATAATCGAATTTTTCAACTGCTTTGATAAGACCGAGATTGCCCTCCTGGATAAGATCAAGGAACTGCATACCTCTGCCCGAATATTTCTTTGCGATACTAACAACAAGACGGAGATTTGCTTCTTCAAGTCTGCGTTTAGCTGCGACATCGTCCTGTGCTATTCTTATAGCAAGGTCAATTTCTTCTTCTGCAGTAAGAAGAGGAATCTTACCGATTTCCTTAAGATACACCTTTACGGGGTCATCCATTGTGAGAGCCTTGCTGTCCTCACTTGTGTCATATGCCTTTGCGATATCAGAGTCAAAGCTTAATGTGTCCATTGCAGCCTCGTTCATATCGTCAATAAGCTCGATATTATTTGCATCAATAAGCTCATACAGCTTATCAAGCTCTTCAACATCAAAATCAAGCTCTATCATTATAGAGTCGATATCCTGAGTTGAAAGCTTACCTGCAGCCTTACCTCTTTCAATCAGATGATTGATTACCGTCTTTTTATCCTGTACTTCCATATTTACACACCCTCCGGTTATTTCTTTTCCTTTTTTCTTCTGAATAATTCCCTGAATTCATCATCTGAAAGCTTTGCCACATCGGGAATATTCTTTTTATTTTTCTCTTCCAACAATGTTTTTATACACTGCCGGCATTCTTCGGGAGAATTGCCCAGTTCACTGCCCTTTGCATAAAGGTATGACAGATAACTCATCTCATCATTTTCCGAATACTCGCCGAATGAAAACAGCTCAAGACTTTTTCCTGATAATATTCTTCCTGAAATGTCTTCAAAATATCTCCTGTTAAAATCCGTTACAAACACGTCTGCCGAAAGCTCTCCCGAAAGCTTTTTCATATAATCGGGATGCCTGAGAAGAGATGCAAGAATTATCTCCTCCGCCTTTACAGCCCTGAGCTTTCCTCTTTTTTCGGGATTAGGGGATTTTATTTTATCCTCGCCAAGTGCTGTCTGCATACACTCGTTGAATCTTGCAGTTTCACGTGCTTTTTTATTGAAGCGCTTCTGTTTGAGTATCTGTGCGGCTATTGCCTCTCTTCCGACCCCAAGCTCTTCAGAAAGCTTTGCGATATAGATATCTCTTTCAATTGCATTGTTTACGGATGCGAGCACGACAACTGCTTCATTGAGAAAGCCCAGCTTTCCGTCTTCTTTTGTGATATCGTACCTGCTTTTTGCTTCAGTCAGAGCATATTCGGTATCATTGAGTGCTTCGTTTATTATGGAATTCATTTTTTCCTTGCCGCGGGATTTTATTATTTCATCAGGGTCCTTACCGTCGGCAAGAGACATTACCTTAAGCTTCATAGGAGAGGAAGAAAGCATTGAGAGTGCTCTCTTTGTAGCTTTTTTACCTGCTTCATCCGAGTCAAAGCAAAGAGTAAGCTCATCACAGTACCTTGAAAGAAGGGATATCTGCTCTGTGGTAAAAGCCGTTCCCAGTCCTGCTACGGCATTGGTAAAGCCTGCCTGATGCATAGCGATAACATCCATATAGCCTTCACACAGAATAAGCCTTCTGTCGCTTGTGTTTTTTGCAAAATTGAGAGCATATATAGCCTGGCTTTTTTTATAAACCACAGTATCGGAGGTATTCAGATACTTCGGCTTTGAATCGTCAAGCACACGCCCGCCGAAGGCAATTACATTTCCTCTGAGATCAATTATGGGAAACATAAGGCGGTTGCGGAAGGAATCTATCGTGCCGCCCTTTGATGTCTTTTTTGCAAGGTCGAAGGCGACAAGCTCATTTTCATTGAATCCCTTAGCCTTCATATGCTTTATAAGCGAATCCCATTTATCGGGTGCAAAGCCGAGACCGAAATGCTTTACCGTTTCGGGGGTGAGCTGCCGCTTTGCAAGATATTCTCTTGCCTGAGATGCCTCAGGAGAAGACAGCACCGAATGAAAAAATCTTGCCGCTTCCCTGTTTGCCTCGTAGCATCTTCGTCTTAAACGGTTGTATTCATCGTCCACCGGATCAAGGGGCATATTCATTCCTGCCCGCTCACACAGAAATCTTACAGCATCGGTATAATCAAGCCGCTCAATATTTTTAACAAATGTGACTGCATCACCGCCGGCACCGCAGCCGAAGCAATAATATGACTGTGTATCACGGTATACAACAAAGCTCGGTGTTTTTTCGGTGTGAAAGGGACAGAGTGCAACGGGAGTTCTTGAGCCTCTGTGTTTAATTTCGGTATACTTTCCGATAAGTTCTTCAATATCCGTTCTTGCTCTCAGTTCAGAAAGAAATTCTTCGCTGAATCTCATTTTCACACCTGCCTTCCGAAAAACCGTTTACATAAACTATATATAGCAAAAGGTTTAAAAGTCCTTTATTTTTTCAAAAAATTTTTTATTTTTTTATATGCTGTCAAATTTTTCTCCGATTTTCTCTGCAAAAACCTTACCGAAACTCTCTTCCGTAAGCTCTTTTACAAAAGCCTCCTCATTTTTTGCGGGAAGTCTGAAAATCAGAGTAACATTCTCGGCAAATTCCGTATTTTCGGTAATTCCGCCGAATTCGGGCACGAGAGTAACGAGCCTTCCGTAAAAGCCGTAATCACACACGACCTTAAGGACGCTGCAGGGGCTCATTGTAATTATACCTGCACCGACCGCGGCAATTTTCGCACTGTGGGAATATGCCCTTACAAGACCTCCCGCACCGAGAAGTATTCCGCCGAAATATCTTGTGACAACAATACATATATCGGTAAGACCGTTTTTCTTTATTACATCAAGCACGGGCATACCTGCAGTACCCTGAGGCTCACCGTCATCGGAATAACGGGAATACTCGGGAGAGCGTATCATATAAGCATATACATTATGCGTAGCATCGGGGTGGCGCTTTCTTATTTCATTTACAAATTCAACTGCCTGCTCCTGAGTGGTAACGGGAGCCGAATATCCTATAAATCTTGATTTATTGACAATATATTCTTCGCTGTAGCGGTTTTGCACCGTAATATATTCTTTCATAATTCATTTTCCTTGAAAGCTGTTTTTATGAAAAAAAACGGCATTTATCAAAAATGCCGTTTCAAAAGCTGATGTCAACTTATTTGGTTTCGATATTATAGCGCTTTTTGAATCTGTCAACACGTCCGCCGGTATCAACGAGCTTCTGTTTACCTGTAAAGAAAGGATGGCAACTTGAGCAGATATCAACACGAAGGTTTTCCTTTGTTGATGCAGTTTCAAAAGTTGCACCGCAAGCACACTTTACAACGGTGGGCTTATAGTTGGGATGGATTCCCTGCTTCATAATACGTTTCACCTCTTTCAATAAAGTTCACAGCATAAATAAACAGTCGAAATACACTATTCACATACTTCCGCTTAAATAGCAAAAGCATTTTATCATATCTGATGAGAAAAAGCAAGAGTTATTTTTTATTTTTCCGATATTTTTTATTATACCGCCAGAGTTATGCTGTCTTTGAGCTTAAGAGAATAAAGTATGCACTCTTTGACATCAAGCCCCATTGATTTTCGCACAGCCTCGGCATAAACCTCCATCTGCTGACGGTAGCGGGACTCAAGCACGCTGATATCACTTATATTATCCGTTTTATAGTCAACAATAACCGCATTTTTCCCTTCGGTAAAAACAAGATCCAGCTTTCCTATAACAACGGTTTTTTCATCGCGGAATTTTTCGGGCACTCTGCCGTCGATATCACAGACACTTTTAAGGATCGTGAACTGTTTTTCTCTGTAAACATTATCAGCCATGTCAATCCGCTTCATAATACCCGAATTCACAAACACCTTTATAGCATCCATGTCCACACTTTCAGCCTGCTTCACGGAAAACCTGCCCTCAGAAACAAGACGCCGGCTTTCTTTCTCCGGATCGTTTTTGCACACCCTGAAGTCACAGTATTGCAGGAACCGGTGTGTAAAGGTGCCTATATCGGCAGGTGAAAAAGCTGAGGAATACATAAATGAAGGAACGGCTTTCCCGAAGCCTGCAGGGTCAAAATGCTCATCTCTGAGAGAAGAAGCGGTATGCTTGGACAAAGAGGAGGAAACCTCCGAATATTCATATCTGAAGGAAGCACGCTTTCTTATTTCATCAACAACAAACTCATCGGGCTCACAGCATTCGGAAACAATGCTTTCCTCTTCGTCAGAGCTTATGCCGTCGATAAAACTGATATTGACCATTCCCGCGGGGCTTTGGTCAAAGGGCCGTGCTTCACGGATACTTCCTCCGTCGGGATGACAAAGAAAGCACATCATAAGCCACTTGGAAGCAGAAGATGCATTCTTTACCGTATAGGGATGAATTCCTTCACAATTGGAGAAAAGATACTCTGTTTCATCAAGAGCTTTTCTTGCCTTTTTTAAGGCGGCGGGAATATAAAGCTTCTGCTTTGCTCTTGTGAGTGCAACATAATATATACGAAGCTCCTCCGACATCATATTTGAATTATTCACCTTCTTCACACTGAGAGAAGAGAGTGTGTCGAAGCATCTGAGATTTTTCACATCCCGTCTTCTTGCGCCGAAGCCCAGCTCGTGATTTATCACAAGATTTGTTCTGAGATCCGATTTATTAAAAAGCTTTGCCGACCCTGCAATAAACACAAAGGGAAATTCCAGTCCCTTGGATTTATGCATACTCATAATTCTTACACCGTTACCTGACACTGAGGCGCCTATATCGGCACCGTTTTCGCTGAGCTTGTCCATATATCTTATAAACGAGCCGAGATCGTTGAAAGAGCCGGTACCGTTTTCGGCTTTTTCAAGCAGCAGCTGAAGATTCTTTTTCCGGACTTCACCTTCGTTCATAGCACCTGCCGCAAAGGGATAAGAGGTATCGTCATAAATTTCTCTCAGAAGCGTGTGCACGGGCGAGCAGGCTGAAAGGGTTTTGTAATAATCAAGCTTTTTTCTTAAATAACGGCACTTTTCGCTGCCGTCCTTTTCTCCTCTGAGAATACACGAATACAAGGATGCCTTTCTTCCGTATTTCACTCTGAGAGAAGCCGCATCATCCGCAGTAAAGCCGAACAGAGGCGACAGCATAACGGCGAGCATATCAATGTCCTTCCCCCGGTTGTCTATTACTCTGAGATAAGACATTATCGTTCTTATCTCCGGAGTTTCAAAAAAGCTCTGATTCACATCGGAACATACGGGAATGCCTTTTTTCTTGAGAGCCTTTATATAATGCTCTGCTATTCCGGAGGGAGAGCGAAGAAGAATACAGTAGTCGGAGAAAACAGCATTCCTCAGAGCACCGCCGTCATCGACCTGTACTTTATTTTTTATGTCATCACATATGACACGGGCTATATACTCTGCCTCTGCTTCATAAGGCTTCATATCCCCCGCATCAATAAAAGCTACCTCTGTATCAACAGTATCATCGGCTGTTTTTGAAGAGGGGAAATTCAGCTTTTCATCATCATTATAGTCAATATCTCCGCATTCGGGGGACATGATCAGTGAAAAAATATAATTCACACTTTCAAGAATTCCCTTGCGGCTTCTGAAGTTTTCTCCTAAAATGATTTTTGATTCATCGCTTTTACCGTCATAGTAAGGAAAAGCATTGCATTTCTCTATAAAAATCTCGGGGCTTGCAAGACGGAAGCGGTAAATGCTCTGCTTCACATCACCAACAAGAAACATATTCTTTCCGTTTTTTGAAACTGAACGGAAAAGACCGTCCTGGGCGCGGTTTGTATCCTGGTATTCGTCAATGAGAATTTCACTGAATCTGTCTGTAAGCTCTCTTGCAAGAACAGTTTTCTTATCCTCTGAAGACGGGTCATACAAAAGCTCAAGGGCAAAATGGGCAATATCTGAAAAGTCATATGCGGACATCTCTTTTTTTATGGAGATAAGCTCTCTGTTATATTCCTTTACCGTGGTGATAAGTTCTGCCGCAACAGAGCTTATCACGGGCATATCCTCCCTGTTGTCCTCTTCTGTAATATTCATATAGGCTGTGATTTTTTCAAGCACATCCTTGATCTCATTTCGCTTTGCCTGCGCAGAAAGCTTTGAGGGATTATCGGTATAGCCTCTGGGTAAAGAGGGCAGACGGCTTGATTTTATAACAGCAAGTGTATGTGAGATGAGGCTGATTTTCTCATCCCACAGCAAGGAGGATGCCTTTTCAAGAGTGCTTTTCAACAAAGCATTTTCCGAAAAGAAAAGTCCGTAATAGCCGTTTTTAAGTTCCTCGTCCTCCTCAATATCCTTAAGGGCTGCATCGGAAAGGAACACACAGTAATCAAGATCAAAGCACATTTCCTTTATTAGCGTGCGCCCCCAGATGCTGTCATCTGCAGAAGTATATATGAACTGTCCGAGTATTTCATCAAGCCATTCATCTGCAGAGGGCTCACTCATTGAAAAATCCGCCAGCCTTATAACTGTATCGATAAGTCCCGCATCATTTTTTCCCGATTCAAACATTCCAGCAAGAGGAACAAAGGAAGATGCATTTTCAGTAAAGCGTCTTTCAAGCACTCTTACGGCAGCTTTTTTCTTGAGCTCCTCATTTTCACCCTGCTCAAGCATACGGAAATCCGCCTCTATACCTACAGTGTGGCAGTTTTCCTTTACAAGATTCATACAGAAGGAGTCCATGGTTGAAACCTGCATCTCACTGAGCTTTGCCAAGAGAAGAATATATTCATTACGTCTTGCAGGCTCTGAGGCAGCCTTCATAGCTATTCTTTTGCTGATACGTGCGCGCATTTCCTGTGCAGCCGCATTGGTGAAGGTTACAACAAGCAGAGAATCGGGAGAAACAGCTTTTTCTTCCGATGTAAGCTTTCTTATAATACGTTCAACAAGCACACTTGTTTTTCCGCTGCCTGCAGCCGCGGAAACAAGAACAGTTCCGCAGGAGGCTTCGATAGCATTTTTCTGAGGTGCGGTCCAGCTTCTTTCTGCCATTATTCTTCACTTCCTTTCAAAAGCTCTGCAGCCTGCTTATGGGTAAGAGCGAGAGGCTCACGCCTTGCCGACGCATCACTGCGTCTGCAAACATCCTTAAAATCGCAGTAGACGCAGGTATACTGATAAGATGAGGTACCGATCAAGGGCAGTGCTGAAATATTTCCCTTATGAAGGCTCTCTCCCATAGAAATAAGAATACTGTCTGTTTTTTCATTCAGAGCCTTAAAGCCTCTGAGAGAAAGAAAGGTTCCCTTCATGCGTCCCTTGTCGTCTATATATGCATTTATAAATCTGCCTTCGCAGTCTTTTTCCATTCCTCTTAAAACGGTTTCATCCTCAAGAAGCATTCCGTTCATTCTTCCGTTAAGAAGCCGCTGCAGCTCAACATCATCCTCAGAGGCATTCCGCTGAAGCATTTCTCCCGAATTATTTGCAGGCACGTAAAGAATACCTGCCGGGATAATATCGCCGTAAAGCTCACGCCCGTTATTCCACAGACACATAAGGTAGATGATCATCTGCATATTGAGACCGTCGAAAACATCGCTGAGGCGGAAATCCTTGCCGCCTGTTTTATAGTCCACGACCCTGAGATATACCTTATTTTCATCCTCCATAATATCAACTCTGTCTACCTTACCGCCCACGGTTATGCTGCCGCCGCCGCTGAGAGGAAGTCTGTAGGGCGCCACATCCCCTGTTTCGCTGATTTCAAGTTCTACCGCTGCTGTATGAAAACGGCTCACGGAAAATTCCTTTATCATTCTTATAAGGATAGAAAAAGCGGTTTCCTTGGTTTTGTCAAGGCTTCTGTTGAGAATAACACCCTTGTCCTGCCGTCCGCCCATATAATCCGTTATAAATTTTTCGGTAATTTCATCAATAAGCACGCGAAGGGCTGTGTCATCCAGCGCCACCAGCTGCTCAGTTGTTTTTTTGATAAGAATATTTTCAAGCAGATGGTGAATGAGAAGTCCGTTTATTCTGGCATCAAGATCTGCGGGAGAGGGCTTTCTGAGATTCATACCGTACTGACAGAAATATCTGAAGGCACAGCTGTGATATACCTCAACCTTTGAGGGTGAAATATACATATCCTTTCCGAATAAGCTCCGGGCTGTATCCGTATTCTCGATTCTGAAAGGCTTTTCCTCGGCGGCTGCTTCAATTGCCGCCGTACGGTGGGAAAGCTCACTTTCAAGGGCATATTTTTTAAGAGAAGCCGAATATACCGAATTCTCGCGGTAGTTCAGCGAATATTCCTCCAGAAAAGAGACGGCACTTCCTATTTTTTCCATAGAGGAAACACTTCTGTCATCAATAGTTTCTATGCGGGGGAATATTGCTTTTATTTCGCCTATGATTTCAGAGGGCTCCTGCGCCGCACCCTCTGTCGAAGCACGTGAATAAGATACAAAAAGCTTCTTACCGGCTCCCGTAAGCACAGAATATGCAATCATTCTTTCCTCGGCATATATGTTTTCGGGAATATTCTCAAGAGGAAACTCATTGAGGCTAAGAATTCTTTTTTCGGAAGAACTGAAAAGCCCCGTGCTTACTGCAGGCGCAGGAAAAACTCCTTCATTACAGCCAAGCACAAAAACAGCTTCAGGCTCAAGATGTCTTGTTCTGCCGGCTCTTCCTATTACAATTTCATCTATACCTGCAGGAATCCTTCCCACATCAGAGGATGAAAGAATAATTTTAAGAAGCTCAGCGAACCGTCGGGGTGACACATTTCTTTCGCCTGTACTCTCATACAAAGCGTCAAGAGCCTGCATGGTCTTATCCCATACTGCAGAGCATTCGATGGCGGACTCCTCGTTACCGTTTTCATAAAGATATCCTGCATAACTGAGGAATTCCGCTGCAGCATCGGTTTCACAGAGAAATTCATACACCGCCTTACAGGATAAGGCTGAGTTATTCTTTTCCAGCTTTGATTTAAGCGTAATAAGAGGACATATTATTTTTTCTCTTATTGCATTTATTTCTGCAAGCCGCATTTCGCTTGAAGAGGTCACCTCTTCGCCGAAGCCGTCGGGATGCCCCGTAAAGGGCTTCAGCCATCTGTCCTTATCTATCTGCCAGATATATATATAATTTTCAAGTCTGCTGCACTCATCTGCCGACACACCGGCAATGCCCGTTTTTATATATGAAAAGATCTCATCGGACGAAAAGCCGTACGCTGCTACACAAACAGCAGAAAGAATCATTTTTATAAGCGGATATTCACACATCGGGACTCTTTTATCCTTAAAAACGGGAATACCGTATTTCTTAAGTGCGCCCACCATAGCATTCATATAGCCGCCGCTTCTTTCGCTGATGCATATATCACGGCAGCGAAGACCTGATTCGAGCAGCTCCCTGATTTTTATTGCGACAAGATCGCACTCGGCGTATTTATCTGCAGCACAAAGCACGGTAACAGCACTGCACTCATCCGAAAAGGCATCCTTTTCCGCCATAAAAAGATTATTCTGCAAAGCATCCAGCTCTTTCACGGGATGGGATGACTGAATTTTTTCTTCCCTGCATGAAACCCCTCTCAGGGTAAGACGGTTTCTGAGTGTTCTGCAATTTCTTACGGCATGGGAAAAACAGCCGGAATCATAGGCATTCACGCTGTCGGGCGCACATACGGAAACATAGCCTTCCTTCACCTGACTGATTATTTCCTCCATAAGCTTTATCTGAGCTCCGGTAAAGCCTCTGAAATCATCAAAGAAAACATAAGCGCCTTCAAATATTTTCTTTTTCTTCAGAAATTCTGTCATAACCCTTATATTGTCAGAGCTTTCGGAAAATCTTCCTGTGAGAAGAGCCTCATATGCCGAAAAGACTCTTGCCATCTCAAGAGTCTTGTTTCTGAGTATTCCTTCGGGCAATGAACGGGACACATTGAAAAGCTCAGCTGTGCCAAGTCCCTGCTGCTTTATTTCGGAATATTCACTGAGAAGCCTTTTTACAAGTGCTGCCTTTCCGCCATAACGTAAGAATATATCAAGATGCTCGGCACTGTCCTCCACAGCAAGACTCATAAGCACGCTTTTTGCCGCTTCGTCCGCTTCGGGCTTTACCCTCAGACCGTTTTCCTCAAGCACATCCCGTGAAAGATGGGTAAAGCTTGTAACGGTGAGAAGATTGCTGAGCTCTTCGCCGTAGGTTATAAGGAAATCCCTGTCACGGTCAAAGCTTGCCTGCTCGGGTACGATCAGATAAACCCGTTCACCCGTTTTCAGCAGCCTGCAGATCTCTTTATAGATATATTCTTTTTTTGAAGGAAAATAAGTACCTGTTAAAAAAGTGAGCATAGTTCTCCCTGTCTTTCGTATCTTTCCTTTATTTTAGCGGAAACAAAGTACCGTTAACGGGACTTCATTCCGGCTTTTTTGAAATAATTGCGGCAATTTCCTCTTTTTTGCATATTGTCACATTATCTGCATGAAAGAAAGCCGCAGTAAGTATTTTCTTTTCTTTGTCTTCCATACCGTCATCAACCGCAAGAACGGTGCACCGTCTGTGAAGCCCCAGAGCAGTTATTATGCTCAGTACACAGCTTATTCTGACGCTGCACTCTTTGTCGGAATCGGAAAAGGGACAAAGGATAAAAAAATGCATTTTTTTGTCGGGACAGGCAGACTTAAGCAAAAGATAGCTGATAAAGCACACTATTCCCATAACAAAAAACACAACAACAATTGCAAGTAATATACTCTTATACATAAAAAGCACCCCATAACATTATATGGAATGCTTTGCAATATGTGCGAGTCGGTCTGTAAGCCGGGTTCTGTCATTTAAGGCAATCATCTGTCTTGGTGCAGAATTGCTTCTGCACTCACGCCACCCTTCAAAGTTATGGCCGAGCAAGCCACTTTTATCGGTGTTGCTCCGGATAGGGTTTACAGGGCACAGCAGTCTCCTGTGTGCCGGTGAGCTCTTACCTCGCCTTTCCACCCTTACCTGTTTTCACAGGCGGTATATCTCTGTTGCACTTTCCCTTAAGGTCACCCTCGGCGGCCGTTAGCCGTTATCCTGCTCTGCGGAGCCCGGACTTTCCTCACACTATTGTGCGTAATTGCCCAACCTACTCACAAAGGTTATTTTAATACATTAATGCTAAAATGTCAATGAAGCAAAAATAAAAAGGCCGGTTCATATTGAAATTCTGATAATATTATGGTAATATTACATATATTTGTTTTATGAGGATTGTTTTATGGCAAAGCTTTTTGATATTTTTGTGCGTTCATATGCACTTTCTCCGGAGAAGGAGCCTGAATTCTTTGACCTTATCGGAGACCTATGTGCAACCGAAGAAGTTCAGTCTATGCGCGTTTATCCTCAGCACAGTGTGGCAAACAGACTTGACCATATGCGTGCCGTAACCTACATTTCATATATTTTTTCAAAAAAGCTCTCTCTCAATGTAAAAGAATGTACAAGGGCAGCGCTTTTACACGATCTTGTTTATTACGACTGGCACGATCCTGATATGAGCCACCGCCCCCACGGCTTCAGACATCCCGCCTTTGCAGCAATGAATGCAAAGCTTTTATGTCCCGACCTTTCAAAAAAAGAAGAGCGTATTATACTGAGGCATATGTGGCCGCTGACAATACTTCCGCCCTCATCAAGAGAAGGCTTTGTTGTTACCTTTGCGGATAAATACTGCGCATCAATGGAAATGAAGATTTCAAAAAAAGAAAAGAATAAAAAGAAATTCAACGAACGGCTGGAGCTCTTCAGCAGTGAAATGAACAGCCGCAAATAAGAGAAGAACAAAGAGGAATTAAAAATGCTTGACACATACTATCCTGTTGCCGGATACATATTTTTATTTTTTATTTTCAGTGCCGTGGGTTGGGCAATAGAATGCACATACCGCTCTCTCGGAGAAAGGCGTATTATCAACAGCGGCTTTCTTTACGGACCGATGTGTCCCATATACGGCACGGGTTGTCTTGTTTTTGAACTGATCCTGGTTCCGTTATCAAAGCCGATCGAAAGCAGGATCTGGTTAGTGCTTATTCTCGGAATTATTCTTGCCGATACTGTTGAATATGTCACCAGCTGGCTTATGGAAAAGCTCTTCCATGCAAGGTGGTGGGACTATTCAAATAATTTTCTTAACCTTCACGGAAGAATCTGCTTCAAGCATTCGTGCTACTGGATAATTTTTGCTTTCGTATACGTATATTTTGTGTCGCCGATGTATCACCTTGCCATGACATATGTAAGTCCGCGTATTATGAACATAGCTCTGATCGTCATCTTTGTGATTTTCTCGGTTGACCTCACACTTACCGTCAAGGCTGCTGCAGATATCAACAAGCTTATGAAAAAGATATCCGGACTGAAAAGCTCCGTTATAAACTTCGGCGAAACGGTAAAGGAAAAGGCAGGAAGCCTTATCAACACAGCGGATGCAAAAGCACCCGAAAAGCTCTCCGAGTGGAAATCCGATATGATGAAGCAGTATAACGAAATAAAAGCCACTCTCGACAGCTTCACCTCACCCGAAAACAAAGGCAAGGGAAGAATTTTCAACATATACGGCTCGGTAAAGAAGGCCGCAGACGATACTCTTACCGACATAGAAAACTACTGGGACGAAATTAAATCGCTGTTTTCAGACGGTGACAGCGAAATGATGTAAGGAGAACAGATTATGACATACACATACAAAACAAAAGGAACCTGTGCAGCTGCAATTGAAATTGAGCTGAATGATAATGAAATCATTGAAAGCGTAAAATTCATCGGAGGCTGCAAGGGCAATACCACAGGAATATCTGCACTTGTGAAGGGAATGAATGCCCGCGATGTAATAAACCGTGTGGAAGGTATCCGCTGTGGCTTCAAGCCCACATCATGCCCCGATCAGCTCTCAAAGGCTCTCAAAGCAATGCTGGGAGAAAACTGATATGGCACTGATACTTGCTTCAAAATCGCCGAGAAGAAAAGAGCTTCTCGGCTATATTACTGAAAATTTTACCGTCCGGGTTTCGGATGCAGAGGAAGTATGCGATCCCTCTCTGAGTCCTGAAGAAACAGTTATAAGACTTGCCGAAATCAAGGGCGAGGCTGTAAAAAACAGCTGTCCCGGAGATACCGTGATATCCTCAGATACCGTGGTGGTACTCGGCAAAGCCGTTCTCGGCAAGCCTCATTCTTCTGAGGAGGCATTCCTTATGCTCAGAAGCCTTTCGGGAAAAACCCACGAGGTCTTTACGGGAGTATGCATCCTTCACGGGAATAAAAAAATCAGCTTTGCAGAAAAAACTGAGGTTACCTTCTGCGAACTGAGTGACGAAGAAATCAACGCTTATATAGCCACAGGACTTCCCTTTGACAAAGCCGGCGGATACGGCATCCAGGGAAGGGGCTCTGTTATGATAAGCTCCATAAACGGTGATTATTATAATGTTATGGGGCTTCCCGTGGCAAGACTTAACAAGGTGCTTAAGGAAAACGGAATATTATGATATCATCTGCTGTTTTTAATGCGTTCTTTCCTTTAAGATGTCCCGGCTGTGACGGTATCAATGACACAAAGTCTTATCTTTGTTCAGATTGCAGCGGAAAAATGATACACCCTTCTCAAAAGAAAAACCGATGTGATATCTGCTTTTTAACGGAAAAGGAATGCATCTGTGCAAAGCATCAGTATTATGATAAGCTTTGTGTTCCGCTTTATTATGAAGGAAAAACCAGAGGTGCACTGCACAGATTCAAATTCAGAGGAAGACGCGATCTTGCAAAGCCTATGGCAAGACTTATTACCGAGGCCTTGCGTGAAAGAAATATGCTTGAAGACACTGACTATATCACATTTATCCCTATGAAAGGCTATGACAGATTCATAAGAGGATATAATCAGGCTCAGCTTCTTGCCCGTGAAATATCTGCACTGAGCGGCATCCCCTGCGAGGCACTTCTGAGAAAAACGGTAAAAACACCTAAGCAGCATCTGTTGAACCGAACAGAAAGAAGCGGTAATCTTCTGGGGGTTTTTGAGCCTGAAAAACACAAATCCGATATAATAAAAGGAAAAAACATTCTCGTGGCAGATGACATTATTACAACAGGCTGTACAGCCAATGAAATAGCAAAAACTCTTCTTATTTTCGGAGCAGAGTCTGTGCGGGTCTGTGCCTGTGCCGCTCCGAAAAAAATAAAATAAATATTGAATTACTGTTTTTCTTATGATATTATTTATTGTGAAAACAGAAAAAAGGGAGAAGATAACCATGAAAAAATTCAGATCTGTTATTGCTGTATTTTCAGCAATCGCAATGTGCATCCCCTTTGCATTCAGCGCTTTCGCATCAACCACAGACGGCGCTTATGCAATCACAAATCCTTATGCTGACATTGACTGGAACAGCATCAAGGCATACAAAACCGCACTTCACAGTCATACAAATGCAAGCGACGGCGACGACAATTTATTTTCCTCTGTTGAGCGTCACGTTGAAGCCGGCTTTGACATTGTTGCTACAACAGACCACGGGACGGTAAACTATTCCTGGGCAGATCCCAATCCCAACGATCTTATCTACGGTGTTATGAGCCTTGTAGGCAAGAGCGAAGGCGAGCTTGTTTACCTCGGCAACGAAGGTACCTTCTCTGACGGCACGGCTTACACCTACGGCACAGCAGCAAACGGTGATGACTATCTCACCCTCTCTGACGGAAAAAAAGTGCTCAGAGTTCCCTTCGGTATTGAAAATAATGCCGTTTCTGTAAATGCACACGTAAACAGCTGGTTTGTTGATCACGTTGACAACACGATCACAACATACGAGGATGCTGTTAAGGGTGTTCATAAGCTCGGTGGTGTAAGTGTAATTAATCATCCCGGTGAATACACAAAGGCAAGATATGAAATTCATTCCGATGAAGCTTATAATGAAAGCAATCCTGTTTATAATTACTATATAAATAAGTTCTCCTACCTCATTGAAAATTTCGATACATGTATCGGTATTGATATGAACTCAAAGGGCGACAACAGAACACGCTTTGACAGAGTTCTTTGGGACAATCTCCTCAAGAGATTTGCGGCAAACGGTGAAAATGTTTATGCTATAGCATCCTCCGACGCTCATCAGCTCAGCGTTATTGATACAGGCTACGTGCTTGCTCTTATGGAGGATCAGACCTCCGCTTCTCTTAAAGAAAGCCTTCAGAACGGTGAATTCTTTGCAGCAAGCCATTGTCTCGGCAACTATGACGAGCTTGTTGATATTGCAGCATCCCTCAAGGAATTCTACGGCGAAACAGAGCTTTACAATAAAGTAAACTCAACAGCTCTTTCAATGGAAGCAAAGATAAACGGCATCGAAAACGGTGAATATGATGCAGACGAAAGCATCGGAATCACATATTCAACACTTGATGATGAAGGCTACAACACCTGTGAAAAGGATCCCCGTATCACTTCAATTGCAGTAAACGAAGCAAGCGATGAAATCACAATCAATACTACCGACGCACTTATCGTTCGCTGGATTTCTGACGGAGAACTCATCTGCACTCAGAAGGCAGGAGAGTCAACTATTGATCTTAACGATTATGAAGATGTGCTCGGCGATTATGTAAGAGCTGAAGTTTTCGGTGAAGGCGGAATAGTTTATACTCAGGCTTTCCTTCTTGATGCAGCAGAAAAGGCAGGCACATCTGATCCTGTAGGCACATATGTAAATCTCGGTGTTCTTGATTTCTTATTTGCTGAATTCAATAACTGGTATGCAATTATTGTAAGATTTTTTTCAAATCTCTTCTGATAATTCAAAATAAATATTAAATTAACTACGTAAAAAGATCGGCTTTTATTAATTTAAAGCCGGTCTTTTTTTGAACAATATTTTAATACTTAAAGCCAAAAAAATTACTCTTTTCATAAAATTTTTACCTTTTTTTGCATAAAAATCGTAAAAAATAAGCAAAAATCACAGGGTTTGCTATTGACAAATGAGTTTTTTTTTCGTAAGATATGATTGTTAAATTTTCAAAGAGGAATTGCTATGACCTCAGAAATCAATGCCTTTTCACTTCTGCCGGACGAGACACTTGCCGGTCTTGCCGAAAACGGTGATATCAATGCAGAAACAATGCTTCTTGAACGATATAAGGAAACTGTAAAAATCACTGCAGCAGTTTTTGCAAATGATTATCTTCTGAAGAATTCCGTTTTTTCACTCGGAAGCGATGATCTTATTCAGGAAGGTCTTCTGGGACTGAAGTCAGCTATCGGCACCTATCTTCCGGAAAAGAATGCTTCATTCAGAACATACGCATCAAAATGCATTTCCAATGCAATGCTTTGCGCAATCAAGGCGGCAACAAGAAAAAAGAACTCTCCTCCCGGCGGTATCGTTTCAATTGACAATATTGAAATCACTTCAGGCTTTTCTCCCGAAGAAAAATTCATTTCGGAGGAAGAAACCAACACGATCCGTATGTTTTTAAGAAATGAGCTTTCCGGATTGGAGTCTTCCGTGATACGCCTTCATCTTGAAGGGGAAAGCTACAAAGAAATAGCGGAAAAACTTCAAATCACAGAAAAAGCGGTTGATAATGCGATTCAGCGTGTACGAAACAAGCTCAGCAGGTTTTTAAGTGATAACCGTTCATAACAGCCAGGAGAGCTGTTCTGATATATGCCTTAGGTACCATAAAGGCACTTTCGGTAAAAAAATTTAAGCGAGGTAGCACTATGTACGAAGACAAAACACTCCAGTGCAAAGAATGCGGCAACGAGTTCGTGTTCACAGCAGGCGAACAGGAATTCTATGCAGAAAAGGGTTTTGTAAATGAGCCCCAGCGTTGCAAGGAATGCCGCAACGCACGTAAGCAGGCAGCTAAGGGAGAAAGAGAATACTTTGTTACAACCTGCAGCCAGTGTGGCGGCGAGGCTAAGGTTCCCTTCAAGCCCCGTGATGACAGAGCTGTTCTCTGCAGCGAATGCTTTGCAAAGTCCAAGGCTTAAATAAAAGCCCGGGCAAGATTGATGAAAAACATAATATAACATAAATGTAAAATTCACTTGTGTTTCAATATCTGTGCATAAAGTTTTTTTGCAGAAAGAAATAATATAATTTCATCAACAATCAGAGGATGTACCTTTTTTGAGAGGTGCATCTTTTTTTGTCGATTTATAACAAAATGAATTGATTTTCTGTAAAAATTATGGTTAAATAAGCTTATCAGTATTTATTTTGGAAGGTGGAACCGATGACTAAAGAAAAAAAGAGAACCTTAATTATTACAGAAGCAGCGTTTCTTATTCTTAACATTGCGGCATTGGCCGTATATTATCCTTTTTTCCTTTCATGGTCTAATACAGCCATGGTCATTATCTGCCCCATAATTGCAACTCTCGCAGCAGGCGGTCTTGGTGTCAATGCAGTGCTCGCATCAGGCAAAAGTCCTTCAAAATTACGTATTGCTTTATCTGCTGTTATAACAATGGCTGTATTTTACGGTCTGCAATGCAGTATTTGTCTTATTCTGAACAACACACTTGATATCGGCAAAAAGTTAGCAGCTTATGACAGCAATGAATTTGCAATATGCTGCTCCTATATTGTGGTATTTCTTGTTATTGCAGCTCTCCTTATTCTGTTTTTCAAAGGGCTTTACGGAAAAAAATCTGCCGTAACAACCGGAATCATATCTGTTTGTGCCGTTTGCATTTTCGGTCTTTTCTGTTTCAGAATAATGCTTCCGACTCAATGGTTATACCCCGTTTACCGCGTTTTCGTTTCTCAGGGCGGTGTTGAGACGGAAGAAGAAAATCTCAGCTACGGGTTTCAGTATGCAGCAGTTAAAATTCAGCAGACAGACAACATCTCCGACAATGAAAGCTTTTCAATATCACTTGCAAAAAACGAGCGTGAAGGCTGTCAGCTCAGTGTTGCTGCAAAGAAGGATATGCAGATAGCTGTTAAAGTGGGTGACTTTACGGACAAAAAAGGCAACACTATGAAGGCCTCGGTATACCGCGAAGCATATATAGACGTTCCGCTTAAAGGAAGTATGTTCTCGGATTATTTTCCCGACGGTCTCATTCCCTACGATGAAAAAACACCTGTTACGATTGAGAAAAATCTTAATCAGACTTTTTATATAGAAACGGTAAGCTCCGCCGACACACCGGCAGGAATATATACTGCTCCGGTAGAATTATTGTATAACGAAGAGGTAATTGCCGAGACATCCGTCACCGCTGAGGTATGGAACTTCTCTCTTCCCGAAGAGTCTGCATTGGAAACTGCAGTAGGACTGACCGGTGAGATATTCAATCTTGCGGCAGGTCTTGAAAACAGCACTTACGGAATAAACACATGGCTTACCTTCTATGACGGAAGCATTGAGCTTACTGAAGAGCAGAGAAATGTTTATAAAGAATACTATGATTATCTGTTAGAGCACAAGCTCTGTGCAAACCATCTTCCCTATGATATCCTTGATGAGCGTGCAGACACATATATGAGCGACCCCCGGGTAACCGCCTTCTGCATTCCCTATCCCGAAGATGATGAAAAGCTTCTTGCTTACTATGAAAAGATCAATTCAAATCCCGAATGGGCAGAAAAAGCATACTTTTATCCTGTTGACGAGCCGACCAACACACAGGGAAGAATAGAATCCTTCACAGAAAGAACCGCCCGTCTTGCTGAGCTTTGTCCCGGCTATCATATGGTTTCCCCCTTCACATCTGCCACACAGATTACCGATATGGACGGAAATACTATGCCTGTTTATCTCTTTGAGGAGGATAAATGCGATATTCTGTGCTCAATTATCGATGCTCAGGGCAGAGATGAAGGTTTTCCCGAATGGCTTGCAGACAGACAGTCCAAGGGCGACAGAGCCTGGTGGTATGTATGCTGCGCTCCCTCTGACGACAGCGGATACTGTAATTTGTTCACATATCAGAATGCTGTTAAGCACAGAATGATGTTCTGGCAGAATTTTGCCGCAGATTATACAGGCTTCTTATATTACGCTACCTGCAATCTGTGGGAGTATGCCGATCCGTGGACAAATTCCATCACATTTGCGGAAGCGTTCGTAAATAACACGGGCGCAGACCAGGCCGGCGACGGATTGCTTCTGTATCCCGGTCCTCCCGTGGGAGAAGACGGTCCTGTGGGTTCAATAAGACTCAAATGCGTGACCGACGGAATCGATGATTTTGACTATCTCACTCTTGCGGCTGAAAAACTTGGTGAAGAAAAAGCAAAAGAATATGTAAGCCGTATTTCAACCTCCTTCACCGAATATTCTCTTGATCCCGAAGAGCTTTACAGTGTAAGGAACGAATTGGGAGAAGCCCTCTCAGAATAACACAATAAGCTACAAAAAAAGCCCCGTGGCTGCAATATGAAGCACCGCTTCATATTCATACAGTCAAGGGGCTTTTGTTTTATTTTATACCATTCAGATAAAAAAGTTTTTTACTGACATTATACGGATTTATCGGGTATCATTCCTCTTTGCTGCTGAAATCAGCTACAGCTCTTTCGAGGGCACAGACCTGCTCATCACTTGTTGCCCAGGAGGCACAGAATCTTACACAGGAATGAGTTTCATCAACTCTGCACCAATAGTCCCATGAAAAGTTTTCCGAGAGGATTTCAAGCACGGTATCGGGAAGAACCGGGAACTGCTGATTTGTATCAGACTCATAAAGGAAGGGAAAGCCTGCTTTTCTGAAGGCATCTCTGATTCTGTATGCCTTTTCAATTCCGTTTTTACCCATTTCATAATAAAGACCGTCTTTAAACATTTCAAGGAACTGCAGACCCATAAGCCTGCCCTTTGCAAACATTCCGCAGTGTCTTTTCTGCATATAGCGGAAATCCTTTTTGATTTCATCATTGATTATAACAAGTGCCTCACCGAACAAGGCGCCTACCTTGGTGCCGCCGATATAGAACACATCGCATAGTCTTGCAAGAAGAGGAAGAGTAACATCGTTTCCTTCTGCCATAAGTCCGTAGCCCATTCTTGCTCCGTCAACGTATAAAAGCATACTGTATTTATCGCAGATTTTTCTGAGAGCTTCAAGCTCTGAAGCCTTATAAAGAGTTCCGTTTTCTGTAGGCTGAGAGATATAAAGCATTTTCGGCTGAACCATATGGTCATGGGTGCCGTCTGCCCAGTAATTTCTGCAGTATTCTTCAAAAATACCTGCCCCGACCTTGCCGTCATCAGAGGGCAGAGAAATACACTTATGTCCCGTAGCTTCAATTGCTCCTGCTTCATGAACATTTATGTGTCCCGTAACGGCACACACCACGCCCTGATAAGGACGAAGTGAGGAAGCAATAACGGTTGTATTTGTGCCTGTACCTCCTACGATAAAATGAACATCCGCCTCGGGAGCATCACATTCTTTTTTTATGAGAGCTCTTGCTTCTTCACAATAATGGTCAACCGCATAACCGGGGGTCTGCTCAAAATTTGTTTTTATGAGAGCATCAAGTATTCTCGGATGTGCACCTTCAAGATAGTCGCAGTCAAATCTTATCATTTTTTATTTCTCCAGTTCTATTATTATTTCATTATCATTACCGGTACGTGTATTATACAAAAACGGCTTTGCAGTTTCAAGAAGAGTTTCATTTCCGGGAAGAAGCTTACTCAGGTCTATTCTCAGCATAGCCATAAGCTTTTCGATACGAAGCACGCTTCCCTCTATTGCCTTATACTCGGAAGTTTCAGGCGGATAAGGACCGTTTCCGCCGAAAACATTTTTCATTATATTGAATACTACGTCGGTGAGAGGAATACTTTTCAGATATTTTATATCCTCTTTTGTAAGACCGCCCGCTTTTCTGCCGAATCTTCCGACAAAAGACATTTTCATGCCGGATATCTTATTTACAAGCATTTTTGAAATATGAGGATGCTTTTTCAGTTTATCGACACTAAATACATGGGACACATTTTCAAGAAAGCCGTTCCAATCTGTTTTTACCATAGGAAGACTCTTTTCAAGAAGACCTGCAAAGTTCAGAGAATATATATACTCCTCTGCACTTTTTCCTCCTGTATCAAAGCCATCGATTGTGTCAATCCCCATGCTTTCTATAGTACAGGTTTTATTATCGGAATCAAAAACAGCCTTTCGCATTCTTCCTTTTGCTGAGGGCAGTGCACTCGTGGTCACATCATAAAAAAATCTTCCCTCACTGTCGGTATGCTTTTTTATACCGTGAACGTGGGTGTGTCCCGTAAAAATAAGCCTTACGCCGTACCGGCACATAAGCTCCTTCAACCTTTCATATCCGCCGAACATTTCAAAATCAGCAACGGCTCTGTATATATTCCAGGGAGGAATAACCGGGTGATGCACAGCAAGAAAAACAGTCTCCTCTTTTTTCTCTGCCTTTATCAATTCATTCTCAAGCCATAAAAAGCCCTCGTCAAACAGTCCGCAGTGGCTTCTTCCGTTACCGTTGTCGTATATAGCTATAAGTCTGAAGCCCGAGGGCAGAGGAACAGAATAGGAACCGCTTTCTGAATCTATGCTGTCAGCATACTTATGACCGAATTCATAATAAAGAGCAGGAAGCTCTGTTTTATACACTCTTTCTGTTTCCTCGCAGCCGTTTTCCGTATAGCGCACTGCATGGAAAATATTCTCGTCATCGCCGAGTCCCGCATAGTCATGAGTAGCACAGGTGACAAGCACCTTTTTACCGGCATCGGTCAGGATTTTCAGCTCACTCATAAAATCCTTATGGCTCTGAAGATCCCCGCTGTTGATAAGATCTCCCGTTATGAGAACATATTCGGATTCTTTGTCCTCAATAATTTTTTTGAAAAAGCTTCTCAGCACCTGCGGCGTACATTTTATTGCAATCTGGTCGCCCATTTCACGGCTGTTTATACTTTTTCCTTCTACCCACATTTTTTCAGACAGATAATGAGTATCTGTCAGCACATAAAAAGACAGCTTTCCGGACATAAGACACCATCCTTAATCTATTTTTGGCACTTAAGAAAAAAAACAGTAGCATCAAGAGGTTTTTTAGTATATAATATAATAAATATTACCTGATGTAAATAACTTTGCCGCAAAATATTCAGAAGGAGGTGCATAATTCAGATGAAAGAACAGGGAATCCTTATAGTAAGCAGCTTTATAAAATTTTCGGAATCCTTAAAAAAAATCATCGCAATGATTTCCGGAAAAGAAGTTTTTACGGCTGTAAGTCTTGCAGATGCCCAGAAAATTATGCTTACACACGATGTGTCGTCTCTTATACTGAATGCACCCCTGTCTGACGGCTTCGGTCTTGATTTTGCAGTCAGGAGCGCAGAAGAAAAGAATTATGCAGTACTTATGTTTCTCCCCTCCGAACTGTATGAACAGGCATCGGACAAAGCCGCTCAACACGGTATTCTTACCCTTTCGAAGCCAACCACCCCCGAGATTGCCGCCCAGTCGGTTTCCCTTCTTCTTGCAACTGAAAAAAAACTCAGTCTGCTGAAAAAGAATACGGACTGCAATTCCGGAAAAATAGAAGAACTGAATCTCATAAGCCGTGCAAAGCTGATTCTTATAAGTTCACTTGGAATGACGGAAGCGCGTGCACATAAATATATAGAGCAAAGAGCAATGGAAGCACGGAAAACAAAAACAGAAATTGCAAAAGGTATCATCACTTCCTACGGAAATCATATATAACTCAGGAGGTTAAATCAATGAATATCAGAAAAATAACAGCATTGATTCTCTCGCTTATCCTTATTACAGGACTTATTCCCCTTTCAGCGGCTTCTGCGGAAATCGATCCTACATTATGGGCAGGCGTTGACGGACTCGGAAGAACACTTTCGCTGAACGAACAGACGGGCGACAAAAAAGACGGTAAGTTTGTGGGAATGTTCTATTGGATATGGCATTATCCCTGGACTGCAGATACATCTCCCATCACAACGGGCAGTGTGCTGGACATTTACCCCGAGGCTGTAAACAATTGGCTTCATCCTGCATGGAACAGCACCTATGACGGCAGACCCTATTTCTGGGACGAGCCTCTTTTGGGCTATTATTCAAATCTCGACGAATATGTGCTCAGAAGACATGCTGAGCTTCTTGCAGATGCAGACATTGATACGGTAATTTTTGATGCAACCAATTCTGACCTTGTTTTCACCGAGGGCTATGAAGCTCTGCTCAGAGTCTGGAGCGAGGCAAGAGCAGACGGAATAAACACACCCGACATTGCTTTTATTCTCAATTTCACAGGAAAAGATGATACAAGAAATCAGCTCATTGATCTTTATGATAACCTCTACAGCAAGGGAAGATATAAGGATTTCTGGTTCATGTGGGATAATAAGCCTCTTGTGATGGCTGATATGAATTGTCTTGATCTCACCGAAAAAAAGGACAGAGAGATTTATAATTTCTTCACATTCAGAAATAACGAGTCAACTTATTTTGCAAAAGACACTTCTATGCTTCAGAATACCTGGGGCTGGTGCTCGGATTATCCTCAGACAAAATTCGGAAAGGATATCTGCGGAAATATTGAGCAGATGTGTGTTTCCGTTGCACAGAATGCAAATGAAAACGGACTTTGTGCTATGAATGCCCCTGCAGGCACAGTTCAGGGCAGAAGCTTTACCGACGGAGAATTCTCATATTCGTATAGCTTCGGCGGCAAGGAGATCACCGTAGACAAAAACATTGAGAATTCTCTTCTTTACGGTCTTAATTTCCAACAGCAATGGGATTATGCAATAGAATCAGATCCGGAATTCATTTTTGTGACAGGCTTCAATGAATGGATAGCAGGCAGATTTATGGAGTGGCAGGGCACCGAAAATGCATTCCCCGATCAGTTCAGTCCCGAATACAGCCGTGACATAGAGCCATCCTCAGGTGTGCTTAAGGATCATTATTATTATCAGCTTGTTGAAAATGTGCGCCGCTTCAAGGGCACTTCCCCTCAGCCTGAGAACAAGGCATCAAAAACCGTGGACATCTATTCCGATACATCACAATGGGATGACATTCTCCCTGAGTACAGGCATTATGAAGGCGGAGCAAAGACAAGAAACAATGACGGCTGGAAGGGATATCACTATAACAATCCCGGCACAAGAAATGACATTGTGCTTTCAAAGGCAGCTTATGATGAAGATAATATATATTTCTATGTTGAAACGGCAGATACACTTTCCCCCTGTACCGACAGCGACTGGATGCGTCTTCTTATAGATACCGATTTCAGCGGTGTATCTCCTAACTGGGAAGGCTTCGAATATGTTATAAACAGAAGCTCTCCCGAAAACAACAAGGCAGTTCTTGAAAAAGCTGAGGGCGGTCTTTCCTTCAGCGAGGTTTGCAAGGTTGACATCAGTATCAGCGATAATGTTCTGCAGCTTGCAATTCCCCGTGCTGCTCTCGGTCTTACCGGTGAAAAAGTAAGATTCAATTTCAAGTGGTCGGATTTTCTTCAGGGTGATGATGCAATGTCATTCTATCTGAACGGTGACACAGCCCCCGGCGGAAGATTCTCCTTTGTTTTCGATTCCGATGCAGATTATTCTTCAGCAGATACCGAGGAAAGCTCCGGCTGTACTTCTGTTTTTGAAGAAATAAAAAATTCATTTAAAAAACTTTTAATTGAAATCAGAAAATTCTTTTCCTATATATTCACTTGATTCATTTTCCTTATTTTTCCTTTGATTATTTTCCTTTCACGGCACATAATACACTCAGCACACAATTTTATCATTCTTTGCAAGACAAAAATTTCTTGTAATAATCTTTTGTATTGTGTGCATAATAGTAATGCAAATCAAACAAAACTTTTTGCAAAAGGAGTGAAATATAGTGAAGGGTAGTAATTCAAGTCTTGTACCCGAAGCAAGAGAAGCTCTCAACAAGTTTAAGATGGAAGCTGCTTCAGAAGTTGGTGTAAACCTCAAGCAGGGCTACAACGGCGATCTCACATCCCGTCAGGCAGGCTCTGTAGGCGGTCAGATGGTCAAGAAGATGATCGAAGCATACGAAAACGGTATGAAATAAGCTTTTTCTGAATTAGCATTAAGTCATTTATACAGTGAACGGGAGCAGCATGACGGGATGCCGTTTTCTGCTTGAACTCCACATATAAATACAGACTTTTAACAGAAAAAACAACAGAAAAGACACCGAAGCTGCCCGGGCCGCTTTGGTGCCTTTTTTCCGACAATGAACATTGATAATGTGGAATATTTTGCATTTTTAATTCAAGTGAAGAAAATAAACTATTACTATTTTGTTAGTTTTCTACAATAAAATATTTTTTGTTTAGAGGTTTTATATCTCGACAATTTTCAGAAATTATGTTAAAATCTCACTAATATATCTAAAGGAGTATTTATGAATGAGAGCTTCTAACAGCATACCGAATTTCAGATCCGGTCTACGTATGTATGCCAATTTTTCAGCACGTACGATCAAAAAGATCTGCCAGGAAATAGGCCCCCGTGAAGCGGGCACTCAGGCAGAGCTTGATGCACAGAATTACCTGGCAAAGCAGGTCGGCGATGCAGCCGATGAGGTAAAGCAGGAATCCTTCCGTATTTCCCACCGCGCATTCCTCGGATGGCTTCGCCTCGGCGGAATCTTCCTTCTTATAGCAAATGCCGCAACCATTATTAATCTGTTTATACCGGATGTGTTTTTTGCACCTTATGTAACTGCAGTATGCTGTATTATTACGGCTATTATGCTTTTCGGTGAATTCCTTTTCTATCAGCCGGTGATTGATCCCTTCTTCAAAAAGCTTGAATCCCACAATACATATTGTATCAGAAAACCCACCGGCGAAGTAAAAAGACGTATTATTATCGCAGGACATTCCGACTCTTCAATTGAATGGAGATTCACACATATGGGCGGCGCTCCCTTTATGTATGCAGCTTTCATTTATCCCGCTGCCGGTCTTATTTATACTGTTTTCACTACAGTTTACATGCTTGTGACTCAGGAATTCAATCCTGTAATTGCAGGAATCGGCTGTGCATTTATTCCCGGCTATATCGGTCTCACTGTTTTTATGAACTATAAAATATGTGTAGACGGTGCAAACGATAATCTCACAGGCTGTATGATGGGTGCTTCAGTGCTTAAGTTTATGGGCGATAACAACATCAGATTTGAAAACACTGAAGTAATCGCAATGTTCTCAGGTGCTGAAGAAGAAGGTCTCAGAGGCGCAAAGGCAGCTGCAAAGCTTCACCCCGAATTCAAAAAGGGCGCTGAGATTGAAACAGTTTTCATTGCTTTTGATACCATAACAGACTATGACGATATGGCTATATACCATAAGGATATGTCAGGTCTTACAAAGCACAGCAGAGAAGCCTGCGCACTTCTTAAAAAGGGCGGCGAATATGCAGGAGTTGATCTTCCCTATGCTCTGTTGTTTGCAGGAGCCTCCGATGCAGCAGCAATGACCCAGGGCGGTGTTCATGCAACAACCTTTGCCGCAATGAATCCCGGTCCTCCCAAATATTATCACACCCGTGATGATAAAGCAGATATACTGAATCTTAAAACCATAGAAAAAGGTGTGGAAATCGCACTTGAAACAGTATTCCTGTTTGATGAACAGGGGCTCAAAAAAGAATATTGATAGTTTCTGCATATCCTGTCAGACGGGATATGCAGTTTTTCTTTTTCTGTATTAAAAAATAATAATAAAAATAATTATATAATTAATATAATTTTTCTTGCAAAAGCACAATGCTTCTGTTATACTAATTTGTGTATAATTATAAAGGAGCATGGTACCAATGAAAAAATCTTTCAGAACAATAATTTCATTCCTTACAGTTGCAGTTCTCATTCTTTCTTTCTCATCCTGCAGCATTTTTGAAAGCATGAGAAACGCAGCGAATAACAAACCCGAAATTTTTGATACCCCTGAAGAGGCTGCTGTGATTGATGAATTCAACAAACTGCTCGACGCTTCCGTTAATTCTGCAGTCAAAATCACAGAAAGCGTAAGCTATTCAGCAGGCAGACCTGAGGTTCTTAATGCCGAAGGCGAAGAAGCAGGCATTCTTGATGCAGCAGCAAATCAGCTCAAAACATTTATTATGTCCGGAAATCCCGGCGGCACATCAGAAGAAATCACAGGCACAGCCGATACTCTTCTCAAGGATATTGATGCATCAAAGGTTGTTGAGCTCCGGTTTGAAAGAAATATTGCTACAGAAAACGAAACTGATGATAAGGGCAACGAAAAAACAGAAGTAGTTACCAACGAAAGCGGTGCAGAAGAAGAAGTTGTTGTTACAAGACAGTATATCAGCGACAATACTCTTCATCTTACCTTCTCTTACTATGAAAGTGTTCCCGCTGCAGAAGCCGCAACACTTGAAGAAACAACAGCTGAAGAAACAACAGCTCCCGAAGCAGAAGACATTTATGCTGAAGACATTTATGCTGAAGACATCTATGCAGAAGAGGTAGTTGAAGAAACAGAAGAAGCAACTACTGAAGAAGCAACTACTGAAGAAGAAACTACTGAAGAAGAAACTACTGAAGAGGCAGCTGCAGAAGAAGCTACCGCTGAAGAATCAGAAGAAACAACAGAAGAAGAAACAACTGTTATTTATGCAGACGATTCCGTAATTGAAGCTGTATTCGGTTCAGCAAAGAGCAAGGAAGATGTGCTCAAAAACTTCGAATGCATCTCCGAATATATCACAGTTTCCGACTACACAACCGAGAACAGAGAGTGCAGAATTTCTTCAGATGCTGATCTCGGCGAAGGTAACATTTCATTCGTAAGATTCGAACAGAATATGCGTGTAACCGTTAAGGCTCAGGGTACAGGAGCTCTTGCTGAATACGGCGATATCGAAATCGTTTTCGACCTTACAAAAACAACAACCTATGACTTCACATATGAAACAGTTGAAGAAGGTGCTGAAGACACCGACACAACTGAAGCAGCACAGGATGACACAACAGAAGCACAATCCGCTTCCGAAGAAGAATCCGTAAGTGAAGCACTCTCCGAAGAAGCAACTACATTAAGCTCTGATGAGCAGGAAATTACTGAAGCAGAGTAACAGACAGTTTAATGAATTGCCGGAGATTATTCTCCGGCTTTATATGTAATTTCCTTTTTTTTGCTGATGCTGATAATATCAATATCAGGAGGTTTTAATATGTCAAAAAGATTTATTGCATTATTTGCAGCAGGAATAATCTGCATTACTGCATTATCCTCCTGCAATTCTCCCGAAGGAGAAACAGCAACAATGAACAGTGATTCCGATTCAGTGACCATACAGAACACAATCATTGAAACAGAAGAAAAAATATCCCGGGCCGAAGCAGCAAAGCCCGCAACGAACTTTGAACAATTTGATGAGCTTCTCACAAATCCCGATCTTAATGCAGTTGCATACGAAGGAACAGAAGATTTTGTATTTGAAAAAGAAGCAGACACAGAAAAAACAATTATTATTGACACATACGGAAAGGTTGAAATAAACTCTTCTGTAAATGAGATCATTATTCTTAAGGCGGAAGGCGGACTTACCGTAAATGCCGATGCCGCAAATATTATAATAAAAGGTGACGGAGTAAATACAACTATCAACAGCAACACTTCCTCCGTGTATATCATCGGAAAGGATACAAAGCTCAGTATCGTTGAAGGCGCTGTTCAGACAATAACCGTCAGAAACACAACCGCAATGGTCTATAATCACACCAAGGATGATATAAAGGTCATTCTTACAAACGGAACAAATATCACTATTCCCGGCAAGCACACTTATTCTGCAAAAGACAATACATTAACAAAAGGCATTCTTGACTGACACGAGGTAACACTGATGGCACAGGAATATTCTGTATCTCTTCAGAAAATGGTAAAATATAATGCACTTGATGTGCTTTATTCTCCAAAAGAGCTGGATGAGATATTTATAAAATCAAGAGACGTAAACAGACCGGGTCTGATACTTGCAGGCTACCACGATTTTTTTGATCCAAGCAGAATTCAGTTCTTCGGACTTACAGAGTTCGGCTTCATAAACTCACTTACAAAGGAAAAGCGGACAAAATGTCTTGAGCATTTCTTTTCTTATGAACCCAGCTGTGTAATCGTATCAAGAAATATGGAGCCCATAGAAGAATTTATGGAGCTCGCAAAAAAGCATTCAGTCCCTGTTCTTCAATCAGCTGACTCAACCTCCGGATGTATGTCCACACTTATATCCTTTCTCGGAGTTGAGCTTGCTGAAAGAATCACCCGTCACGGTGTTTTTGTTGAGGTATACGGTGAAGGTGTTCTTATTGTGGGTAATTCAGGTGTAGGTAAGAGTGAAACTGCAATAGAGCTTATTAACAGAGGTCACAGACTTATTGCTGACGATGCTGTTGAAATAAGACGCGTTTCTTCAAAAAGTCTCGTTGGCTCTGCCCCTGAAAACATAAGACACTTTATGGAGCTTCGCGGCGTGGGTGTTATCAACGCACGTAATCTGTTTGGTATCGGTTCTGTAAAGATGACAGAAAAAATTGACATCATCATAAATCTGGAATTATGGGATGAAAACAAGGTATACGACAGACTCGGACTTGAAGAGGAATATATGGATATTCTGGGAATCAAAATCCCTGCAATAACGGTTCCCGTAAAGCCCGGCCGTAATCTTGCGATCATAATAGAATGTGCGGCTATGAATAACCGTCAGAAGCGTATGGGCTACAACGCAACTAAAGAGCTTCTTCAGAGCCTTGGAATGGGCACTGAAGACGGAACTGAGCACAAAAAGAATGTAATTGAGGTCTGGCATTAACCGTCATTTTCACGGTTTTCAGATATCATTATATAAAAAACGGAATTTATTTACGGAGGAAAATAATATGTATAGAATAGGAATTGATTTAGGCGGAACAAATATTGTTGTAGGTATCATTGACGAAAACAACAAGATACTTGCAAAAGCATCAAGAAAAACCAATGTTCCCCGTCCTGCCGAAGAAATTTTCGACGATATGGCTGAAGCAGTAAAGGATGCGATGAGCCAGCTTTACATAACAAAGGATGAGGTTATTTCCGTAGGTGTAGGCACACCCGGTTCGGTTAACAAGTCCGACGAGCTTATTGAGTTTGCTAACAACCTGGGCTTCAATAATGTTCCCGCATACAAGCTTCTCAGAGACAGACTCGGTATTCAGAAGGTTTATTTTGATAATGACGCTAACTGTGCAGCTCTCGGTGAAGCGGTTGCCGGCTGCGGCAAGGGTGTTAAGGATTTCATAATGATCACCCTCGGCACAGGTGTAGGCAGCGGAATTATTGTTAACGGCAAGCTTGTTACAGGTGTTAACTATGCAGCAGGTGAAATGGGACACACAGTTCTTGTTTATGACGGTATTCAGTGTAACTGCGGCAGAAAAGGCTGTTGGGAAAAATATTCCTCCGCAACTGCTCTTATTTCTCAGACAAAGGACGCTATGAGAAAGAATTACCATTCCCTTATGTGGGATATTGCAGGTCATGACATCAATAAGGTAAACGGAAGAACTGCATTCGATGCTATGAGAAAGGGCGATGCAACAGCTCAGGCAGTTGTAAATAACTATGTAACCATGCTTACATGCGGTATCGGTAATATAATCAACATCTTCCAGCCTGATATGGTTTGTGTCGGCGGCGGTGTCGGGAATGAAAAAGAAAATCTTCTCGGCCCCGTAAGAAAGCTTCTCAGATCAGAAGTTTATTCCATACACGCAAAGAAGCAGACTCAGCTTGTTGCTGCTGAGCTTGGCAACGATGCAGGCATCATCGGTGCTGCTCTTCTTGACGAATAATTAAAGAGTGATATTTATGACAGATCTTCAGAAATCTTTTTCAGCATCCTTCAGAAATGAGGATTGCCGCATCTTATTTGATGAACCGCTTAAGAATCATTGTTCATTCAGAATCGGCGGAAATGCTGAAGTGCTTGTTATTCCTAAAAAAGAATCCGTGCTCTCAGCAATACTTAAGTATGCGTCTGAGAGAAACATTAAGCTCCACATCCTCGGAAACGGCAGTAATGTTCTTATTGCCGATGAAGGACTTGCCGGAATAACCGTGAAATTAATGGGCGGACTTACCGATATTATTTATCTGGGTGACGGAGTTATTTCCTGTGCTGCAGGTGTATCTCTCACTGCCCTTTGCAATTTCGCTCTGGAAAAATCCCTTACGGGACTTGAGTTTGCATACGGTATTCCCGGCACTGTAGGAGGCGCTGTATATATGAATGCAGGCGCCTACGGCGGTGAGATCAAAAACGTGCTGATGTCAGTAAGAAGTGTTGACAAAAACACCGGCACTCCGGATGAAACACCCGCCGAAGAGCTTGAAATTACTTACAGAAACACCTCGTTTATGAAGAATAACCGTATTGTTACCTGTGCTTATTTCAGATTGGAAAACGGCGATCCCGAAGAAATAAAGGCAAAAATGGATGAGCTTATGGCAAAGAGAAAAAATTCTCAGCCTCTTGAATATCCCAGTGCCGGAAGCACATTCAAAAGACCTACCGTCGGCTATGCTGCAGCTCATATAGACGAATGCGGACTTAAAGGCGAATGTGTAGGCGGTGCAATGGTAAGTCCCAAGCACGCAGGCTTTGTCATCAACACGGGAGATGCAACATTTTCCGATGTAACCGCTCTTATGGAAGTAATTAAAAATAAGGTTTATGCCGAACACGGTGTTTTACTTGAACCTGAAGTTGAAATATTAAAGGATTAAGCCATGTCATTTTCAAGTGAAGTTAAAACTGAATTATTGAATTTCCAAAATCAACCCTGCTGTAAAACGGCTCAGAGCTATGGGCTTCTGCTTTTCGGCAGGGCTTTTTCTGCATCTGAATTTTCACTTCTGTGTGAAAACCCCGGAATTGCTGATGCCTACTGCGAGGCTGTGCATTTTCTGTCGGGATATAAAGTAGCCTCAGAGCAGACTACAGGCGGAAAATATAAGGTCCATATTGAGGACAAAAGCATTATAAATGCAGTTTTTGAAAGGCTCGGTATTGCAGACAGCAAACTGAAAAGACGGGTTAATTTTGCCAATTTTCAGAATCCCTGCTGTTTTGCAGCCTTTATAAGAGGCGCTTTCCTTGCCTGCGGAACAATAACCAATCCCGAAAAGGAATATCATATGGAGTTTGCCGTTTCATCAAAGGGACTTTCTGATGACCTTATAAAGATGTTTGATGAATATGAGCCTGTACCCAAAATGACCCAGAGAAGCGGCTCTTATACCGTTTATTTTAAAAGCTCTGCCGATATTGAGGATGTGCTCGCTATAATGGGAGCAACAGAAAATTCTCTGCAGTTTATGGGTGCAAAGGTAATAAAGGACATAAGAAACACAATTAACCGCAAGGTGAATTTTGAAAATGCTAATCTTGCCCGCACTATTGCTGCGGCAAGCAGGCAATATGATGCGATTGCTCTGATAAAAGAAAAGGCAGGCTTTGATTCATTGCCTCTTGAACTGAGAGAAATCGCAATTCTAAGATACAATGACAGAGAGCTCAGCAATTCTGAAATTGCAAAGCTGCTGCCTGAAAGCATAACTGTTTCAGGCGTCAATCACAGATTTAAACGATTAATAAAAATTGCAGAGGAGATGAAAAAATGAATATATCAGAGCCCTTTGTAGCTGTTCCCGAGGGAAAACACGAGGATAAGGAAAAAAGAGTATATGCTTTTTTTGAGGAGCACTCTATTCCCATTTTCGGTGTTTCACACGACAAGGCGGACACAATGGAGATATGCGAAAAAATAGAAGAAAAGCTGGGTGCGGAAATCTGTAAAAACCTGTTTTTATGTAATTCACAGGCTACAGTTTTCTACCTGCTGATGATGCCCGGAAAAAAGGTATTCAAGACAAAATTCTTATCAAAGCAGATAGGCTCCTCCCGGCTTTCCTTTGCAAGTCCCGAAAACATGGAAAAATATCTTGATATCACTCCCGGCTCAGTAAGTGTTATGGGACTTATGAATGACAAGGAAAAGAAGGTAAATCTTATTATAGATAAGGATCTTCTTGATCTTAAGGAAATAGGCATACACCCCTGTGTCAATACAGCAACACTGAAAGTTAGCATTGACACTCTTACAAAAACAATTATACCCTCTCTGGGCAGAGAGGCTGCAATTGTTGATTTGCCTGACCCTGCAAAAATTGATGAGCAATAACTGCTTTTTATTGACATTTTTACAAAAACATAGTATTATTTATTTAATAATAAATAGAAGGGATTGATTCCGATGAAACTTTCAAAGAAAATAATTTCATTACTCTTAAGCGCATTGCTTATTGCATCAACCGGTGCTGTAGCATTTGCAGCTGAAGCTGACTACACAATCGACTCTCCCTACGAGGATGTTATCTGGGAAGGCGAGGGTGCATGGGGTGCTTATAAGGGCACACTTCATTCTCACACAACATATTCCGATGCTGATGTAGACCTTGCAACAATGGTCAAGGCATACTATGAAAAGGGCTTTGATTTCCTCGGTAATGCTGACCACGGTGTAACAGGTGTTGAATGGAACAGAGCTCCCAAATATCCTATCCTTTACAATTATCAGTACATTCTCGGCAATAAGATGACAACTCTTACCGATGAAGAGTATGAAGGTATAACCACCGGCACATACAACAACAGAGGCAAAAAAATGACCTGCGTTACAGGTGCTAATGAGCTTAACGACCTTACTCTCACAAAGTGCCATGTTAACGGCTACTTCCTTCCCGAAGGTGTAGGTACAGGCTACCGCGGCGGTGAAAATGCTTATGAAGCAGCTGTTAAGTTTACACAGAACAAGGGCGGTATTTCTCATATCAACCATCCCGGCGACTGGCTTGAAACAAACGATAATCCTGATGCTGTAAACGAGCATGAAAATATTGCTTACTTCTCAGACATTCTTCTCAGATATGAATCCTGCTACGGCATTGAGGTATTCAATGAGGATAACGGCACTACAGGCTACGACAGAGTGCTTTGGGACAATATGCTTCTTTACACTCTTCCCTACGGCAAAACAGTTATCGGCTATGCTAATACTGATGCTCACGATGTAAACAATATTGACACATCCTTTATGACATTCATGATGGAAGAAAACGATGTTGCTCACATCAGAGAAACAATGACAAACGGTGCTTTCTTCTCCACAACAAGATCTCTCAGAGCCAATGAATTCGAAATCGGCCCCGGGGAGGCAATTGAAGCAGCAAACACAGAGCTTACTTATCCCATGTTCACAAAGGTTGCTGTTGACGGCCACAAGATCACTGTTGAAGCAACTGATGCAGAAACAATTCAGTGGATCGCAAACGGCAAGGTTATCTATAAGGGTGCTATGACTGACGGCAGCTTCACTCTTGACCTTGACACAATCGACGGTGCAGAGGATTTCCTTTATGTACGTGCTGAAATACTCAGCGAAGGCGGTATGACCGTTACACAGGCTCTCACAATAGATAACGGTGAAGAAACTGTTGAATACAATGCCGAAACAAAGAGCATCATTGATAAGTTCATAAAGGCTTTCACAAGCTCATTACTTTATGTTATTTTCCAGGAAATTATCAGAGCCATCTAATAATTTTGGCCTCCGCTGAAAACGGAGGCTTTTTTCTTTCAGAAACTTTTCTTCTTTAACAAAAAAATTTAATCCTATGCGGAAACACAATAATATAAGGATAGCACGAAAACGAGCTATCCTTTTTATTATTGTTATTTTTCAATCAGATTAATATAAATCAGTTCATATACTTTTTTATCAGCTCAATTTTCTGATTATCCTGTTTTTCCTTCACGTTCATTCTGTATCCGTCAAGAGAAGACTTCATATATACTTTAAGATACTGCTCCGAAGACAGCAGCATAAACTGTACACCGCCATCTGTGCGGCTTTTGATATCCGATATATCAATACCGGCAAAATCCTTTAAGCCTTCTATAGCGGCATAGGAATATTCAACCGAATTTCTTACAAATGTGTGTTCATGCTCATCAATCATTTTATATCCTGATGCTTCCAAAAACAGCCGGAATTCGCTCCACCTCTCCCCTGTTACAAATTCTTCCGGGATAAGAATATCAATATCATCAGAATCCAAATCCGCTTTTAACAATACTTCCAACCCCAGAGAACCGTAAAGAAGAGGTATAATACCGAATTTCTCATGTAACAGCTTTGCATTTTTCAGAAAGCATCTATACTTCATAAAACTCACCTTAATACTTTGTTTCTGTTATAATTTTACACTGTTTTATATTCAAAGGTCAATATCTGATAAAGGCTCTGAAATAAGCATTTTTGCAGTATTATCAGCATCGCCGAAGCAATCCTCAAAGACAGAAAAAACGGAACACCTTTCGGTGCTCCGTCATTTTTATAAACTATGCTTTTGGGAAATTCCTCAGATGAGTTCGATTATGCACATTTCAGCAGCGTCGCCACGACGGGGACCTGTCTTGATAATGCGGCAATAACCACCCTTTACTTCGTTGTATTTGGGTGCAACTTCATCAAAGAGCTTCTTAACAACTTCTTCCTTGGTAATGTAAGCCATTGCCTGTCTTCTATTGTGAAGGGAGTTTACCTTAGCGAGAGTAATCATCTTCTCGGTAATAGCACGAACTTCCTTAGCTCTTGTAACGGTGGTTTCAATCTTGCCATTTTCCAAAAGGTAAGTTACCATAGCTCTCATCATAGCTCTACGATGATCAGTAGGTCTGCCGAGCTTTCTGGTTCCGGGCATTTAAATCACTCCTTAATACCTATATTGGGTGAGATTGTAAGAGGATTATTCGTCCTCCTGACGAAGAGATAAACCAAACTGAGTGAGTTTTGCAACAACCTCGTCAAGTGACTTCTTGCCGAGATTTCTGACTTTCATCATATCCTCTTCAGTCTTTTCTATCAGATCGCCAACCTTATGAATGTTCGCTCTCTTAAGACAATTAAATGAACGAACTGAAAGGTCAAGTTCCTCAACGGTCATCTCTAATGTCTGTTTATTAGAATCGGTATCCTTAACGACCATAACCTCAACGTTGCCTGCTTCTTCAGAGAGGTCAACAAAGAGATTGAGATGTTCGTTGAGAATCTTGGCTGCAAACGAAACTGCATCCTTAGCAGTAAGAGTTCCGTTTGTCCATACCTCAAGAGTTAACTTATCATAGTCGGTTATGTCGCCGACACGAGTGTTCTCTACAGTGTAATTTACCTTGCTGACAGGAGTGTAAATAGAGTCAATTGCTATAACGCCGATTGCGGGGTTAAGCAAAGCCTTATTACGCTCTGCTGACACATAACCTCTGCCGATATCAGCAGTAAGCTCCATTCTGACATGAGCGTCAGGACTGAGTGTTGCAATGTGCCAGTCGGGGTTAAGGATTTCAACCTCCGAGTCTGTCTGGATATCTCCGGCTGTAATCTCAGTAGAATTACTTACATCGATATACATTGTTTTGGGTTCATCACCGAAGATTTTAAGAATAACGTTCTTCAGGTTAAGGACGATTTCAGTAACATCCTCTTTCACGCCTTCAATGGTGGAAAACTCGTGGAGTACACCATTGATCTTAACAGATGTGATGGCATAGCCTGTAAGTGATGATAAAAGTACACGACGCAAACTGTTTCCGAGTGTTGTGCCGTAACCTCTTTCAAGAGGCTCAAGCACAAATATGCCGTGTGAACCGTCATCACTCAAATCAACAGTTGTAATGCTGGGCTTTTCGATACCTATCATTCAAAACCCTCCTTATAATTACAGAACACAGAATGTCCTGTGAAAAATATATAGAAACAAATACGTAAAGATCAGGCTTATTTAGAGTAGAACTCAACGATAAGATGTTCTTCAACGGGAACGAGAATCTGATCTCTCTCGGGAAGAGCAACGATCTTTGCACTATGTGCTTCCTGGGCAGATTCAAGCCACTGGGGAACAGGTCTTGAAGCATTAGCTTCGAGAACAGCCTTAAACTTTTCACTGTCGAGGCTTTCCTTCTTTATTGAAAGAACTTCGCCTGCCTTGCAGAGATAGGAAGGAATATCAACCTTTCTGCCGTTAACCTGGAAATGACCGTGAGTAACAAGCTGTCTTGCTTCTGCACGGGAAGAAGCCCAACCTAAAAGATAAACAATGTTATCAAGACGGCTTTCACAGATTCTGAGAAGGTTTTCACCTGTCATACCTGTCTGCTTCTCTGCCATTTCAAAATACTTACTGAACTGAACTTCGTTTATGCCATAATATCTTCTTGCGGTCTGCTTTGCACGAAGCTGTGTTCCGTATTCGGAAGACTTTTTACGACCCTGTCCGTGCTGACCGGGTGCATAACTGCGACGCTCTAATGCGCACTTGCCTGTGTAGCATCTTTCGCCCTTAAGGAAGAGCTTTTTGCCTTCACGACGGCACAATTTACATACCGCACCGGTATATCTTGCCATAATTTATGACACCTCCTGTAATTTCTTATACACGTCTTCTTTTGGGAGGACGGCAGCCGTTGTGGGGAATAGGAGTAACATCCTTAATCATTGTAACCTCAAGACCTGCAGTCTGAAGTGCACGGATTGCAGCTTCTCTGCCCTGTCCGGGGCCCTTAACATATACCTCAACGGTCTTCATACCATGCTCCATTGCAATCTTAGCAGCTGTTTCAGCAGCTGTCTGTGCTGCAAAGGGAGTGGACTTTCTTGATCCTCTGAATCCCATTTCACCGGCAGATGCCCATGAAACAGTATTGCCCTGAGTATCAGAAATAGTAACTATTGTGTTATTGAATGTGGACTGAATATGAACAGCACCGCGATCAATATTCTTGCGTTCACGACGCTTACGTGTTGCGCCTTTTTTAGCTACAGCCTTAGCCATACTGATACTCCTCCTTACTTCTTCTTATTAGCAATTGTCTTCTTGGGTCCCTTACGTGTACGAGCGTTTGTCTTTGAACGCTGTCCTCTTACGGGAAGACCCTTACGATGACGAACACCGCGATAGCAGCCAATTTCTATAAGTCTCTTGATATCAAATGCTGTTTCTCTTCTGAGATCACCTTCAACCTTAACATTGTGGTCGATATACTCACGAAGCTTAGAAACATCGTCTTCTGTTAAATCCTTAACTCTTATGTCAGGATTAACACCTGTTGCTTTAATAATGTCGCCAGCAGTTTTATGACCTATGCCATAGATATAAGTAAGAGCGATTTCAACTCTCTTCTCTCTGGGAAGGTCTACACCAGATATACGCGCCATTTGTCAGTTGCACCTCCATTAATAGGTTGTTGGTCAAGGCTTAGCCCTGACGCTGCTTGTGCTTGGGATTTTCACAGATAACCATTACTTTTCCCTTGCGCTTAATGATTTTGCACTTCTCGCAAATTTTCTTTACAGAAGGTCTGACTTTCATTGTGAATACCTCCTAATATTGTTTGCCTTAATAACAGTTTTTCTGTTATCGGTTTTTTATTTGGAACGCCAAGTAATGCGTCCCTTTGTGAGATCATAGGGTGAAAGTTCGACCGTAACCTTATCTCCGGGAAGAATACGGATGTAATTCATACGAAGCTTGCCCGAGATATGAGCTAAGATCACTTTGCCGTTTTCAAGTTCTACCTTAAACGCTGCGTTAGGAAGAGCTTCAACGACGGTACCTTCGATTTCGATATTATCCTGCTTTGACATAACTTAACCTCCGTTATTCATTGTTGGACTCTAATTGAGCGAGAGCTTTCCGTAAGCCTCTATCAGAGTGCATCTGTGATTCATCCAGAATCATGGATGTAATTTCTACATGCTTGGGATTTTTACGCTTAGGGCCAGAAAGCCTGCGTTCCTTTCCGTCGCACACATAAACATATTTTCCGTCACTGTCTGTTACAGCCATAAGATATCCCTTATCGCGTCCTGCAACGGATTTTATTACCTGTCCTCTTAAAAACATCCGGCACCTCTTAAATCTGAGTAAGTATTATACACTCACCGTCTGTTATTGCAACGGTATGCTCAAAGTGAGCGGATAATTTTCCGTCTGCCGTTACAACTGTCCAGTTGTTTTTAAGCACTCTGACATTCTGAGTACCTTCATTAATCATCGGTTCAATGGCAAGTGTCATGCCGGGAAGGAGTCTTGCTCCCTTACCGGGTTTGCCGTAATTCGGAACCGAAGGGTCTTCATGGAGATGTGTGCCGATTCCGTGACCTGTATAATCACGGACTACAGAGTATCCTCTGCTCACACAATAATCCTGAATTGCATATCCGATATCTCCCAGTCTGTTTCCTGCAACAGCCTTTGAAAGACCCACATAAAGTGATTCCTTTGTTGTGTTGCACAGCCGCTCGGCAGCCGGGGAAATCTTTCCGCAGGGGAAGGTTGCTGCGTTGTCACCGTGGAAGCCGTTATATACAGCACCAAGGTCAATGCTCACAATATCACCTTCGCGGATGATATGCTCTTTATCGGGAATTCCATGAATAACTTCTTGGTTTATGGAAATGCATGCAGTTGCCGGAAAGCCGTTATAGTTGAGGAAGCTGGGGATTGCTCCCTGACTTTTTATATAGTCATAAGCAATCTTATCAATTTCCTTGGTAGTAATACCGGGCTGTACCGCTTCACCGGCAAGCTTCAGTGCCGTTGCCGAGATTCTTCCTGCTTCACGCATTAACTCGATTTCACGGCGTGTTTTCAGCACTATCATGCTTAATCCTCCACAGCTTTGAGAGTAAGAGCAGTAGTATCACTTACTTCTTCCTGACCCTCAACGATGAAAAGCTTACCCTGCTTTTCATAATAATCCTTAAGAGGCTCTGTTTCCTCATGATAGATCTTAAGTCTTTCAAGAACTGTTTCGGGAGCGTCGTCCTTTCTCTGAACGAGCTCACCGCCGCAGGCATCACAGACACCGTCTTGTGAGGGCTTCTTATATTCAAGGTGATAGGAATTTCCGCAAGCCTTGCATACTCTTCTGCCTGACATTCTTGCTGCGATTCTTTCATCAGCAACCTCAATGTCGATTACCTTGTCAATAATGATTCCCATTTCATCAAGTGCTTCAGCCTGAGGAATGGTTCTGGGGAAACCGTCAAGAATAAAGCCGTTTTTGCAATCTTCTTCACTGAGTCTGTCCTTAATGATTCCGATTACGACTTCATCGGGAACGAGCTTTCCGGATTCGATATATTCTTTGGCCTTAAGGCCCATAGGTGTGCCGTTTTTGAGTGCAGCACGGATAATGTTACCGGTTGATACGGTGGGAATAGCAAGCTTTTCGCTTACTATTTCCGCCTGTGTACCTTTACCTGCACCGGGGGCACCGAGAAAAATTATATTCATCGGTTTTTCCTCCTTATTAATCAAGGAAGCCCTTGTAGTGACGCATCATCATCTGGCTCTCAATCTGAGCAACTGTTTCAAGAGCAACACCAACAAGAATTATGATTGATGTTCCGCCGATTGAAACGTCGATAAGACCGTAACCGCAAGCTGTGGTTATCTGAGAGAAGACAATTGGGAAAAGTGCGCACACACTCAGCATAAGAGCACCGAGAAGAACCATCTTGCTGATTATCTTTGCGATATATTCAGCAGTGGGCTTTCCCGAACGAATACCGGGGATCATACCGGAGTTCTTTGAAAGGTTATTAGCCATTTCAATGGGATTATACTGAATTGATGAATAGAAATATGCGAAGAAAATTATAAGTAAGAAATAGATTATACCGTAAACCCAATGGTCTGCCTTGAACCAACCGAAGAATGTACGCCAGAAGGACTCATCAGAGAGCTTACTGTCGATAAACATTTCAATCGTGGGAGGAAGAGAAAGAATTGAGCTTGCAAAGATAACGGGAAGAACACCGGACATATTAACCTTAATCGGAATATTGGAGCTCTGTCCGCCATACATCTTACGGCCAACTACTCTTTTTGCATACTGTACAGGAATACGGCGTTCACCGGCATCCATAAAGCAGATATAAACGATCATTGCAAGAAGGCTTATAAGAGCAAGAGGAGCGATGAGCCAGTACCATTCGCCCTGAGCAAATACTACCTGATACATATTTGTAAGAATTGCGGGAACACGGGAAACGATACCTGCGAAGAGGATAAGTGAAATACCGTTGCCGATACCCTTTTCGTTTATCTGTTCACCGAGCCACATAACCAGTGCGGAACCGGCAGTAAGAACAGAAACAACAACTAAGCCCTGGAAGAAAACACCGAAGCCGGTGTGAGGCTTGCCGTCAGCAGCAGGAGTAAGCATATTCTGACTCCAGATGTATACAAAATATGCAATGCCCTGAAGAACTGCAAGAGCTACTGTTACATAACGGGTAATAGTTGCCATCTTTTTACGGCCTTCCTCATCATGAGAAAGCTTTTCAAGTGCCGGAATAGCAACAGCTAAAAGCTGAAGGATAATGGAAGAGTTAATGTACGGTGTGATACCTAATGCAAAAACACGACCATAGTTAAATGCTTCACCGGTCATCATTGAAAGATAGTTGAGGAAAGTACCGGTGTTGTCGCCTACGATTCCCTTTTCAGCAACGATGTCGATAAAGGGAACAGGTATTGCGCAACCTAATCTGAACAGGAAGAGAATAAACACTGTGTAGAGAATCTTCTTACGCAGGTCTGCAATCTTCCATGCATTGACCATAGTTTTAATCATTTGTAAGACACGCTCCTTCCTTTTCCGTTAAAAGTAAAATATCTGACTGCTGTTATTATTCAATAACTTCGGCTGTGCCGCCTGCAGCTTCGATTTTTGCTTTAGCTTCTGCGGAAAAGGCATGTGCCTTAACAGTGAGCTTCTTTGTGAGTTCACCGTGTGCAAGGACCTTGATGCCGTCAAGTTCTTTCTTAACAAGGCCTTTTTCGATAAGAGCTGCGGGATCAACCACTGCACCGTTATCAAAAGCTGCATCAAGTGCTGCTACATTAACAATAGCAATTTCCTTTGCGAAGATGTTGTTGAAGCCTCTCTTGGGGAGTCTTCTCTGTAAGGGCATCTGACCGCCTTCGAAACCGGGATTCATACCGCGGCCGGCTCTTGCCTTCTGACCCTTATGACCCTTACCGGCTGTTTTACCCTGACCGGAAGCAGGTCCTCTGCCTATACGCTTAACCGGTCTGTTTGAACCGGGAGCAGGCGATAACTCGTGAATTTTCATAATTTAAGCATCCTTTCTGCTCTTAAGCTTCAGTAACTTCGAGAAGGAAACCGATTTTGTTTACCTTACCTTTGGTTGAAGCGTTATCGGGCTGAACCGATACGTCACCAATTTTACGAAGACCGAGTGACTGTGCTGTGGCAATCTGGTCTTTCTTGCAACCGATGAGGCTCTTTACGAGCTTAACCTTGATTTCTGCCATTAGTACTTCACTCCTTATCCTAATATTTCCTTAACAGTCTTTCCTCTTACTGCTGCAACCTCGTCAGCATTACGAAGAAGTGAAAGTCCGTTAAGAGTTGCTCTTACAACGTTACAGGGGTTATTTGAACGAAGAGCCTTTGTTCTGATATCCTTGATACCAACTGTTTCAACAACAGCACGAACGGGACCGCCGGCGATAACACCGGTACCGGGTGCAGCAGGCTTGAGAAGAACAACACCTGCGCCGAACTTGCCGATAATCTCATGAGGAATTGTGGTGCCTCTGAGGGAAACTTTCATAAGGTTCTTCTTTGCATCTTCAATACCCTTGCGGATAGCATCCGGAACTTCACCGGACTTACCGAGACCGAAGCCGATTGTGCCGTTACCGTCACCAACAACTACGAGAGCAGCGAACTTGTAGATACGACCACCCTTAACAGTCTTTGATACACGGTTGATAGCAACAACTCTCTCCTGAAGCTCGTTTTCTTTCTGTGTTTCAAACTTAGCCAAAAGTCATTCCTCCTTCATTAGAACTTGAGGCCACCCTCACGGGCGCCTTCGGCCAAGCCCTGGACACGGCCGTGATAAATGTAACCGCCACGGTCGAATACGCAAACATCGATATTCTTTTCCGCAGCTCTCTTAGCTAATGCCAAGCCGACTTTCTTAGCGGCTTCTACGTTTCCGCCGTACTCATTGAAATCCTTTTCAGCTGTTGAAGCACTTACAAGTGTTACACCCTTATCATCATCAATAAGCTGAGCATAGATGTGCTTGAGTGAGCGGAAAACATTGAGGCGAGGACACTCGGCAGTGCCGTGGATCTTGCCACGAACTCTCTTATGACGAGCCTGTCTTGCCTTTGCTGTGTTAGGTCTGTTAACCATAAAAGTATCCTCCTGTTATTATTTGCCGCCCTTACCGGCTTTACCTTCTTTACGGCGAACAACTTCATCAACATACTTGATGCCCTTGCCCTTGTAGGGTTCGGGAGGACGAACGCCTCTGACCTCTGCTGCAAACTGTCCGACCTTCTGCTTGTCGTAACCGTTTACAATAATTTTGTTGGGAGCGGGAACTTCCACTGTGACACCTTCGGGAGGAGTCATAACAACCTGATGTGAATAACCTACGTTAAGAACCAGGTCCTTGCCCTGAAGAGCACAACGATAACCGATACCTACGATTTCGAGCTCTTTCTTGAAGCCGTTTGAAACGCCTTCGATCATATTAGCAATAAGAGTTCTTGTGAGACCGTGAAGAGATCTGTTCTCCTTCTGGTCGTTGGGACGGGTAACTGTAACCACGCCGCCGTCAAGAGCGATTGTCATATTGCTGTCAAATGTTCCGGTAAGTGTACCTTTTGCACCTTTTACGGTAACTGTGTTGCCGTCAAGCTTGACTTCAACGCCGGCCGGAACAGTGATGGGTAATCTGCCTATACGTGACATCCCTTATGTTCCTCCTTACCAAATAAATGCAAGGACTTCGCCGCCGACATTTGCCTTACGGGCGTCCTTATCTGTCATAATGCCCTTAGAAGTTGAGAGAATTGCAATTCCGAGGCCTTTCATAACCTTGGGCATATTCTCGCAATCTGTGTATATACGCAGACCGGGCTTTGATACTCTGCGTAAGCCAAGAAGTACCTGGCTCTTGTTGGGACCGTACTTGAGAGCGATTTCGATAACGCCCTGCTTGCCGTCCTCAATTACCTTGAAACTCTTTATATAACCCTCGTCCACAAGAATCTGAGCGATTGCCTTCTTCATGTTTGAAGCAGGAACAGAAACTGTGTCATGCTTAGCAGAATTAGCGTTTCTTATTCTTGTAAGCATATCAGCGATGGGATCGGTAATCTGCATACCGTAAACCTCCTTTTGCTTTAAGCTCTAATTACCAGCTTGCTTTCTTAACACCGGGAATCTGACCGGCATGTGCAAGTTCTCTGAAGCAGATACGGCATACACCGTACTTACGCAAATAAGCGTGGGGTCTACCGCAAATCTTGCATCTGTTATAAGCTCTGGTTGAATACTTAGCGGGTCTAGCCTGCTTAACTTTCATTGATGTCTTTGCCATTTTTACCCCTCCTTATTTTGCGAAGGGAGCGCCCATAAGTGAAAGGAGCTCTCTTGCTTCTTCATCGGTAGCAGCGGTTGTAACGATACAAATATCCATACCGCGGACCTTGTCGATCTTGTCGTACTCAATTTCAGGGAAAATGAGCTGTTCCTTTACGCCGAGAGAGTAGTTACCTCTGCCGTCGAAGGAGTTGGGGTTGATGCCTCTGAAGTCACGAACTCTGGGGAGAGCGAGATTGAAGAGTCTGTCAAGGAACTCATACATTCTTTCGCCTCTGAGAGTAACTTTAACACCGTTGGGCATACCCTCACGAAGCTTAAAGTTAGCGACTGATTTCTTTGCAAGGCAAACTACGGGCTTCTGACCGGTGATCTTACCGATATCGCCTACGATAGCATCTACTGCCTTGGGGTTATCACGTGCTTCACCGCAGCCAACATTGATAACGATCTTATCAATCTTGGGAATCTGCATTACACTCTTGTAATTGAATTTCTTCATAAGTGCGGGAGCAACGTCAGCATTGTACATAGTCTTAAGTCTTGCCATTTTTGTTGTCCTCCCTTAATTAGTCAATGTGTGCGCCGCATTTGTCTTTCTTACAAACACGAACCTTCTTACCCTTTTCGTCGATAACGTGACCGACTCTTGTGGGCTGTTTACATTTGGGGCAAATAAGCTGAACCTTATCAGCATAAAGAGCGCTCTCTGCCTTAATAAGTCCGCCTGCTTCACCCATCTTTCTGGGCTTGACATGCTTTGTAACGATATTAACGCCTTCAACAATTACCTTGCCTTCAGAAGGAGAAACTGCCATAACCTTACCGGTCTTGCCTCTGTCCTTGCCGTTGATAACGATAACTGTATCGCCGGTTTTTACATGAACTTTCTTACTCATCTTACGCTCCTCCTATTAAAGTACTTCGGGAGCGAGGCTGAGGATCTTGGAATAATCCTTATCACGAAGCTCTCTTGCTACCGGTCCAAAGATACGGGTACCTCTGGGGTTCTTATCTTCCTTAATAATAACAGCTGCGTTTTCATCAAAACGGATGTATGTGCCGTCGTTTCTTCTTACGCCCTTTGCAGAACGTACGATAACTGCCTTAACAACGTCACCCTTCTTAACAACGCCGCCGGGTGTAGCCTTCTTAACAGAAGCGACTACAACATCACCGATATTGGCATACTTTCTGCCTGTACCGCCAAGTACACGGATGCACATAAGCTCCTTAGCACCGGTATTATCGGCGACTTTAAGTAAAGTCTGCTGCTGAATCATGAATGTGCCTCCTTATTTTGCTTTTTCGATGATTTCAACCACACGCCATCTCTTATCCTTGGAAAGAGGACGGGTTTCCATCAGTAATACACGGTCACCAATGCCGCATTCGTTCTTTTCATCGTGAGCCTTAAGCTTGATGGTGTGATTAACGATCTTCTTGTAAAGAGGATGTCTTACCTTGTCCTTAACGGAAACAACAACGGTCTTATCCATCTTATCACTTGTTACAATGCCGACACGGGTCTTTCTTAAATTTCTTTCCATTTATGCTGTCCTCCCTGTCTTAAGCATCTTTACCGTGAAGTTCGATATCTCTGCGTACTGTAAGTACTCTTGCGATGTCCTTCTTAACGGCACTGATCTGCATGGGGTTTTCGAGCTGGTTGGTAGCCTGCTGGAAGCGCAGCTTGAAAAGATCTTTTTTAAGCTTAAGGAGTTCAGCATCTAACTCTGCTATAGACTTATTTCTTAATTCACTGGCTTTCATTATGACTCACCACCCTGTTCTTCCTTAGTTACAAACTTACACTTGATGGGAAGTTTGTTTGCAGCAAGACGCATAGCTTCTCTTGCTACTGCTTCGTCAACACCGGCGATTTCAAACATAACTCTGCCGGGCTTAACAACTGCTACCCAATATTCAGGTGAACCTTTACCTGAACCCATTCGGGTTTCAGCAGGCTTCTCTGTAATGGGCTTGTCGGGGAATATTTTAATCCAGACCTGACCGCCACGCTTGATGTATCTTGTCATAGCGATACGGGCTGCTTCAATCTGATTTGAGGTGATCCATGCGGGCTCAAGTGCTACAAGGCCAAAATTGCCGTAAGTAACAGTATTGCCACGATGTGCAGCGCCCTTGAGGCGACCTCTCTGCTGTCTGCGGTATTTAACGCGCTTAGGCAATAACATTTTTAAGCCCTCCTGTCTCTTCTTTTCTTGGGTGTTGCTTCGTGAAGAACTTCACCTTTGTAGATCCAAACCTTTACACCGATACGGCCGTAGGTTGTTTTTGCTTCTGCAAAGCCATAGTCAATGTCAGCTCTGATTGTCTGAAGCGGAATTGTTCCTTCCTTATAAGTCTCGGAACGAGCGATTTCTGCACCGCCGAGTCTGCCGCCGCACTGAATCTTGATACCTGCTGCACCAAGTCTCATTGTGCTGCCGATTGCCTGCTTAACTGCACGGCGGAAGGAAACTCTCTTTTCAAGCTGCATAGCAATCTTTTCTGCTACGAGCTGTGAATTGAGGTCAGGCTGCTTGATTTCGATGATGTTGATGTAAACATCCTTGCTTTCACCGAGCATCTTCTTGCAAGTTGCCTTGATCTTTTCGATTTCTGCGCCGCCCTTACCGATGATCATACCGGGCTTTGCACAGTGGATAAGAACTTTAACTCTTGCGCTGTCTCTCTCGATTTCAATCTTGGGAACGCCTGCGAGTTTAAGCTTTTCTTTGAGATACTTTCTGAGGTTGTAGTCGGAAACGAGTGTATCACCGATTTCCTCATCCTTTACGAACCATCTGGAATCCCAATCCTTGATTACGCCGACTCTTAAGCCGTGCGGATTCACTTTCTGTCCCATAAAACTTTAACCTCCCTTTCCTTATGCTCTCTCTTTAACTGCAAGAGTGATGTGACAG
>JAZNSD010000064.1:0-127234 GCA_045591055.1 Acutalibacteraceae bacterium | reverse complement strand
CGCAATAGTAGATAAGGAGTTGTTTGAATTGGTACAGGAAAAAATGAAGCAGAATAAGAAAGCCCCTGCAAAGCACAAAGCGGAAGATGAATATCTTCTGACTACAAAGCTCTATTGCGGCAAGTGTCAGTGTCTTATGGTAGGTGAAAGCGGTACAAGCAGAACAAAGTTGGTGCACCGATACTACAAATGTGTAAGTGTAAAGAATCACAAAGGCTGTGACAAGAAAACAGTTAAAAAGGCTTGGATTGAAGATATTGTTGTTGACAGTATTCGCAGACTTATTATGAATGATGAAACCATTGAATATTTAACCAACCAGGCACTTGAAACCTTTAATAAGGAAAGCACAGTGCTTCCAATACTGCAAAAGCAATATGCACAGAATTTAACAGCGATAAACAATCTAATTACAGCTATGGAAAAAGGTATCATTACACCTACTACCAAAGAGCGTATGGAAGAGCTTGAAGCGGAAAAGAGCGAGCTTTCAATCAGGATTATGAAAGAGGAAATGTCAAGACCTAAGCTTACCCGTGAAGAGATTTTATATTGGTTCTATAAGTTCCGTAAGCTCAATCCGAAGAAGCTTGACCACAGAAGAACATTAATAAACAACTTTGTAAACTCAGTATTCTTATTTGAAGACAGAATGGTTATTACCTTTAACTTCAAAGACGGTACTGAAACCATAACCTTTGCCGACCTCGAAAAGTCGGCATTGGGTTCGGATTTCAAGGTGTCGGGTGCACCAAAAATCGACAAGTTTGTTCTTGTCGATTTTTTTTGTATATGTTAGAATGTCATATGACAATCCCTGTCAAATTTTTTGTGTTTTCTGAATATAATTAAGGAGAATTTTTATGAGTAATAAAATGATAGTGACATTGATTGCTGTTATTGCAGGTATTTTAGCTTGCATTATTGCCGTGTTTGCAATATTATTTATCTTTACAGGTAAGAAATCTACTGATTTAACCGAAACAACCGTTGGAGCAGAAGGAACAACAGAGCAGACGGATATATTGCCTTCTGCTACTCAAAAGACGGATGATGTTACTGAAAATGAGGTTGTAACTGTGTATGTTCCTGTTTATATCGAGTCTGAAACAGAAGCTGCTGATAAAAACTCCGACGCAAACACTGACACGAGTGATAATCAGATAGTTCTCAGAGATAATTGCTTTTATACTGTTTCGGGCACTCCCGATTCAGCGGGACTTGTTATGCGTTCTGCTGCTTCGTCAACCTCTGATAAGCTTGGTGTTCTTCCTGAGGGAAGCAGTGTATATGTTTATTCTGATGATGCTTCAAATAAAACCGGTTATGTTCGGGTTCTCGCAACTGTGGGCAACGGCGATCTGCATTGTTATGTTCTTAAGCAATATCTTGAATTCGAAAGTGTGTTTACTGCTAATGAAGCATCTGACGAATCAGTTGTGAGATATGTTTCATTCAGTACACCTGATCATGCAGGTGTCAATCTGCGCGCCGAGCCTTCTGCTGCTTCGGAGCTTATCTGTACGATTTATGAAGGTGAACGAGTTGAAATCGTTACAGGAGAAGCATCTGTAAACGGTTATGTGAAAATTGTTTATGACCATCCTCATGCAGGAGATTATTTTTACGGATGGGTACTTGAAAAGTATCTTGTAAAATAATTGTCATTAAAGGCATTCCGCTCGGACCGGGATGCCTTTAATTGTAAAAAGCAGTTAATTAAAAAACAAATTCAAGCAGAAATCGGTGACATGTTATATGCAGCTTACAAAAAGACAAAAGGATAATATAGAAATATTAAAAAGGGAAGCAAAAGAGTATTTTTCGGAGGATTTTTCCGGTCATGATTACCTCCATTCGCTTCGTGTGTTAGAAAATGCCGTTGCCTTGCAATTACATGAGGGAGGTGACCTTTATCTTATTTCTCTTGCTGCAATTCTCCATGATTTTGACGATGCAAAATTGTCTCCGGAAAACGATGGCAGTATGCTCAATACCATAAGAATGCTGAAGCTTATCGGAGAAGACGAAGCTACCATAGAGGCAGTAAGGAATATTATAGAATCAGTTTCCTTCAGTAAAGGAAAAGAAGCGAACGGAATTGAGGCAAAAATAGTGCAGGATGCCGACCGTCTTGATGCAATCGGAGCTATCGGAATTGCACGTTGTTTTGCATACGGCGGGAATCATGAAAGACCGATATACTATGATAATGACTTTTTGGCAGACAGGAAAAAAGACAGTGATTCTTCAATAGGTCATTTTTATCATAAATTACTCAGAATAGAAGATAAAATGCAGACAAAGACCGGCAAAGCATTGGCTGAAAGGAGAACGGAATTTCTGAAATGCTTTCTTTCAGAGTTTTTAAGTGAACTGAATAATAACGAAGATAAAAAGAGTATATTTAATTAAATAAATAAAAATAATATATTATGTGTTCATTCTTGACTTGTAATAACAAAATGTTGTATTATAATATGATGAAAAAATACATTCGGAGGAAAATATGGCAAAAAAAGCGGATTACGGCAATGAAAGTATAGTTGCCCTTAAAGGCGCCGACAGAGTAAGAAAAAGACCTGCCGTTATTTTTGGTGACGACGGTCTTGAGGGCTGTCAGCATTCTGTCTTTGAAATTATCTCCAATTCAATAGATGAAGCACGCGCAGGATACGGTAACAGGATTGTTGTTACCCGTTTTCTCGATAACTCAATTGAGGTGCAGGACTTCGGCAGAGGCATGCCTGTTGATTTCAATGCAAAAGAAAACAGGTATAACTGGGAGCTTCTGTTCTGTGAAATGTATGCAGGCGCAAAGTATAACAACAATGACGGAAGCAGCTATGAGTTTGCACTGGGACTTAACGGTCTGGGATTGTGCTCAACTCAGTATGCTTCTGAATACATGGAGGCGGAAATTCATTCCGATGGTTTTTGTTATAAGCTTGAATTCCGTAAAGGTGAAAATATAGGCGGACTTAAAAAAGAGCCCTATGATAAAAAAGATACAGGGACAAGAATCCGTTGGAAGCCGGATCTTGATGTTTTTACTGATATTTCTGTTCCTTTGGAATACTATCAGAATATTATGAAAAAACAAGCCGTTGTAAATAACGGTGTGCGTTTCATTCTGAAGAATCAGCTTACTGAGTCAAGATTTGAAACCTATGAATACAGATATGACAACGGTATTGTGGATTATCTCGGTGAGGTTATTGATAATAAAGGAATTACACCTGTTCAGTTCTGGTCTTGTGAAAAAAGCGGAAGAGACAGAGAGGATAAGCCTGAATATAAGGTCAAGGTTTTTGCTGCTATAGCTTTTTCCGATAAAATGTCTATGAAGGAGTATTATCATAATTCAAGCTTTCTTGAATACGGCGGGGCTCCTGATAAAGCAGTTAAAAGTGCTTTTGTTTCGCAGATTGATGCTTATATGAAGCAGAACGGCAAGTATAATAAAACAGACTCAAAAATATCATTTCAGGATATTGAAGATTGTCTTGTGCTTGTTGTTTCATCCTTTTCTACTCAGACCTCATATGAAAATCAGACTAAAAAAGCTATAAATAACAAGTTTATACAGGAGGCAATGACTGCTTTCTTCAAGCACCAGCTTGAAATTTATTTTATAGAGAATAAGCTCGATGCCGATAAAATCTGTGAAAGAATTCTTATAAATATGCGTTCTCGAGTACGTGCTGAGGCAACAAGAGTCAACGTCCAGAAGGCACTTTCCGGCGGTAATGATATGCTTAACCGTATTGAGAAGTTTGTTGATTGCCGCAGCAAGGATGTTAATGAACGTGAAATATTTATAGTGGAAGGTGACTCTGCACTGGGTGCCTGCAAGCAGGCGAGAGATTCAGCTTTCCAGGCTGTAATACCCGTAAGGGGTAAGATTCTCAACTGTCTTAAGGCAGACCTTGCTAAAGTATTCAAAAGTGAGATCATCACCGATCTGATCAAGATTCTCGGCTGCGGTGTTGAGGTTTCGGGAAAAGCAGTTAAAGGTATCCCCGAATTCAATATAGATAATCTCAGATGGAACAAAGTTATTATCTGCACTGATGCCGATTATGACGGTTTTCAGATAAGAACGCTTATTCTTACAATGATTTATACGCTTATGCCTTCAATTATCAAGGCAGGAAAGGTGTATATTGCAGAATCTCCGTTATATGAAATCACATCAGGCAAGCACACATGGTTTGCTTACACTGAAAAGGAAAAACAGGATGCTCTTGATGAAATCGGCGATGCTAAGTATACAGTGCAGCGTTCAAAAGGACTTGGTGAAAATGATGCGGATATGATGTGGATGACTACTATGAATCCTCTCAGCCGCAGACTGATAAAAATAGAACCTGATTTTGATTCTGTTGCTATTGCAGATAAATTCGATCTTCTTCTCGGAGATAATCTTCAGGGAAGAAAAGAACACATTGCCGAAAACGGACATCTGTATATTGATATGGCTGATTTAAGCTGAAAGGAATTGCTATGGCAAGAAAGAAAAAAACAACTGAAGACGAGAATAAGGCTCTTGCTCCCATGGATCCGAATGCACATATCGCAGGAGCAGGTGAGGTGGCAAATCAGTATATAACCGAAACTCTTGAGCTTAACTATATGCCCTATGCCATGAGTGTTATTATGTCAAGAGCCATTCCCGAGATCGACGGCTTTAAGCCTTCTCACAGAAAACTGCTTTATACTATGTATAAAATGGGCCTTCTTACGGGGGCGCGTTCAAAATCAGCAAATATCGTAGGTGCCACAATGAAGCTCAACCCTCATGGCGATATGGCAATTTACGAAACAATGGTGCGCCTTACAAAGGGTAATGAGGCACTTTTACACCCGTATGTTGATTCAAAGGGAAACTTCGGTAAGGCATATTCAAAAAATATGCAGTTTGCCGCTTCCCGTTATACTGAAGCAAAATTGGCATCTATCTGCTCGGAGCTTTTTGCAGATATTGACAAGGATGCAATAGATTTTGTTCCTAACTATGATAATACGATGCCTGAGCCTGTGCTTTTTCCTGTAACATTTCCCAGTGTGCTTGTTAACTCCAATTCCGGTATTGCTGTCGGTATGGCAAGTAACATATGCTCTTTTAACCTTAAGGAAGTATGTGAAACCACAATTGAGCTTATAAAGAATCCCGAACACGATTGCACCGAAACGCTGAAGGCTCCTGATTTCAGCGGCGGCGGCTCATGCATATACGATCCCTTAAAAATAAGAGAAATATATTCAACGGGAAGAGGCTCCATACGTGTAAGAGGAAAATGCAGCTATGATAAAAAGAATAATTGCATCGACATTACCGAAATTCCTCCCACAACCACATGTGAAGCAATAATAGATAAGGTCATTGAGCTTGTAAAGGGCGGCAAATTCCGCGAAATAAGCGATATAAGAGATGAAACCGACCGTTCAGGTCTTAAGATAACCATTGATCTGAAAAGGGGAGCCGATGCGGATAAAGTAATTCAGATGCTTTATAAACGCACTCCGCTTGAGGATCCATTTCCATGTAATTTCAATGTGCTTATAGGTGGCACACCTATGACACTCGGTGTTGGTGAGCTTCTCAACGAGTGGATTGCTTTCCGTACCGAATGTGTGAAGAGAAGAACTTATTTTGAGCTTAAAAAGGCAAAGGACAGACTTCATCTTCTCAAAGCACTTCAGAAAATACTTCTTGATATTGATAAGGCTATTAAGATTATCAGACAGACAGAAGAAGAAGCAGATGTTGTTCCCAATCTTATGATTGGCTTCGGTATAGATGAAATTCAGGCTGAATATGTGGCTGAAATAAAGCTCAGACATCTTAACCGTGAGTATATCCTCAAACGTCTTGAGGATATTGAAAAGCTGGAAAAAACAATAGAAGACCTTGAAGATATTCTTAACAGTAAAAACAGAATCAAAAGGGTTATTATAGATGAGCTTAAAAAAGTTATTGATAAATACTCCATGCCCAGAAAAACAGATATTATTTATGAGTCTGAGCTTGAGGATGTTTCGGATGATGAAGAAATACCTGATTATTCCGTAATGGTATTTTTTACTAAAGAGGGCTATTTCAAAAAAATATCCCATCAGTCCTGGCGAATGGGTAATAATCATAAGCTGAAGGAGGGCGACGAGGTTATTCTCTCTATGGAGGCTATGAATAACTCAGAACTCCTGTTTTTTACCAATAAAAATCAGTGTTACAAATCCAGAATATCTGATTTTGATGAATGTAAGGCAAGCTCTTTAGGTGACTTTGTTGCAACTAAGCTTCAGATGGATGAGGGAGAAACTGCGGTTTATGCTTGTGTTGTCAGTGAATATACAGGCTATATTCTTGTATTTTTCGAAAACGGTAAGGTTGCAAAAATAGATGTTGCATCTTATGAAACCAAAACAAACCGTAAAAAGCTGATAAAAGCATATTCTGATAAGTCGGCAGCTGTTGCTTTCAGATATATAAAAGAAGACGCTGAATTTATAATTTCAACATCTGCATCCCGTTATATGTGTTTTAATTCCGGTGCGATTGCATCAAAGGCTGCCAAGGATACTCAGGGCGTTGCTGTTATGACATTAAAAAAAGGTCATAAGGTGATATGTGTTGAGGATTTCACAGAGGGAAGGTTTGTCAAACCTGCCCGATACAGAGCCAAAACTCTTCCGTCTGTAGGTGCATTACTTTCTGCTGAGGATCAGGGAGAACAGCTTACACTCGTGTAATATACAATAGATTCTGAAAGGATGGGTAAATTATGAGTCCTCTTCTTAAAAGAAAAAACGGTATTGTCGATGACAAATACCTGTTAAGAAAGTATTGTGCGATTTCAGCACTGATATCTTTCGGTATTATGATGGTTATATATCTTTTTCACGGAAATACTCTGTGGTTCGGTGATCATACTGTTCTTCGTATGGATCTTTATCATCAGTACGGTCCTTTATATGCTGAAGTATATGACAGATTAACATCCGGCAGCAGTATGGTTTATTCCTGGACTTCGGGTCTCGGCGGTTCGTTTTTAGGAAATCTTTTCAATTATTGCAGTAGCCCCTTTGCTTTGGTTATGCTTATTCTCGGACATAAGAATATGCCCGAAGCAATAGCAATAATGATTATGTTAAAGGCAATGCTTTCTGCAACAAGCTTTACTTATTATGCCAATAAGTCCAACGGTGACGTGAGAAAAGAAAGCATAATATTCGGATTGTTATATGCATTTTCCGGTTATTTTGTTGCATTTTCGTGGAATATTATGTGGCTGGATGCTGTTGCAGTATTTCCGCTTGTAATGCTCGGAATCGAAAAAATCATTCAGTATAATAAACCGGGACTTTATATTTTTACTATGACATATACAATGATTACAAACTACTATATGGCATATATGGTTTGTATTCTTTCTGTTATGTATTTCCTTTATTACTTCTTCGGAAGATATGAGCTTTCTTCTCTTGTCTTCAAAAAGAAAAAAGAAGAAGCCCCAGAAGCAGCAGTTGTGGACGAAACAGCAGTTTCCGCCGCAGATGATAACGTATATGAAGATCATGAGAGTATTGTGGCTGAAAGTGCTGAAGCAAATGATGCTGAAGAAGATTTTCAGTCTTTTGATAGTGTTCAGGCTGCTGAAAATACAGCAGAAGCTGAAAATAAAGCTACAGAAAAGGAAAACGCTGAAATTGCTTCTGTAGCCAAGAAGGCATATACAGAAAATATAGGAGAAATAAAAGAAGAACAGCCTAAGAAGAAGACAAAGAAAAAGAGTGATTTCAAATTCAAAGACAACCGCTTCTGGGTAACAGGTTGGTCATTTGCTCTTTCGTCAGTTCTTTGCTTTATGCTTGCTGCTTTTGCTCTTATACCTGTGTATTTCTGTCTGCAGTCATCATCTGCAACAGCTGATAACTTCCCTGAAAATGCACACCAGTATTTTGATATTTTTACATTTATCACAAATCATTTCCCGGGAATCGAGCCCACAATCAGAAGCAGCGGTGATAATGTTATTCCTAATGTATACTGCGGTCTTATCACTGTAATTCTTCTTCCTTTTTATTTCCTTTCTTCAAAGATATCCGGTAAGCAGAAGGTGGTTTCAGCAGTATTGCTTTTTGCTTGCCTTGCAGGCTTTGCACTTAATTATTTTAACTTTATTTGGCACGGACTTCATATGCCCAATGACCTGCCTTACCGCTGGTCTTTTGCATACTCCTTCTTCCTGCTGATCATAGCTTATAAAGCCTTCAGAAATATTGATGAGTTTTCAAATAAGGCTTATATAGGTATGGGCTTTGCCGTAATGTGCTTCCTTGTTCTTGTTGAAAAAATAGGTATTCCCAATGCCGATACACTCACAATAATTCTCGGTGTTGTTTTTGCTTTACTTTATATTGCAATTTTCGGTATGATGCGTTCGCCGAAATACAGAAAAAGTGCAGTTATAGGACTTCTGTTCTTTACTGTAATTCTTGAAATTGTTGCTTCTGATGCTCCTAAAATGGTTATGCAGCAGAGCAAAAAGGCTTATACCTCCGATTATGAATCATATCTTGAGATAAAGGAGAATACCGAAAGTGAAGACAGTGAGCTCTTTTACAGAACAGAGCTTGCAAAGCTTCGCACAAGAATGGATGCTTCTTGGTACGGTTATAACGGTGTCTCAATATTCTCCTCTATGGCATATGAAAGCACTGCAAAAACTATGGAAGATCTCGGCCTGTTCGGAAATAATATAAACAGCTATACTTATTATCCGCAGACACCTATATTCAACTCACTGTTCTCTATCCGCTATATTTATGATAATATGAGCTTTATAAATGAAACAGATTATTATACTGAAAAAGAGATGAACAGTAATTTTACTTCATATGAGTATAATTATTATCTTCCTTTGATTTCAACTGTATCTGCCGATATAAAAAATTGGGATAATCAATCAGTTAATCCGTTTGTTGTGCAGAATAATCTTATGGATTCTGCTGCAGGTGTTAATGATATTCTTGTTCCCGTTGATGCTACCTCTGTTACAACAGAGAATCTTGAGGATATTTCTGTAAATACTGTTAATTCTTCAACAAATTTCAGTGTCAAAAAGTCTAATAATTCAAACGAAGCAAAGGTTTATGTAAAAATCAAGCCTGAAGAAGCAGGTAACTACTGTCTGTATGTAGGCTCTACTCAGTTATCTTCCATAAAGATTGAAGCCGGTGATTTCTTATATAATTATGCAAGCTCAGCAATTCAACCCTTCACAATTGATGTAGGCTATCAGGACACTGATGATGAAATTGTTGTAACTTATACCATTCCTTCAGGAACTAATACTGCCAATATAACCTTTACTGCCGTAAAGGTTGATAAGGAAAAATTTGAAAAGGCATACAATACAATTAAATCCAACGGCAGCTTTGAAATGACTTCCTTTGATGAAACCTCATTTGCAGGAAATCTGACTGTCAAGAATGATGACGGTGTTCTCTGGACTTCAATTCCTTACGATGAAAGCTGGAATATCTATCTTGACGGTGAGCTGCTTACCTATACTGAAACAGACAGCGAAACAGGTGAAACTGTCAAAGAGGGTGATATCTTCAGACTTGGAGGCGGTCTTATCGGTATCAATGCTGAAAAAGGCGAGTATACAATTTCCTTTGAATATAAGGCTAAAGGTCTTTCAACAGGTATAAAGCTCACACTTATCGGTGTCGCTGTGCTTGCTCTTGTGATAGTATTCAAGAAATGGCTGATGCCTGTTGCCGAAAAGAAGAATATGGTTCCGATGTTTCTTCGTAAGCCCGATTATTACAATGATTGATCCGTGAGGTAAATATGGTTGTCAGAAAAATACTATCAGAATACGCTGACCCGGAGCATTTCTCAGGAAGCTATGATTGCGGTCAGAGCGTAAGACTTGAGCTGTACCGTGATTATTCTTATTCTGCATTTGATAAGCTTATTCAGGATATCCGAAGTCTCGGATATCCTGAGCTTCAGAAAAGTGAAATTGATAATTTCTCCGGTTTTACATTTAGTGCAGGTGAAAAGCATCTTGTTGTAACATATGATAAAGCAGCAAAAGAGCTGCGTATAATTGAAGATGCTTTTTCAAAAGAATTGAATGCAGAACTCATAATAAAAGGGAAGTGTCCTTTCCGTTTATGGCAGTTTGAGGTCGATCATTCGCTTATTGATTGCGGTATGTGTTATATCGTGCAACTGAGTGATTATTCTTTCTTTATTGTTGACAGTGCCCATACATATTCTGTTAATGATGACAGGCGTATATATGATTTTCTGAGAAGTAAGACTCCTGATGAGCTTCCTGTTACTGTTTCAGGTTGGTTTTTATCCCACGGGCATGTTGATCACATAGCAAAATTTCTTGATATACTTATGTATAATAATGATATTATCATTAAGGGACTTTATTATAACTTTGTTCCTACTGATCACTTTTCATCAGATGCATGGATGCGTTCTGATAAGAATCACACGGAATTGTTTAATAAAGAGGTTGCAAAGAGAGGTGATATTCCCGTATATAAAGTGCACTCCGGACAGTATTTTTGTCTTGACGGTGCTCGTTTTGATGTTCTTTGTACTCACGAGGATGTATATCCTGCTTCTCTTGAAAATTATAACGATTCGTCAACAGTAATTATGATGACTATCGGTGATGATAAGGTGTGCTTCCCGGGTGACGCAGGCGGGGAGGAAAGTGCTGTGCTTGAAAGACGTTTTCCTGAATTTCTCCGTTGCAATATAATGCAGGTAGCACATCACGGACATTTCGGCACAAGCACCGAGTTCTATAAGCTTTCTCAGTCAGAGGTTGCATTGTTTGCTACAACGCAGATAAAGTTTGACGAAGAATATCCTCATTATGAAGCAAATCGTGTTGCCTGCGATATCGCAAAACACGTATTTATTGCTTCGAACGGCACTGTCGGCTTTACTTTTCCTCTTGAAGATTCCGAGATTGAAATCAGTCCGGATGAAACCTTCGAAAGCTTTGAAGGTGTTTATAATCTCTGGGGATATGCTTATACCGATGAATTCAAAAACAGCCTTAGAAATCAGTTTGAAGCTTCGCAGCAAATCAGAATAATAAAGTATTAAAATAAATATAAAAAAAATAAAAAAAGGTATTGACATTTTGCGTCTGTAGTGATATACTCTCAAATGTTCCAAACGGAATGCGAGAGTGGCGGAATCGGCAGACGCGCACGTTTGAGGGGCGTGTGGTAATCCCGTACGGGTTCAAGTCCCGTCTCTCGCACCATAGTGAGTATTCATAAGGGATTTGACCTGTGAATACTCATTTTTTTATGCTCTTTTCAGCAAATAACCCACTATGATATTATCAGTTTTGACAACTGTAAAGATATCTGGTGGGTATATTTTATATTATGTTTTTTCTAATGATATTCAAAATCAGAAAAACAAAATAATATATCCGTAGACTAAACATATCAACTCAACAGATTGTTGAATTGTATAGCCGGAAGTGGTATAATAACTATCATTTTTGTTTTCAGAGGTATAAATATGGTGGATAAAAACGCATTACTTGAATTCGTAAGACCTTATTATGAAAATAAAGATATTATGCATAATATGTGGCATATTGAGCTTGTACAAAAAATGATAAGCAGAATACTTTCAAATAGTACATATGAAGTTGATGAAGATTGTTTGACATTAGCTACATATTTTCACGGCTTCATATATAGTGATGAAGAAAAAATAAGACAATGGTTGATTGAACAAAACTACAATGATGAAATGATTTTCAAAACAATCAAAATAGCGTGGGAATCTCAAAGAAGTGAAATCCCCGAAACCATTGAAGGAAAGATATTGCACGATGCTCATGTATTGGAAGGCGGTAAAACATACTTGGTTGTAAAAACCTTAATTACCGGTTCTGTCAGAGGGCAATCATTGACTGATACCTTGGACTTTATGAAAAATAATGTACTGAATCAGAATAAATGCTATTTACCCGAAACAATTACTCTTTGCGAGGAAATGAACCGTTATACAAATGATTTCTTTGCTGATTTAACGGAAGGAATAAGTTAAAAACTATCTATTGATTAAAATGCTCAGATCAGCGTGATAAACCATATGCCCCGACATTACTTAACAAAGAATGTCGGGAAATCTTTTCAGCCTTCTGTTAGAATTATGACAGACAAGGAGGGATAATAATGGATTGGATTATCGGAATACAACACGCAATTGATTACATTGAAGATAATATTACGGAAACGATTGACTATGAAGAAGTTGCAAAGAAGTGCTATTCTTCAAGCTATCATTTTCAGCGAGTGTTCAGTATTCTTTGCGGCTTTACGTTAGGTGAATATATCCGTAATCGAAGACTTACTCTTGCCGGCAGAGAGCTTGCAACAACCAATGCAAAAGTAATTGATGTTGCAATGAAATACGGTTATGAAAGTCCTGACAGCTTCGCAAAAGCATTTCAGAAATTTCACGGAATACTACCGTCACAAGCCCGAAATAACGGCAGTAATCTTAAATCCTTTTCCAGTCTTGTACTGAAATTTTCTTTGGAAGGCGGTACAACTATGAATTATCGTATTGAAACAAAACCTGCACTAACACTTTTAGGTTACAAAAAACGATTAAGCGGAACTCCTTATGATGCATCAAGACAGCAGCAGGAGGGAGATTTTTTCAAGACAACAAGAGCACATCAGTGGATGCTTAAAGGAATGAGCAACGACAAAATGTCAGATTATTGTGTTCTTTCAAATTTTGATGATGACGGATATGATTTTTATATTTCTGTCACAACAGATGCTTATGAACGCAATAATCTGTATAACAGTGAAGTTACGGGAATTGAATTTATGGATAAATTTGGATTTGAAGAAATCGTTATTCCCGAAAGAACTTATCTTATTTTTGAAACCGAAAAGACAAAAATGCCTATTCCGGAATACTTTGATATCCGCAAACAGATTGCAGCAGAGTGGCTGTCTAATGATGAGTACCGGATAATCAATGCTCCTGAACTTGCGGTTTATCATTGGGGAATCGTTGGCGGCTACACCGGAAGAACAATTGAAATTTGGATGCCAATTGAAAAGAAATAATTATTTTTGCCCCCACACTTGTGGAGGGCAATTTTGAATATACGCAAATCCGATTACCAAAAATATTGATTTGTTACCGAATATGTTGTATTATGGCATCGTCGGAGCCGATACAAATCATTATTACGGAGGTTTTTCTTATGTTTATGCAAGAACGACATCAAGAAATATCAGATATAATCAAAACAAACGGTAAAATTACAATTGCCGAAATAACTTCTAAATATGGAATTTCAGATGAATCAGCAAGACGTGACTTGCGATTGCTTGAGCAGAAAGGTGTCTGCAAAAGAACTCACGGTGGAGCAATCGTACTGAGTCAGGTCAGTGTGATACCTCCTGTGAACCGTCAGTATGACAATATGCAGATATTCCCTAATTACAAAGCAATTGCCCAAATCGCTGTAACCGAAATCAAAGAAAATGATATTATTTATCTTACAAGCGGTTCATTCGGACACATTGTCATATCGCTTCTGCCGAAGAATATTCATTTCACAGTAGTTGTAAACAGTGTTGACTTTGCAAAAGAACTGAGAGATTTTGAAAACATTGATGTTTACATCGCAGGCGGAAAAATGCGTAAAAGCGGTTCTCTTGTTGACACATTTGCAGTAGATTTTGTCAGTAAGCTGCACTTTGATGTTTGCTTTATCACCGGTTCAGGACTGACAGCTGATTTCGGACTTTCCAATGGCTCAGATGAAACTGCAACATTCCAGCGAACTGTTCTCAGAAACAGCAGAAAGAAATGTCTTCTGATGCCGAGTGCAAAAGTCGGTGTAAATTCTTTTGTAAAGGTCTGCAATGCCAACGAATTCAATATGGTTATTACCGACTGGGACTGCGCCGAAGAACAGATTACTTCTCTTGAAGATACGGGCATCAAAGTCATTGTTGCAGAGGAGCCAAAATGAGCAGAGAAACAAAACTTCGGAACCTGATTTTAGACAGATATACGAGTTTGCGACAATTTGCCAATGAAGCCGATATCCCATACAGCACTCTTATGACCTTACTGTCCCGTGATGTAGGAGGCGCATCGTTTGATGTGATAATAAAAATTTGCAAACAGCTTAATGTCGACCCGATGCAATTCAGTAATAAATAACAATTAATAAAGGATAACTCCGTTAGTAATTTGTTTTTACTAACGGAGTTGCTTTCTTTTGGTTTATCAGTTGTTCTGACTAATCTTCCATATTGGCATAAACCCAATTCAGAAGATTATTTGTGAGTTTAGTAATAGCCTTATAACTGTCAGAAATATCACCGAGTTTATCCGGGCGATAAGTACACATACAGTGTAAAAAGTAGAAAATATATACGGCATCCAAACAACATACATAGCCAACAGTAACTTTTTTGAGAATTATCTGCTATATATCAAGGTCACTGCATTAATAGTAAATTTAGTATACGTTTTACTACATACTGAAAAAATTACTTATTCTTTAACAACTCTACTATCCACTCAACAATAAAAGTTGCAATAACACCTGTAATAATACCAATAATTATATCAACTATTGGTTTTTCAAGAAAAGGAAAATGTATTTTTAACCATTGTTTTTTATTTGATTTTTCGTCTTTCATATTTTTCTTATAGAAATCATGTGCTTTGCTTTTCAAGTTGTTTGGCCAATCTTGTGCCTTCATTCGTTCTGTTGCTGCGATTGTGCCCATTCTGATTGGAGCAGGCTGATATGAAAGCATTTTTGGTGATAACATTCCAGCTATAAAGCCTCCTGCAAAAGCATCCCCCGCTCCAGTATCATTTAATATGCGGATACCTAAAAGTTTTTTGTGATAATATGTTCTCACAAAAGGTGCACCATCAATTAAATTTAAAAGCAGACTTTTATTTTTATTTTTAATAATCAAAACCTGAGGTGCTAAAGCCATATTTAACATTTCTTGACCTAAGATATTCAATTTATCTTTAGTGCTTAAAGCTAAATTATATGAAATATTTGATAATTCTGTTTTATTTAAAAAAACAAAATCAGATATTGGAAAAATCTTTTGCAGAACATCTATATGATTTTTTGTGTATGCAAATCCGGGGTCTACACTTATTTTCAAAAAAGGATTTTTTGTTTTTGCCTGTTCAAGGTAATCGCATATAGTTTTAAATTGTTCGATATTTGAAAGTGATGATATGTGTATCCAATTAGCAGAACTTAAAAAATCTATAAAATGCGATTCACCTGATTGCTGGATTTTATTTAATAAAAGGTCGTTAGCACCAGGTAAAATATCAATATGATGTCTTCTATGCTTATGCTGCATTACAAGAGCCATTCCTGTTTCTATTGATTTATCTTCAAAAACCCATGTCATATCATCAATAAAAGTTGAAAGCTCTTTTCTAAGTGTTTGGTTATCTGCGGGCAATGTAGTATCTTTAACCTGTTGATCAGGAATTTTTCCGTAAACACCAACATATGCAGTTCGCACATTTGAACACATATGTTTTGCAGTTTTTATAGCTAATAGAGAAGAACCTCCAATTTGAGTTTTTGCTGAATTTTTAACAAAATTTTTTGCTTTGCTAAATTCATTTCTAAAGTTTGTTTGACTTACAAAACTCTCTTCCCCGTCATCATATGTATCCTTGTAACCTTTAGTATCAGATGTATTGTTTGAAAAAATAAAATCAAAATTTATCGCACCAATCCCGATAAGCAATGGTGAAGTATTGTTGCTCATTTCTATCTCCTCTTTATAATCTTAGTTATTACATAAAACTAAATTTTATTAATATTGTAATCATTTTAACTTTATTTATCTAAAAGCTCAACATGATTTGCAAAAACGTTCTATTTTTCGACAAAAACGCTTATTTCTCGACACCGTAAATTGCAATCTAAAAAGAATAATCCTGCACCATAGCAATATTGTTGAGGTGCATTGTTATATAGTGAAATATTGAAAATGCCGTTACTATGTGATATTATTAATTTATAAAAAGTGGTTAGTAAGAGGTAAAAAATGAATAAAGATTTTGATACCATATTAAGAAAGCGTTTCAGTAAAGATTCTCTTATATCAATTGCAACCGTTGACAACTGCGGTACTCCGTGGGTGAGAACTGTTAATGCTATTTATATTGATGGTGCATTTTACACCATAACTTACAATTTAACCAACAAAATGAAACATATAAGCACTAATCCTATTGTGGGAATATGTGGTGAATGGTTCTCGGGACATGGCAAAGCTGAAAACTTGGGGTATATCTGTAAAGAAGAAAATAAAATTTTGGCTGATAAATTAAGAGAAGCCTTTGCATCGTGGTATGATAACGGTCACACCAATGAAAATGATGTAAATACCATAATATTAAAAATTACTGTCACTGACGGTACCGTTTACAAAGACGGAAAAAGATTTGAGTTTTAACGGTGAGTTGCGTATGAACTTCCAAAAAGAAAGTGAAATGTTCAACCATGCAGCAGAATATTATGACAAATACCGTCCCGGCTATCCGCAAGAAATTATAGATTCATTGATATCTGTTACAGGAATATCCGAGGATTCTGATTTGTTGGAAATAGGTTGCGGAAGCGGTAAAGCGACAGAACAACTTGTCGGAAACAGTTTTAACATTTTAGGTATAGACCCAGGTGAAGATTTGGTTCGTATCGGGAATGAACGATTCAAGAATGAAAGTATTCATTTTGTCAAAGCCAGATTTGAAGAGTATGACTTCAGTCAGAAAAAGTTTGATGTTGTGTATGCAGCTCAGTCATTCCATTGGGTGCCTCAGCCAGCCGGATATCAGATGTGTGCCGATCTTCTTAAAGATAATGGTTATTTGGCATTGTTCTGGAATATGTATGTTCTTACTGATAACGATACAGATAAAGAGTTGCTTGAAATATCGAAACGATACGGCGGTATAGCAGATTTTGTGACTAAAACTGAATGTGATAACAGAATTAATTCCATTGTATCGCAGATAGAAGATTCACACCTTTTTGAAAAGCCGACAGTAATCAGTAAATTGTGGAAGCAGAACTATACGGCTGATGAATTTTACGGTTTTGCATTAACGGGTAACAGATTTATGCAAAACACCGATGTTGATAAGAAAAAAGCGTATAACGATATTGTTGAATTAGCTGAAAAGAACAGCGGCATCATAGAGCGTCAGTATTTGTGTGCGCTGTATATAGCTAAAAAATTAAAATCTTATGAATGAGATTCGTTATATTTGGAGAAAGAAGGAATGAAAATGGGGCAGGCGCAGAATTATATTCAATGGATACGAAAAAAGGTCGGTCATGATAAAATAATATTAGTTCACGCAGGCGGTTGTATATTCAATGAGCAGGGCGAAATATTGTTGCAACGACGAGGGGATTGCAATATGTGGGGATTTCCCGGCGGTGCTATTGAATTAGGTGAACCCCCCGAAATGGCTGCTGTCAGAGAAGTTAAAGAAGAAACCGGCTTGGATGTTAAAGTTGGCAAGCTTATCGGTGTTTATACCGACACAGATGCAGTATGCCCCAACGGCGACAGATATCAGAGTGTTTGTATTGCATACGAGCTTTCCGTTATCGGTGGAGAGCTTTATTGCGATAATAGTGAAACACTTGAGCTTAAATATTTTCCGATAAACAACACTCCGACACTGTTTTGCAAACAACATGAAGAAATGTTGGAGGATATAAAATCAAACTTATAATAGCAAAGGATGGTGCATTATGAAACATTGCGGAACCGGAATGTTAGAAACAGACAGACTTGTTTTAAGAAGATATGTAAATGAAGATGCTGCCGCAATGTATAAGAATTGGGCATCAGATTCTGAGGTCACTAAATATTTGATGTGGCAGACACACTCAAGTGAGGCAGTAAGCCAAAGCATTATTAATGAATGGGTAAAAGAATATACCAACGATAATTATTATCATTGGGCTATTGTATTAAAAGAAAACTGTGATGAGCCTATCGGTGATATTGCCGTTGTGCATATGAACGAAGAAGTTTCAATGATGCATATAGGATATTGTATCGGTAGAACCTGGTGGCATCAGGGAATTACATCCGAAGCACTTAAAGCAGTTATGGATTATTTATTTGATGTTGTAGGTGTAAACCGTATTGAATCGAGACACGACCCCAGAAATCCGAACTCAGGTAAAGTTATGAAAAAATGCGGTATGAAATATGAAGGAACTTTGCGTAGTTCTGACTGGAACAATCAGGGCATCTGCGATGCTTGTTATTATGCTTTGTTAAAGTCAGACGTGGTGTGATATAATGTGTTTATTAATATCATGGAGGTGCAATTAAAATGTTAAGTCCAAGAATAGAAACAGACAGACTTATTTTAAGACGATATAAAGAAAGCGATATTGATGCCATTTATGAAATCATCACAGATGAAAGACTGGCTAAATATATTAAATATCCCAACTTGACAAAAGACGAAGAATTGGAATGTATTAAAAAATGGATAAGTGATGCTGACGAAAACAAATATGAAAAGTGGGTTATGGAATTGAAATCCACGGGCGAAGTTGTCGGTAATATCGATGTGAATACCGTTGTAAAAAAGCACAATTATTGTAACGTTGGTTATACGGTAAGGTATAAATTTTGGGGTAATGGTTACGCTGCCGAAGCATTAAAAGCAGTTACAGATCACTTGTTGAATAATCGTGATTATTATTTGGTTGAATGTTCGTGTAACGAACTTAATGTGCAATCATTCAGAGTAATGGAAAAAGCGGGATTTATAAAAGATGGATATATTTCTAACAGACGATTAAATAAAGATGGGGAGTATTCCGGCGTCGTTTATTATAGTAAATCAAAATAAGAAAAACATTTATGAATTTTCTGTTTGATGCAGTAGAAGTAAACCGAATCAAGTCAAGACAAGACCCGATAAATCCGAACTCAGGTAAGGTTATGCAAAAATGCGTATGAAACACAATGAAACATATGTAAAGGTTATGAAAAATACGTTAAACTCAAATGCAATAAAAATTATTGCGATTATCGCAATGACTATTGACCATATTGCGTGGTTGGTTTTTCCGGGATATGACAATGGTATTGTACCGGTTACATTACATATAATCGGCAGACTCACATGCCCAATTATGTGTTATTTCATAGCGGAAGGTTATCACTACACAAAAAATATAAGTAAATACACACTGCGATTATTTGTGTTTGCTTTTATATCGCATTTTGCTTATATATTTGCTTCTTCAGGTTTCATCGATTGGAAATCCTTTATCCCGTTTTATTACGGGGGTATTTTTAATCAGACAAGTGTTATGTGGCCTCTTGCTTGGGGATTGGTAATGCTCCGTGTTGTAAACAGCGAAAGAATAAGGTCGAGCATAAAGGTTATTCTTGTATTACTTATTTGTGTTATTACTTTCCCGAGCGATTGGAGCTGTATTGCAAGTCTTTGTATTTTGGCTATCGGCACAAACAGAGGAAATTTCAAAAAGCAAATGTTATGGATGGTATTTTATGTAGCCCTTTATTCTGTTGTATATTTCTTTGCACTTGATAAGCTTTACGGAATTATACAAATGGGTGTTATCCTTTCAATACCGGTTATTATGATGTATAACGGACACAGAGGTCAAAGCCCCAAGATAAACAAAATTATGAAATGGCTTTTTTACATATACTATCCTCTGCATCTGTTTATTATCGGTTATATTCAATACATTGGCTGAACGATATTTGAGTATAAATAAAGGATTTGGAGATGTTATAGATTTATGGACGGTAAAACTACAATTAAATATTTGCAGTCTTACATAAAGGAAAAAGACTTTAATCCTGAACTTTTGAAAGATTATTTTTTGAAATTGTCTGAAGAGGTAGGAGAATTGGCCTGTGCTATGCGAAAAGGATTAAAAGCCGATAACAGCGCTGATATTTCAGGTACAGTTGATGAGGAATTGTTTGATGTCCTTTATTATGTTTTAGCCATTGCTAATATATATGATATTGATATGGAGCAGGTTGCCAAAATAAAATCGCAGATCACTGAAAATAAATACCCCTCAGCCGTGAAATTTGAAGAGAACAGATAAGATGACATTTTGTCTAAGAGGTATGATGTATGTTGCAGGATAATATAATTACTTCAATCAAAAATAAGTATCTTAACAACAATAAAGAAGATGTTTTGAAGCATGTTGAAACTGTGGCAGAATTAGCTGTAGGTTTAGCTGAAGTATATAGCCTTGATGTTACAGAGATAAAACTTGCTGCATTGCTTCACGATATAAGCGGAATAATGACACCGCAGGAAATGTATGACTTTGCCATTGCTCATGGATTAGAAACAGACCCTGCCGAAGAAAAATATCACGCTCTTTTACATCAAAGAGTTTCAAAAATTATTGCACAAGATGAGTTTTGTATTGTAAATTCAGATATTCTGAATGCCATTGAATGTCACACAACTTTAAGAAAAAATGCAAGCTTGTATGATAAAATTATATTCATTGCAGATAAAATATCATGGGATCAGAAGTTTGATTATTTATATGAAACTTTAACAAAAAATGCCACCATTGAAGCACTGAATAAAGCCTGTTACGAATATATAAAATATCAGTTTGATAATAATTTGTTGGTTATGGCTCACAGGTGGCTTCTTGATGCCTTTGACGAACTGAAGATAATATATAGAAGTTCAGTATAATACAGGGGAGTATATATGACACAAGCTGAATTGCTCAATTACTGCCTTTCAAAAAAAGGAGCATATATTGACCATCCTTTCGGCCCTGATAGTGATATTATTAAGGTGGAAGGTAAAATTTTTGCACAGCTCTTTCTTCTTAAGGGAAAAGAAACCGTAACGCTGAATTGTGAACTCATGACAGGCGATTTCTACAGGCAGATGTATCCGGGGCTTATAGTCAGGGGATATCACTGTCCGCCTGTTCAACAACCTTATTTTAATACGTTTAATATAGACAGCATTCCCGACGAGCTTATTCTTGAAATGACTGATCACAGTTATAATACTGTTGTCGGTAAGCTGCCTAAATATAAGCAAAAAGCTTTAATGGGAGAGAATACAGATGAATTGTGATATGTGCAATGTTATAGAACAAATAAAAAAGGGTAAGAATCCGTGGTTTGTTAAAGAACTTGAAACCGGATATGTTATCTTAGGCTGGAATCAGCATTTTTACGGCTATTCTTTGTTTATTTGCAAGCAGCATGTAGTTGAGCTTTTTGACCTTGATGTTGATTACAGAATGAAATACATGCTTGAAATGACAAAGGTTGCCGAAGCAGTAAAAAATGCATTCGGAGCCGAAAAGATTAATTATGAATGTCTCGGCAACGGTGATATTCACTTGCATTGGCATATCTTTCCCCGAAAATCCGGTGACCTGTTGGACTATGGCAACAAAGGTAAGGGGCCTGTCTGGTGGCTGCCGAAAGAAATAATGTGGTCAGATGATAACAAGCCGTCTTCGTGTGAATTGGATAAAATGAAAATAATGCTTCTCTCAGAGCTTGAACGGCTGTCAGATTCAGAAAAATGACAGATTAAGGTGTATAAGTTATATGTTATTCTGAACAACCGGTTTTAATAACTAAAAAGGAAGGATCATAAAATGTATTATCATGCATCTCCTTTGTCCGGCATCCGTGTTTTGAATCCTGAAACTTCAAATCACAATGTGCCTTTGGTTTATCTTTCGCGCAAGCGGGAAAATGTTTTGGTTTATCTCAGTAATGCAGTTGAAAAATATTGTAAAGAAGCAGGATTTTTACATAACGGAAAATGGCATAAGTGGGCAACCTACGGTTTTGATCAGCAAGGAATTCCGGTGATTGATGAATATTATCCGAATGCTCTTGAGGAAACATATAAAGGCGTATCGGGTTATATATATTCAGTTGACAGTGTCTGCGGTGTCGATGCCGGAATAAATATCTGTAATGCCGTAGTGTCAGAGAAGCCGGTTGTTGTTACCGGCTGTGAGTTTATAGAAGATGCTTATAATGAAATAATAAAAGCTGAAAAAGCAGGACTTATAAAAATCCGCAGATATGAAGATTTGGATCAGAATATGCTTTCATGGATTGAAGCTGTCATAAACAAAGAGTATGACGAGGCGAAAGAAGCACCGGATTACCGATTTTTTCTGAAAGCAAAGTTCAGCTTTCTGAATAAGGATGGGTTCTTTTTGGATAAAAAGAAGGCAGAAGATAAGTTCACCGGGCTTGCAGAGGAGTATTCTAAGGGCAGACCGGGGTATTCAGAGGAATTTGTTGATTGCTTGTTTGAAAAATTCGGTTTTTCTGAAGCATCGTCTGTAGCAGATGTTGGTTCGGGAACAGGAAAATTTGCAAAATACCTGCTTTCGAGAGGCTGCCGCTGTTTCTGTGTTGAAATCAATGACGATATGAGGAGTCATGCTGATAAAGTGCTGTCGGATTTTCCCTTTTACTATTCAGTGAAAGGAAGTGCTGAAAACACGAATCTGCCTGACAGCAGTGTTGATTTTATCACCGTTGCTCAGGCTTTTCATTGGTTTGATGTAAAGGCATTTAAGACCGAGAGTCTGCGTATATTAAAGCCCGGCGGCCGTGTATTTCTTATTTGGAATGCAAGAAATCCCGAAGCACCGTTAAATAAACGTCTTTATAAAGTTTTTTCGGACTTCTGTCCTGATTTCAAAGGCTTCAGCGGCGGTATAAAGCCTCATGATGAACGCATCAGGTATTATTTTGATGACAGATATGATTATCTGTCATTTGATAATCCTTTGGTTTTTGACAGAGATAAATTTATTAACCGTTGTCTCTCAGGTTCTTATTCACTTAAAAACAGTGATACAGATTTTGATCTGTATATGACTTCGCTTAACAAGGTATTTGATGAATTTCAAACAAACGGTATTGTTAAGCTTGAAAATGAAACTGTAGTATATACAGGCACTCCGGGTGCTTAAACTGACATAACATAAAAACCGTTGTTTGATCTGCATCGCGCGCAGATATAAACAACGGTTTGTTGCTGAATAATGAATATTACTCCTGAATTATTCCCGTGCATCCGTTTTCATCAACAGCTGTTATTTTAACGGGAAGGATTTTTCCGCACAAATTATGAGGATATTCGACGCTGACAGGAGTATAGTTTTTTGTGTATCCCTGTTGAATTCCGTTTTTTGGTGTTTCAAACAATACACTCACGGTCTTTTCTATGTATTCAGACATGAAAGTGTTTCTTACGTAATCGCATTCTTTCTGAAGAATTGCACAGCGTTCATTTTTTATACTGTTAAGAATTTTGTCGGGATACCTGAACGCAGGGGTTCCTTCACGGGGTGAAAAGGGGAATACATGAACCTTCATGAATCCGCATTTCTTTGCAAATGCGAGCGTTTCCTCAAAATCCTTCTGAGTTTCGCCGGGAAAGCCTACAATTATATCGGTTGTAAGGGAAATATCATTGAACGTATTTTTAAGTTTACAACATAACTCATAATATTCTTCAGCAGTATAATGGCGGTTCATCCTTTTTAGCACAGGATTGCTTCCGCTCTGCAGTGATAAATGGAACTGCGGACAGAATTTAGACATTGTTGAAAGCTTATTTATAATATCATCCGTTATATGATCAGGTTCAAGAGAGCCAAGTCTGAAACGCTCAATGCCCGGAGTTCTTTCAGCTGTCATAAGAGCATCGCAGATATCAGTTCCGTTATCCAGTCCGTATGATGAAAGGTTAATTCCTACAAAAACGATTTCTTTATATCCCAGTGCGGCAAGGCTGGATATTTCTTTCTGAATGTCATCAATGCTGCGGGATCTTGAAAAGCCTCTTGCTTTAGGAATGATACAATATGAACAGTATCTGTTGCAGCCGTCCTGAATTTTTACAAATGCTCTTGTATGACCTTCAAAGGTATCAATTGACTCACCGCAGTATTTTTCATCGCGGGTATGAGGGTTTATATCGAAGATTTTTTCTTTTGTTATTAAGAATCTGTCAAGATGCTTTAAAAGGCTGTGATTTGAATTGTTCCCGAGGATTATGTCAGCTTCAGTGAGCAGAGCAGCGTCCTGCGGAAAAGCCTGAGAAAAACAGCCGGTAAGCACAATTACGGCATCTTTGTTTTCGTTTCTGAATTTTCTTACAGCCTGACGTGTCTTGCGGCTGCTTTCAGCTGTTACTGTACAGGAATTTACGATGTATAAATCACATTTTTCTTTGTGATCGCAAATCTGATATCCGCGCTTTGCAAGAGCTGATATCATCTCCTGTGAGTCATATTGATTGACTTTACAGCCGAGAGTGTAAACTGCAACTTTCATTGGAAAAACCTCGATTATCTTGATTTTATAATTATAGCATTAAATTGTGAATTATCAATTATATTTTGCATTATTATTATATTTTTTTCATATAATTCTGCAAGGAGGAAATTGTATGAAAAAGATAATTATTGTTTTTATCGCGTTATTCATGATGTTGAATTCGTGCATATCAGTCTTTGCTCATGAAAATGAAATACTAACTGCAAATACCGGGCTTCAGGTGAATGTCAATGCAAAAAGCTGTATTCTTATGGATTGTAATACGGGAACTGTTCTTGCAGCAAAAAATGAGCATGAACAGCTTTATCCGGCATCTGTTACAAAAATTATGACATTACTTCTTGTGTGTGAAGCGATAGACTGCGGTAAGCTTACTCTCGATATGGAAATTACCTGCAGTGAGTCTGCCGCAAACAAGGGCGGTTCACAGATATGGCTTGAGCCGGGAGAGATTATGACTGTAAATGAGCTTCTGAAGGCAGCATGTGTTTACAGTGCAAATGACGCTTGTTGTCTTCTCGGAGAGGTGCTTGCCGGGGATGAGAAAGCATTCTGTGTCATGATGAATGAAAAAGCCAAAGCGCTCGGCATGAATAATACTAATTTTGATAATTGCACCGGGTTAGATGATGATACGGATACACACAAAACAACAGCTTATGATATAGCACTGATGTCAATAGAACTGATGAAGCATGACATTATAAGAAATTATTCAACAATATGGATGGATACATTGAGAAACGGAGAAACACAGCTTGTAAATACAAATAAGCTTATAAGAACTTATCCCGGAGCAACAGGGCTTAAAACAGGGACTACATCAAAAGCAGGATGCTGTGTCAGCGCAACGGCGGAAAGAGACGGACTTCATCTTGTGGCAGTCGTGCTCGGAGCAGATAACAGCAAAGACCGTTTTGACGGAGCAAAGAATCTTCTGGACTGGGGATTTGCAAATTATGAAATATACTATCCCGAGACTCAGGGAAGCTTTGAAAAGCAGCTGAAGGTTACCTCAGGAGTAAAAGAACAGCTTGGTCTTGACTGTTCTGAGGCACCTGCTGTTCTTATCAATAAAGGAACGGCAGAAAATATATCAGTTGAAGCTGTTTTGCCGGAAGAAATAATGGCTCCCGTTGAAAAAAATCAGAAAATTGGTGAAATACTGATCCGAAACGGAACGGAGATAATAGGCAGATGTGACATTTTTGCTTCAGAAGATGTAGAAGAAATGACATTTTTTAATGCACTTAAGGCCCTTTTGAAGGCATTTGCAAAATAAATTAAAAAAATTCGATATTATTATTGAAAAATTCTTTGCTTTATTGTAAAATGATATAAAATATATCAAAGTGGAGGATAATTTTAAAAATGTCTTTAAAACTCAATTGCAAATATCTTAGTGGTTTTGTCAACAATGATGAATTGCTTGCAATCACTCCTGAGGTATTAAAGGCGCATTCTTTACTGAATGATAATTCAGATCAGGCACAGGGAAATGATTTTCACGGTTGGCTTGAGCTTCCCTTTAATTATGATAAAGATGAATTTAGCAGAATTAAAAAGAGTGCAGCAAAGATTATTTCCGATTCGGATGTTCTTGTTGTGATCGGCATCGGCGGTTCATATCTCGGTGCAAGGGCTGCCATCGAATTTGTAAAATCAAAGAACTATAATCTTACAACAAAAGATTTTCCCAAAATCTTTTTCCTTGGAAACAGTATTTCTCCCACAGAGATTTCTGAACTTTATGCTATTTGTGAGAATTGTGATTTTTCTGTTAACGTTATTTCAAAATCCGGTACAACAACTGAGCCTGCAATTGCATTCAGAATTTTTAAGAAGCTTCTTGAAAAGAAGTACGGAGAAAAAGTAGCAGCAGAGCGTATTTATGTTACCACTGATAAGCAGAAGGGAACACTCAAGGCTCTTGCAGACAGGCAAGGCTATGAAGAATTCGTTGTACCTGATGATGTCGGCGGACGTTTTTCTGTCCTTACGGCAGTAGGCTTGTTGCCAATTGCATGTGCCGGTATTGATATAGATAAGCTTATGTCAGGTGCTGCGTATGCAGCAAAGAAATACAATGTTGCAGATATAGAAGAAAATGATTGCTATAAGTATGCTGCCATCCGTAACATTCTTTACCGCAAAGGTAAGAGTGTTGAAATGGTTGTCTCGTATGAACCCGATTTCACTCTTATGAATGAATGGTTCAAGCAGCTTTTCGGAGAAAGCGAAGGCAAGGATAATAAAGGTATCTTTCCTGCATCCGCAATTTATTCCACAGACCTTCATTCTCTCGGACAGTATGTTCAGGAAGGCGAGCGTCTTATGTTTGAAACTGTTGTTACATTTAATGAGCCTAAGGCAGAGCTTATCATTGAAGAGGATCCTGAGAATGTTGACGGATTGAATTTTCTTGCAGGAAAAGGAATGTCATATGTTAACAGAAAAGCATTTGAAGGCACTGTTCTTGCCCACACAGATGGCGGAGTTCCCAATGTTATTGTTGAATGTGACAAAATGGACGAAGAGAATCTCGGCGAGCTTATTTATTTCTTTGAAAAGGCTTGTGCAGTTTCGGGTTATATCCTCGGGGTTAATCCCTTTAATCAGCCCGGAGTTGAAAGCTATAAAAAGAATATGTTTGCTTTGCTTGGTAAACCCGGATATGAAGCTCTTGCAAGTCAGCTTGAAGAGCGTCTTAAATAATATACACAAAGTTGAAAGGATTTGATATTATGGTAAAACTTTTTATTGGTGAAAAAGGAACAGGAAAGACAAAGAAGCTTATTGACGGTGTAAATGCTGCTCTTGAAACATCAAAAGGTCATGTAGTTTGTGTTGAAAAGGATGATCTTCTCAGATATCAGATTAGCTATAAGGTAAGACTTCTGGCTGCAAGCAATTACGGTATCAGCGGTTATGATGCATTCTACGGCTTCCTCAGCGGACTTTGTGCAGGTGATCACGACATCACAGATATACTTGTTGATGCAACTCTTAAAATCGGCGGAAGAGATTATGAAGCCCTTGCAGATTTTCTTGATAAGATATCAAGACTCAGCTCTCTTACCGGAACACAGTTTGTATTCACTGTTTCCACTGAAAAGGAAAATCTTCCTGATAGAATTTTTGAAGTTTGCGAATTAGCATAAAAATAATATAAATAATTCAAAAAAAAGCAGATTTCCTGTTGACAAACGGGGAATCTGCCTATATAATAATGGTTGCGTTTTGTTTAAGGGGCAACTCTGCGTTTGTTTAGGAGGTTAGAAAATTGTATCTTGAGCTTGATGCTGTTTTTAATACCGAAGGTGAACGTGTAGAGTTTGACTATTCTTTCTCTGTTGAGGATGAATGTATTGTTACACCTGTGAAGGTTTCGGGTGCCGTTTTTAATAAAACAGGCATAGTGAAACTCAAAGCGGATGCGAAATTCGATTATTCCACTTCATGCGCTAAATGTGACAAGCCTCTGCTGAAACATGCAAAAGTACCTGTGAATCACTTTTTGCTTACACATGCCGAAAATGAAGACAATGATGAGTATATTGTTCTTGACGGTATGCGTCTTGATCTTGATGAACTTGTATCTGAGGATATTTATCTTTCAATTCCATCAAGATTTTTGTGCAAAGAAGATTGTAAGGGTCTTTGCAATATCTGCGGAACAGATCTTAATGAAGGTGAGTGTTCCTGCAGTGCACCTGCGGATCCCAGATGGGATGCGTTGAAAGATTTGTTTATTGAATAATTAACCCATTATAGGAGGATATAAAAATGGCAGTTCCTGCAAGAAGAGTTTCCAAGGCAAGAAGAGATAAGAGACGTAACAATCTGTGGAAGATTTCAGCTCCCGCTATCGAAAAGTGCCCTCAGTGCGGCGAATATAAGAGATCTCACAGACTTTGCCCTGCTTGTGGTTATTACAATGGCCGTCAGGTAGTAGTTGTAGAAGACTGATAATGTTCTTTCTTCCGCTTGTCAGCGGAAAATCTTGTACTATTATAGCGCAGGTGGAGAAGATTTGCTTCCCCGCCTTTTTGCTGTTTGATAGGTTGGTGGATCAATGTCTGTAAAGATTTATGATGTTGAAAAGAACTGCAAGTTTGCAAAAAAAGGAATCACAGCCGGTTATGAACTTGTGTCAGTCAACGGGAATCAGATTAATGATGTTCTTGATTACCGTTTTTATTGTGATGATAAAAAACTTAAATTTGAATTTTTTTCACCTGAAGGCAAGAAAAAAAAGGTTGTACTGAGAAATGTTTCTGACTGTGACAGTAACGGTCTTGAATTTGAGACATATCTTATGGATAAGCATAGAAGATGTAAGAATTCATGTATTTTCTGCTTTATCGATCAGCTTCCGCCGGGGCTTAGAGGCAGTCTTTATTTTAAGGATGATGATTCACGTCTTTCTTTTCTGTTCGGTAACTATATAACCCTGACTAATCTTACCGATGAAGATATAGAACGTATAATCAAGATGCATATAAGTCCGATAAATGCTTCTGTTCATACTATGAATCCCGAGCTTCGTGTCAGAATGATGAAGAATCCCTTTGCCGGAGAGTCTCTCAACTATCTGAGGCGTTTTTCAGATGCAGGGATCAGCATTAATGCGCAGTTAGTACTTTGTCCCGGAATTAATGACGGTGATGAGCTTTCTTATTCATTGGAAAAACTAAGTGAGCTTGATTCGGTTGCAAGTATTGCTGCTGTACCTGTTGGACTCACAAAATACAGAGATAATCTTGAAAAGCTATCTCCCTATGACCGTGATTCTGCATCAGCGGTTATTGATACTATTGATAAATTTAATGATGCCCGATTAATAAGCGGTAAGAACAGGCTGGCTTTTGCTGCTGATGAGTTTTATCAGATTGCCTGCCGTGATTTTCCTGAATATGATTATTACGGAGATTTTCCTCAGTTGGATAACGGTGTGGGGCTTTATGTGTCTACGGAGAAAGAGTTTCTTGATGCGATGGATGACACTGATGCCGATAACAACAGCAGAGAATTTGCGTTTGCTACAGGCGTAGCGGCTTATCCTTTGCTGAAATCTTTATCTGATCATTTTTGTGAAAAATTCAGCAATGCTTCAATATCAGCTTATAAAATCAAAAACAGTTTCTTTGGAGATAATGTAACGGTTGCAGGACTGATAACCGGACGTGATCTCATTGATACACTGAAAAAGGAGAATTTTTCATCTCCGGTGTTGCTGCTTCCTTCGGTTATGCTTAAAAGCGATACCGAAAGAATTTTTCTTGACGATGTCGATGTAAGAGAAGTCGAGGCAGAACTGAATACAAAGGTCATTGTTACCCCTTCAGACGGTGCAATGCTCTTTGATTTATTTTATAAAATAAATTAACGGAAGGCGGTCTTTGGGGACCGGAGGGATGAGCGATGGGTAAATCAATTGTTGCCATAGTGGGCAGACCTAATGTCGGTAAATCCACTTTGTTTAATAAATTGAGCGGTAAAAGGCTTGCCATTGTTGATGACAGGCCCGGCGTGACGCGCGATCGTATTTATGCAGACTGTGAGTGGCTTGACCGTAGATTTCTGATTGTCGATACAGGCGGTATAGAGCCTTATTCGGATGATATTATTCTCTCTCAGATGAGAAGGCAGGCTCAGATTGCTATTGAAACCGCTGATGCTATAATTTTTGTCTGTGATGTAAAAACAGGCGTTGTTGCAACCGACGCAGAGGTTGCCTCTATGCTTCTTAAGAGCGGAAAGCCTGTCGTTCTGTGTGTCAATAAATGTGATTCACTTGGCGAACCTCCTGCCGATTTTTATGAGTTTTATAATCTCGGCATGGGGGATCCCGTGGCTGTTTCTTCTGTACACGGACACGGTACGGGCGATCTGCTTGATGAGGTTCTGAAATATCTTCCCGAGGATAGTGAACCCGACGAGGAAGACGATACTATCAGAGTAGCTGTTATCGGTAAACCAAACGTCGGCAAGTCATCTCTTGTCAATGCATTGTGCGGTGAGGAAAGGATGCTTGTCTCCGACATAGCAGGTACGACACGTGATGCAACTGATACTGAGGTTATCAATAAGCACGGTAAGTTCATGTTCATTGATACAGCCGGGCTTCGTCGTAAATCAAAGGTAGACGATCAGATTGAAAAGTATTCTGTTATGCGATCTGTAGCAGCAGTTGAACGTGCAAATGTCTGTGTTATTATGATAGATGCTCTTGAAGGATTTACAGAGCAGGATTCCAAGGTTGCCGGTATCGCTCATGAAGCCGGTAAAGCCTGCATTATTGCCGTGAATAAGTGGGATGCATATGTCAAAGACGGAAAAACAATGGATGCTTACAGAAAGAAGCTTATGAATGATTTTTCATTTATGTCGTACGCTCCAATAATTTTTATTTCAGCAAAAACAGGTCAGCGCCTTGAAAGATTGTATGAGCTTATCAAGTATGTTGATGATCAGAACGCTGTGCGTATTCCTACAGGAAGACTTAATCAGGTGCTTGCTGATGCGCAGGCTCGTGTTCAGCCTCCTACAGATAAGGGAAAGCGACTGAAAATATATTATATGACTCAGGTTTCTACAAGACCGCCTACGTTTGTTGCTTTTGTTAACAGCAAGGAATTGTTTCACTATAGCTATCAGCGTTATCTCGATAATCAAATCAGAGAGGTTTTCGGTCTTGAGGGTACGCCAACCCGTCTTGTTATCCGTGAACGCGGAGAAAAATAACAGCATTATCCGGACAGTTAAATCTAAAGAATAAAAAAGGTTTTCGTAACACTGCAGTTACGAAGCCTTTTTTTACTTATGCCATGGGCTCGAAAAAAACAATAAATTATCCGAAATTTTTAAATATAATTTAATAATATTTATATATAATTATCAAGTATTTTATCTTGATAAAAATTCTTTTTTATGTTAAAATACTTTGGATAATGGTTCAGTTTGATTTATTTTGAATTGTTGTACAAATAATTGTTTTTTTACAGGTGGTCTGATGAAACTATTGATTGATTATTCACCTGAGCAGTTGACTGAATTCCGGAACGCTGCTCAGAAAAAATATGAAGGCTTTTTAAGTGAGAATATTTCTCTTAATATGGCAAGAGGCAAGCCCTCTCCCGAGCAGCTTGCTTTGTCTGATGAACTTTTTACTCTTGATGCTGAAAAGTGCGGTTTCTTTACAAAAGACGGTGTTGATTGCCGTAATTACGGAGAATTGTGCGGTATTAAGGAAGTAAGAGAGCTGTTTGGTGAAATGCTTGGTGTTCCTTATGAGAATATTATAGCATGCGGAAGCTCAAGCCTTAACCTTATGTTTGACTATATCGCCCAGTGCTATTATAAAGGTGTCGGCGGAAATGAGCCATGGATAAAGAATGATAACAGAAAATTTATTGCTGTTGTGCCGGGTTATGACAGGCATTTTGCAATTGCTGAATATTTCGGGCTTGAAATGATTAATGTTCCGATGACTTCGGAAGGCCCTGATATGGATATGGTCGAGGAGCTTATAAAAAATCCTGATGTAAAAGGCATGTTCTGCGTGCCAAAGTATTCTAATCCTGACGGTATTACTTATTCAGATATCACAGTACGCCGTCTTGCTGCTATGAAGCCGGCAGCGGATGATTTCAGGGTTATCTGGGATGCGGCTTATATTGTGCATGACTTTGATGATAACGGGGACACCCTTCTTAATATTTTTGATGAAGCAAAGAAATTCGGCAATGAAGATAACTTTATTGCATTTACTTCAACATCAAAAATCAGCTTTGCGGGTGCAGGTGTATCGGCGATTGCGGCAAGTGACAAAAACTTTAAAGAAATCACAGGCAGACTCACGCTTCAGATAATTAGCTATGATAAGCTTAATCAGCTGAGACACTGTTATTTCTATAAGAATATTGATGATGTGAAAAAACAGATGAAAAAGCATGCCGCAATTATGAAACCCAAATTTGATGCGGTGCTTGAAATTCTCAGTAATGAGCTCGGCGGACTCGGTATTGCCAGCTGGAATGAACCCAAGGGCGGATATTTTATCAGTCTTGATGTTAATACAGGTTCTGCAAAGTATGTCGGAGAACTTTGTAAAAATGCGGGTCTTACGCTGACCGGGGTTGGAGCTACATATCCCTACGGTATTGACCCTGATGATAAAAATATCAGACTCGCTCCCTCATATCCCTCTGTGGAAGAAATACGCGTTGCTGCTGATATTGTGTGTACGGCTGTTAAACTTGCCGCCTGTAAAGAAATCGAAGAAGCTGAAGGATGATGAAAATGTTCAGAATCGGACATGGTTATGATGTGCATAAATTTGCTGAAAACAGAAGGCTGATTCTTGGCGGCGTTGATATTCCTTATGAAAAAGGTCTTCTCGGACATTCGGATGCTGATGTGTTGCTCCACGCTGTTTCGGATGCTTTGCTCGGCGCGGCAGCTCTCGGAGATATCGGGAAGCATTTTCCCGATACCGATGCTCAGTATAAAAACGCTGACAGTTTATTGCTTCTTAAGAGAGTTTGTCTTTTATTGAAGGATAACGGATATGTTGTCGGTAACATAGATGCAACAGTTATTGCACAGAAGCCGAAGCTTGCACCGTTTATTGATATTATGCGAAACAATATCGCAGATGCCTGTGAGGTTGATGTTGATGCAATAAGTGTAAAAGCAACAACTGAAGAAGGGCTCGGCTTTACGGGTGAAAAGCTCGGTATCGCAGCACACAGTGTTGCATTGATAATAAAGAAATAATCTCGGTGGTGAAAAATTAATGTTAGTTGAAACTCTCAAATCAATTCTTTTGCAGATAAAAGATGTTTTTATGAATATTAACTGGGTAACTGACATTCTTGATATTTTGCTTGTTGCTGTTTTGCTGTATGCAATAATTACCCAGCTTCGCAAGTCCCAGTCAATTCAGGTTATAAAAGGAATAGTTTTTATTGCTATTATATACGGTATTGTAAAACTCGCAGGAATGAACACCAGTTCATTTATTTTTACAAAGCTTTTTTCTGATATCATCATAATTTTCGTTGTGCTTTTTTCTACAGAACTCAGGCATGCACTTGAAAATATAGGTAAGAAAAAAATCAGCAAAACATCATTTTTTTCATCTTCCTCCAATGATGAAAATGAAATTGAAGCTATTAATGCAGTTTGCAGAGCCTGCGGAGCCATGAGCCGCAGCAAGGTCGGATCACTTATTGTTTTTCAGCGAAGCTCTCTTCTCGGTGATCTCACAAAGCATGCTGTTCTTATTGATTCCGAAACAACATTTGAGATGATCTGCAGTATTTTTTACCCTAAAGCCCCATTGCATGACGGTGCTGTTGTTATAAAAGACGGTAGGGTAGTTGCGGCAAGATGTGTTGTACCTATGAAGAACGACAGAGTGGTTACAGAAAATGTCGGCACTCGTCATCGCGCTGCAATGGAAGTTAGTCTTATGTCAGATGCAGTTGCAGTTGTTACGAGTGAAGAAACCGGAATTATATCTCTTGCTGTTGACGGAAAGCTTATCAGAGGACTTTCTGATAGTGAGCTGAGAGAAAAGCTTGGTGCTTTGTTACTCAGTAATAAGAATACAAAGAGTAAAAGATTCGGCAAAAAATCAAAAACTGAAATTAATGATAATGTTGATGCTGTTGAAGTAAAAGAAGAAATTACTGAAGTTGCTTCTGAAGAAACAGTTTCTGATGTTGCCATTGAAGCTCCGTTTGAGGAAGCCGAACAGGATGACGAGAATGCTATAACAAATGAAGGAGCTGTTAATGATGAGCAGGAATAAGAGTAATTCATCGAAGAAAGATTTATCATTTTCTTCATTGATGGCTAATAATAAAATCGTTTTTATTTTCTCTCTTGTCGTTGCTGTGATCTTCTGGTGTGTTATTTCTATGTCACAGACTACAGAGATAGAGAAAGAATTTCAGGGAATAAAGGTTACTGTTGATGATAGTCTTCCCAAGAATAATAATCTTGAGATATTCGGTAATGATGAATTTTTTGTTGATGTTACCGTAAAGGGACTTAGTTATCTTATAAATGACCATGAATTTGCACATGAATCTATTGTGGTGACCGCTTCATGTTCTGCTGTCAGCACTGCAGGCACATATGATTTGCCTCTTGTTTGTTCTATCAAGGGAGTTTCTGATGAGGTTGAGGTTGTTAAGCTTTCCGCAAAAACCGTAAAAGCTACTTTTGATGAGAAAGTAACAAAAACCTTTGCACTTACTGAACAGATTGAAGAAAAAGAAGATTTTTCAATTCCTGAAGGACTTGTAAAAGAGAATCCTCGTCTCAGTGTTACATCTGTTGATGTTTCAGGCCCGGCAAGAGAGATTTCAAAGGTATCAGCTGTAAAAGCATATATAGAACTATCGGGTGAAATGAAGTCAACAGTTACCGCTGAGGCTGAGATAATATTTGAATCTTCTTCAGGTACTCTTGATTCTTCTTATTTTACACTGGAGAATACAGAGCCTGTTTATATTACAATTCCTCTCAATCAGGTAGGTACTTATAAAACCGCAATAGATTTTATCGGAATACCTCAGGCTTTCCGCAGTGAAGGAATTGATTATTCAATTGATCCTGAAGAAATTGATATTTCCGTGCTTACAGGTGTTGGTGAAACTCACATAAATGACAGTAATGAAATTCTTGTAGGAACAATTGATTTCAGTGAATTGAATAATAAGGTTAATGAAATTACCGTAACAAACGAATTTCTGGCCTCCGAACCGGTTGATTTTAATGTTGTTATTGATATGTCTTTGATGGATAAGCGTTGGATTGAGCTTCCGGTTGATGTTACAACCGTTGAATTACCCGAAGGAGTAAAGGTGATTTCAACTTCTGTACAGTCTGTGCAGGTTGTAGGTCCTTCTGCTTCTGTTATGGGAATTGATAAAACAGCAGGATATGCTGTTCCCGTATTTGAAGGAGTTGAGCTTACTCCCGGTGAACATACAATTCCGGCAAAAATAATACTGAGAACGCTTACTGACAGCTGGGTATACGGTGATTACACCGTTGATATTGAAGTAAGCGAAGCAGAATAAAAAAAAGAGAGGTGAGCAGATTGAAAATCAGAATACTCAGAACCGTTGTATTATTTACGATAGCTGCGTTATTGTTTTCAGGATGCTCACTTCTGGATTTCTTCTCTTCGGAGAATTTATTGAAGGCTCCGAAATTAACAGGGGAAAATGCTGCATTGCAACAGGCTTTTGAGGCTGCTGTAGGTAAAGATATTTCATTGTTCACACCTATTTCAGGTGAGTTCAGGTCATCTTATATAAAAGCTGATATAAATAATGATAAAATTGAAGAGGCACTTGTTTTTTATGCATTGAATAACAATAAAACTGTTGTCCATATGCATATTCTTGCTCAGGAAAATAATGAATGGCATTCTATTGCAGATATCGCAGGCTCGGGCACTTCTGTTTATAAGGTTGATTTTTTTAATATAGATGATGAGAATAATCTGGAAATTGCAGTAACGTGGCTTGTTGATGATTCTAAAAAGGCCAGAACATTATCATTATATAAGGTATCAGGATACAGTAACGATGATGAAAATCTGTTGACTTCAGTTGCAACAATTCAGTTGGCGGATTATATTTATCTTGATATTGATTCAGATAATATTAATGAACTTTTATATTTCTATTATGATGCAACAGGGGATAATGAGGTAACAACAGGTGCAAGATTACTTGATTATAATGTTAAAACAAAGAATCTTCTGCCCGTAAGTGATCTTCCTCTGGATTCAGGTATATCCTCGTTTGCACGTATTTTGTATTCACAGGTAGATGAGACTTTTCAGATTTATGTTGATTGTATCAATAGTGACGGAAAGCTTTCTACTGTAATTATTTTCTACGACAATACAAAATCCGTTTTATCTCTGCCTCAGGTTGAGGGCAGCTCCGTTTCAGTGTTTACCGTCAGAGACCAGTCGCTTTTATGTCAGGATTTTGACAATGACGGCAGTATCAATATTCCGTTGCAGCTTGAATATGAAGATTCGTATTCAGTCGGACTTTCTGACGGAGTTTCCGAACAGATAAGATACGTTTCCTGGAATGAATTCAAGGACGGTGTTCTTTATGAAAACGGAAAATATTGTATAAATTATGCAGATCGTTTTGAATTACAGATAGACGATTTTTATGAAAAGTATTATATTATTTATGATTATATAAAGAAAGAAACTCAGGTGAGACTAAAATCTGCAGAAGAGAATGATCTTGTTTTTACCATTAAAAGTAATGACGCTGACGTATTTGATTCATTACTGACAGATAACAAATATTCTCAATTTGTTATATCGGTTACTCCGCTCGGAGAATCTTTAAATATAACAAAGAATTATGTTATGGATTTAATATCAGACAAAGGTTGGTTTTATTGATGAAGCGTATACTTATTGCTGAAGATGAAAAATCTATCAGAGAGTTTATTGTTATTAATCTCAAAAGAAGCGGTTTTGATGTTGTTGAGGCAGGAGATGGTGAAACGGCATTGAGACTTTATGATGAATATAACGGAAATATTGACATTGCTTTGCTGGATATTATGATGCCGGGGGTTGACGGACTTGAAGTCTGTAAGCAGCTCAGAAAAAAAAGCAGTACTTTAGGCATAATTATCCTTACAGCAAAGACCCAGGAGATGGATAAGGTAACAGGTCTTCTTGTGGGAGCGGATGATTATGTTACAAAACCCTTTTCCCCGTCTGAGCTTATGGCTCGTGTTGATGCAATATACAGAAGAGTCACACTCAATCGTGAGTTTGCCGCTAACAACAAAGATAAGGGTAGTGTAATTGAATTAGGCGATTTTGTTCTCAATCTTCGCAGCCGTTCTTTGACAAAAAAAGGAACATTGATTGAACTTACTCAAGTAGAGTTTCAGATTATGGAATTCTTCTTTAATCATCCGAATACTGCACTTGAAAGAAGTGAGATCCTGAACCATGTCTGGGGCAGTATGTATTATGGTGACGATAAGGTTGTTGATGTTAATATAAGACGCCTCAGAATGAAGCTTGAGGATGATCCTTCAAGTCCCCATCATCTTACTACAATATGGGGCGTAGGCTATAAGTGGCTTGTATAAAATTATAAAGGAGGAAATACAATATGCTGAAAAGCGGTATTACTGTACGTTGGCTTTTTACCACAATTCTGGTCATCGCCATAATTCTTACCTGTATTTCAGCTTCAATTGTATTTCTACTCAGAGACTATTATTACGAAACAGTAGAGAATAAGCTGCAGTCCTTAGGACAGAGCAGTGTTGTTGCAGATTATTTCAGTTCATATCTCGGCAGTAATAACGATGCTTTTTCGGCAAGAGCACAGGAATATGTTGTCAATTATCAGGAGCTTAATGTTGCTGAATTGTGGGTTATAAACAGGGATGGGGAAGTAATTGTAACATCAACGGGATTTATATCTGAAAATGAACAATATCCCGACTATGAAGATGCGATTGCATCTGTTTCCGGGCGTGCTTTCTGGCAGGGTGAAATGAGCTCCGGCGAAAAGGTAATGGCTTTGTCTGTGCTTCTTCCGAAAACAAACGGACTCAGCAACGGTGCTGTCAGGTATATCATTTCTCTTGAGGCGATTGATGTTCAGGTTGTAAAAATATTTATAATTGTCAGTGTGATATGCTTGTTTGCGCTTTTCTTGGTTGTTCTGTCCGGCATGTTTTTTGTGCGTTCAATTGTGGTTCCCGTAAAAAAGCTCAATGATGCGGCAAGAAGCATCGCAGCAGGTAATTATTCACAGAAAATTGATTTTGAACGCAGATATGACGATGAGTTGGCAGAGTTAGCAGAGTCAATTAACTATATGACAGATGAGATAGACAGAACAGATAAAATTAAAAATGAGTTTATTTCTACTGTTTCTCATGAACTGCGCACGCCCCTTACTGCAATAAAAGGATGGACAGAGACACTTCTTTGTATAAATGAATCAAAGGATGAAACCCTGAACAGCGGTCTCAGGGTTATTCAGAATGAAACAGAAAGACTGTATGCATTGGTTGAGGATCTGCTCGACTTTTCAAGAATGGAAAGCGGCAGAATGGTTCTTCATCTTAAAAAAATTGATGTTATTGCAGAGCTTGATGATGCTGTGTTTGTTCTTCGGGACAGAGCCACACGTGAGGGCAAAGAAATATTCTACAGTTCGCCCGATTATCCTGCTCCGGTTAATGCAGATCCGGACAGAATCAAACAGGTTTTTGTAAATGTTATTGATAATGCCATTAAATATACTCCGGCAGGCGGAAGAATTTCTATTGTTGCCATGATAGGTTCTCAGTCTATAAATATACGTGTTGCCGATACGGGCTGCGGAATATCTCCCGAGGATCTTCCCCGTATAAAAGAAAAGTTCTATAAAGCAAATTTGTCAACAAAGGGTTCCGGAATAGGACTTGCTGTATGTGATGAAATTATCAATCTTCATAAGGGTACACTTGAAATTACCAGTACATTAGGAGAGGGAACTGAGGTTAATATAACGTTGCCTACATTACCCGTAAATTTATCCGAAAGAAAGGAATAATACTATGAGCAAGGAAAAAATTGTACATAAAACCTCAGTCGGCGGACAAGCACTTATTGAAGGTGTTATGATGAACGGTCCTAAAGGTGCCGCACTTTCGGTACGTCACACAGACGGACATATTATTACTGAGAGCTTTGATGTGAAGCATGCAAAGGATAAAGTTAAAATACTCGGCTGGCCTTTTATCAGAGGTATTGTGAATTTTATTGAGTCCATGATAATAGGCTATAAATCTCTGATGCGTTCTGCTGATTTGTCAGGTCAGCTTGATGCTGAAGATGATCCTGAAAATATGTCGAAAGCGGACAAGTGGCTGAATGATCATCTCGGTCCCAAGCTTTTTGCTGCAATTACAGCTGTTATTTCTGTGATTGTATTTGCAATTTGTTTTTTGCTTTTCTTCTATGCGCCTTCATATCTTGTTGATCTTATTGACAGTAAGCTTCTCAATGATGCTCTGATTGATTTTCATCCTGTTTTTGAAGGTATTATGAAGATGATTATTGTGATTCTCTATATGCTTGCAGTTTCACAGATGAAGGATATAAAAAGGGTGTTTATGTATCACGGAGCAGAGCATAAATCCATTTTTTGTTATGAAAAAGGATTGCCTCTTACTGTAGAAAATGTCCGTACATGTAAGCGCTTTCATCCACGTTGCGGTACAAGCTTTATATTCATTGTTCTTATAACAAGTATAATTGTTACATCGGTTGCGTCCTTTGCTTTTCCTTTCCTTAAGAATCCCGAAAACAGAATAATATGGACTGCTGTAAAAATTGCGGTATTGCCTTTGGTAACCGGTATCAGCTATGAGCTTATAAAGTATGCCGGAAAGCATGATAATATTATTACAAAGATTTTTTCTGCGCCCGGTCTCTTGATGCAAAGAATCACTACAAAAGAACCTACTGATGATATGATTGAAGTTGCAATTGCTTCAATTAATGCAGTTATTACCGATAACCCTGAGGATGACAGACTCAAATGATTACTTACCGACAGCTTCTTAAAGAAGGCGAAGAGTTGCTGAATACGGCCGGCATAGAAGATGAGAAATTTGATGCCTGTCAATTGCTGCTTTATGCTACAGGTATGTCAAAAGATGAACTGCTTCTGAGTTTTGATAAAGCGGCAGCGGATAATGAAATAAGCAGTTTTTTCTCCTTTGCAGACAGACGAAAGAATCATGAGCCTTTGCAGTATATTATCGGAAAATGGAGTTTTTATGAATACGAATTTTTTGTCGGAAACGGTGTGCTTATACCGCGCCCCGAAACAGAAGAGCTGGTTGAGCATTGTTGCAGCTTTATAAAAAACAATCGTGTGAAGACAGTGTATGACTTGTGTACAGGAAGTGGTTGCATCGGACTTAGTATTGCAAAAGAATTTCCTGATGTTCACTGTTATCTTTTTGATCTTTTTGATGATGCATTGTTTTATGCTGAAAAGAATAAAAATTATCTTGAGACTGATAATGTTACTATAATAAAGACGGATATAACTACTGAAGTGTTATCCGGTTTGACTGAGGCAGATGTTATCGTTTCTAATCCGCCGTACATTGAATCACAGGAAATAAATTCCTTACAGCAGGAAGTGCTCAAAGAACCTGTATCTGCTCTTGACGGCGGAAAAGACGGACTTGTCTTTTACAGAGCTATAGCAGATTTATGGTTAAATAAATTAAGAAAAGGCGGAATGATTGCCGTCGAGTGCGGCGAGAATCAGACATCCGATATTATTGATATTTTTTCTGATAAATGCAGCTGTAATGCTGTTTATGACTTATATAACGCAGACAGATTTGTGATCGGTTTGAAAAAATGAGGAGGTCAGTATGCTTACTTTGTTAATGCAGTTTCTTTCCGGAGAAGGAAATGCACTTATGATTCTTGAACATATTTTCGTGCTTATTTTTGTGACTGTATGTTGTTTGCCTGTTCATGAGTGTGCACATGCGTGGATGGCAGAAAAGCTGGGAGACCCCACAGGACGGCTCAAGGGAAGGATCAGTCTTAATCCCATGGATCATTTGTCTCTGATGGGTACCATTATGCTTTTTGTGTTTGGCTTCGGCTATGCAAAGCCTGTGCCCGTAAATATCAGAAATTTCAAAAAACGTAAGCTTTATTTTGCTCTTACAGCCATAGCAGGTCCCGTTTCCAATCTTATTCTTTCTTTTATTTTTCTGTTGATTGCAAACAGTATTAATGCGATAATGTATGTTACATCCTCGTCTTCGCCTGTGTTCGGGATTGCAATAAGCTTTTTCACCTATACGGCAATGTATAATGTTATGCTTGCAGTATTTAATCTGATTCCGTTTCCTCCGCTTGACGGATCCCGTATATTTACAATGTTACTGCCCGATAAAATATATTATAAAATTTTAAGTTATGAGCGCTATTTTATATATATTCTCTGGGGACTGATGATTTTTTGCAATAATGTTCTGCATTTTTCACCGATTTCTCTTTTGACAGAAATAATTTTCAATGCTATTTATTTTGTGACAAGTATTCCGTTTGCTTTTATAGGATAAGGATGTGTTATGTCGGTTTTAAATTATAAAATTGAGGTGTTTGAGGGTCCTATGGATCTGTTGCTGCACCTTATAACAAAACATAAACTTAATATTCACGATATACCGATTTCTGATCTTGTGGAGCAGTATCTTCGTTACGTTGATGAAATGAAAGAGCAGAATCTTGAAATCGCCAGTGAGTTTCTTGATATGGCTGCACGCCTTGTTTATATCAAAACTATATCGTTGCTTCCTGTTTATGAAGAGGCAGATAAACTGAGACAGGAGCTTAGCGGTGAGCTTATAGAGTATGCTGAATGTAAACGTGTTGCTCAGATGCTTTCGACTAAAACCGACGGTTTTAATTGTATTTCAAGACCTCAGGAGATTTTTGAGGTAGATATGACATACACGAGGGTTCATGATGCGATTGAGCTTATGAATGCATATATGCGTGTGGTGGGGAAGCGGCTTCGTAAAATTCCGCCGCCATTTGATTCTTTCCGCACTATCGTTGTTAAAAAAATTGTTTCCGTTTCCTCTAAAATAAACAACATAGTGTCTGTTTTATCCTTGAGGGGAAAGCAGAGCTTCAGAGAAATAATTCTTTGTTCCGAAAGCCGTTCAGATATGGTTGCTGCGTTTCTTGCAATACTTGAGCTTGCAAAAACAAAGCACATTGTTCTGAACGGTGACGGTGAAAATATGGAGATTGAACTTATTAAAGTTCCTGAAGGAGAATTGGATTTTGACTGAGAATACCATAAATTTAAAAAATACAGTTGAAGCAATTATCTTTGCTTCAGGAGAGCCTATTGACCGGATAAGACTTATTGAAGCTCTCGGTTGCAGTCCTGAACGGCTCGACAGCATTCTTAATGAAATTACTCTCGATTATTCCGAACGAAACAGTGCGGTTGAATTGCTGTGCCTCGGCTCCGAGGTTCAGTTTGTAACACGGCCGGAATATGCAGAGGCGGTCAGAAATGTACTTGATATGAAAAGAAATCAGCCGCTGTCTTCTGCCGCTTTTGAGGTTCTTGCCATAGTTGCGTATAATCAACCTGTTACAAAAGCTTTTATCGAGCAGGTGAGAGGCGTTGACTGCAGCGGTGTTATCAATACTTTGTGTCAAAGAAATCTTATAGAAGAGGCAGGAAGACTTGACTTGCCGGGTAGACCTTTGATATACTGTACTACGACAGATTTTTTAAAATGCTTCTGTATGGCTACACTTGCTGAATTGCCGGAGATCCCCGACACTAAGGCGGCAGCTCAGGCACTTGAGAATATTCATAATGATGAAAATGTGATTACCGGTCAGATGTCTATTTTATAATTTTTTATTATATAGGAAATTGCTCGCGTTGTGAGCAATTAGCATATAACAAAAAACACCTTTTCGCTCCCAAGATTGGGGGACGGGGGGTTGAAGCAGAATACTTTTTAATAAGGGGGTAGCGTCAGAATGTTGGTTCTGAAAATCATAGGCTTTGTGTTGCTCGGAATTGTAGCGTTGATTGTGCTTTTGCTAAGTGTCAGAGTCAGGATATTTGCAGAGTATTCTGAGATAGATACTAAGGTTATGTTGCAATGGTTATTTATCAAAATACCATTATTCCCCTCAGAGAAAAAAGAAAAGACTGAAAAGAAAGATAAGGCAAAGACGCAGACCGAAGAGGCTCCCGTTGCCGAGGAAGAGGCTCCCGTTGAGGAGAATTCTGTCGATGAAAATGCAGAAAACTCTGCAGAACAGAATGAGACTTCAGAAAAACCGAAACAAAAATCTACACTTCTCAGTGATATTTATGAATCCCACGGTATCGATGGACTTACGCTTGTGATAAAGCGCATTTTCGGTTACATAGGCACATACGTCGGGAATCTCATGAATTCTCTTGTTATTGATGAATTATATATCGATGTTAAATGTACAAAAAATGATGCAGCAGAAACTGCAATATACTACGGAGAAGTATGCTCAGCTCTTTTTCCTATGCTTGGTGCTCTTGTTACTAAATATAAAGTAAGGAAATACGATATTAATGTTTATCCTGATTTTCTTGCAAGGCATTCTTCAGCTTCTTTTGCCGTAAGAATGCATTTGTATCCTATATATCTTATATGTATAACAGTAGGGCTTGTTTTTAAGTTACTGTTCAAGGTTATTATCGGTTTTGTAGTTAAACTGATTAAGTATACAAAAAACAAAAATGTCAATCCAACCGAAAATAATGATTCGGTCAACAATAAATAATGAAAGTGAGTAAGAAAAATGAAGGAACAGTCAGCAGCAGGAATTCTTTCCACAACAATTGAAAAAGTACGCCAGTTGGTTGATGTTAGCACAATCGTTGGCGAACCTATTGCATTATCCAATGAAATCACAGTTATTCCCGTATCCAAGGTTACATACGGCTTTGCTTCAGGCGGTTCTGATTTCCCCTCAAAGAATAACACACAGCTTTTTGGCGGTGGCGGAGGAGCCGGTATAACAATCAATCCCGTTGCTTTCCTTATTCTTAAGAACGGTGAAGTAACTCTTAAGCATATTACTTCTAATGATAATGCAGCAGAAAGATTTGTTAATATGGTGCCCGATGTTATTGATAAGGTCAATGATGTTGTATCAAAGGTTAAGTCCGGAGAGAAGTAAAGCGATTGATTTTAATAGATATTTCAAGGTTGATGGTCAGAACAAAGGGATCTGACCAGCAGCCTTTGATGTGTTGTATTGAGATAACTCTTTAACGGAAGGTTTTATATGAATGAATTGATAAGACTTCAGAAATTTATGGCTGATTGCGGTGTTGCATCCCGACGTAAATCTGAAGAACTCATCGCCGCAGGCAGGGTTAAAGTTAACGGAATGGTTGCTTCTGTGGGCGATAAGGTTGACCCTAAAAGAGATACTATCAGTGTTAACGGCAGAAAGCTCACAAGAGATAAGAATTATATTTATATTATGCTTCATAAGCCCAGAGGCTATGTAACAACAATGAGCGATGAAATGGACCGTAAATGTGTTGCTGAGCTTGTTGCTGATGTCGGTAAGCGTATTTATCCTATCGGAAGACTTGATCGAGATTCTGAAGGGCTTTTGTTGTTTACTAATGACGGAGAATTTGCAAATGCAATGACTCATCCGTCAAGACACATTGCAAAAACATACCGTGTAAGTGTTAAGCCTGCTATTACGGAAGATCAGATAACAATTCTTACATCTTCAATGATGATGGACGGAAAAAGGACACTTCCTGCCGATGTGAGGATCATAAATAAAGAAGATGATAAAACCTCTCTTGAGATTATTCTGTATGAAGGGAAAAACAGACAGATCAGACGTCTTTGTGAAGCAGCAGGGCTTGAAACTGCACGTCTCAAGCGTTTATCAATAGGTCAGCTCAGTCTCGGCCATCTGAAGGTCGGAGAATACAGACATCTTACTCATGAAGAGGTAAGTCTGCTGAAAAGACAATCCGGTTGTTATTAAGGAGGAGAATTTCTATGGTTAAGAGTATGACAGGCTACGGCAGAGCTGTAGAAACTGTTGGTCATATGACCATAACAGTTGAAATTAAAAGTGTAAACCACAGATATTTTGAATTCACCCCAAAGGTATATAGAGCATATTCTTTCCTTGAAGAAAAGCTTAAATCATTTTTACAGCATTATATTTCACGCGGTAAGGTTGATTGTTTTGTTCAGATTGAAACTGATGATGTTGAAGACAGCATAGTTCAGGTGAATCATTCACTTGTTTCCGGATACATAAATGCATTTAAGGAAATCTCTGAAAAATATGATGTTGAAATGGATGATGCTTTCGAAATGCTTGTCGGCAGATCGGATATATTTACTGTAAGAAAGGCCCCTGCTGATGAGGATGCAATTTGGGATGCTGTTTCATCAGTGGTTAAATCAGCTGTTGATGCTTTTATTTCAATGCGTATGACGGAAGGAGAAAAGCTTAAGGCAGATATACTTTCCAGAGCAGATGCTATTCTTGATAATGTATCCTTTATTGAAGAGCGTTCACCTGAAACTGTACGGGAATATAACGAAAAACTGAAAGCAAGAATTCAGGAAATTCTCGGAGATGTCAATGTTGATGAACAGAGACTTCTTACAGAAGCTGCAATTTTTGCTGATAAGATTGCTGTTGCGGAGGAGACTGTGAGACTTCGCAGTCATATGGATCAATTGAGAACATTCTTTGAGTCAGATGAGCCTGTTGGCAGAAAGCTTGATTTTCTTGTGCAGGAAATCAACAGAGAAGCCAATACCATCGGTTCTAAGGCATCTGACATAGAAATTGCCAGAAAAGTCATTGATATAAAAGCAGAAGTTGAAAAGATTCGTGAGCAGATTCAGAACATTGAATGAGGTAGGGTTATGAAGCTTATCAATGTAGGATTCGGAAATCTTATTAATTGTGAACGCATAGTTGCTGTGGTCACACCTGATTCCGCACCTGTCAGAAGAATTATGCAGAATGCTAAGGACTGCGGAAAGCTTATTGACGTAACTCAGGGAAGAAAAACATTGTCTGTCATTTTTACAGACAGTGAGCACGTAATTTTATCTTATCTGAAACCGGAAAAGATATCTGAAAGATTTTCTGATGAGCATTCGGATAATGAGGATTGATTATTTATGAATAAAAAAGGTTCTATTTTTGTAATTTCCGGTCCTTCAGGTTCAGGAAAGAATACAGTATATGACGGTTTAAGAGAAAAATCTGATAATATCACTCAGACTGTTTCCGTAACAACAAGAGCACCGCGTGACGGTGAAGTAGACGGGCGCGATTATTACTTTGTAACTGAAAAAGAATTTTTGGCTCGTGTTGCCAATGACGAGTTTATTGAATATGTTAATTACGGCAAAAACTATTACGGGACTCTTAAAAGCGAAGTATTAAGATTAACTGAAGAGGGAAAAACAGTAATATTGGTTATTGAAGTAAACGGTGCGTTAAATATAAAAAAAGCATTTCCGGAGACTTGTTCTGTGTTTATAATTCCTCCTTCAATTGATGAGTTGCGCAGAAGAATTACTTCACGCGGTCAGAACACTGAGGATGAAATCAATGCAAGACTTTCAATTGCAGAACAGGAAATGAAAATGAGAGACCAATATGATTATTGTGTCGTAAATGACCGTCTTGAAGATTGTATTGATGAAATATATAAAATAATTGAGAATAATACAAATTTATAAAGTCAAAGGAGAAATTCACTATGATTAATATTGATATGAAGCCCCTTCTTAAGGGTGGAATCAGCAGATATTCCCTTGTTGTAGGTGTTGCAAAAAGATCAAGAGAAATTGCTGATGAAGTAAATGAAAGAAATGAAAAGATTGTTGATAAGACTGTAAGTCTCGCCGTTGATGAGCTTCTTGAAGGTAAGTTTTCTATCAACGAGCCTGATGATGATCATAAATTCTGAGGTGTAAGTTTTGGCATTGCTGAAAACAGTTCTCGTCGGTGTTGAAAACTGCTCCTACAGCTTTGATACACTTTTTACTTATCTTGTTCCTGAAAGACTCTGCGAAGTGATTGAATGCGGTATAAGAGTATTGGTGCCGTTTTCCGGCAGCAACAAGCTGAGGCAGGCATTTGTTTTTCAGGTAAGTATGGTTGATTCGGACGAGAGCAAAGCTTCTAAATTAAAATATGTAGATTCTGTTCTTGATTCGGTTCCTGTTTTGTCAGATGAAATGCTCATGCTGGCAAGCTGGCTCAGAGACAGGTGCTTTTGTACGTATTTTGTGGCTGCCAAGAGTCTTCTTCCGGGCGGTATGTGTCTTAAAACTGAAAAAACATATACTTTTGCTCCGGATATACCTCCTGAAAAGTTTAATAGTCTTACCTGCGATGAAAAGCTTGTTCTTGAATATCTTCTCCGCAAAAAAAGTTTTGTCAGGGAATCTATGATTCTTAAAAGAATTTCAGCAGTAAATCAATCGCCTATTCTTAAGCTTATGGTGAAAAAAGGTTTACTTATAGAATCCTCTGATGCCTTTACGCGCGTTAATGATCTGTCTGTCCGTCTTATAAGAATAAGTGATAATTTTTCTCAGGAAAGGGAAATTACCCTTACCGATAAACAACGCAGTGTCATAAGCGTTTTAAGGGATATTGGTGCCGCATCCGTTAAGGAACTTACGTATTTTACAGGTGTGAGTGAAGCTGTCGTGAGAAATCTTGTACAGAAAGGTTTCTGTGAAGCTTTTGATGCGGAAGTAAGACGCCAACTGAATTCGTTTGTTCCTGAGAAAGATTATATAAAACCTGTTTTATCACCGGAACAACAGCATGCGTATAACAGAATTTATGCTGCTTATAAATCAGATAAAAAGAAATCTGCTTTATTATACGGTGTTACAGGAAGCGGAAAAACAAGTGTTTATCTTGAACTGATTGATTCGGTTATTTCAGAAGGTAAAGCTGTTGTTGTGCTTGTCCCTGAAATATCCCTTACTCCGCAGACCTTTGCTGTTTTCTCCGGAAGATACGGGAATAATGTTGCCGTTTTGCACAGTGCATTATCGGCAGGTGAGCGTTATGAACAGTATAAACGCATTCGCGATGGCGAGGTAAATGTTGTCATTGGCACAAGAAGCGCAGTTTTTGCACCTGTCAGAAATCTTGGGCTTATTGTAATAGACGAAGAACAGGAGCACACTTATAAATCCGAAATGTCACCGCGGTATAATGCTAAGGATGTTGCAAGATTCAGATGTGCATATCATTCGGCTTTTCTTTTACTGGCATCAGCAACACCAAGTGTTGAAACCTATGCTAAGGCATCAGAAGGTAAAATGGAGCTTGTAGAGCTTTCCGGCAGATACGGAAAAGCTGTATTGCCTGAGGTTTATACTGTTGATATGACAGATAAATCACAATTATCATCTTTTTTTGCAATAAGCAATCCTCTGGCACAGGAGATTGAAAACAATCTTAATAATAAGGAACAAACAATACTGCTTGTCAACCGACGCGGCTTTAATACTTTTGTTGTCTGCAGTGATTGTAAGAAGGTTGTAACCTGTCCTAAATGCAGTATTTCAATGACATACCATTCAGCAAATAACAGACTTATGTGTCACTACTGCGGTTATTCAATTCCTTTTGCTGTAAACTGTCCTTCCTGTAATGCAGAGAATATCAGATATTCTGGAATCGGTACGCAGCGTGTAGAAAAGGAATTGCAGATACGATTTCCGCAGGCTCGTGTTGTCAGAATGGATGCTGATACTACATCAACCAAAAATTCGCATGAGAAAGTATTACGTGCTTTTGCAGACGGAGAATATGACATTCTTATCGGCACGCAAATGGTCGCAAAGGGTCTCGATTTTCCTAATGTTACACTTGTCGGAATAACCTCCGCTGATAAGGAGCTTTATAATAATGACTATCGCAGCGGAGAACGCTCTTTTGATCTCATAACTCAGGTTGTAGGACGTGCCGGAAGAGGAAATAAAAAGGGTAGAGCCGTTATTCAGACTGTATCTCCTGACAATTTTATTATTGATATTGCCTCACGTCAGGATTATAAGCGTTTTTTTGATTCTGAAATCAGAATGCGAAAGGCATTGATTTATCCTCCTTTTTGTGATTTGTGTGAAATTGGGATAGCAGGTCCCGATGATGAATTGGTTGTTGACTGCGCAAAAAAAATATTTGGATATCTTGTAAATGAAAATGAAAATGATTTTTCAGATCAGAAAATAATAATTCTCGGTCCAATGGCACCGAAGGTTTCAAAAGTGAATGAATTATACAGGCAGAGGATTCTTATTAAATGCAAAAACTCAAAGCGATTCAGAGATATGATAAATATCGTACTTAAAAAGATTTTTTCCGATAGAGCATATAAAAATATAAATGTTTTTGCAGATATCAATCCTGAAAAATTAAGTTAAATATAAGGTGTGAAGTTATAATGGCAATAAGAATTATACGAACGGATGATGATCCTGTTTTAAGAAAAGTCAGCCGAAAGGTTGAAAATTTTGATGACAGGCTTAATTTGATTCTTGATGATATGAAGGATACTCTTATTAAATCTGAGGGTATAGGACTTGCTGCTGTGCAGATAGGTATTCTCAGAAGAATTGTCCTTGTGAATTTTAATGGTCGTATAATAGAACTTATCAATCCCGAAATTATTGAAAGGGAAGGTCAGCAAATTGAAGCAGAGGGATGCTTATCTCTTCCCGGAAAAGCAGGAAAAACTCTCAGACCAAAAACTGTTACTGTCAAAGCACAGAACAGAGACGGCAAATGGTGCATTTATAAAGGTACAGATCTTGAAGCAAGATGTTTCTGTCATGAGCTTGATCACCTTGACGGGAAACTTTACATCGATTCTCTCGCTCCCGGTGAAAAGGTATATTTAACACAGAATTGACGCAGGTGAATTTTATGAAATCAGTAGTGTTTATGGGAACTCCCGATTTCGCAGTTCCTGCCTTGCAGGCTCTTGTTGATTCGGATTGTTACAATGTAAAGCTGGTTGTTTCACAGCCTGATAAACCGCAAGGCAGAAAACAGATTCTGACACCTTCGCCTGTAAAACAGCTCGCTTTACAGCATGGCCTTGATATTTACCAGCCTGATTCTCTCAAAGGCGATGAAGTTTTTGATAGAATCAGCTCTTTATCTCCTGACTTTATTGTTGTTTCCGCTTACGGGAAAATTCTGCCCCGACGCATTCTCGATATACCGGTGTACGGATGTGTAAATCTTCACGGATCTTTATTGCCTCGCTACAGAGGCGCGGCTCCTATTCAGTGGAGTGTAATAAACGGAGATAAAACTACCGGTGTAACAACAATGCTTATGGACGAAGGTCTTGATACCGGTGATATCCTTCTTACTGCTGAAAAGACTATAGGAGAAGAAGAAACAGCCGGTGAAGTCTTTGATTCGTTGGCTCAGCTTTGCCCGGAGCTTCTTATCAAAACATTAAAAGCACTTGAAGACGGCAGTGTTACACCTGTCAAACAGAATGAAGAGGAAGCTACTTATGTTTCTGTTCTTTCCAAGGATATGGCAATCATAAATTGGAATGAAGCTGCTGATACTATTAATAACAAAATCAGAGGAATGAATCCCTGGCCTGTTGCCCGTTCATCTATGAACGGAAAAATATTCAAAATATATAAGGCAGCTGTTGTTGACAAAAAGTCAGATGCACCTGCAGGCAGTGTGAATACGTCTGACGGAAAAATTTTTGTTACCTGCGGCAATAATACTGTTCTGAGCCTTGTTGAAATTCAGCTTGAAGGCTCAAAGAGAATGAACGCAGAGGATTTTTTGCGCGGACGCTCTTTTGAAAAGGACTTCCGATTCTGATTGGAGGAATTATAATGAATAACGGTATTTTTCTTGTTCCTGCTTATATAGGCGGTTTCTATTATAATGTTAGTTATATATACCTTCTTATACCTGCAATGGTGATAGCTCTTGCCGCTCAGATTGCAGTTAAGCGTGCTTATTCAAAAATGTCATCAGTATATTCAAAAAGCGGATACTCAGGTGCACAGGCTGCTCTTGCAGTTCTTCGCTATTACGGTATTACTGATGTAAGAATTGAGCAATGCAGCGGAAAGCTTTCTGATCATTATGATCCTAAGCATAAGGTAATTAGATTATCTGAGGGAGTTTTTTCTTCAACTTCAATTGCAGCTATCGGTATTGCTTGTCATGAGGCAGGCCACGCTGCACAGCATGCAACTGCTTATCTGCCTATTAAAATCCGTAACTCTATACTCCCTGTTTGCCAGATAGGATCATATGCAGGTATTCCGTTGGCATTTTTAGGTATGGCTCTCAGCTTTGAGCCTCTGATTTTCGGCGGTTTGCTTTTGTATTCTTTTATTATGCTGTTTCAGCTTGTTACACTGCCTGTTGAACTTAATGCAAGCAACCGTGCAATTGCCGTTATTGAAGATACCGGCCTTCTCAGAGATGAAACAGAACTCAAAGGTGCAAAAAAGGTTTTGCACTGTGCAGCTATGACTTATGTAGCAGCATTAATATCCTCTCTTGCAAATCTGCTCAGATTTATTCTGATATTCACACGCAGAAGAGACTGATTCGGAAGGAATTGAAATATGGCGTCACCGCGTATAGCGGCTGTAAGGCTGCTGACAAAAATAGAAAAAGAGGGTGCATATTCCGCTATATCATTATCAGCTATGCTCAGAAGCAGTGATTTTGAGGATAAGCGTGATATTGCTTTCACTTCTGCTTTGGTATATGGAGTGCTTGAGCACAGAATTACCTTAGATTACAATATATCCCGTTATCTTACTGACAGGATTACAAAGCTGAAGCCTATGTTGCTTAATATTCTCAGAGTCGGTGCTTTTCAGATCCTTTTTATGGATAAAATTCCATCAAGTGCGGCTGTTAATGAAGCTGTTAAAGCATCGAAGAAACTGAATCTGCAATTTGCTTCGGGACTTATCAATGCTGTTCTCAGAAAAATAGACAATAACGGACTGATGCTTCCCGATGCTGCGGATAAAACCGTGTGGCTCAGCACAAAGTATTCCGTAAGCCGGGATATTACTGCTAAGCTATTGTCTTTTTATTCTTTTGATACGGTTGAAGATTTTTTTAGAACATTTCATGGCAGAAGACCTATTTTTATTCGTCATAACACATTAAAATGCACTTCAGAAGAACTCATTTTTTCTCTTTCTTCTGACGGGGTTGATGTTATTGCTACTGACCTTGACGGTTGCTATATGATTGATAATACGGGGGATATTGCACTGCTCAATGCATACAGCAATGGATTGTTCCATGTACAGGATAAGTCTTCACAGCTTTGCTGCAGACTTCTTGATGTAAAAGAAGGGGACATGGTTCTTGATTGCTGTGCCGCTCCCGGCGGAAAATCTTTTACTCTTGCTCAGTATCTGGGTAATAAAGGCAGTATTTATTCTTGTGATATTTATGAACATAAAACAAAATTGATTGAAAACGGTGCGGCTCGTCTTGGTATCACTAATCTGAAAACAGTTCTCGGAGACGCCAGAGATCTTAATAAAACACATTCAGGCTTTGATAAGGTTCTGTGTGATGTCCCGTGTTCGGGTTTTGGTGTTATGGGCAGAAAACCTGAAATCAGGTATAAGTCAGCTGAGGAGTTTTCGGCACTGACAAAGCTTCAGAAAGAGATTCTGTATTCCTGTGCACTGACTGTTAAAGAGGGCGGCACGCTTATTTACTCTACCTGCACCCTTAACAAGGATGAAAATGAGAGTATATGCGATTTGTTCCTAAGAGATTTTCCTGACTTTACTGTTGCGGATGATGAATATTACCGTTCGTTTACGGAGAATAATATAACTGTATTTCCCACTGCTGACGGTGGCGACGGCTTTTTTATAGCGAAATTTATTAAAGGAAAAAAGTGATGAAAAAGGATATTTTGTCTTTTGATCTTGATGAACTTACAGCTGAAATAGTTGCATTAGGTCAGCCGAAATTCCGTGCTGTGCAGATTTATAAGTGGTTACATAGCGGATTTGTTACTGATTTTTCTCAGATGACCAATATTTCACTGGGTCTTCGGCAGATTCTTGATGACAATTTTGTCATATTTGGCTGTACTATTGAAAAAAAACTTGTTTCCGAGTATGATAATACAATAAAGTATTTATTCAGGCTTCATGATGGTGAATTTATAGAGTCTGTTCTGATGAAATATAAATATGGGTATACGGTCTGTGTTTCTTCTCAGGTCGGCTGCCGTATGGGTTGCACTTTTTGTGCTTCGACATTATCCGGAGTTGTACGTAACCTTTATCCGTCTGAGATTTTGTCGCAGATTTATACAATCAGCCGTGATAATAATATAAGGGTTTCGCATATTGTTATGATGGGTATGGGGGAGCCTCTTGACAATTATGATAATGTTATGAGATTCCTGAGACTTGTTACAGATGAAAAAGGTATTAATATCAGTATGCGTCATATCTCATTGTCTACATGCGGAATTGTGCCCGGTATAAAAAAACTTATGGAAGAGAAATTGCAGCTTACCTTGTCTGTTTCGCTGCATGCACCGAATGATGAAATCCGTTCCGGTATGATGCCTGTGAACAGAAAATGGAATGTAAAGGAGCTTATTGATGTATGCCGCCTTTACACGAATGTCACGTCAAGACGTATCTCATTCGAATATGCCCTGGTAAATGGGGTTAATGATACTGATGATTGTGCTTTTCAGTTGTCTTTGCTTCTTAAAGGAATGCTGTGCCATATTAATCTTATTCCCGTAAATGAGGTTTCCGAAACAGGATGTAAGAGAAGCTCTCCCGAGCGGATAAAGAGATTTTCAATGTTACTTGAAAAAAAAGGTTTTGCTGTTACGGTCCGACGTGAACTTGGATCTGATATAAATGCTGCCTGCGGTCAGTTGCGCAGAAATAATATGAAATAACTGAAGAAAGGAGGAATCGTTTTGCGATATTCGATGAAAACTGATAAAGGAGTTGTCAGAAAAACTAATCAGGACAGTTGCTTTGTTACGGTTTTTGATGACGGTTCCTGCTTTGCTGTGGTTTGTGACGGAATGGGCGGACCTAATGCCGGTGACGTGGCATCTGAAATTGCTGTAAAGAATATATCAGAGCGCTTTATTGCAGGTTGGAGAAATAAAATTTCTGTTGAGTCTGTAAGAAATCTGCTCGAAACGTCGATTGTTGCAGCAAATATATGTGTTTTTGATGCTGCTGAAAAGGATGAAACGCTTAAAGGTATGGGAACCACTGTTGTTGCAGCTGTTCTGACGGGCGATACTTTGGTAATTGCTCATGTAGGTGACAGCAGAGCGTATCTTATTGCTGACGATATCCGATTGCTTACAAGGGATCATTCGCTTGTGCAGGAGTTGGTTGACTCAGGTCAGCTTTCCGAACTTGATGCAAAAACTTACCCTTATAAAAATGTTATTACCCGTGCAATCGGTATTTCCGATCACGTAGATATAGATTTTTCTCAGCAGATAATCAGCAGTACAGATAAAGTTCTGCTGTGCTCTGACGGTCTGACTAATTTTATTTCAGAAAATGAAATATTCAGATTGATTACAGAGAATCCTCCTGAAGAGGTTTCCCCGTTGCTTGTTAGTACTGCTAACCGCAATGGCGGAGGAGATAATGTTACAGCAGTTGTTTTTACAAAATATTGAGGAGTGTGGATCGAGTGGATAATTATCTTAATCAGGTAATTAATGACAGATATGAGGTACAGGAAATTATCGGTGTCGGCGGTATGGCTCTTGTTTATAAGGCATATGACCGTGTTGATGACCGTGTTGTAGCCATAAAAATATTAAAGGATGAATATCTGTCTAATGAAGAATACAGACAGAGATTTAAAAATGAATCCAAGGCAATCTCTGTACTTAATCATCCTAATATAGTAAAGGTGTATGATGTATGCTTCAGTGATACAATACAATACATAGTCATGGAACATGTTGAGGGTATCACTCTTAAGGAATTTATCAAGAGACAGAAGGTTCTTGATTGGAAGGAAGCTTTGCTTTTTGTTGTTCAGATTCTTAAAGCTTTGCAGCATGCTCACGACAAAGGTGTTATTCACAGAGATATAAAGCCTCAGAATATTCTGCTCTTACCGAACGCTTCTATCAAGGTTACGGATTTTGGTATTGCCGGCTTCAAGCGCGGTGAAGTGCAGATGTTTTCTGATAATGATGCAATTGGTTCTGTTCATTATGTGAGCCCCGAACAAGCAAAGGGGGATTATACTGATGAAAAGTCTGATATTTACTCTGTCGGTGTTGTTATGTATGAAATGCTTACCGGTAAGATGCCTTTTGATTCAGAGACAGATGAAAATGTTGCATGGATGCAAGTGGAGAGTGAAGCTGTAAAGCCGACTGAGATCAATCCCTTTATCCCTGATGGTCTTGAGCAGATTACTCTCAGAGCGATGCAGAAGAACCCTGCGGACAGATATCAGTCAGCAGCTGAATTACTTATGGATATTGATGAGCTCAGAAAGAATCCTGATGTGCTGTTTGATTATGAGTATTTTATCGATAAGAATCCCACTAAATTTATAGATCCTCAGGCAAATGCAAATGATATTCAGAAGAAAAGCTCCGTTGCAGCCTCTGAATCTTATGTTACGGAAGAGAACGAAGATGAGGAGGATGACGGCGGTTCAAAGAGCTCGTCATTGCCTATACTTATAGGTGTGGCAGTTGCTTTGGTGCTTGTTATTGTAATCATTGTTCTTGCTGTTTTCGGCGGAAGCATCAAAGAATATTTCGGCGGAGAATCTACAAGCCAGTCACAGGAAGGAAGTTTCCTTTCAAAGCTTGATGTCTTCGGCTTGTTCTCCAAGGATAAAATAGAAGTTCCTAATTTTATTAATATGAAATTTGAGGATATTCTTGAACAATATCCTGATCTTGCAATTGAAAATCCTCCGCAGTATGAGTATAATTCATCCTATGAGGACGGATATGTTTCCAAGCAGTATCCGGAGGCCGGAGAAAAGGTTTCCAAGGACACCGTATTCAAGCTTACAGTTGCTACAAGCCGTGAAATGGTGTTAGTACAGGATGTCTCAGGTTCATCAACAACAGAGGCAGAAGAAACTCTCAGAGCTTCAGGTCTGGTTGTAGAATTGGTTCCTATTGTTGACGATACCAGAAAAGACGGAGAAGTAATTTACTCTGAGCCTGCAGGTAATTCTTATACTGCTTATAAATCAACCGTATATGTATATTATGCAGTTTCAAGTTCAAATATCGGTTCTGCCCGTGTACCTAATGTTATCGGTTTCCAGGTGGAAGCTGCAAAGCAGAAGATTATCAATGCAGGTCTTAAGGTTGGTGCTGTTACAGAAGGAGCAAGCTCACCCTCACTTAAAGGCTTTGTTATCAGTCAGACCCCTGATGCTACCACTCCCGTTAAGGAAGGCGTTAATGTAAATATCGTTGTCGGTAATGGTATCCCTGCTTCCAATACGGCAGCCTTCAGCATTTCTTTACCCGGAGTAGGTGACGGTTCAACAAGCACACTTAAGACATATCTTAACGGAGTTCAGTATGACACTATTGAGGGTGTTTCTCTTGACGGCGGTAGTTATCAGCTGAGTTTTACAGGCTCCGGTACGGATAACAGCTTTGAAATCTATGCAGATTCAGTTCTTGTATATTCAGGACAGATTGACTTTACAACAACTCCTCCTACATTCTCAAATGTTCATGGATATCAGATGTCAACAAAGAAATCTGTTCCTTCTGTTGTCGGGTTGTCTGAAAGCTCAGCGGAAGCTTCTTTGTCCGGTGCCGGCTTCAATCGTGTCAAGGTGGTTTATGAAGCAAGTGCTACAGTAGAAGAAGGAATAGTTATTTCTCAGACTCCCGTTTACAGTGATTCAGCTAAGTATTCTACTGCAACAATAGTAACTCTTGTTGTAAGCAAAGGTGCTGCTGAAGAGACTACCGGCAATTCAGGATCCGAAACTCCTTCATCCGGTGTTACTCCTTCTGTGCCCTCAGAAAACACTACAGCTGCTCCGCCTTCAGAAACTCCCGGTTCTCCGGATACAACTGAAGCAGCCGGTGGCGGTGCTCAGAATGCAGAGGCTACAATAGCTAATTAATAATTTTAACCTGTCAGGAAACGGAGTGTTTTTATGGCTTTGTTATCCGGTAGGATCATGCAATCAATCAGCGGCTTTTATTATGTTGAAGCCGCTGATGAAATTTATGAATGTAAAGCAAAAGGTGTTTTCAGAAATAAGAGGATTGCTCCTCTTGTCGGAGACAATGTGAAAATTGAAACAGATGGCAATAAAGGCACTGTTGTAACAATTGAAGAAAGAAAAAACAGCCTTGTAAGACCGCCTGTTGCTAATATTGATTTGCTTTTTATTGTATCATCAATAGCTGATCCGAAGCCTAATCTTTATGTAATTGACAAGCTCAGTGCTTTTGCTGTATACAACAGAATAGAACCTGTTATTCTGTTTTCAAAGTGTGATATAGGATCTCCTGATGAATTAGTAGATAATTATAAAAAAACAGGTTTTACCGTACTGTGCTGTTCTTCATACGATAATGTCGGCGGTGAAAAAATAAAACAATTGATATCGGGAAAGATTGCTGCTTTTACGGGAAATTCCGGCGTAGGTAAATCGAGTATTCTTAATATGCTTGATCCCAAATTGTTCTTGGAAACAAACGCAATAAGCAATAAACTGGGCAGAGGTAAACATACTACCCGCAGCGTGAGTCTTTATCGCATTGCTGACGGGCTTATTGCGGATACTCCCGGTTTTTCTTACCTTGATTTTGAAAAAACTTCTGAAAAAATATTCAAAGAGGAGTTGCCTGATTGTTTTCCTGAATTTGGTGATTATGTTGATGATTGCAAATTCGGTCCCTCTTGTTCACATACCTGTGATAAGGGATGTGCTGTTATAGAAGCTGTGCAAAACGGTTATGTTTCACTGAAGCGGCATGAAAGCTATGTTAAGATGTATGATGAAGTGAAAAACTTCAAAAAATGGGAATAATTTTTTATTGACAAGCACTTATACTGTTTTTTCGGCGTAATATGTAATGTGTTGTGGTTGCAACAATTATTACATATTTACCGGGGTGGAGTATGAGAAGAAAATGTAATTCCAAAGGGTATATTTTTATTTTTTTCGGCATAGGACTTTTTATCGCATACTGTTTCCCCAGTAATGTTCTTATCATTGCATTGGCTTTACTTTTGGTCGGTGCCGGCGTAATTCTTCTGAAATCCTGAAGGAGGGGAGACAGTGCGTGTTTTTGTGATTAGCAGTCCTGCTTTTGTTCGTAAAATATTCAGATTATTCAGTAAGGATTAAAAAATGAAAATCAGAAGGATTAAAACAGAAAAAATTAAAAATGCAAGAGATCTGGGCGGATTTCCGGTGGCAAACGGAAAAACAATAAGGAAAAATGCTCTTATCAGAAGCGGTCATCTTGCCATGGCGACTGAAAACGACCTGAAGCTGCTGTGCGAAAAGCATAATCTCGGAACGGTTATAGATTTGCGCACAGAGGCTGAAATCAAGGAAAAACCAGAAACGCTTCCGGATAGTATTGCTGCTTTTCGTATTCCGCTGCTTGATAACAGCTTTCTCGGTATTGCAAGGGATGAGTTTTCTATAAGAGATTGGTTTAATGTGTTCAGGGATACTGACCGGAAGCCGGTTGATGTTTTTTGCGAAATGTATGATGCTTTGGTTTTTGGTGAAAGGTCAGAAAAACTGATTCCTGAGTTTTTTAATGTGCTTCTTGAAAATAATGATACTGCCGTGTTGTGGCATTGCAGTGCCGGAAAAGACAGAGTGGGTATAACAACAATGCTTGTTTTGCTTGCTCTGGAGGTTGATCGGGAGCTTATATATAAGGACTATATTGCTACACGTTATTTTACCGCTAAGGATATTATTCTGATGAGAGTTTTTTCTCCGTTTGTATTAAGAAATATACGTCTTGTGAAATGTCTTGCCATACTTATGGGGGTAAAAAAAGTTTATCTTGAAAAGATATTTCAGCGTATTGATAATGAGTATGAAAACGTGGAAGATTTTTTTGAAAAACAATACGGCATTACCCAAGAGATGCTGAATGAATTAAGAGAAAAATACCTGGTTTGACTTATACAGGAGATATAGTATGAAAAATAGTGAGATTTCAATCAGAGACCCTTTTGTGTTGTGTGAAAACGGAAAGTATTATATGTACGGAACCCGTGCAGCTGATTTCGGACAGCGGACCGGCGGATTTGATGTTTACGTAGGCACAGATCTTGAAAACTGGACTGAGCCCAAGCAGGTTTTCTTTTCTGATAAGTTTAGTCTGAACAAGGGTGCAAACTGGGCTCCTGAGGTGCATAAGTTCAACGGAAGGTATTATCTGTTTGCAACTTTTGAACAGCAAAACGGAAATAGAGGTACTTTTTCTCTCGTAAGCGATACTCCCGACGGTGAGTTTGTTCTCTGTTCGCAAAAAGCTCTTACCCCTGAGGATTGGTGGAGTCTTGACGGTTCTCTTTATGTTTCACAAAGCGGAAAGCCTTATCTTGTGTTCTGTCATGAGCATGTTCAGATTCTTAACGGCACAATCTGTTATGTTGAGCTTAATGATTCTCTGTCTGCACCTGTTGGAGAGCCGGTATTGCTGTTTCACGGTTCAGATGCATATGGTGCTGTTTTTGAAGAAAATAAGCAATTTGTTACAGACGGGCCGTTTCTTTTCAGAGGAAAAAATGACAGACTCTATATGATATGGTCTACTTTTATTGATCATCAGTATCATCAGTGTGTAGCTTATTCTGATAACGGAGATATTGACGGTAAATGGATTCAGCTTGAACCTGTCTTTACAAAAGACGGCGGTCACGGTATGATTTTCAGAGATCTTGACGGCGGACTGAAGCTCACTCTTCATTGTCCGAATGAACAGCCTCTCGAACGTCCTGTATTTTTTGATATTTCAGATACAGGAAATACTCTTTCGAGATAAAAAATATGCGGTAATCATAGTTTTGATTACCGCTATTGTTTTTATTTGAGTAAATTGTTTTTGAAATCAATTGTAAGCTCACGCATTTGTCTGATTTCTGCTTGTCTGTTACCTGCAAATTCAGCTTTATCTCTTGCTCGGCTGTCAATATTAATATCAAGTCCTTCAAGTGAAAGATAATATTTTGCATTTATAGGATAGCACTGACACTCGGCAACTGAGAAAAATCCTACAAAGTTCTGAAGCTTTTCTGCTTTTTCGGGATTAGTATTATATATCTCACAAAGCTCTGCATAAAGCTCAGGATGGAAGTTTGCCATAACACCTGAAAAACCTGCACAGCCAAGACGGAGTGAATCGAGAAGGGTAGCCGAATTAGCATTAAAAATCTTTAATGAAGTGCCTTCGGTTGCTTTGAGCTTTGCTTCAATCTGCTTTATATTGCAGCAGGTATCTTTAAGGAACTGATATCTGCCGGTCTGAGCCATTTTCTTTAATAAATCCGGAGTAAGAACTCGCTTGTAAGGATAGGGGCATTCATAGACACCGAGACCGATTTCAGGAAGAGCATCAGCAACCTTAGTCATGTTGCTGAAAAGAACATCGTCACTTTCATCTGCCTTTGCAAATCTGTTTGCAATGAAAACATATGCATCAATTCCGCATTCTATAAATTTATTAGCTTCATAAATCTGAGTTTCTGTATCATCAGCAGTGTGACCGCTGGCAACAATTGAAAGTCCGTCAGGCTTATGAGCCATTATAAATTTCAGAAGCTCAAGTCTTTCCTCGAAAGATAAAAAGAATATCTCACTTGATTGACATATAGCAAAAATACCGCTGACATTTCTTTCATGATACCAATGAAGCAATTGTTCAACCGCATTATAATCTATTTTGTTATCACTTGTGTAGGGTGTAATCATAGTAGGATAAACACCATTTGGAATGCTTTTTTTCATGTTGATTAACTCCTTTTGCTTTTGATAGTTTCAGTATAAAACATTTTCAGAATTTGTCAATATAATAAGTAATTGAAAAAATGATTTAGTAGTGATAATATTACATAGAGGTGAATTCAATGGGTAAGTTTTGCGGTGTTTTGCTTGCATCAGATTTTGACGGCACATTAACTGATTGTTCGGGGAAAATAGTTCAGAGAAACATAGAAGCAATCAGGTATTTTATTGCAGAGGGTGGCCATTTTACTATTTCAACAGGGAGAACTGCAGCAGGCTTTCATAGCTATAACGCAGAAATAATAAATGCACCCGTGCTTCTCGCAAACGGGGCAATGGCATATGATTATAAAGCAGAAATGACAGCCTTTGTTAACGGAATCAGTATAGACAATCTGGATATTTTTAAAAAAATTGCATGTGATTATTCTGATATTTCAATGGAATTATACGGTGCGGATAAGAGAACTTATGTTCTGAACTGCAATAAGGAGAGCTTACGTCATTTTGAAAACCTCAGAATTGACGATGTGGTTCACATTTCTTCATGGGATGAAATAGTATTTCCGCTTGTAAAGGTTATGCTGAGTGTCGGAGCAAAAACTTTTGAGATTCAGGAATATCTGAATTCGATTGAGCTAAATACTGTTAAATATATCCCTTGTACAGGATCTTTTGTCGAAATTCTTTCAATAAATGCAGGTAAAGGCAATGCTCTGCTGCAGCTTGCAGATTTGCTCGGAGTCAATGCTGCAGATGTTTATGCAATAGGGGACGGCTCAAACGATGTTGATATGCTTGAAAGTGCTTTTATTGGTTTTGTGCCTGAAAACGGTGATGAGTATGCAAAAAAAGCAGCCGGCATTATTGTCTGTAACAATAACACCGGAGCTATAGGAGATGTAATAGGATACCTTGACAGAAAATATCAGTAAGATTTCTCAGAACAGAAAACCGTTATCTTTTCTTACGGTATCACAGATTTCACGGACAGTAAGGGCAGTTTGCTGAGCAAAAATATAGTCTTTATCTGTATAATCCGCGGATTCACACATTCTGACAAAGAAAGCAGCCTCTGCCCCCATAATTGTGTCGCGGGAAACCTCTTCCGGGATAAGCTCTTCAGATAATTCAGCATTTTTCAGATGCATCCCGGTCAATTGGGAAACGGACGAAAACATAATAGTCCCCTTATCACCGATTATTTCAGAATATGAATATGTTTGTCCTGTTTTTGAATAGTTCAGACAAACAGAAAGATCTTTGTATTTAAGAATGGCCGTGCCAGCGGCATCGCATCCGTTTGAAAGGAAAACAGCATCTGAAATGATTTTTTCAGGCTTCCCGAATAATGCCGCAGCAAGATAGATATTATAAACACCGATATCCATAAGACAGCCTGTGTGCATAGCAGGATTGAAAATATTCGGATTTTTACCGTCAACATATAATTGATATTTTGATGACAGCTGATAAAAATCAAAATGTGCGGAGCGGACAAGTCCGATATCTGCAAGTCTGTTTTTTAGTGTAAAGAAGCCCTCCGTGTGTATTGTCATAATTGCTTCAAGGTATATAAGATTGTTTTTTTCTGCGAGTTCTATAAGTTCAGACATTTGCTCTTTTGTTGTTGTCGCTGGTTTTTCGCAGAAAACATTTTTATTGTGTAGCAGCAAGAACTTGCTTTGTTCATAGTGAAGACAGTTTGGACTTGCTATATAAACAGCGTCAATGTTTTTATCGCAAGCCAGCTTTTCAAGGTCTGTATAAAATTTTGATATGTTATGCTTTGCAGCGAATTCCGAAGCTTTTTCTTCAGAACGTGAATACACAGCATAAAGCTGCATATTGCTGATTGTGCGTGTTGCTGATATGAATTTTTCAGTTATCCATGAGGTACCTATAGTTGCAAATCTCATTTACAGTTATCTCCGTCTTTTTTTTATAAATATAGCACATTTTTTTATAAAATAATATAGTTTTTGTAGACTTTTTTCAGAAATGATTGTATAATTATAAAAAAACATATGAGGTGAGCTAAAATGGCTTCAGTAAGACCTTATCAGGATAAGGATAAAGAGAGAGTTCAGCGTATATGTCTTATGAATGCTGAATGTATGAATTCTCCTGTTGATACACAAAAGTATATTCTTATAATGTATTGCAATTATTATATAGAACAGGAACCGGAAAATTGTTTTGTTGCCGTAAATGATGATGACGAGGCTGTCGGTTATATCATATGCAGTGAAGATTACGATAAATATGAAAAGATTTTTCTTGAGAATTATCTTGATCAATGCTCTGAAATAAGTCCTAAAAGATATGTGGATGCAAAGCTTGATCTTCTTTCTCACTCTATGTTCAGAAATGAATATCCTGCACATTTTCATATTGATATTGATGAGAATTATCAGCGTATGGGGTTGGGCTCATTGCTTATCAGCTCACTTAAAGCACATCTCAGAAAGAAGAATATCACAAAGCTTATGATGGTTTGCGGCGAGGATAATGTTAATGCAATAAGCTTTTATAAGAAGAACGGATTCAAAGATCTTATTACGACAAAAATGGGTCATGCTATGGGCATAATATTTGAGGATTGATTATGGTTTTATTTACAGACGAGCAGCAACAGAAGATTGAAGCTCTTATAAGGGCTTGCGGTAAATTTATGTTGTCAGCTCACAGAGTAGAAGATGACTCAGCTAATATTAAAGAAAAAAACGGAGATGCCAATTTTGTAACGGTATTTGATGAACAGGTACAGATAAGCTTAATTGACGGTATTACGGAAATCTTTCCCGATTCTTTGTTCTTTGCCGAGGAAAAGGAGAATTCAGCAGAGGATATAAAACACGGTCGCTGTTTTATTATTGATCCTATTGACGGTACTACCAATTTTATACATGAACTTGGTGCTTCAACAATTTCTGTTGCAATGCTGCTTGACGGTGTTCCTGTATTTGGTGCTGTTTATGATCCTTACCGTGATGATTACTTCTGTGCACAGACAGGTGGCGGCGCATATATGAACGGTAAAAGAATTTTCGTTTCAGACCGACAGCTCGGTCATTCTGTTATTGCTTTCGGAACAACACCGTATAAAAAATCAGAATATGCCGATAAGGGTTTTACGATTGCAAAAAATATATTTATGAGTTGTTCGGATATAAGAAGAAGCGGCAGTGCGGCTCTTGATATGGCATATGTTGCCTGCGGTAAGCTTGACGGATTCTTTGAATGTATTCTGTCTCCCTGGGATTATGCTGCAGGAAGTGTGCTTATAAAGGAGGCCGGAGGTAAGATTACTGATTTCAATGGAACTGATATCGGTTATTCCGCACCGTCTCCCGTTCTCTGTTCTAACGATGTAGTTTATAATAAGCTTAAAGCTTTGATAAATAATTTTTAATTCGGAGGTTTGTTATTATGGCAGACAACATTCTTGATCGCTTCAAAGAAGGCGGAAATGAAGAAAAAATTATAGATACCGCAAAAAAGGTAAAAGTCGGTATCATCGGAACCGGTTGGATCGCAGAGGCTCATGTTGCTAATTATCTCAGATGTCCTGATGTTGAAATTGTGGCAGCTGCTGACCTTGTTCCCGGAAAAGCAGAAAAATTCTGCAAGGACAACGGTATTGATGGTGTCAGATGTTATCCTGATCATAAGTCCATGCTTGATGCTGAAGAGCTTGATGCAGTAAGCGTTTGTACTTATAACAGAACACATGCTGAATGTACTATTTATGCTCTTGAAAAAGGCGTTAATGTTCTTCTTGAAAAACCCATGTGTGTAACACTTGAAGAAGCAGTTGAAATCTGCCGCGCTGAGAAGAAGAGCGGAAAAATCCTTTCCATCGGCTTCCAGCCCCGTTTTGACGAAAATATGAAAATGGTTAAGAAGATTGTTGAGTCAGGTGAGCTCGGTGATGTTTATTATATCCAGACCGGCGGCGGAAGAAGAAGAGGTATTCCTACTCCTTACGGAACAAGCTTTATTGAAGATAAAACTGCCGGTATCGGCGCACTTGCGGATATAGGCTGTTATTCTCTTGATATGGTTCTTAATGCTGTCGGTTATCCCAAGCCTCTTACCGTATCAGGATATACATCCGCATTCTTCGGCAAAGATCCTGTAACATTCCCCGGTCATCCTGAATATGCAGAGCTTTTCGGTGTTGATGATTTTGCTGCAGCATTTGTTCGTCTTGAGGGCGGTATTATTCTTGATTTCCGTATTTCCTGGGCAATGAATCTTGACACTCCCGGTGATACTATTATTCTCGGAACAAAAGCGGGGCTTCGTATTCCTTCAACAGAATGCTGGAACGGAAGTATCGGAGGACCTCTTAAAATATACAGAACAATTGCCGGCAGCGATGTTGAAACTGTTGTTCCTGAAAGAGAAAACAGAGAAGATAATTTCTATAACAAGATAAGACTGTTCATAGATGCTGTTAAAGAAGGCGGCACAGCTCCCGTTCCTTCATCACAGATTATATACAATCAGGCTATTATTGACGGTATTTCGAGATCTGCTAAGTGCGGCAGAGAAGTTACTGTTGAAATTCCCGAGATATAAGATATTATGATTAAAGATTATCTTGAATTGGGTCAGATAGTCGGAACACACGGAATCAGAGGGGAAATCCGTATCAATCCTTGGTGCGATTCCCCTGATTTTGCACGTGGGTTCAGGACAGTATATTTAGGGTCTGACGGTAATAATGCAGTTAAGGTATTGTCGTGCCGCTCTCACGGAAATATTGTTCTTATGAAGATTGAAGGCGTTGACAGTATTGAAAAAGCTGAAAAGCTCAGAAATAAAATTCTCTTTATACGCAGAGAAGATGCTCAGCTTGCAGACGGCGTTTGGTTTATTGAAGAACTTATCGGATGCGAAGTTTATGATGCGGATAACAATACTCGCTACGGTAAGATTTCTGAAGTCAGTGAGACCGGTGCTAATGATGTTTGGCACATAATTGATGACAACGGAAAAGAGTTTCTTATACCGTCAATTAAGGAAGTTGTAATTGAAGTTGATGTCAAAGAAAACTTTGTCAGAATCCGACCCTTGAAAGGAATTTTTGATGATGCGGATTGATATTCTTACACTTTTTCCGGAAATGTGCTCAGCCGTCTTTTCCGAAAGCATTATCGGCCGTGCGATAGAGAAGGGGATTATAAGTGTTTTTGCTCATAATATAAGAGACTTTTCAAAAGATAAACACAGAAGAGTTGATGATACCCCTTACGGAGGCGGTATGGGAATGCTGATGCAGGCTCAGCCCGTTTATGATTGCTATAAGCATATCTGTGAAACGGTTCAGAAAAGGCCGCACCTAATATATCTGTCTCCGCAGGGCAATGTGCTAACTCAGGAGAGAGTAAAAGAGCTATCCGAAATGTCTGAAATTGCACTTCTTTGCGGTCATTACGAGGGTATTGATGAAAGAGTTCTTGAAGAAATTGTTGACGAGGAAATATCAATAGGTGATTATGTGTTGACAGGCGGTGAGCTGCCTGCTTTGGTTTTGCTCGACAGTGTCGCACGAATGGTAGACGGAGTTCTTCCGAATGAAGAAGCATACTCTTGTGAAAGTCATTACAACGGACTTCTTGAACATCCTCAATACACTAAGCCTTTTGAATGGAACGGTAAGTGTGTTCCGGATGTTCTTGTTTCCGGTCATCATGCAAATATTGAAAAATGGAAAAGAGAACAATCGCTGAAAAGAACATTCGAACGCAGACCTGATATGCTTGAAAAAGTAAAGTTGTCCGAAAAAGACGAAAAATTTTTGCAAATGTTGAATAAAGAATAATATTTTGGCTTATTTGCTGTAAATTGGTTTTTTATTGTGGTAAAAATGCACAAATCATATCTTAAGAATTATGTTCGTTTTAGTTTTTCAAACGAATTGTTTTTTTGTTTTGTTATTTTGATTGACTGCTTTTGAGTTTGTGCTATAATATATTAGAAATCTTTTTCCGAGAGGAGATTATATATGATCACTAAGGACATAACCGTACAGAACCAGGTCGGATTACATGCAAGACCTGCAACATTTTTTATTCAGAGAGCAAATGAATTCAAATCTTCAATCTGGGTTGAAAAAGAAGAGCGCAGAGCTAATGCAAAGAGTCTTCTCGGCGTGCTTTCTCTTGGCATTACAGGTGGAACAGATATAAAAATAATAGCCGATGGACATGATGAGGCAGAGGCTGTTGAAGCTCTTGAAAAACTTGTAGTATCAGGTTTTGCAGAATAAATTTTAATTGTATGTTGGGTGTATCGGTTACTTGTATCCGGTACACTTTTTCTTTTCGGAATACTTGTCTTGAAATTCATGAAAGGTGAGTATTTCATCCGCTTAAATTTAGCTTTATATATGCGGGTATCTCACAGGGATTCTTGCATCGGCATATATTATCCGGAGGTCGTAATTGAAAAAGATTGACGAATTAAGAAAGAAAGCACAGGCTTTACCTGATGAGCCCGGTGTTTATATAATGAAAGATGCATCCGGTGAAATTATTTACATCGGAAAAGCAAAGGTGCTGAAAAACAGAGTAAGTCAGTATTTTGGCTCACAGAATAAGCATCCTTCAAAAGTCAGGCGCATGGTTGAATGTGTGGATGATTTTGATTATATTATTGTAACAAGTGAGTTTGAAGCCTTAGTCCTTGAATGCAATCTAATTAAACAGCATATGCCGAAATATAATATCCTGCTGAAAGATGATAAAGGGTACTCATATATTAAAGTAACGGACAACGGATGGAAATCAATAGAAGCAGTTTTTCAGAAAGACGATGACTCTGCTGAGTATATAGGGCCTTATACTTCCTCTGAATATGTTTCTTCTGCTGTAAAAGAGGCTTCTGATATTTTTATGCTGCCGCACTGTAGTAAGATTTTTCCTAAAGATATAAGAAAAAACGGGAAGCCTTGTCTGAATTATCATATCAAGCTATGTTCCGGTGCCTGCTGCGGTAAGATTTCCCGGGAGGAAAATGATAAAAATGTTGAAGAAGCATTGAACTTTATACTCGGTAATAAAAATGAAATTATAACTCGGTATAAAAACGAAATGAATGCAGCGGCTGAGAATCTTGAGTTTGAAAAAGCCGGAAAGCTGAGAGATAAAATCCGTTCTATTGAGAAAATATCACAGAAGCAGCATGTTGTAGCTCTGAGGTGCAGGAATCAGGATGTTTTCGGTTTTGTTTCCATAGGCACGAAAAGCTGTATTAATGTGCTTACCGTTCGGGACGGACGGATTATAAGTACGGAAAATTTTGTATTTGACAGACTCGATAAAAACGACGAGGAGTGTATACAGATTCTTGCAAATTATTATTCGGAAAGAGCTGATTATCCCGACAGGATATGCATGGATTTTGACTTTTCCGATAAAAAATTTTTCGGAGATTATGTTTCAGAGCTTGCAGGGCATAAGGTAGAGTTATGTGCACCGAAAGGCGGCGAAGGAGCAACTCTTCTTGCGATGGCTGAAAAAAATGCAACAGAAAAGCTGTCGCGTATCTTATCTTATAATGATAAGAAAAAAGCGGTGTTATATGAATTGCAGGAGCTTCTCGGTTTGTCCTCATATCCGTCTGTGATTGAAGCCTATGATATTTCAAACACAAACGGAAGCGAAAATGTAGCCGGTATGGTTGTGTTTGTTGACGGAAAGCCTGCAAAGAAGAATTACAGAAGATTTATAATAAAGTCATTTGAAGGACAAGATGATTACCGTTCACTTGCAGAGGTTCTTAACAGAAGAATAGGTGAATATCAGATAAATAAAGATTCTTCAGAGGGATTTGGAATAAAGCCTGATCTGATACTGCTTGACGGCGGAGAAGGGCAGGTAAATGCAGTAAAAGAGATTTTTGCGCAGAGAAATTTTGATGTTCCTTTATTTGGTATGGTAAAGGATGGCAAGCACCGAACCCGTGCGATCACCGGTGAAGGACAGGAAATTTCTATCAATGATAAGAGAAGTGTTTTTACTTTTGTATCTGAAATACAGGAGGAAGTGCACAGATATGCCATATCCTATCATCATAAGCTTAAAGAAAAGAATACTCTTGTATCGAAATTAACCGAAATACCCGGAATCGGAGAAAAACGTGCAAGAAATCTCATATTGAAATTCAGAAATATTGAAAATATTTCGAATGCTGATATTAAAGAGCTTGCTCAGGTGCCGGGGATTAATGAACAACAGGCGCAGATTATATATAATTTTTTTAAGATAAGACAGACATAATAGATGTATTTAAAAAATAACAGTTGACAAATGTATACTTTTAGTGTGATAATAAGATATAAATAGTTAATTGGAGTATTATATGCGTGTAATTACAGGTTCTGCAAGGGGACGCCGTCTTCTTTCTCCCGAAGGATATGATGTCCGTCCCACAACCGATAAAGTTAAGGAATCTATTTTCAATATAATCCAGTTTGCAGTCAGCGACGCTGTCGTACTTGATCTTTTTGCCGGAAGCGGTCAGTTGGGAATTGAAGCGCTCAGCCGCGGTGCAGAAAAATGTGTTTTTGTTGATTCTTCACCGAAATCTCTTGCGATTGTAAAAAGTAATATCGATTTATGCCGTTTTTCTCAGCAGTCCGTAACTGTTCCTGCTGATTATATATCTTTTCTCAAGACAACAAACGAAAAATTTGATATTGTTTTTCTTGATCCGCCTTATAACAAAGGAATGTGCGATAAGGCACTTGAAATACTTGGGCGCGTTCTGAATGAAGATGCAATAGTTATCTGTGAAACGCAGAACAATGAAGTGCTGCCCGGTGTTTGCGGTGAACTTAAGCTTGACAGAGAATATAATTATTCTTCTATCAAACTGTCATTATACAGAATTTACAGAGATTCTACGGAGTGATTATTTTTGAATTCTATTGCAATATGTCCCGGAAGCTTTGATCCTATTACAATCGGACACATAAATATAATTTCACGTGCAGCGAAGATGTTCAGCAAAGTAATTGTTGTTGTTCTGATCAACAGAAAGAAACCCGGAGGCTTGTTTTCTCCGGAGGAGCGTGTAGATTTTATCAGGCGCTGTACAAATGATATTCCTAATGTTGAAGTTGAATATCATGACGGTCTTCTTGCTGATTATGCAATTGAAAAAGGTGCTGTTGCCATAGTCAAGGGGCTGAGAGTGTTATCTGATTATGAGGATGAATTCAAACAGGCACTTACAAATAAAAAGCTTGCAAAAAACGTTGAAACTATTTTTATGGTTACAGATACCGAATATATGTTTCTCAGCTCCAGTGTCGTTAAAGAAATCTGCAGTTTTGGCGGAGATATCAGTGATTTTGTTCCCGAAGAAATTAAACAAGATATTATAGACAGAATAAGAGAAAGGTGATTTATTATGAACATTGACGATTTAATTAATCAGATTGAAGACATTATCGAAGAAGGAAAACATCCTTTTGGCGGCAGTAAGGTTAAGGTAGACGGTGAAGCTATCCGTTCTATTCTCAGTGACCTTCGTGTAGGTCTTCCCGATGAAGTTATCAAGGCAAGACAGATTGCATCAGAAAGAAAGGCTATTCTTTCTCAGGCAAATGATACTGCAGAAGTAAAAATCAGACAGGCAGAAGCTCAGGCACGTAAACTTGTGGAAGATCATGAGATAACAAAGGCTGCACAGCTTAATGCTGCCGAAATTATTGCAGAAGCTAAAAATCAGGCTGCTGAAATAATTGAAAAGGCAAAGGCAAACTCAAATGAAATCGTAGATAATGCTCAGAAGTGGGCTAGTGATCTGCGTAGCAGTGCAAGCAGCTTTGTTGAGACTATTATGAGTGAAAGTGATGAAATTCTTTCTCAGAGCATTGATGATTTCACTAAGAGCCTTAATAAGGTTCGAATTGCAAATCAGCAGCTTAAGAGTGTCACTGTAAAAAAATCCGGACAGTAAAATTGTAATTTTTGATAAATACCTCGCATAATTATGTGCGAGGTGTTTCTTTGTGAAGTGTATTGTTGTCAGATATCCGAAAAATGTCATAACAGATGTTTTGCTGAGTCTGCTTTGTGCTTTTATTATTATTCTTATTCTGCAGAATGGTGAAACTGTAGGTGTTGTTGCCGATCATGCTGAGTCATCTTCCATTGCTGTCCGTTTTCTGGCGGAAAACGGATTGAATGTCGTTGTCGGTTCTGAAAAAACAGAATTAATAAGCATTCCTGTGGTATTTGATGATACTTTTAAGGAATATAATGAGATTCAGAAAAAACAGGGCTTTGATTTACAGAATTTTGCAGGCAGACAGGTTTTGAAATGTTCTTATGAGCTTTCTGATTATCTGCAAAACGCAGAGGATATTTACTTTGCAACTGTATATCTTTATAATAATGAAATAATAGCAGCGGATATATACAGTTCATCCGTGAGCGGATTTATGACAGGTGTTTTATAGTATATTATGAACGAGTTAATAAGACTTGACAAATTTTTGTCTTCTCAATTGAATATTTCCCGCAGCGATGCAAAAAAGCTTATTAAGAAAAATTCTGTTACCGTAAACGGTACTGCTGTGAAGAATGCCGATTATTCATTTGATCCGCATAATAATTCAGTAGGTGTAGCGGGAAAGGTAATAGAATATAATAAATATGTTTATATTATGCTTAATAAGCCTAAAGGTGTTGTTTCTGCTACAACCGATACTGAAGAAAAAACTGTTATTGATATTCTGCCCGACAGCTTTATCCGAAGCGGCTTATTTCCGGCCGGACGACTTGATAAGAATACAACCGGTTTTGTGCTTATAACCGATGACGGCGATTTTGCCCACAGAATTCTTTCTCCCGCTCATCATGTGAAAAAAACATATATTGCAGAAACCGAATCGGAACTGTCTGATGAGGATAAAGAGGTTTTTCTGAAGGGGATGAAAATCGGAAATGAGATTTTTAAGCCTGCTGAAATCCGTTATTCAGGTAAGAATCTCCGGAACGATTTGTTTAGCTATGAGATTAAAATTGTTGAAGGCAGATATCATCAGATCAAAAGAATGTTTTCATTTGTCGGACATCCTGTGATTGAGCTCAGGAGAATTATGATCGGAAATCTGGTGCTTGACCCGACACTGGAGTTAGGACAGGCTCGTTATATTACCGATAAAGAATTGCGCTATATTTGCGGTGAAGAAATATAAATAAATATGATTAGTAAAAATACACAACAGCCCTTTTGCCAAAAAAAATGACATTATGTTGTGTATTTTTTTATGCAATTATAAGAAAACTGACCGATTTGAATAAAAAAATGAAAAAATTTTTGTAATATTTTATAAAATCGCTTGCAAAATTGATGCTAAGCGTGTATAATAAACTCAACTTATATTGTCATTTTGTATAAATTGCTGATCATTATAAATTTTATTCAATATCGAAAGGATGAAAATTATGTCGAACCGCCTTTTCCAGAGTGTTATTCATCAGATGAAGGATGCCGTAGGAAGAACTATAGGTGTTATTGATGAAACCGGGACAGTAGTTGCTTGTACAGAGCTTTCCAGAATCGGAGATGTTGTGAGCATAGGAGCAACTGAAGTTTTCACAGTTAATGCTTCAGTTTCTGTAAACGGAAATACTTACAGAGCTTTTGGTTCACCTATGCAGCCCGAATATACTGTTTTTGTTGAGGGCAATGATGCTCTTGCAGAGAAGTATGTTTCAATTCTTGCTGTTTCTCTTTCCAGTATAAAGCAATATTACGATGAAAAGTATGACCGCGGTAATTTCATTAAGAATGTTATGCTTGATAATATTCTTCCCGGCGATATTTATCTTAAGGCTCGTGAGCTGCATTTTAACAATGATTCTGTGCGTGTTGTTTTTCTTGTGCGTTTTTCAGAAATTTGCGAATCAGGCATGTTTGACACAATTCAGTCTCTTTTCCCCGATAAAAATAAGGATTTTGTTATCAGCGTAAACGAAACTGATGTTGCTATTATTAAAGATATTGCAGCAGCAACCGATTCAAAAGATCTCGAGAAGCTTGCCCGTTCAGTTATCGACGCTCTTGGCTCTGATATGTCCGGTCTTGCTGTTGTCGGTATCGGAACAGCTGTAAAGAGTATTAAGGATCTTGCAAAATCCTTTAAGGAAGCTCAGGTTGCTCTTGAAGTCGGCAAGGTTTTTGATACGGAAAAAGTTATTATCAGCTGTGAAAATCTCGGTATTGCCCGTCTTATATATCAGCTTCCTACAACACTTTGTGATATGTTCCTTAAAGAAGTGTTTAAGGTTGGTTCTATCGATTCTCTTGATCATGAAACATTATTCACAATTCAGAAATTCTTTGAGAATAATCTAAATGTTTCAGAAACATCCAGAAAACTTTTTGTACATAGAAACACACTTGTTTACCGTCTTGAAAAAATCAGAAAGCTCACAGGTCTTGATCTTCGTGAATTTGATGATGCTATTGTATTTAAGGTTGCACTTATGGTTAAAAAATATCTTGATTCTTCACCTATCAAGTTCTGATTCCTTCTATTTAAGTTTTATTTATACTAATTTTATTAGAATCTGAGAAAAAGGATTATTTTTATGATTGATTTTTCCAATGTCTCAAAGACATATCCAAACGGAACAAAGGCTCTTTCTAATTTTAATATTCATATTGATAAAGGAGAATTTGTTTTTATTGTAGGTGCTTCCGGTGCAGGTAAAAGTACTTTTCTTAAAATGATAATGCGAGAAGAAGTACCTTCCACCGGCAGTATAGTTGTTGATGGTATTGAACTCAATACTCTCAAGGCTTCGAAAATCCCTTATTACAGAAGAAAGCTCGGAATTGTTTTTCAGGATTTTCGACTCATCCCCAACAGAACCGTATATGACAATGTTGCATTTGCTATGCATGTCATCGGTGCTAAAAATAAAGATATTTCAAGAAGAGTTGCTTATGCACTCAGTCTTGTAGGTCTCAGCGTTAAGGCTAAATGTTATCCCTATGAGCTTTCAGGCGGTGAGCAGCAGAGAGTTGCACTTGCTCGTGCACTTGTAAACCACGCTGATATTATTGTTGCTGATGAGCCCACCGGTAATGTTGACCCTGAGATGTCTCGGGATATAGTTAATCTTTTATCTGATATTAATGCAAAGCACAATACTACCATAATTATGGTTACTCATGAGGTTGATCTCGTCAGACAGTATAATAAACGTATTATAACAATTAAAAACGGTACTGTAATAAGTGACACTGAAAATCCCGATATCGTTGTTGAGGATATTCCCGATAAAATAGCTACAGCACCCACTGCTTTCTATGAAGCTCCTCTTGAGGATGATGATATAGAATCGTTTATTCAGAACTACGGTAAGAATCGTGATGATACTTCATCGGCTTCCGAAGATGCTTCTGCTACAGCAGCATTTGATGATGTTTCTGAAAATTCTGAAATGTAATTTGAAAGGTTAGTTTATGAAAAACAAAAATATACGTTATCTTACCCATGAGGGTATTAAGAATATAGGAATAAACCGACTTATGTCAGTTGCTTCAATTGCTGTTCTGATGTCGTGCCTTGTTATTATCGGTTTTGCATTGCTGTTGTTTTTTAATGTAGATGCATTACTTGAAAATATTGAGAATCAGAACGTTGTTATGGTTTTCTGTGAAGTTGGTGCAGAAGAGGCTACCGTAAAATCTACAGAAGAAAGCATTAATGCTCTTGAGAATATTCAGTCTTGTGAGTATATTTCAAAAGAACAGGCGTATAATTCTGTTGTTGCATCTCTCGGTGAAGATGCAGATCTGTTGAAAAATATTGATGACAGCTTTCTTCCTGAAGGCTTCAGGGTTACTGTTTCCGACATGGCAAAGTTTTCAGAAACTGTGACAGCAATCAATTCAATTGAAACCGTAAACAGTGTTCAACAGAACGGAGATCTTGCTGCAAAGCTTGAAGAACTCAGAACCGCAGTTACTTATATCAGTATCGGTATTATCATTGTTTTATTTATAGTTTCTATGTTTATTATTGCAAATACCGTTAGAATTACAATGTTCTCAAGACGCCTTGAAATCAGCATTATGAAGGCTGTTGGTGCTACCAATTGGTTTATCCGTTGGCCTTTCCTTATTGAAGGAATTTTTATAGGTCTTATATCCGCGGTACTTTCGTTTGGCTTGCTCGCTGTACTATATAATGCTTTAGGCGGTGCTTTTGCTTCTGTTTTCGGTATCCTCGGCAATACTATTGTTAACTTCTGGGATTATGCACTGTATATTTGTATAGGTTTTATTGTAGTAAGTGTATTGACCGGCGGTTTCGGAAGTCTGATTTCAATGAGTAAATATCTTAAAGAGCAGGGGAGTGTTGAACTGAATGAAAACTGATGTATTAAAAAAAGTTATAGCACTTGCACTTGCTTTTGCCTGTTTTATGTCCTGCGGAGTTATTTCTTTTGCCACGCTGAGCGATGAGGATCAGGCAAAGGTAGACGAATATGAAAAAAAGCAGGAAGAGCTTCAACAGAAAATTGATGAAGCTAATGCTGAAATTGAAAAGCTTAAGGAGAACATCGCCGACAAAGAAGAATATGCTGATCAGCTTAACGGGCAGATTGAGAATTATCAGTCACAGATCGATGTTCTTAATGAAAAAATAGATGCGCTTGAAGCTGATAAGGCTGTAATTCAGGAAAAAATTGATGCTCTCAATTCTGAAATTGCCGTAATTGAAGATGATATTGAAGCAAATGAAATTGAAGTTGCTGAAACTGAAGATGAGATTGATAATGTTTATGTCGAGCTTCAGGACAGATTGTGTGAGATATATGTCAATGGTGCTACTTCAGATATAGAATTGCTTCTTGATCTGGATGAAAGCGACGATTTTGCTACTTATCTGATTATTAAAGAAATATCACAGCAAAGAGCAAGACGTGATGAAGCTCTTGTAAATACTCTCAATGAAGACATTGAAAAGCTTGATGTACTTACTGCAGAGTATGAAGTTATGATTGACGAAATAGAAGTTAAGCGTGATGAACATCAGGTTAAGGTGGATGAGCTTAACTCTAAAGAGGATGAAATCGTTGCTTCGAGAACAAAGCTTGAAGGTTCTCAGGATGAGCTTGAGGTTCTTCAGCAGGAAGCATATTCTTATATTAATGAGCTTGATGCTGAGAGTGAAACTTATAAAAAGTTGGTAGAAAGCTATGAGGCGGACCTCAAGGCATTTGAAGATAAGATTGATGAGATCATCAACAGTGCTTCAAGAGGTGACGGAAATGTCGCTTCAAAACCCGGTGGTTTTATCTGGCCCCTGCAGTATGACGATGTATATATATCCTCAAATTACGGATACAGAGGTGACCCCATTTCCGGTGTCTATAAGTTCCACGGCGGTACGGATACTTGTTGTTGGAGCGGTACTTACGGAAAGGCAGTCAGAGCATCTGCTTCAGGCACAGTAATTATAGCTACATGGCATAATTCTTACGGTTACTATGTAGGTGTTGATCATGGTAACGGAATTGTTACAATTTATGCACATAACAGCCAGCTTAATGTATCAGTCGGACAGTCTGTAAATCAGGGTGACATCGTTGCTTATGCCGGTTCCACAGGTTATTCAACCGGTGCGCATTGTCATTTTGAAGTACGCGTTAACGGAACTAAAACCGATCCTTCCAATTATGCGTCATTACCGTAAACAGAGAGTTGAAAATATGAGTAAAAAAATACCTTTAGGAATTGCAATTGCCGTTATTCTTGCGGCAATTGCCGTTTCAAGTGTAATAACCGGAAATATAATTGTGAAGCATCATAATGAATTGCTTGTTGAATTGCCTCAGCGTGCTCAGCAGTATTCTTCTCTTGCCGATGTTGAAGAATTAGTCAGAAGAGAATATTTCGGAGAAATTGATTCATCGCGTATTGATGAAAGTATTGCAAACGGTTTTCTTAACGGTCTCGGGGATAGTTTTTGCTATTATATTGCTCCCGAAGACTTTGAGACTTACAGCAATCTTATAAAGGGCAGAATGCCGGGCTTAGGAATCAATGCTTATTATGAAAGCTCAACTGATAATCTTATTGTATCTTCTGTTGAAGAAAACTCTCCGGCATCATCAACCGATATCAAAAAAGATACACAGATCGTGTCCGTAAACGGTAAGAATGTCACGGAAGATAACTATAAGGATATAATTTCTCTCATTAGCGATAGCTTTGAAGAACAGGTAAAAATCGAATATTACAATATTTCTTCCGAAGAAAACAAAGATGCTCAGAAGCAGGAAAATAAAAAAACAGAGCTCTCTTCCGGATATACTGCATCATCCTGCTTCAGCAGCATTGACGGTAGTTACGGTTATGTAAGAATTACTGATTTTTACGAGAATACGTTGCAGGAATTTAAGGACATAATGAAATCGTTCACTGACGGTTCTGTTACTTCTGTGGTTCTTGATCTTCGTAATTCATCAGGTGCCGATCTTGATGTTGCTGCAGGTATTATAGATACTATTGTGCCTGTTGGAAATGAAGGTACCGGAGCAATTTACACGGCTAAAAACGCCTCAGGTGATATTGTAAGTCAGGCCTCGTCGGATTCAGCTGCCTTGTCATTTGAATTTGCTGTGCTTGTCAACGACAGGACAGAATGCGCTGCAGAATTGATTGCCTGTGATCTTCGTGATTTCGGAAAAGCTGTTATTATAGGAGAAACTACATCAGGACATGGTTCTTTGCAGAAATTGTTCCGGCTTGAAAACGGAGCTGCCGTAACTCTCACTGTTGCTGAAATCATTCCTTATACGAGTGATTCTTTTGATGAATCAGGCGTTGTGCCGGATATTGATGTCGAAATTTCAGACAGCATGAAGAATAAGATCGGGGATATACCACTGAGCGATGACACTCAGTATCAGGCAGCTCTTTCATATCTTAAATCTAAGTAAAATTTTATAATATCGCTGTACTCTTTTGAGTGCGGCGTTTTTTTTCGGAAGTTTTTCTGAAAAACTAAAAAAGATGTAAACAGGTTGTCTACATCTTTTAGCTGATAATTATAAGATCTTTAATTTTTCCAAATGTAATTTCGCCGATTCCGCTTATATTGAGAAGCTCTTCTTTTTCTTTGAAACCGTCATTTTCAAGTCTGTATTTTACAATAAGCTTTGCCTTTGAAGAACCTATATCGGGTAATTGCATAATCTCTTCGACTGATGCTGTGTTAATGTTAATCGGAAATGGCGATTGAGTTGTCCTTTCAGTCATATCAATTTCACTGAAATATGCATTGTATTCAATATTAAGCTTTCTATTATGCTCATTTGCATAACCGGCGATTATATAAAATGCGAAAGAAAGAATGACAGCAATTCCGAGATATATGTTTATATTGACTGTTTGTTTTTTCTGCGGTATGTTCTTGGCACTGTCCGATTTATCTGATGCAACATCTTTTGCTTTTGCAGTGGTATCTTGCTTTTCAGAAGTTGCCGATTTCTCATTTGCTTCTGTTTTGTTGTCCGATGATTTTTCGCCATCATAGGTTTTACTGTTTTTCAATAAGCTGAAATCAGGATCGTTTAATATCAGTCGTACTAAAAACTCTTTCAATTTAATTAACATCATTATTATTTATTAAACAAACCTTTGATAATTTTTAAAGAAACAAGGGGAACAATAACAGGTGCTGTGTATTTTGCGATTGCTTTGATAGCATCAATCTTTACACTTGTTCTGTCTCTTAACACTCTTTCGGTGCCTTTTATTGATAAACAGTTGCTGCCGATAAGCTGTCTGTAGTATACCATTTCAGTGCAGATAGAATCTGGGGTGCTTTCGTTAATATCAATGAGCCGGACGCCTTGCATAAGACCGTCGCCATAGGGCCTGAAGCCTGCTGTTTTGCATTGGCCGAGTAATATTCCGTCAACATTGCCGGCAAAGTCATTCATATGGTCATGACCGAAAAATGCTGCAATCACGTCGCCTGTTTTTTTCCATGAGGCAAATTGTCCGCTGTTATAGCCTGAAACACAGGGTGCTTCACCCATATATCCGGTAGCTTTTGTATCGTCAAGCACATAATATTTTCCTTTTTGCTCATTCTGACCTGCAACAGCATCGTGAATCATTCTTGTTGCCGTGCATTCTTTCAGAAGCTGAAATTCTTCCGGTATCGGGATGTGCTGGATGTTTATGGCAGGAATAGTTTTCTTATATTGCTCTGATAATTGTTTGCTCTTGTTTTCATACCATTCAATTTGCTGCGGTTTAACAAAATCATAATAGCTGAAATAATAATCCGGTGCTCTGTTTCCAGAATACATAAGCCAGAAATTAAAAACCGGAATATCACTATTCTCAGAGTAAATAAGTATATTATAGTCGCCGAAATCGCTTACTTGATCAGAATGCGGAAGAAGACAGCCGGGCAGTTGTCTGTAAACTTCATATTGTGATGATATTGTGTTTACACCGCACTCAAGATCGTGATTGCCGAGAACAAATACAAAAGGAATATTGTTATCAGCATAAGGTTTTGTAATGCGGAGCAACACTTTTTTTAATTCTTCAGGTGTTTCACCGTGGGCATTATCTCCCATAAGAATAACAAGGTCGGGTTTCAGCTGTTCTACAGCTGCATATTGCAATGCAAGATAATCAAGAATCTTGTTCTTGTCTTCAGCTGAATTACATCTGTTGCTTTCGTGTGGGTCGCCGACTAACATAACTCTGAATCTGCTGTTTTTAAATTTAAGTTGATTTTCCATAATATTCATCCTTTTTTTATGAATAACAGAATAATTTGAGTAGATAATAATTGAGAAAATATAAAGGAGTGTGAATAGAGTGCTTGATAAGATAGCATTGATACTCGTAATTATCGGTGCACTGAACTGGGGTTCTATCGGCTTGTTTAAATTTGATATTGTCGGCTGGATCTTCGGCGGTCAAGGTGCAATAGTGAGCAGAATAATATTCACTATAGTAGCACTTGCCGGTATCTGGTGCATATCTATGTTATTCAGAGAGAATGAAGTTCTTGTTGAAAATAACGATATGAAGTAAAAACAGAAAAAAGGCTTGTTACACAAAACTGTATCAAGCCTTTTTTTGCAATTATTCAACCGCAGCTTTTAATTCATCAACTCTGTCAGTCTTTTCCCATGTAAGCTCAAGATCAGTTCTGCCGATATGTCCGTAAGCTGCAACATTATGATAGATAGGCTTTCTGAGATCAAGATAATCAATAATAGCAGCAGGTCTTAAGTCAAAAACCTTTGAAACTGCTTCAGATAATTTTTCATTTGAAACAACTCCGGTACCGTATGTATCAACAAGAATTGAAACAGGCTTTGCAACACCTATAGCATAAGCAAGTTCAACCTGACAACGTTTAGCAAGACCTGCTGCAACAATGTTTTTTGCTACATAGCGTGCAGCATATGCCGCAGAACGGTCAACCTTAGTGGGATCCTTTCCTGAAAAAGCTCCGCCGCCATGGCAGGCATAACCGCCATAAGTGTCTACGATTATTTTTCTTCCTGTAAGACCGCTGTCACCTTCAGGACCGCCTGTGACAAATCTTCCTGTGGGATTGATAAAAAACTTTGTGTTTTCATCAATAAGAGACGGATCGATTGTAGGAATGATAACCTTTTCGATCATATCTTTTCTGATTGTTTCAAGTTCAGCACAAGCTTTGTGCTGAGTTGAAACAACAACGGTATCAACTCTTACGGGCTTATCGTCTTCATATTCAATTGTAACCTGAGTTTTTCCGTCAGGACGAAGATAATCAAGCGTGCCGTCTTTTCTTACTTCAGATAATTTTTTAGCAAGCTTATGAGCAAGTGTAATTGGCATAGGCATAAGCTCAGGTGTTTCATCACAAGCATAACCGAACATCATACCCTGATCTCCGGCACCGTGGAGATTGTAATCATCGGTTTCACCGCTCTTCAATTCGAGTGATCTGCTGACACCCATATCAATATCGGGAGACTGCTTGTCAATTGTTGTAAGCACAGCACATGTGTTGCCGTCAAAGCCTGCCTCAGGAGAATTGAAGCCTGTATCACATATTGCTTTTCTTACAACTGCCGGAATATCAATATTTGCTTTAGTTGTTATTTCACCCATAACAAGTGCCATGCCCGTGGTGCATACAGATTCACAGGCAACTCTTGAATAGGGATCCTGCTCAAGCAGAGCATCAAGAACAGCATCCGAAATCTGATCACAGACTTTATCGGGATGTCCTTCTGTTACTGATTCTGATGTGAAAAAATGTTTAGACATATTTGAACCTCCAAAAAAAATACTCACGGGCATACCGTGAGTATAAATAACCTTATCTCTCGGTATAACCGCGGAATTAGCACCTTGCATAAAGCAGGTTGCCGGGCGTCACAGGGCCGTTCCCTCAGCCACTCTTCATAAGGATTATGAATATGCATATATTATATTACAAATACAGATAAATGTCAACAATATATTGTTAATAACGAATTAACATATCATTTTTTTTAAGTATTGATTTAATCGGTCTGTAAATCAGAACAATTATGAGTGAATTGATTATTCCTTTGATTAAATTAAAGGGGATGATAGCAGGTAAAAGAAGCTGAGCAACTGCTTCAACCGGAACTTTCAGATACATCGGCGTAAAAATAAGATTCAGCGGGATCATAATTATTGTAAGAGCAGCAGTAGCAGCAACAAGACCGGCAATAAGACGTTTTATGTGATCGCTCTTATATGTAAACAACGTAAGAATTACAATATAGCATCCTGTTGAACACATATGCATAACAAAACCCTGCCAACTGCTTGCTGCGCTGACTGTCAGAGATTGAACAAGTGAAACAAAAAATAACACAATAAAGCCGGCGGGAGGATTAATAAGCATTGTTGCAAGAATTACAGGGATATCTCCCATATCATACTCAAGAAACTTAGCATTAGGTAATATACTGAAACGGACAATAAGCATCATTACCACAGCAAGAGCACACATCATTGATGTTGAAACCAATTTGAATAAAGATTGATTTTTTAACATAAAAAACACCTCGATATAATTATATCGGGGCGCATATCATCTGTGTACTTCTTTCATCCGGACTTTACCGTCGGTTCCGGAATTACACCGGATCAGCCTTCATCAGGCTCGCGGACTATGACCGCCGGTGGGGAATTGCACCCCGCCCCGAAGTATTATGATTTAATTATAACATCCGGTGTTGATTTGTCAATATATTTTTTGTATAATGAAGATAATAAATGCTCAGGGAATGATCTATATGGCAGGAAAAAAAGATTCAAAGCTTAAATTATTATATATCAAAGATATTCTTGAAAAGTATTCCGATGAAGATAATGTTCTTAATGCCGGTGATATTGCAACACATCTTTATGACCTCGGTATAGAATGTGAACGAAAATCTATTTATAAGGATATTGATGTTCTTATTGAATACGGCCTTGATATCATTAAGACATCAAAGCCGAAAACCGGTTGGTTTATTGCATCAAGAGAGTTTGAACCTGCGGAGTTAAGGCTTTTGAGCGATGCTGTTCAGGCGGCAAATTTCATTTCAAAAAAGAAAACAAGATTACTGCTTGAAAAAACAGAAAAATTGACCAGTGTGGAAAACGCTAAAAAGTTAAGAAAGCAGGTTTTTATTGACAGCAGAATTAAATGCAATAATGAAGAAATTTTTTACAGCATAAGCTCTCTTGACGATGCCATTAAGAACTTCAATAAAGTAAGGCTGACTTATGTAAAAAGAAAGCTTGATAATAAATTTGCGGCCACGAATGAGAAAAAAGAATTTGTTCTCAGTCCATATGCCCTGATTTGGTCAAATGATCATTATTATCTTGTAGCTAACAATGAAAAATATGATAATCTGATGCATCTTAGAATTGACAGAATCAGAAAAGTGGAGATACTTGATGAAACAGCAAGGCATTTCAGTGAGGTTTCTGATTATAAAACATCTTTTAACTGTGCTGATTATGTATCAAAAACCTTCAATATGTTCAGCGGAAATGCAGAGAGTACGGAGCTGAGATGCAGTATTGATATTATTGAGGATATGCTTGACAGGTTCGGGGAGAAGGTTTCTGTAAAGAGAGCAGATTCAGGGTGGTTTTATATTCATGATGATTTGTATATAAATGAAGGACTTGCTTCCTGGATTATGCAATTCGGCAATAAAATTGAAGTTATTTATCCCGAAAGCCTCAGAAAGATGGTTGCTGACAAAGCAGAAGAAATATGCGGAATGTATGAAAAGAACAGGCGGTGATTCTTATGATATATAAGATTATGAATATCAATGATCTCAATGATGAGCTTATAAAAAAGTATTTTCCTATGCTGACAGAGGCAAAACAGAAAAAAATTGCTTCGCTTACAAATGTCAGAGACAGGGCGGTATTATTCTGCAGCGAAATTGCGGCACGTAAGTGCCTTTCGGAATTCTGTGATGCACCCGAGTTTTCATTTTCTTTATTGTGTAATCCTAATTCAAAAAGCGTTGTCGGTAATTTTGATGTTGAGATATGCATTGTAAGCGCAGGAGACTTTGTTGCCTGTGCTGTATCTGATAATTACATAGGTATCAGTCTTTTTCCTGTGCGTGAATTCAGTTTTCGCGAAGCGCAGAAGCTTTTGTCTGATTCTGAAATACGAAATGTTTTTTCCGGATCAGTTTATTCTTTTGCGGAGCTTGTTAATCATAATGAATGCAGTGAGGAAGGTGTGAAGCAGAAATATGCTGTTATATCTTCATTAAAAGAGGCTCATTATTATTCTACGGGAAGGGGAATCCGTTCTGAAATCAATAAAACGGTTTTTGATATAAATTCTGAAAATGTTTTTTGCTCTGATCTAAATTGCAAGGTTGTTACCTCTTATATAGATAAAGAAAAATCACTGGCAGTTTCTGTAGTGGAAAGGAATAAAATATGAATGAATTTCTGATCGGAAAAAAAGATTTTATACTGAACGGTGAGCCTGTCAGAATTATTGCAGGCGCTATGCACTATTTTAGAGTGCCTCGTGAATATTGGAGAGACAGGCTTCTGAAAATCAAGGCCTGTGGTTTTAATACTATAGAAACATATACTGCATGGAATCTTCATGAGCCTGAAGAAGGGAAGTTTGATTTTTCAGGAATGCTTGATCTGAAAGCTTATCTTGAGCTTATCAATGAGCTTGGTATGTATGCTATTGTAAGACCGGGGCCCTATATCTGCTCTGAATGGGAATTCGGCGGTTTTCCTTGGTGGCTTCTTAAGTATGATGATATTGAGCTGAGATGCATGAACCGCACTTATCTCGAAAAAACTGATGCTTATTTTGATAAGCTTATTCCGATAATTGCCTCCTGCCAGATTGACAGGGGAGGAAGCGTTATAATGGTTCAGGTTGAAAATGAATACGGAAGCTACGGTGATGATCTGGAATATATGCGTTATATTGCAGCCGGACTTCGCGCGAGAGGAATAACAACAGAGTTATTTACTTCAGACGGTGACTGCGATTTTATGCTCACGGGAGGAACTGTTCCCGAAATACATAAAACCTGCAATTTTGGTTCACGTGCAGCAAAAAATTTTGAGAATCTCAGAAAGTTTCAGCCTGAGGGACCGTTGATGTGTGCGGAATTCTGGAATGGTTGGTTCGATCATTGGGGAGAAAAGCATCATACCCGTTCTCCCGAAGAAGCCACGGCAGTTTTTAAAGAGATTCTGAAATGCGGTGGCAGTGTATCTGTTTATATGATGCATGGAGGTACTAATTTTGGTTTTATGAATGGGGCGAATTGTACCGATAAAGAATATCAGCCCACTGTTAACAGTTATGATGATGATGCACCGATAAATGAATATGGCGGGCTTACTGAAAAGTATTATAATTTCAAGAAAGCTCTTACCGAATTCGGTTATATAAGTGATATTGAAGTATCTGAGCCTGAAACCATTGCTTATAATCAGGTTGTGCTCAATGAAAAAGCAGAGCTGTTCGATAACTTACCTCAACTGTCTGAAGAATGGGAAACTATATTGCCTCAACCCATGGAAAAGCTTAATCAGGGTTATGGATTTACGTTATATGAAACATTTATAAGAGGTCCTCGTGAAAATGATTATCTTTACATTGATGCTCATGACAGAGCATATGTTTTTATCAATGATAAATTTGCAGGAATCAGATACAGAAACGACAAACGATGCAAGATTAGACTCAGCGTACCTTCCGATGGTGTTAAACTGTCAATTCTTGTAGAGAATATGGGCAGAATTAACTACGGACCTTATCTTAAGGATCAAAAAGGAATTGTGTCTCCCGTACGTCTGGGAAATCAGTTACTCTTTCATTGGAAAACATATACATTACCTCTTTGTGATGTTGAAAATGTCAGATTCAACAGAGAGCTTAACCCGAAGTTCAGAAAGTCACCTGTTTTTCTTAAGGGTCGGTTGGTTATTGAAGATGACGCAAAAGATACATTCATGTATCTTAACAATTTCAAAAAGGGTGTTGTATGGGTCAATGGAAAACTGCTTTCCCGTTATTGGGAAAAGGGTCCCCAGCAGACCTTGTATCTTCCTGCTCCGCTTTTACATAAAGGGGTTAATGAGATTGTTGTTCTGGAGCTGGAAGGATTCAGAAAGAATATTGTTCAATTCAGAGATAAACCTGTTCTGGACGACTGATTGCTGATAAAGTGCCATAATCTCCGTTTTATTGCACTGATTATGATTTTGGAATAATAAAAAAGCATTCTGCTTCAACCCCCCGGCCCTGGGTCTTGGGGGCGAAAAGGTGTTTTTTTGTTCAATAAGCTTGCGTCATTCAATGAGCCCGCAGGCGAATTATATGCTAATTGCTCACAACGCGAGCAATTTCCTATATAATAAAAAATCAAAAAAAATACAGTTACCTTTTTACACGGTAACTGTATTTTTTATGTAAATGAATTATCAGAAACGATTCAATACACTCTTATATGCTTCTTTTGCTGCAAAGCTGTAGAATGTTGCTTCTGAAGCAGAATCTTCAATTGAGGCTTCAAGCTCAGCTTCAATTTTTTCGAACTCAGCAGAACCGAGAGCGGTTCTTACATCGGTCTTCCATGCGGGCTCCTCATGCTGCTTGATAAAGTACATAATATGCCAGCCGTATTCGGTCATAACGAGATCTACATTACCGGGCTGACGCTTCTCATCATATACCCAATCTTCGAAAGCCTTAACCATCTTGCCTCTTTCAATACCTTCATAGAGTCCGCCGCTTCCGTTTTCGCCAACTGAACCGGTATCTTCACTGAATTCTTCCGCAAGTGCTGCAAATGCTTCTTCAGTCTTTTCACCACTCATATACTTGTCGTAAATATCACGTGCTTTTTTGTATGTCTCACTAACAAGCTCTATTGAATATCCTGTGCCTTTATTGGTGATTTCAATATCATCTTCAGTTTTTGCAGTGGTTTCTTCAATATCATCATTCTTTGTTGTATTAATTGTGTTGCCTTCCTGTGCAGCAAGTTCACTTGCAACGCTGTCAAATGTTACAAGTATATGTCTTGCGTCAACGAGGGGCTCATCATTTCTGTAGGAAGTTTTAAGTATGTAAATAACATATACATATTTATCTGTAACAAAAATTCTCTTGTCTCCGATATTTCTTTCGGAAGAATAAAGCCATTCAGCAAGTTCTTCGCCGATGTTGGAAGCAACAGCTGATTTTTTGATTGATTTTGCAAGAGTTGAAGTATCATTTGCGAATAATTCTTTTTCATCTTCGGCTGCATATTCCTGTGCAAGCTTTATGAATGAAGCTTCATCTGTAATTTTGCCGAGCATTTCCTCTGCAAGTAATTCTGTTGCTCCGGGGACTCTTTCTTCTGCAGCAGTAGTTTCTTCTTCTGCAGCAGCAGTTGTTTCTTCTGCAGCAGCAGTTGTTTCTTCTGCAGCAGCGGTTGTTTCTTCTGCAACAGCGGTTGTTTCTTCTGCAGCAGCGGTTGTTTCCTCTGCAGCATCGGTTGTTTCTTCATAGTCCGCTATTTCAAAACCGAACAGACGAAGGTCAACTGATTCATAATCAGAAGGATCAGCAGCATATGCGCTTTCAAGCTCTTCATCAGTAATGCTGTTGTAGCAATCATCTTCAATACCCTCAACATACTGTGCTACAAGGAACTGCTCACTTATAAGCTGTTCAAATTTTTTCTGTGAAAGACCATTACCGTAGACAAGGGAAATGTATCTTGATAAAGAAACATTGTTGTTTTCAGCTGCTGATGTGAGATCTAACATCAGCTCGGTAATTTCCTGCTTATGCTCTTCATTAAGCTCAATGCCTTCTTCGGCACATTTATTAAGATAGTAATTTGTTGTTTCCATATTTTTTAATGCGCCTTTTTTGAAAAGCTCATCATATGTAACTGTATTACCGTCTTCATCAGTTGTTGTCTGAGCTGCGGGATCTTTTGTGTAATCAAACATTGTGTATCCCATTGACTGAGAAAGAGAGTTTGACTGTTCAGCATAAGAATTAAATACGGAAGAATAGAAGAAACTGTATTCAGCGGCAGTATAGGTTCTGTCGCCAACTTTTACTGCAGGTAAAAGCTTGTGGGGCACACCGAACTGAACAAGCATAAAGCCGACAAATACAACCAGAACAGCAACAATAAGAGCTCTGATTACATATGTGGTAGCAGTAACTGAGTCAAATGTCTTTTGTTTGCTTTTCTTAGCATTTTTTGCTAATCTTTTTTTTCTTTCATCGCGATACTCGTTCGCTTGGTTTTCGTTTTTTGCCATAATTAAACACCTTTCAAATATGAATAATAGGGGCGGATTTAACCACACGAAGTATATTATATAATAAAAAAATAAAAAGTACAAGTCCTAAAATAAATATTTATAATTTTTGAATACGGTGTAACATTTTCCATTGACTAAATATGTCAAAAATGATAGAATGTAAACAAAATATTTACATTGTAAAGGAAGAATTATGAATATTCTTGTAATCAACGGAAGTCCTAAGGGGAAATACAGTATTACTCTTCAGACATCAAAGTATCTTGAGATAATGTTTCCTGAACATAAATTTGAGGTTCTTAATGTCGGTCAGCAGATTAATAGTATTGAAAAAGACTTTTCTAAAGCAGAAGAAAAGCTTATTGATGCTGATATGCTTTTGTTTTCATATCCTGTTTATACTTTTATTGCACCATGTCAGTTGCATAGATTTATTGAGCTGATGAAGCTTAATAAAATTGATGTTGCAGGAAAAATTGCAACTCAAATCACCACCTCAAAGCATTTTTATGATGTGACAGCGCATAATTATGTGGCAGATAATTGCTTTGACATGGGACTCAGATACATAAAAGGACTTTCTGCCGATATGGACGATCTTACAAAGGACAAAGGTCAGAAAGATGCTATCGAGTTTTTCAGATATGTATTATGGTGTGCAGAAAATAATATTTTCGAAGCACGTTCAAATAGAATTGCTGTTTGCGACAGTGTTATCGCTGATGTTCCGGAGAAAAAGAAGGCTGTGAAAAATACTGATATAGTTGTTGTTACTGATATGACTGATGAGGATTACAGCCTTCAGAAAATGATTGAAAGATTTTCAGCTGTGTCTGCAGGTAATGTGAGGGTTCTTAATCTTAATGATCTTAATATTAAGGGCGGATGCCTCGGTTGTTTTAATTGTGCAGTAACCGGCGAATGTGTTTATAAGGATGGGTTCAGTGAAACTCTCAGAAACAATATACAGAAGTCAGATGCAATTGTTTATGCTTTTTCAATAAAAGATCATTCAATGGGTGCTTTGTTTAAAAAGTATGATGACAGACAATTTTGCAACGGACACAGAAGTGTTACGATGGGAATGCCGGTAGGGTATCTTGTCAGCGGTCCCTATTCACAGGAAGATAATCTCCGGATGATTATTGAAGGCAGGGGAGAAGTCGGAGGTAATTTCATAGCCGGTGTGGCAACCGATGAAGCTGATACAAACACAGCAATAGATGAAATGGCTATGAAACTCGATTATGCAATAGAAAAGTCCTATGTTCAACCATCCAATTTCCTTGGCGTCGGTGGCATGAAAATATTCAGGGACCTTGTATATCAGATGAGAGGTATGATGAAAGCGGACCACAAATTCTATAAGCAGCACGGACTTTACGATTTCCCCCATAAGCATAAGGTAATGACATATGCTATGTATATGGTCGGTGGAATGCTGGGTTCTGATAAGATTAAATCCAAGATGGGTAATAAGATGAATGAAGGTATGCTGATGCCTTATGTTCAGGTTATAGAAAAAGCAAAAAAGGATAAATAAGCATAGAAGAACGGCAGCAACAACCGCAAGGATGTTGCTGCCGTGTCTTGTTATTAATGCCGGAAAATAATCAGTTGACCGTTCCCTTCTTTATGTTGAATGAGAAGGTCTTTTTTTGTCCGTCAAGAAGTGTTACTATTTCAATATTATCCTTATCGGTATATTCAGCAGATAAAATCTTTTCATCTGTTTTTCTGAAGAATTTACGAAGCCTTTCCATTTGAACGTTATCAAAGTCACCTGCATTATCAGAAACAAACAAAACATTTCCGCACAAATTATTAATTTTGGCAAGTAAAAGCTTTTGTTCATCAGTAAACTTGAGGTTATCGTTTCTGAGGAAAAATACATCAGGGTCATTCATGAAGACTCTGCCGTTAAGGTGACGTCTGAAAATGGAATTATTTATCGCATGCTGTGCACTGAGGATTTCATTTGATACCTGAAGGAAATTATAAATTTTGCCTTTATATGTGAGATCCACATCGCAGCTGATTCTGCATGCATCAACAAGACCGAAGCATGAGCTCATGGGCACACCGCATCCGAGAAATAATTTGTCCCCTACGATTTCACGGAGAAATTCAAGTGCTTCGCGCATGATTTCACCGCGGCATTTGCCGTTGCGGGGATATAAGCACTGACTGTAAAGGAAGTCAAGCTTTACCATATCAAAGCCCCATTCGTTTATTACGGTATCAAATACCTTTCTGAGATAGTCTCTGACTTCCTCGTTATAAATATCAAGTATATATGCGCCGCCCCAGGCAAGAACGCCCTGTAAAGATTTTCCCTTTTCATCTTTCACAAGCCAATCGGGATGTTCCTTTGCAATTCTGGATACCTTCTGAGCACTGAAGGGAGCAAGCCAGATACCTGCTTTGTAACCTTTATCGTGAATTTTATCTGCAATATATTTCATTCCGTGAGGGAATTTTGAAGGATTCGGATCGAGCCAGTCACCGACAAAAGGCTCATAGCCGTCATCTATCTGGAAAATGGATACATCTTCTTTTGCACGGTCAAGGCCGTTAAGATCGCGCAGAATGATATCTTCATCGATTTTCTGGAAATAGTTATACCATGATGTATATCCGCTCATTGCACCGTTTCTTGTTTCAGGCATATCAAATAAGGAGAAATACTTATCAAATACTTCATCGTAAGTGCCTGTGAAGAAAACAAAGTCAAAAACTACATAAGGTTTGGTAACAAATTTTCCGAGAACATCTTTCCTGAAAGAGAAATAATCTTCTTTCATTTTAACTTTAAGATATGAGAAGCCTGTTTCTTCGCAAAGAGATCCGCAGAGCCACATTTTTTCACCGTTGCGAACGTATGTATAACCGTGTGAATGGAACTCTCCGGGTTTTTCCGAATACTCTACAAATCTTTCATCACTGGTCATTGAAGCAATGTGTTTGAGTTTTTTATGAATGTTTGCAAGTTTAATAGTGCTGCGCATGATATCGTCTGCTGTATACTCGCGGGTTACTGTCCATGATTGATAGCCTGCACCGAAAAACTTGTCGCCTTTTTTGAAACAGAACGGCATTTCTGCATAGAAATCAACAAGCTCAAAGGTTTTTTTCGGGTTAAGAACAACTCTGAATCTGTCGCAGGAATCTGTTATTTCAAGATCAAAAAAGCTGTTTGATGTTTCATTAGTTGTTATGATCTTATTGCCGACTTTGTACTTGATAGTAAATTTTTTCATAAATATTCTCCTTTATTTATAAACTGAGCAAATATCTGACAAGAGCATCAAAGTCTTCAAAGTCCGGTATAACGGCATCAGCTCCGGCTTTCAGAAGACGTTCGCGTTTATATTCGTTCACACCGTATTGTTTTTCTTCGTCTGTAGCAACTGCAACAGCATAGCCGCCTACATTTTTTACCAGCTCAATTTCAACGAATCCGTCACCGAATGAAAGTAATTCTTCGCCTTTAATATTATTTTCTGTAAGCAGCCGGTTAATTACAAGCTCCTTGGAACACTGATCTGCATGCTCATCAAGTGCACCGAATATGTTGTTTCCGAAATAAGCATCAAGTCCGAGAAGGGTTGCTTCTTCAATAACCTGAGGCTGATCCGTACCGCTGGCGCAGAATATCTCAATGCCGTTATTCTTTAATGCGGTAAGAAAGCCTTCAGAGCCTCTGACAAGCAATTGCAGAGGATTTATTGAACCGTTGCTGAGACCTTCGCGTTTTGACTCGATTTTTCTGAATAATCTGTTCAGGTATTCGGTTTTGTAATCCATTGCTTCTTTTGCAGTTCCGCCGCGGATTTCAATCTCTTCTTTTAATTTCATACATTGGAAAATTGTTTGTTTTCCTGTAAGATTATCAACAAAAGCAGTTATAAGACTTTCAATTTCTTCGTCGGTTTCTTTGTGCTGAGGTAATGAGGATTTGAATTCTTCAATGAAATACGGAATCATTATTTCCTGCCAACCTGCGCGTATAAGACTCAGAGTCCCGTCAAAATCAAAAAGAGCAACCTTGAATTTTCTGCCTTCTGAAATCTGATTGATTATTTCAAGACTCCATTTACATCCGGATGTTTGCATATGCTCCCTCCAAAAAATGTTATCAGTTAATTATATAATTATTTTTGCAATCAATCAAGACTAAATATTTTAATTTAACAGAATAATGAAAGTTTGATTTAATTAATCTTGAAAAATAATACAGTTTGATGTAATATCTTAATTAAAGAGGGTGATTATGTGAAATTATCAGAAATGCTTAAAAATGAAAAGCTTTCTTTGTCATTCGAGGTTTTTCCTCCTAAAAATGACAGCTCATTTGAAAGTGTTCAGCGAGCTGTATTTGAAATTGCATCATTAAAGCCATCGTTTATGAGTGTTACATACGGTGCCGGGGGCGGAACAAGTAAATACACTCTTGATATTGCAAAGGATATTAAAGAAAAATTCAATGTTCCTTCCCTTGCACATCTGACTTGTGTTTCCTCTACCAGAGAGACAGTACATAGCAGGATTTCCGAAATAAAAGATGCCGGCATTAAAAACATTATGGCATTAAGGGGAGATATTCCGGAGGAAATGAGGAATCAGAGCAGTGTACTTCGTGATTATAGCCATGCGATTGAATTGATCAGAGAAATAAAGGAGACCGGCGATGATTTCTGTATTGGTGCAGCCTGCTATCCGGAGATTCATCCTGAAAGTCCCGACAGAAAAACTGATATTGCTTTTCTAAAAGAAAAGGTTGACGCAGGATGCGAATTCCTGACAACACAGATGTTTTTTGATAATAATCTGTTATACAGTTTTTTATACAGAATACGTGAAGCGGGTATTACCGTTCCCGTAGTTCCCGGTATCATGCCTATAACTAATGCTAATCAGATAAAAAGAGCAAAGCTTCTTTCCGGCTCTCATATACCTCAGCGTTTTATGTCGCTTGTTGATAAATTCGGATCTAATCCCAACGCCATGTTTCAATGCGGAGTGGCTTATGCGACCGATCAGATTATAGATCTGTACGCCAACGGAATTACTAATGTTCATGTTTATTCAATGAATAATCCGGCTGTTGCTCGTCTTATATGCCAAAATCTATCGGAGATAATAAGCAATGAATAATTCAGTTCTCAATACGATTGTTCTTCCTGAAATAAATAAAAGGGAAGTCAGAAGATATCTCCGTGCGGATAATACTGCGGAAATCAATTCGTTGATCGATAAGTGCGCAGAGCTTTCATTGTCTGTCATCGAGCCGCGTGTCTGTTATTCGGTATATGACATAAAAGTTGATACTACTGATGTTATTGCTGATAGATTTTCCTTTTCATCTTCAGATCTTTGCTGTTGCCTGAAGGGTTGTGAAAAAATGGTTATGTTCTGTGCTACTTTAGGCTTCGGATACGACAGGCTTATCCGTAAATATGATATATGCGATAAAGCTACAGCGGTGTGTCTGCACGCTTTGGGTGCAGAACGTGTTGAAGCTTTATGTGATGAATTCTGCAGAGTGATATCTGAAGAATCACAAATGTCATCATGCCGCTTTACTCCGAGGTTCAGTCCCGGTTACGGGAATCTTGACATATCCTGTCAGCAGATAATTTTTGAAAAACTCAATATTACAAAGCATCTCGGTGTAGCATTGAATGATGCATTCCTGATGTCACCGTCGAAAACTGTAACTGCTGTTTTCGGAATTAAGCAGAATTGAGGTTATTTATGAAAATAAAAGATTTTATAAAAGATAATATAGTTATACTTGACGGTGCTATGGGTACAATGCTTCAGAAAGCAGGACTCAAGGCTTCTGAAAATTCTGAAATGTGGAATATATCACACCCCGAAGAGGTTATTGCAGTTCATAAAGCATATTTTGATGCCGGAAGCAATATTGTCAGCACTAATACATTTGGTGTGAATTCACTTAAATATTCTTCAGATGAAATGGAAGAGCTAATAGCTGCTGCCGTTGAAAACTGTGAAGCAGCACGATGCAGCTCAGACGGAAAACAGGAGAAGTTTATTGCCTTTGATGTAGGTCCTACAGGGAAAATGCTGAAGCCGCTCGGAGATCTTGATTTTAATAAGGCTGTTGAAGTTTTTGCTGAAGCTATACGTATTGCTTCAAAGTATAACATTGATCTCATCCTTATTGAAACGATGAACGATTCTTATGAAACAAAGGCAGCTCTTCTTGCTGCAAAAGAAAACAGCACGCTTCCGGTGTTTGTTTCCAACGCTTACGGAGAAGACGGAAAGCTTGTAACAGGTGCATCTCCCGAAGCAATGGCAGCAATGCTGCAGGGAATGGGCGCCGACGCAATTGGACTGAATTGTTCTTTCGGTCCGGAAAAGTCTTTCGATATTGTAAAGAGAATAATACAGGCATCATCTGTTCCGGTGCTTATGAAGCCGAATGCCGGACTGCCTGTGTATGCAGACGGAAAAACTTCATATGATGTTTCGCCTGAGGAGTTTGCTTCTGAAATACAAAAAGCTGTGTGCGCAGGGGTCAGAATTGTAGGCGGATGCTGCGGTACATCTCCTGATTTTATTGCTGCTGTTGTAAAAAGTCTTGATAATATTTCTCCGGTTGAAATTGCAAAGAAAAATTATACTGTTGTTTCTTCATATACACACAGTGTTGTTTTTGATGCAAAGCCTGTTCTTATCGGTGAACGTATCAATCCGACAGGCAAAAAAAGATTTAAACAGGCATTGCTTGAAAATGATATAGGATATATTCTCAGAGAAGGTATTTCTCAGCAGGATAAGGGTGTTCATATTCTTGATGTCAATGTAGGACTTGCAGGAATTGATGAAGTGAAAATGCTGGAAACTGTAGTCAAGGAACTTCAGAGTGTAACGGATTTACCTTTACAGCTTGATTCATCCGATCCGCTTGCTCTTGAGAGAGCTATGAGGATTTATAACGGAAAGCCTCTTATAAATTCAGTGAACGGAAAAAAAGAATCCATGAACAGTATTTTTCCGCTTGTGAAAAAGTATGGCGGTGTTCTGATTGCACTTACACTTGATGAAAACGGAATTCCCGATACTATCACGGGCAGAATGGAAATTGCAAGACGAATATTGGATGAGGCTGCCCTTTACGGCATCGGTAAGGAGGATATAATTTTTGATCCTCTTACGATGACTGTCAGCACTTGTGCTGAAAACGCAAAAGTTACTCTTGAAACAGTCAGAGCAATCAAAGAAGAACTCGGATGTAAAACTTCTCTCGGTGTATCAAACGTTTCATTCGGACTGCCCGGAAGAGAAATGCTTAACAGCACATTTTTTAATATGGCTCTTTGTGAGGGCTTATCAGCAGCTATAATAAATCCTTACTCGACACTTATGATGAACGTTTATTATTCATATTGCGCCCTTAATGCCTTGGATGAGGATTTCGGTAATTATATTGCCTATGCCGATAATGAAAGCAAGAATGCTTTACCCGTTTCTCAAAATGATGAAATAAGTCTTTCTAATGCTGTATTCAGAGGATTAAAAGAAAAATCGGGGATGCTTTGTGAACAGATGCTCGGAAATTCTGACGGAATTGATATAATCAATAACCATATAATACCTGCACTTGACAAAACCGGTGTTGAATTCGAAGCCGGCAGAATATATCTTCCTCAATTATTGATGAGTGCAGAAGCTGCTTCAGCCGCTTTTGAGGTTGTCAGGAAAAACACAGTCGGTTCGGATATCAGAAAGTGCATAATTGTTCTTGCTACCGTCAAAGGCGATGTTCACGATATCGGTAAGAATATAGCAAAGCTTTTGCTTGAAAACTATGGGTTTGATGTTATTGATCTTGGCAAGGATGTTGCACCTGAGAGTGTGCTTAATGCAGTAATTGATAAAAAAGCACCTATTCTCGGACTTAGCGCTCTGATGACAACCACGCTTAATTCTATGACTCAGACAATTGAGCTTGTGAAGAAAAATGCACCCTTCTGCAAGATTTTTGTTGGCGGTGCAGTTGTTAATGAGGATTATGCAAATTCAGCAGGTGCGGACAGATATACTAAGGATGCTATGGAATCCGTTCGTTTTGCTGAAAGTATATTCCTTAAGATGTAAATATAAAAAGAAGGTCTCTGAAGACCTTCTTTTTTAAATATTCAATGTCTCAACAGGAGTGCCGTCATCAAGAAAAATCCCTGTAATAACAGATTTGCCGTTTAATACTTTTATTTTTGTGTAAAAGTATCTGTTAGTGTTTTGTATTGCAATTGCCTTTTCGGAAATCTGTTGTGCCGTATTATCGGTGAGAGTGTAGAATCTTACAGGCATATGAAATTCCTTTCCTGTAGAGCTTTTCAGGTATGAAGAAGTTTCAGGGACACAGACGACAGATTTTTCAAATGCCCATAGGTCATCATTAATATTTGTTATTTCGGCATACAGGTAGTTGCTGTCGCTTTTAAGATTGTTTTCACCGTGGTAAAAAATCTTAAGCGTGTTTTTATCTTCGTAAGAAATTGAAGAAATAAGAAGATTGTATTCAGCACCGTATTTTATAATCAACTCTTTTTCAGCAATGAGAGATACAGGGAAAATAAACTGAAAAACAAATGTGACACATATAAGGATTATTACCGCAGTTTTATTTTTCATTGTCCTGTACCTCCGTGAGCTTTTTATTTTTGCGGTTACGGGAAATAATGAAGATATCGGCTGACGTAATAATCAATCCTGCAATAATGATAATAATTCCTTTGGCTACTGAATTGATGCTGTTTTCAAAAATAATATATAACACCGCAGAAACAGAGACTATGCCGGTATTTATATTTGAAATCTTTATATTTCGTATGCCGTCTGCAAGATAAATTATTCCAGATGCCAGTAAAAGCATTGACAGAATTGCAACGGAAAAGAAAGGTAACTCTTTCTCATCCGAAAATGCGTTAATCAAAGAAAGCGGTACAAGAACTATTGAGGCTGTTATACTGATAATTTTTCGGAAATCCTTTTTGTCGCTGAACATAAAAAGTATCATCAGTAGTATAATCAGAACTGCCGGGTATGCAGAATTAATTATTCCGGGATTTTTTGTAAATGTTTCAATAGTACCGAGACAGTACATGATAAGCAATACGGTTATACCTGCCGAACCAACTGAGGATAAATGAGCAAGTTGTTGTTTAGAGGTGTTTCCGATAACCGTCAGCATAGAAAACCCGATGAAAAGGATTAGCCCCATATCAGCGTTACATATATTTGCAAAAATAAGCATTAAAGTCAAAGCTGAAACAGCTGCTACCCAGACAAATATAATTTTAAACAATATTTTCTCCGAACACCCTGATTTATATAATAACAGCAAAATAAGAAGAATTACTGCACATAAAACTACAAAAATAATGTATGATAATAAACTTTCTTCATATTGTTGTGTTAACAGTATTCCGAGCAGTGTTACTGAAAACAGCATAAACAGTGATGATGAAACCGTTCTGAAAATCAGCATTACCGGCAATATCATCATAGTAATGCAGAAAATCAGATGGATGGGGTCTGTAGGTGTGGCATAGAGGCTTTCTGTCAGCTTTAGCGTTGATATACAGCATATGCAATATATGAGACTTACTGACTCACCAAGAGATACAGTTTTATTTTTTCTTGAAAAATAATAAATAGAAATAGTTAATGCCAAAAACAAAGGAAAAAAAGCCGAACACTGTTTTAATTGAAGGGGGATATGCTGCCACATTGATACTATTGTTATCGTAATACCTGCAAATACGAATAATCCGCCGAGAATTCCGAGGATTATTTGTGACGGATTGATTACTTTGTTATCACTGTATCTGGCAATAAGAGTATCTGCTTGTTCTTTTGTGATGATTTCTTCTGAGAGCCATTGCTCAATATCATTTATAATGCGGGTGCGATAATTCATGCACTCACCTCCGCTATTACTATAGCATTTAATGTAAGCAAAGTACACAAATATTTCAAATAATTAATAGATGAATATTGAATTTGACTGATTTATGTTATATAATTAACAAGTTGGAGGTGATATTATGCTTGTTTCCATGAAAAGTTTACTGATTGATGCTGATAAACATAATCAGGCAGTCGGTGCTTTCAGCGTAGGAAATATGGAAATGATTATGGGTGTTATAAGAGCGGCTGAAGAAGCCGATGCGCCTGTGATTATTCAGATTGCTGAAAAGAGACTGAACAATTCTCCCTTTGAGCTTATTGCCCCGATGATGGTTGCAGCTGCCGATAAAGCAAAGGTAAATGTTGCTGTACATCTGGATCACGGTCTTACTTTTGATTGTGTATATAAAGCATTGCAATACGGCTTTACTTCAGTAATGCTTGATTATTCACTTAAACCCTTCGATGAGAATATAGAATATACAAAGGCCGTTGTGTCCTCTGCAAAGAATTTCGGAGCTTCTGTTGAAGCTGAATTGGGTGTTGTAGGCGGAAATGAAGGCGATTCGGAGGAGCATAAAATTACTTGTACCGACCCTGATGCAGCAAAGGAGTTCTGTGACAGAACAGGAATAGATGCATTAGCTGTGGCAATCGGTAATGCACACGGAAATTATCCGGTTTTTCCCCGGTTACGTTTTGATGTGCTTGAAAAAATTTATAAAAGCTGCAATGTTCCTCTTGTGTTACACGGCGGAACGGGGATCACTGACGAAATGTTCAGAAAAGCAATCTCTCTCGGTATCAGAAAAATTAATATTGCAACAGCAAGCTTTGATTCGCTTACAAGTGCTGCAGAAAAATATCTGACTGATGCTGATACTCACAATTATTTTACGCTCTCTGAAAGAATGGTTCAGGGAGTATATGAAAATGTAAAAAGGTATATAAGAATTTTCAGTAATAAGGAGAACTGAATATGAAATATATTGAATTTGATAATAACAAAAAGTATGACCTTATTTTAGTCGGCAGAGTAGCAGTTGACTTTAACCCTGTTGACTATTATTGTCCTCTTAATGAGAGTACGACATTTAAAAGATATCTTGGCGGTTCTCCTGCTAATATAGCAGTAGGTCTTGCAAGACTCGGGAAAAAATGCGGTTTCTTTGCCCGTGTTTCCGATGATCAGTTCGGTACTTATGTAACAGATTTCTTTGATAATGAAGGAATTGATACTTCGCATATTGTACGTTGTAAGGATGGATCAAAAATCGGTCTTACCTTTACTGAAATTAAATCTGAAACGGAAAGCAGTATCGTTATGTACAGAAACGAGGCTGCAGATCTTAAGCTTGAATGTGAAGATATTGATGAAGCGTATATAAAAGAAGGCGCAGCTCTTCTTATTTCAGGTGTTGCTCTGGCTGAAAGCCCTTCAAGAGAGGCTTCACTCAAGGCTATGCAGCTTGCTAAAAAGAATAATATCCCCGTGATTTTTGTTCTTGACTACAGGGCATATAACTGGAAAAATAAGGATGAGATTGCGGTTTATTATTCCATAGTTGCTTCAAACGCAGATATGATAATAGGCTCAAGAGAAGAATATGACCTTTGTGAAGGTCTTCTCGGTCTCGACGGTACAGACAAGACTTCTGCAGCTTACTGGCAGAGCAAGGGTGCCAAAATTGTTATTGTTACTCACGGTAAGCAAGGTTCAACAGCTTATACAAATGACGGTCAGGATTTCTCAATAAAGCCTTTCCCCGTAAAGCTTCTGAAATCCTTTGGCGGCGGTGACGGTTATACATCTGCTTTCCTATACAGCCTTTTTGAAGGTAAGGAAATTATAGATTGCCTTGAATTCGGTTCAGCTTCTGCAGCAATGCTTGTTGCAAGTCACGCATGCTCTCAGGATATGCCCACTGTAAAGCAGGTTGAAGAATTTATTGCTGCAGAAAAAGCAGAATACGGTGAAATGGTTGCAAGAGTATAAAAGGAGAAAAATAATGTTTGAATATCCGGAATTTGACAGCAATAATGTCCGTCTTCTTTGTGAAATGAACGGCAAAAATGCTGAAATGAATATGACAATTTATGTTAAAAAGCTTTTCAAAGGTGAAGTTTTTACTCTTTGCGATGAGAATAATGAAACTGCAGTTCTTCTGCTGTCCGGAAATGTTGTGTTTTACTGGAACGGAGAATCAAGAGAAGGTAAAAGGGCGAATCCCTTTGAAAAAAGGCCTTATGCTCTTCATGTATCAAGGAATACTGAGTTTACGATCAAAGCACTTGAAGACAGTGAGTTTATAGTTGAACAGACTGATAATGATAAAGAGTTTGAACCTCATTTTTATGATCCTGAGAATTGTCTTTATCAGGAATTCGGTCTCGGTCAGTGGGGCGGTGCAGGTCACAGAATAGTGTCAACAATGTTCGACTATGATAATGCCCCTTATTCAAATCTCGTGCTCGGTGAAGTTTTTACTCAGCCGGGAAAATGGTCAAGCTATCCTCCCCATCATCACCCGCAGCCGGAGGTTTACTATTATCAGTTTGATAAGCCGCAGGGCTTCGGTGCCTGTTATATCGGAGATGATGTGTTCAAGAGTAAAGACGGTTCCTTTTGCTGTATTCCTTCAGGTAAGGTTCATCAGCAGGCAGCCGCTCCCGGTTATGAAATGTATTACGTGTGGATGATCCGTCACATAGACGGTGATCCCTGGTATAAAACAACAAGATTTGTTCCCGATGAACATCTCTGGCTTACTGAATGCTGATAAATAAAAGGAGATAACAATATGGCTATAATGACAACAGCGCAGGCTCTTGTGAAATTTCTGAATAATCAGTATGTTTCCTTCGACGGAAAAGAAACAAGATTTGTTGACGGTATTTTTACCGTGTTCGGTCACGGAATCGTATGCGGACTCGGACAGGCTCTTGATGAAGACCCCGGAGAACTCAGAGTTTATCAGGGCAAAAATGAGCAGGGAATGGCACATGTTGCTGCTTCATTTGCAAAGCAGAACAACAGAAGAAAAATTATCGCCTGTTCTTCTTCAATAGGTCCCGGTGCAGCGAATATGATCACTGCCGCTGCTACTGCAACGGTAAACAATATTCCGCTTTTGCTTTTCCCCGCTGATACATTCTCCTGCAGACAACCCGACCCGGTGCTTCAGCAGTTTGAACAGAGTCATTCACTTGCTATAACTACGAACGATGCGTATAAGCCTGTTTGCCGTTATTGGGACAGAGTTGCACGTCCCGAGCATCTTATGAGTGCTATGATAAATGCAATGCGTGTTCTTACCGATACCGCAAACACCGGTGCTGTATGTATCTCGCTTTGCCAGGATGTCGAAGGGGAGAGCTATGATTTCCCTGAAAGCTTCTTTGCAAAAAGAGTTCACAAAATTACAAGAATCAATCCATCTGATGATGAACTGCAGGATATTGCAGATGTGATTCTTTCTGCTAAAAAGCCTCTGCTAATTGCCGGGGGCGGCGTGAGATACTCAGAAGCCGGCAAAGTAGTTGAGGATTTTTGTGAAAAGTTCAATATCGCGCTGGCTGAAACTCAGAACGGAAAGAGTGCTGTTCTTTCTTCCCATTCGCACAATCTTGGCGGTGTAGGCGTAACCGGCAATCTGGCAGCAAACAGAATTGCAAAGGATGCCGATGTTGTAATCGGTGTCGGTACAAGATTCTCAGATTTCACTACAGCATCAAAATCCCTTTATCAGAATCCGGATGTCAGGTTTGTAACCATCAATACAGACAGATTTGATGCATATAAGCTTGATGCTGTAAAGTGTGTAGGCGATGCTAAGCTCACTGTTGAAAAGCTTAATAAGATTCTTTCAGACAATGGATATAAAACTGAATATACAACAGAAATTGAAAATGCAAAAGCAGACTGGTCTGTTGAAATGTCACTTCTTTCTGCGTATTCATATGATGATAATTTTGAACCTCTGATAAAAGCACGCGATGAAAGGACTATCCCCGAATTCGTTGATATGTATAAGGGTGCCGTAACACAGACTCAGGCACTTGCATATATAAGAAATAATATTTCAGAGGATGCTATTGCCGTTGCAGCTGCCGGTTCTCTTCCCGGTTGTATGCAGAGAATGTGGACCTCCGATGTGAGAGATACATATAATATGGAATACGGATATTCCTGTATGGGATATGAAATAGCAGGTGCTCTCGGTTCAAAGATGGCTGAACCTGACAGGGAAGTGTATGCATTCTGCGGAGACGGAAGTTATCTTATGCTTCATTCCGAGTTGGTTACTTCTATTCAGGAAGGCAAGAAAATTAATGTTCTGCTTTTTGATAATGCAGGCTTTGGCTGTATCAACAATCTTCAGATGAGTAACGGAATCGGAAATCTTGCAACCGAATTCAGAAAGAGAGACAATGACGGTCAGCTTCTCGGAGAGTTAATGCCCATTGATTTTGCAATGTCTGCAGCCGGCTACGGCGTAAAAGCATATTCCGTGAGAACAATGGATGAATTGGCTTTTGCTCTTGAAGACAGTAAAAAGCAGACTGTTTCAACACTTATTGATATTAAGGTTCTACCCAAATCAATGACAGATGGCTATGATGCTTGGTGGCATGTGGGTATAGCTTCAACCTCAGGCAAGGATTCCGTAAGGAATGCATATAAAAATAAAACAGAAAATCTAAAAAAAGCAAGGAGATATTGATATGCTTGATAAAAACAAAGTTAAATTAGGTATTGCTCCTATAGGTTGGACAAATGATGATATGCCTGATCTCGGTGCAGAGAATACATTTCAGCAGTGTGTTTCTGAAATGGCACTTGCAGGCTTCACCGGATGTGAAGTCGGTAACAAATATCCCAAGGATACTGCTGTTCTTAAAAAGGCGCTTGATCTGCGCGGTATGCAGATTTGCAATGCTTGGTTTTCTACATTCCTTACAACAAAGCCCTATGAAGAAACAGAAAAGGAATTTATTAAGCATATTACTTTCCTTAAAGAAATGGGTGCAAAGGTTGTTGGGGTTTCCGAACAGGGGCACTCTATCCAGGGAACAGATCTTTCAATTTTTGACGATAAGTATGTTATGAATGATGAAGAATGGGAATTGCTTACAACAGGACTTAATAAGCTTGGTAAAGTTGCCAAGGATATGGGAATAGCCCTCACATTCCATCATCATATGGGCACAGTTGTACAGACAGCTGCTGAAATCGACAGAATGATGGAAAATACCGATCCTGAGCTTTTCAGCCTTCTTTTCGACTCCGGTCATCTCGCATATTGCGGTGAGGACTATATGGCAGTGCTGAAAAAATATGCAAAAAGAATTAAACATGTTCATCTCAAGGATATCCGTCCCGAAGTTATTGCAAAAGTAAAAGAAGAAAAGCTCAGCTTTCTGCAGGGTGTAAGACTCGGCACATTTACAGTCCCCGGTGACGGTGCAATTGATTTTGCTCCAATCTTTGATGTTCTTGCAGAAACCGGCTATGAAGGCTATGTTCTTGTTGAAGCAGAACAGGATCCTGCCATTGCCAATCCCTTTGAATATGCACTTAAGGCAAGAAAATATATTGCTGAAAAAGCAGGACTTTAATATAAAGGAGAATAAAGATGGCTGAAAAATTAAAATATTTTTGCAACGGTCAGTATGTTGAATCAAAAACTGACATATATTATGATCTTCATAATCCTTCAACCGGTGAAATCACAGGATATGCACCCTGTTGTACTGCTGATGAAGTGAATGAAGCTATTGCAGCTGCAAAGGCCGCATATCCCGGATGGAGCTCAACTCCTGCTATAAAGCGTTCTCAGATTCTCTTTAAGGTAAGAGAACTCATAATGGAGCATATGGAGGAGCTTACACGTCTTGTTGCTGAAGAAAACGGTAAGGTATGGGCAGAAGCTGAAGGTGATGTTCTTAAAGCAAAAGAAGGAACAGAGCTTGCAACTCAGGTGCCCTCACTTATGATGGGTGAAAGCCTTATGGATGCTTCAAAGGGCTTTGATACAGTTCTTTACCGTGAATCAATGGGTGTTTTTGCCGGTATTGTTCCCGTGAATTTCCCTGCAATGATTCCTTTTGGCTGGATGGTTCCTGTTTGCGTTGCAACAGGTAACACAATGGTGCTTAAAGCAGCATCTCTTACTCCGAGAACAGCCCTCAGAATTGCCGAGCTTTATAAAGAAGCAGGTCTTCCCGATGGTGTCGTAAACGTTGTTACCTGCTCCAGAAAAGAAATTGATCTTATTCTTGAACATCCCGATATAAAGGGAATTACTTTCGTTGGTTCAACTCCTGTCGGCAAGCTCATTTATCAGAAGGCTGCTGCTAACGGCAAACGCGTTCAGGCTCTTTGTCAGGCAAAAAATCACGCTCTTGTTATGGCAGATACTCCCATTGAAAGAACTGTTGCCGGTATCATAAACTCTGCTTACGGCTGCGCAGGTCAGAGATGTATGGCTCTATCCTGCTGTGTTGTAGAAGAAGCTATTGCAGATGAATTTGTTGCAGAGCTCAAAAAACAGGCTTCTCAGATCAAGGTAGGTCCTGCTGTTGATAAAACCTCAAAGCTCGGTCCCATCACTTATAAAAAGCACTATGATGAAGTTATTGCAGACATCGACAAGGGTGTAAGAGAAGGTGCAACACTTGTTCTTGACGGAAGAGACTGCAAGGTTGAGGGCTTTGAAGACGGCTACTATGTAGGTCCCACAATATTTGATAATGTTACGGAAGAAATGACCATCGGAAGAGATGAAGTTTTCGGTCCTGTTCTTTCAATCAAGAGATGTAAGACTTTCAAAGAAGGTCTTGAAATAATGAACAATAATCCTTATGCAAACGGTTCTGTTATTTTTACTCAGAACGGTTATTTTGCAAGAGAATTTGTTCGTCATACTCATGGCGGTATGGTCGGTGTTAATGTTGGCATACCTGTTCCGATCGGATTCTTCCCCTTTGCGGGCCATAAGGACTCTTTCTTCGGTGACCTTCATTGTCTGGGTAAGGATGCATACCGTTTCTTTACGGAAAGCAAATGTGTAACACAGCGCTGGTTTGATGAAGAAGAAAAAACAAATAAAGCTGTTTCAACATGGGACGGCACTATCTGATAAAGGAGAATATTAATTATGCTTACTATAGGTATTATCGGAGCCGGCAGAATCGGTAAGGTTCATCTTGAATCAATTTCTTATCATGTAAAAAATGCAACGGTAAAGGCAATTGCAGATCCCTTTATGAATGATGAAACTAAGGCTTTCTGCGAAGGCTTCGGTGTTAAGGATATTTATACAGATTATAAGAAAATTCTTGAGGATAAGGAAATTGATGCTGTTCTTGTCTGCTCTTCAACAGATACACATTCTTCAATTTCAATAGAGGCTATTGAAGCAGGAAAACACGTTTTCTGTGAGAAGCCTGTTGATCATTCAATAGAGAAAATTCAGGCTGTTGCAGATGCGCTTGCCAAGCATCCTGAAATCAAGTTCCAGGTAGGCTTCAACCGACGTTTTGATCATAACTTTGCGGCTATCCGTAAGGCATATGATGCAGGAAAAATCGGTGAAGCACACATTCTTAAAATTACTTCCCGTGATCCTGAGCCACCTAACCCCAAGTATATTGCTGTTTCAGGCGGAATCTTTCTTGATATGACCATTCATGATTTTGATATGGCATGCTTCCTTACAAACAGTGATGTTGAAGAAGTATATGTTAATTCTGCTGTTCTTGTTGATCCCGCTATCGGTGAGCAGGGTGATGTTGACACAGCTATTATTACAATGAAAATGGCAAACGGTGCACTTGCTGTTATTGATAACTCTCGCCGTGCTGCATACGGTTATGATCAGAGAGCAGAGCTCTTTGGTTCAAAGGGTATGGTTGCAACTGCCAATGACACACTTTCAACTGCTGTTATAGCTGATGAAAACGGTGTTACCGGTGAAAAGCCTCTTTTCTTCTTCCTTGAGAGATATATGGGCTCTTTCTCCGAAGAAATACGTCAGTTTGTTGATGCCTGCGAAAACAACACTGAAGTTCCTGTTGGTATTCACGCAGGTATGCAGTCTGTAAAAATCGGTCTTGCAGCAAAGAAATCTGTTGCAGAACACAGACCTGTTCAGCTTTCTGAAATTAAATAGTTTTATATGTCTCCGTTGCTGAAGTTTCCGGCAACGGAGATATTTGTTTTTTTTTTGATATTAAAAATATTAAAGCGGCGTGCATACCGCTTTTTTGTTTTGTAATGACTATGATGTCTGTTCAAGCATATTTTCAATCAGAATTCCGTATCCTTTGGTCGGGTCATTCAGAAAAACGTGAGTGACAGCACCTATAATCATTCCGTTCTGTATTATCGGTGAGCCGCTCATTCCCTGAACGATGCCGCCTGTTGTTTCCAACAGCTCTTCATCTGTGATTTTTATTATCATATTTTTATTATCGGCATTTATATTGATTTTTTCTATTTCTGCATCAAAGAATTCCTTACCGTTTCCGTTTACAGTGGATATTATTTCTGCATACCCCGTTTTAACCTCATTTGAATCGGCAACAGGTAACGCTTCGGATGAAAAGTCGCAGAATATAAGGTCACCGTAAATGCCGTTTTCGCAGTTTATATCAATTGTTCCGAAAGCTTCACCTGTTATAGTACCTTTAAGTTCTCCTGCGATGCCGTTTGTTCCCTTGATAATTCCGTTGAGCTCGGCATTGAGAAATTCACCTTTTTGTGTAGGTATGAGCTCTCCCGTATCGGGATCGTATATTCCGTGACCCAGAGAAGCAGCAATTCCTGTTTGTGTATCAGCATAGGTAAGAGTGCCGATCCCTCCGGTTGAATCCCGTATCCACAAACCGCCTTTGTAAAGTCCTGTCAGAACGGATATTCTGGGAATAAGAGTCAGATTAATAATTTTGTCTTCACGAAGAATTTCCAAATTCAGACTTTTGCCGCCTGAATTTGAAATTAAAAATGCTAATTCGCCGTTAGTTGTTATTGTTTTTCCGTCTACTGATAAAAGAGTATCTCCGATCTGAATACCCGCTTCATATGCAGGATTTGCCTGTCCCTCTGCTGTATCAAAGCTTTCTGTTCCCACAATCAGCACACCGTTTGTTTTTAACTTGATTCCAACAAGCTCTCCGCCCGGAATAAGATATTTTCTGTCGCATTTATTGATATTGACTTCTTTTACAGGGAAGGTGTTAAGCAGCGTTACTGTAGCATTGCAACGGTTATTGTCTTTGCTTCCGTAACAGAATGCAGTTGAAATTCTTTTTGTATGATTTCTGATATTATATATTTCATAATATTCAATGTTGTCCTTTGATGAAGTAATTTCATCCGGGATACTGTTTGTTCCGTAAATTATAAATGAAAATATAATAACTGAGAAAACTGATAAAACTAATGCTGTAATTTTAATAGCTTTATTTATAATTATCACCTCCGTCATAATAATTTTGGGCGGTATTAAATGAATTATTATGACCAAAGTGAGAAAATTTATGTTTCATTTTCTTGAATTCGGAATTATTGCATAAATTGCAAATTACCAGCATTTGTGTATAAAAAAATACTTCACCGTGAAATAACGGAGAAGTATATAAGATTTGTATTTAACGGTTAAATTTGTTTTCAGTAAATAAAAAACAGCATCCGAAGATGCTGTAATAAAATTATTTGATGATTTCGCCTTCTGCCTTTGATGCAAGAACTGCATTAGCTTCATCGGTGTCAATATGCATAGCAAGTGCAAAGCTGTCATTTACTCTTACAACAACATCACCGAAAGTAAGTGAACGATCTTCAGATTCAATCTTAACGCTTACAACCTGCTTATCAGTAAGACCGAATTCAGCTGCATCCGCAGAAGTCATGTGAATATGTCTTTTTGCAACAATAACACCTTCGCTGATTTCAACCTCACCCTTCGGGCCTACAAGCTTGCAAGCACCTGATGCCTTGATATCGCCTGATTCTCTGACGGGAGCTGCAACACCGATAGAGCGTGCATCCGAAGCGGAAATTTCAACCTGTGTTGCATTTCTTACGGGGCCGAGGATTGAAACACCGGGGAATGAATTCTTAGGTCCGATAACCTGAACTCTTTCTTCGCAGGCATACTGACCGGGCTGAGAAAGATCCTTCTTCTTGGTAAGCTCATATCCTTCACCGAAGAGAATTTCAAGGTCCTCTTTTGAAACATGAACATGTCTTGCAGATGTTTCAACTAATATTTTTTTGCTCATTTATAATTCCTCCTGAATTTTTATAAGCATATTATACATTTCATATTAACAATTTACAAGAGAAAATCGTGCAATTTCAAAAAATAATATTAAATTTGTTAAAAATATAACAAAAAAACAGATTTTCTTTATTTTTACTATAGACTTGCGAAAAAAATTGTGATATACTTCATCGTGAATGGCTATGTGCCGTTGTAAAATAATAATCCAAAATTTGAATGGAGGAAATAAAGAATGGAGAAAAAAATCAGTAAACTTCCTTTTGTTGATACTCCTGAACAGGCAGCAAAGCTTGATGAAGTAATTGCTTCGGCAAAGGGCGACAAAAGCCGTCTTATGGCAGTAATGCAGGACGCTCAGGCAATTTACGGTTATCTTCCTTATGAGGTTCAGTGTAAAATTGCAGAAGGTCTTGACGTTCCTGTTGAAAAGGTTTACGGCGTTGCAACATTCTACGCTCAGTTTGCACTTTCTCCCAAGGGCAAATATAATATTTCTGTTTGTCTCGGAACAGCTTGCTATGTAAAAGGTGCTCAGGAAGTGCTTGACAAGATCTGTGAAACACTCGGTGTTGAAGCAGGTGAGTGTTCTGATGACGGAAAGTTTTCAATCGAAGCTTGTCGCTGCATCGGTGCCTGCGGTCTTGCTCCCGTTATGACCATCAATGATGATGTTTACGGTAAGCTTACTGCTGATATGGTTCCCGGAATACTTGCAAAGTACGAATAATATTAATTTTCTGAGGGAAAAAATATGAAAATCAGTACCTTAAAAGAATTACTTGATGCGGATATTCTCTGCGGAGAAGAGTTTCTTGATAAAGATGTTCATTCAGCCTGCGGCAGTGATATGATGAGCGATGTTCTTGCATTTGTCAAGGATCAGGCTGTACTTATGACAGGACTTGTTAATTTACAGGTTATCCGTACTGCAGAGATGATGGATATGATTTGTATCGTATTTGTCCGTTCCAAGCGTCCTACTCCCGAAATGGTGGAGGCTGCAAGGGAAAGCGGAATTGCTCTTCTTGCTACAGACAAGCGTATGTATGATGCTTGCGGAACCCTTTATACAAACGGATTGACAGGTACCAAAGTATGAGTGAATCATTGAATTTCCACTTTGACGTTGACGGCGATAATTTTGTTTCTGCAGGTCAGGCATCTGTACAGACAAAAAAGAATCTCCGCAGACTCGGGCTTCCGCCCGAAATTATAAGACAGGTTTCAATTGCCTTATATGAAGGCGAAATTAATATGGTAATACACGCTGGCGGCGGTGAAGCTGATATAAATGTGTATGAAGACAAGATTGAAATAATTCTTGCTGATAAGGGACCCGGTATACCGGATATCAGCCTTGCCATGCAGGAGGGTTATTCAACTGCAACCGAAAATGTCCGCTCTCTCGGTTTCGGCGCGGGTATGGGACTGCCGAATATGAAAAGATATACTGATGAAATGAAAATTGAATCAGAGGTCGGCGTCGGAACTACTATTACTATGTGTGTTTACCTCAAGTAAATAAGGTGATGGTTTGAATTCTTACAGACACTCTGTTGTTCTTGATGTGGATAAGTGTACAGGCTGTACAACCTGTGTAAGGCATTGTCCCACTGAGGCAATAAGAATAAAAGACGGTCACGCAGAAATAAACACTGACAGGTGTGTGGATTGCGGAGAATGTATCAGAGTATGTCCGCACAAGGCAAAAAAGGCTATGTGCAGCAAGTTTGAGCATTATCTTCACTATAAGTGGAAGATAGCTTTACCTGCTCCGGCTTTATATGGTCAGTTTGACGGACTTGATGATGTTGATACGGTTCTTCAGGGCCTTCTTGATATCGGATTTGATGATGTTTATGAGGTTGCTAAGGCAGCAGAAATTGTTTCCTGCTATACAAGATTGTTTCTTAAATCCGAAGGTATAAAAAAACCGGTTATCAGTTCAGCGTGTCCTGTTATTTCAAGACTTATATCACTGAGATTTCCTTATCTGAAAGATAATATTCTGCCTTTACTTCCTCCAATGGAAATAGCAGCTGCTGAGGCAAAAAGAAAAGCAAAGGCTCAGCATCCCGAATTAAAGGATGAAGATATCGGTGTTTTCTTTATTTCTCCTTGCGCTGCTAAGGTAAGTTATATCAGAAACGGCTACGGTGAATATAAGAGTAATGTTGATGTAGTTGTGTCGCTAAGCGATATATATTTTATGTTGCTCGGTGCCATGAAAAAGATTGTTACACCGCAGATTTCCTCTGAAGCCGGAATGATCGGTATAGGATGGGCATCCTCCGGCGGTGAAGCCTCCTCAATCCTGAATGATAGCTATCTATTTGCTGACGGCATTGAAAATTGCATTCAGGTGCTTGAATCTATCGAAAACGGAAATATTCCTCAGATAGAGTTTGTTGAGCTTAACGCTTGCATCGGCGGTTGTGTCGGCGGCGTTATGACTATTGAAAATCCGTTCATTGCAAAAACACGTTTGCAGACCGTAAGGCGTTATATGCCGGTTTCAAAGAACTATTTAAGTTCTGACATAAATTTTGTCCCGGATAGTTTTATTACTGATTCTCTTCCGAATTACACACCCATTTCCCGACTCAGTGACAGTCTTTCTGAATCTATGCGGATGATGGCGAAGATTCAGGAGCTTAGAAAAACTCTGCCCGGAATTGATTGCGGAGCCTGCGGTGCCCCTACCTGCAGAGCATATGCAGAGGATGTTGTAAGAGGAATCAACGACGGCCGCAAGTGTGTTGTGCTTGAACATATAAAAAATTCTGATGACAGCGAGGCAGTAGAAGATGACGGTTAAGGAACTTCAGGAAAAGTATTCTTTTGAAATTCTGTCGCTCCCGCAGCCCGAAAGGGAAGTCAGCGGAGGATATATCGGTGATCTTCTCAGCTGGGTTATGGGCAGAGCCGGTGATAATAATGCCTGGATCACAATTATGACTAATGTGAATATCGTGGCTGTTGCTGCTTTATCGGATGTTTCGGTGATTATAGTTGCAGAGGGCGCAAAACCTGACGCAGCTGTTATCGAAACTGCTGAAGCAAAGGGTGTTAATTTACTTTCTTCAACAAAAACAGCATATGAACTGGCTGTGACGATTTGTAATGATATATGAATAAGTATTATTACGATTTTCACATTCACTCATGTCTTTCCCCTTGCGGGGATGATGATATGACACCGAATAACATTGCAGGTATGGCTGCTCTTAACGGTCTTAATATTGTTGCTCTGACGGATCATAATTCAGCCCGTAATTGTCCCGCATTTTTTGAAGCGGCAAAGAGAAACGGTATTATTCCGGTTGCGGGGATGGAAGTCACTACTTCAGAAGATATCCATATGGTTTGTCTTTTTGAGGAGCTTTCCGATGCCTTAGAATTCGACAGCTTTCTGCAGCAGCACAGAATTCTTATCCCTAACAGGGTCGATATTTTCGGCGAGCAGATGATAATGAACGGTATGGATGAGGTTATTGCAACAGAAAAATACCTTTTATCAAATGCCACAGATATTTCTGTTGACGCTGTTGCGGGTTATGTTAAGGAATTTTGCGGTATATGTTATCCTGCTCATGTTGACAGGGAAGCAAACGGAATAATTTCCACGCTTGGTATTTTTCCCGATTCTCCCGATTATTTATGTGCCGGCTTTCATGATGCCTCAAAAATAGAAGGATATTGTGAAAAGTATCCGGAACTAAAATCAAGACTTCATCTTGTTTCTTCCGATGCTCATTATCTGTGGGATATAAGGGATAAGGATAAATGGATAGAGCTTGATGATGAGCCTTATTCAGGTGATAAGGTCAGAAAAGAATTATTTAAGCTTCTCAGGGGTGAGAAACAATGAAAGAGCTTTCTCTTAACATTCTCGATATTGCACAGAACTCCGTTAAGGCAGGTGCAACAGAGATCCGGATAATTCTTATTGAAACTGAAAAGATGCTGTCTATAGAAGTCCGCGATAACGGTTGCGGAATGAAGGAAGATTTTTTGCGCGGAGTTACCGATCCCTTTACAACAACGAGGACAACCAGAAAAGTAGGTCTCGGCATTCCGCTGTTTATGTTGGCTTCTCAGCAGACAGGAGGGGAGTTCAGGATCACTTCACGCCATGAGGATGATTATCCTGATTCTCACGGCACTGAGATTTATGCTTCCTTTAATAAAGATCATCTTGATTTTACCCCTCTTGGTGATGTGATATCTACAATAACAGTTCTGATTCAGGGCCAACCTGCAATCAGGTGGATATTTGATCACAAAACAGTAAACGGTACTGTAAATCTTGATACTGACGAGCTAAAAGAAGTTTTAGGTGATGTGCCTCTCGATACATTTGAGGTTATCGTATGGATAGGTGAGTATCTTAAAGAACAGTACTCTGACTCAGGTTATAAATTTTAACAATATATGCAAAATATGAAAGGAAAATTATTATGAAGTCATTAGCAGAACTTGCAGCAATTAAAGAAAAAATGCAGAACAAAGTTGTACTTCGTGAAGGCAGCTCCGACATCAGAGTAGTTGTTGGTATGGCTACCTGCGGAATTGCAGCAGGCGCAAGACCTGTTCTCAACGCTTTCGTTGAAGAAGTAAATGCTCTTGAACTCAGCGACAAGGTAACTGTTACACAGACGGGCTGTATCGGTATCTGTCAGTTTGAACCTGTTGTTGAAATTTTCGAAGCAGGCAAAGAAAAGGTTACTTATGTAAAAATGACACCCGAAAAGGCAAAGGAAGTTGCAGAAAAGCACCTTAAGGGCGGAAAAGTAATTGCTGAATATACAGTCAGCAACATCTGATAAGTTATAAATTGAAGTAAAATATTGGAGGTATAGATTATGATTCGCGCACAGGTATTGATCTGCGGCGGTACAGGTTGTACATCATCAGGCAGTAATAAGCTTATTGCTGAATTTGAGTCACAGATCGAAAAGAACGGTCTTGTAGATGAAGTTAAGGTCGTAAGAACAGGTTGCTTCGGTCTTTGTGCTCTCGGTCCCGTTGTTATCGTTTATCCCGACGGTACATTCTACAGCCAGGTTCAGGAGAATGATGTTAAGGATATTGTTGAAGAGCATCTTCTTAAGGGCCGTGTTGTTGAACGCCTTGTTTACAATGAAGTTTCAGAAGATGCAGTTATCGAACACGGTAATGTATCTCTTAATGATACTGTTTTCTATGCAAAGCAGAAGAGAGTTGCGCTTCGTAACTGCGGTGTTATTAACCCCGAAAGTATTGATGAATATATTGCTATGGACGGTTATGCTGCTCTCGGTAAGGTTCTCACAGAAATGAAGCCTGAGGATGTAATTAAGGTAGTTATGGATTCAGGTCTTCGCGGACGCGGAGGCGGCGGATTCCCCACCGGACTTAAGTGGAGCTTTACAGCTAAGAATCAGGCTGATCAGAAGTATGTTGTATGTAATGCTGACGAAGGCGACCCCGGTGCATTCATGGACCGTTCTGTTCTTGAAGGTGACCCCCATGCTATCGTTGAAGCTATGACTATCTGCGGTTATGCTACAGGTGCAACTGAAGGCTATGTTTATGTTCGTGCTGAATATCCCATTGCCGTTGCACGTCTTCAGAAAGCTATTGACGATGCAAGAGAATACGGTCTTTTAGGTAAGGATATTTTTGGTTCAGGCTTTGATTTTGATCTCTTTATCCGTCTCGGTGCAGGTGCATTCGTTTGCGGTGAAGAAACTGCTCTTATGACTTCAATCGAAGGTAACCGCGGTGAGCCCCGTCCCAGACCTCCTTATCCTGCAGTTAAGGGTCTTTTTGGCAAGCCCACAACAGAAAATAATGTTGAAACATTTGCTAATATTCCTCAGATTCTTCTCCACGGTGCTGAATTCTTCAACTCTATGGGTACAGAAAAGTCAAAGGGTACAAAGGTATTCGCTCTCGGCGGTAAGATTCATAATACAGGTCTTGTCGAAATTCCCATGGGTACAACTCTTCGTGAGGTAATTGAAGATATCGGCGGCGGTATCCCCAACGGCAAGACATTCAAGGCTGCACAGTCAGGCGGTCCTTCCGGCGGTTGTCTTCCTGCTTCTATGCTTGATATTGAAATCGACTATGATAACCTTGTAGCACAGGGTGCTATGATGGGTTCAGGCGGTCTTATCGTTATGGATGAAGATACCTGTATGGTTGATATTGCTAAGTTCTTCCTTGAATTCACAGTTGATGAGTCTTGCGGTAAGTGTACTCCCTGCCGTATCGGTACCAAGAGACTTTATGAAATTCTTGAAAAGATCACAAGCGGACAGGGAACACTTCAGGATCTTGATGAAATGGAATATCTTTGTAATTATATCAAGGAAAATTCACTTTGCGGTCTTGGTCAGACAGCTCCCAATCCTGTTCTTTCAACATATAGATTCTTTAAGGATGAATATGTAGCTCACGTTGTTGATAAGAAGTGTCCCGCAGGTGTTTGCAAAGAGCTTCTCTCTATTGTTATTGATGAAGATAAGTGTAAGGGTTGTACTCTCTGCTCAAGAGTTTGTCCCGTTGGTGCAATATCCGGCAGCGTAAAGAATCCTCATGTAATTGACCAGTCCAAGTGTATCAAGTGCGGTGCTTGTATTGAAAAATGTAAGTTCGGCGCAATCAGTAAGAAATAAGGAGGTACGGAAAAATGGCTGATGTAAATATTAAAATCAACGGCAGAGACTTTGCTGTTCCTGCAGGCAGCACTATTCTCGAAGCTGCCCGTATTGCAGGTATTGAAATTCCCACTCTCTGCTTCCTTAAGGAAATCAATGAGATCGGCGCTTGCCGTATCTGTGTAGTAAAAGTAAAGGGTGCAAGAAGCCTTGTTGCAGCTTGTGTATTCCCCGTAAATGAAGGTATGGAGATTTTTACTAATTCTCCCGAAGTTATTGAAGCAAGAAGAACTACTCTTAAGCTTATACTTTCAAACCATAAGAAGGAATGTCTTTCCTGTGTTCGTTCAGGTTCCTGTGAGCTTCAGAAGCTTTGCCATGATTACGGTATTGATACCGAAACTGCTTTTGCAGGTGCAAAGACTGTTTCTGAAATCGATGCTTCGGCATCTCATATGTACAGAGACAATGAAAAGTGTATTCTTTGCCGCCGTTGTGTAGCTGTTTGCGATAAGAACCAGGGGGTTGGTGTTATCGGTGCTAATGCCCGTGGATTTGATACTCATATTGGTTGTGCTTTTGAAAAGCCTCTCGCTGAAGCTTCATGTATTTCCTGCGGTCAGTGCATCACTGTATGTCCCACAGGTGCTATTGCTGAAAGAGACGATACACAGAAGGTTCTTGATGCAATCAATGATCCTGCAAAACATGTTATCGTACAGACCGCTCCTGCAGTAAGAGTCGGTCTTGGTGAAGAATTCGGCTATGAAATGGGCACAGTTGTAACCGGTAAGCTTGTTGCTGCTCTCAGAGCTCTTGGTTTTGACAAAGTATTTGATACTAATTTCTCTGCAGACCTTACAATTATGGAAGAAGCTACTGAATTCCTCGGCAGATACACAAAGAAGGAAAATCTTCCTCTTATTACTTCATGTTCACCCGGATGGATCAAATTCTGTGAAACATATTATCCTGAATTTATTCCCAATCTTTCTTCTTGTAAGTCTCCTCAGGGCATGTTCGGTGCAGTTGCAAAGACATATTATGCTGAAAAGATGGGTATCGATCCTAAGGATATCTATGTAGTAAGTGTAATGCCTTGTACTGCTAAGAAGTTTGAAGCAGAAAGACTTGATCATACAGCTGTTGAAGGTCTTGCTGATATTGATGCTGTTATCACAGTCCGCGAACTTGCAAGAATGATCAAAAAGGCCGGTATTCTTTTCAATCAGCTTCCTGATGAAGAATACGATGCTCCCTTCGGACTCGGTTCAGGTGCCGGCACTATCTTCGGTGCAACAGGCGGTGTTATGGAAGCTGCTCTTCGTACTGCATATGAAACTCTTACCGGTGAAGAGCTTGCAAATCTTGAGTTTAATGAAGTTAGAGGCGTTGAAGGTATCAAGGAAGCAACATATACAATTGCTGGTAACGAAATCAGAGTTGCTGTTACATCCGGTACTGCAAATGCAAAGAAGCTTCTTGAAATGATCAAGTCCGGCGAAAAGAGCTATGATTTTATTGAAGTTATGGCTTGTCCCGGCGGTTGTGTAAACGGTGGCGGTCAGCCCATTCAGCCTGCATCTGTTCATAACAATGTTGATATACGTGCTAAGCGTGCTGCAGGTCTTTACAATGACGATAAGAATCTTCCCGTAAGAAAGTCGCATATGAATCCTGATGTTAAAGCAATTTATGCTGAATATTTCGGTGAACCTAATTCACATAAGGCTCATGAAATTCTTCATACAGGATATACTGCACGTTCTAAGTATTAATTAACAGAATCAGTCCTCTGCGTTTTTTGCAGAGGGCTGATTATTTATTTATTTTATCCAATTGTGAAAAAAGAGCTGTAAGATAACAGCTCTTTTTTGAATCGGTATTATGCTATTGATGTTTTTTCAGTTTTTGGTTTTCTTATTCGTTTTTCGTTTCCGGCAATTTTCAACAATTCAATCATTGCCGCATAAATGAAAAGACATGCAAGGAATCCCATGACGAGAGCAAAGGTATTCATTATGTAATGGACACGATTAACAAAAATTATTATTCTGAAAAAAACTGCGAGTATGATGAGAATCAGACCGGCAATTATAATAGCAATTCCGAAAACTCTAAGAATAATATCAGAAATTTTCTTGAATTTACAGGTCGCGACAGAGATGCAGAAAAACAGATATGGTATCATTTCAAGCATTGTTACAAAAGGATAAGTATCCTTTACACCAACCTCAACGGCAATAAGCTGGTTTATAAGCAGTGAAACAAAATAAACCGTAGGAGGACAGATAAGAATAATCGGTCTGTCAAGAGCCATTGTAATTGCGTAGCATGCAAAACATATTGCAGCCGAAAACGGAATGATAATATCGAATACAACATTGATCACATTTTTGTCCATGAGCAAAAGCTGAATAAACAGACAAACACAACATGCGGTGCAATATATTATGGCGTTTTTTACATTCTTATGGGACCTTATAAATGCCGGCATATCTTTTAGTGGCATATTATTAGCTCCTTGTATTTTATTATATAAATTATAGCTTTATTTTGCAGATAATTCAATATGTCAGACCGTCTTTTAATTATTTGTAATAATTTGCGTGATTTTAGGAATAATTGTATTGGTGATAAATGATGAAGCTTAAAATAAAAATCAATTCAAGACCGATTATTCTTATGAGTTTATTTGTTTTGATTTTTTTTGCTCTCGCAATCAGAATAATTTTTATCCAAACAGGGGAGTATTCGCAGATTGCAGCTTCTCAGTCAAAAAGAGAGATCCTGCTTGGTGAATCACGTGGTTATATTTATGACAGAAACTATTGTCCGCTGGTAAACGATATCAAAAAGAATTATTATGCTTTTATTTCTTCAGACAGTGGTATTAATGAAAATATAAAGTCAGATGTGCAGTTTAAGAGTGGTATTTGTTTTGCAGAAGAAAAAGTCCGGAATTCTGATTTGCCGACAAATAGAGTAGATTATAATATAATTGAAAGATATAGTGACAATATTTGTGCGCATCTTATAGGATATGTTGATTCAGACGGCTACGGTGTTTCGGGAATTGAAAAAGCCTTCGATAAAATACTTGACGATTCTTCAGGAAAAATAAAGCTTTCTTATGTTGCTGACGGCTCAGGAAAAGCATTTTCCGGTTGCGATATCACAATTATTGATGAGAATTACAACTCCGGTGCCGGAGTCGTTCTGACAATTGATAAGGAAATTCAAAAAATAGCAGAAGAAGCATTGTTAAATTCTGATATTGAATGCGGTGCTGTAGTAATTCTGGATGCTGTGACCTCGGAAATATATGCTTGTGCAAGTATACCGGTGTTTGACAGAAGCAACATGACAGCGTCCCTTGCTGATGAAAAAAGCCCTTTTGTGAACAGAGCGATAAGTGCTTATCCTGTAGGCTCTGTGTTCAAGCCGATTGTTGCAGCAGCTGCTGTTGACAGCGGAATGAGTTTTACTGATACGTATATGTGTACGGGAAAAATTAGTATCGGAGATAATATTTTTAATTGTTACAATTCAACTGCACATGGACTTACTGATCTGAATTCTGCAATTGAGAATTCATGTAACTGTTACTTTATTGATGCCGGACTGAAAACAGGAAAAAATAACATATGTAACACTGTTTCATCATTCGGCTTCGGCAAAAGCTTCAGCTTGTGTTCAACACTTGTTTCAGATAAAGGCAATTTTATTTCCGCGGATGAAATATCCTCTGACAGCCAACTTGCAAATCTCTGTTTCGGACAGGGAGAATTACTTGCAACTCCTTTGCAGCTTGCCGCTGCATATTGCGTATTGGCGAACGGCGGAGTTTATAATAAGCCTGTGTTGATGAAGGAACTGATTGACAGTAATAAAAGAGTCTACGGATATTATAAAAATGACGAAGGAATACGGATCGTTGACAGCGAAACCTGTAATATAGTAAATACATGTCTGTTTAATAATATGCTGAACGGTACCGGCATAAACGCACAGCCGGAGTCTGTATCTGCGGCAGGTAAAACAGCTACTGCCCAGACAGGTATTTATAAAGATGGCAAAGAAATTCTCAATACGTGGTTCGCAGGCTTTTTTCCTTATGAAAAACCTGAATTTGTGGTTGTTGTCTTTAATGAAAACGGAAGCACTGCCTCAATGGACTGTGCTCCCGTTTTTAAGACTATTGCAGACTCAATTTATTTTAATCAGAAAAAAAATAAGTATTAATTTATTATTATCGGCTGAATCTGAGTGTTGTTAATTGCCTGATGTATAGCATCAGAGGTTTTTGTAAAATCAGCTACAATTGATGTGGGTTTTTCTATATAATTGTCTTGTCTGTAAGGTACGAAATATATATTTTTATAGTTTTGAAGTAAGCCTATATTTTTTGCTGCACCTGAAAGTGCGTCATTGGTTGAAACTGCAATCACTACGGGTCTTGCGTTTCTTAATTGTGATTTTGCAGCAAGAGTTACAGGTGTATCGGCTATTGAATTAGCAAGTTTTGCAAGCGTATTTCCTGTGCAAGGCTCTATTAATAGAATATCAAGTAATTTTTTCGGACCAATCGGTTCAGCGTCATTCAGAGTTGCGATAATCTTATTATTGCATATACCTTCTATTTTTTTTCTGAAAAACTCAGCTTTGCCGAACCGGGTATCTGTGTTATATGCATTGAAGCTCATTATCGGTATTATATTGTGCTCATTGTCCTTTAGCTCCTGCATGATTTTCAGCACCTGAGAAAATGTGCAGAATGAGCCGCATAATGCAAAACCGATGTTAAGACTTTTCATTTTATTCCCTCCTTTAGTATTTCGTTAACAGTTTCAGCAATTATAATTCCTGCAGATTTCGGTGAAGTTTTTCCCGGTAGAGAAAAAGCCTTTATCAGGTTTCGTTGTGAATTTGTGCAAGCATCGAAATCAATCCCGTATGGTGTACTTGCGGATTCAATTATCAGACAGTCCTTTTTTGAGTTTTTTATTATGTTTTCGTTTATAATCTGAGCAGGTACGGTATTGATAATGCAATCAAAATTCTGTATCAGACTATGCAGAGATTCAATACTATAAGCTTTAAATCCGCTGAGTTTTGCTTTAGTAATCTGAACCTTATTTCTGGCAAAAATAAATACTTCTGCATTCATATTTTTCAGCAGTGATGCTGTGTATCCTGCGATTCGTCCGTAGCCGGTTATTGCAACCTTTAATCCGTTTATCGTAAGAGGAATTTTGTTTGCAATGATGCTTATAAGCCCTTCTGCAGTAAGAAGAGCATTTTTACTTATCAAAGATTCATCGGTATAATAATCATATACGAAGCCGGCAGCTGCCTTGATCTGTCTGAAAACAGCTTTTGGTGCCATCCCCAAAAAAATCTGATGTTTATCATTAAGATAGGCTGTAAGCTCGCTGATTGTTATATTGTCATCTGATAAAGGTGCATTGATTATTCTATTGTTTTTTGTTACGGGAAGGGGAAGAATTATAATTTCGCTTTCCGTTGCTTCTTTAAGGTTTTTGCAATAATGTGTTTTATCGGTGATGTTTTCAAGTTCACAGTTGAACAGTTTTGTTTTATATCCCATATTTATGAAATGTTCTGCCGCATAAAGCTGTCTTGAATCTCCTCCGATCACAGAAAGGGTAGGTTTGTTACTCATTCAGGTTCCTCCTCGCTACATTTTATGATACTTGACTTCATTTTGTTACATTGCCAAAAAATACTTGACAATTTAATTATTATAATTTATTATATAAAAGATAAAAAACTATGATAAAGAGAGTAGTTAGTATTTAAAAGCTTCAGCGAGCAGGGTGTGGTGTGAGCCTGTGTGAGTAAGTATTAATGAAAATCACTTTGGAGTTGATAAGCTGAATTCAGTAAGCTTTTCCGGATGTCCGCCGTTATTTGGACAGCATATGAACGTATGTTAATAGGTGGTATAACAAGTTCCCTTGTCCTGTTAATCGGCAAGGGATTATTTTTTTAGGAGGTATATATTCCATGTATGATAAGGTTTCAACCAATCTTAATTTCGTAGAACGCGAAAAAAAAGTTGAGCAGTTCTGGAAAGATAATGATATTTTCAGAAAAAGCATGGCTTCCCGTGCGGAAGGTAAGTCATATGTTTTCTATGACGGTCCTCCCACAGCAAACGGTAAGCCCCATATCGGTCACGTGCTTACACGTGTTATCAAGGATATGATTCCCCGTTACCGCACAATGAAGGGCTGTATGGTTCCCAGAAAAGCAGGTTGGGATACTCACGGTCTTCCCGTTGAAATTGAAGTAGAAAAGCTTCTCGGACTTGACGGTAAGGAACAGATTGAAGAGTACGGTCTTGCCCCATTTATTGATAAATGCAAAGAAAGTGTTTGGAAATACAAGGGAATGTGGGAGGATTTTTCAAGTACTGTCGGCTTTTGGGCTGATATGGATGATCCTTATGTTACATATGATAATAATTTTATAGAATCCGAATGGTGGGCATTAAAAACGATCTGGGAAAAGGATCTTCTTTATAAGGGCTTTAAGATTGTTCCTTATTGTCCCCGTTGCGGTACTCCTTTGTCATCACATGAGGTTGCTCAGGGTTATAAATGTGTTAAAGAACGTTCTGCTGTTGTCCGTTTTAAGGTTAAAGGTGAAGACGCTTATTTCCTTGCGTGGACAACAACGCCCTGGACACTTCCTTCAAACGTTGCACTTTGTGTAAATCCCGATAATGAATATTGCAAGGTCAGAGCTTGTGACGGTTACACATATTATATGGCAACCGCACTTCTTGATAAGGTTCTTGGCGGACTTAAAAGAGAAGACGGGGAGAAGGCTTATGAGATTCTTGAAACCTTCCCCGGCACAGCACTTGAAAGAAAAGAATATGAGCCTCTCTTTGAATGCACAGGCAAGGCTGTTGAAAAGCAGAAGATTAAGGGACACTATGTAACATGTGATAATTACGTAACCCTTTCCGACGGTACCGGTATTGTTCATATTGCTCCCGCTTTCGGTGAGGATGACGCTAATGTCGGAAGAAAATACGGTCTTCCTTTTGTTCAGTTTGTTGATTCAAAGGGTGAAATGACTGAAGAAACTCCTTATGCCGGTCTGTTTGTGAAAGATGCCGACAAGCCTATTCTCGTCGACCTTGAAAATGACGGACTTCTCTTTGATGCTCCTAAATTTGAGCATGATTATCCCCATTGCTGGAGATGTGACACTCCTCTTATTTATTATGCAAGAGAGTCCTGGTTTATCAAGATGACTGCTGTTAAGGATGATCTTGTTAAAAATAACAACACCATTAACTGGATGCCGGAAAGCATCGGTAAGGGCAGATTCGGAAACTTTATTGAAAATGTTCAGGACTGGGGTCTTTCACGTAACCGTTATTGGGGAACCCCTCTTAATATCTGGGAGTGTGAATGCGGTCACAGACACTGTGTAGGAAGTATTGAAGAGCTTAAATCTATGTCTGATAACTGTCCTGATGATATAGAGCTTCATCGTCCTTATGTTGATGCTGTTACAATCAAGTGTCCTCAGTGCGGTAAAGAAATGAAGAGAGTTCCCGAAGTAATAGACTGTTGGTTTGACTCAGGCGCAATGCCCTTTGCACAGCATCACTATCCCTTTGAAAATAAAGAGCTTTTTGAAAAACAGTTCCCTGCAGATTTTATATCTGAAGCAGTTGATCAGACAAGAGGCTGGTTCTATTCTCTTCTTGCTATTTCAACTCTTATCTTTGATAAGGCTCCTTATAAAAATGTTATCGTTCTCGGACACGTCCAGGATGAAAACGGACAGAAAATGTCAAAATCAAAGGGTAATGCTGTAGATCCCTTTGAAGCACTTGAGACCTATGGTGCTGACGCTATCCGTTGGTATTTCTATACAAATTCTGCACCTTGGCTTCCCAACAGATTCTATGGCAAGGCAGTGCAGGAAGGCCAGAGAAAATTTATGGGTACACTCTGGAATACTTATGCTTTCTTCGTGCTTTATGCTAATATTGATAAGTTTGATGCTACAAAGTATGAGCTTAATTATGATAAGCTTCCCGTAATGGATAAGTGGCTTCTTTCTCGTCTCAATTCAACTGTAAAGGAAGTTGATGAGCATCTTGAGAATTACAGAATTCCTGAAGCAGCAAAGGCTCTTGAAAGCTTTGTCGATGAGCTTTCAAACTGGTATGTCAGACGCGGCCGTGAGCGTTATTGGGTTCAGGGACTTCCTGAAGACAAGATTAATGCATATATGACTCTTTATACAGCACTTGTGACAATTGCAAAGGCTTCTGCACCGCTCATTCCTTTTATGGCAGAGGATATCTACAGAAATCTTGTTTGTTCAATTGACAAGACAGCGCCGGAAAGTATTCATCTTTGTGATTATCCCGAGGTAAAAGAGAAGTTTATTGATAAAGAGCTTGAAAAGAATATGGATAATGTTCTTAATATTGTTGTTCTCGGACGTGCAGCAAGAAACGGTGCAAATATTAAAAATCGCCAGCCTCTTGCCTCTGTTACAGTTGTATCTGAAAGCAAACTCAGTGATATGTATGCAGAAATTATCCGCGATGAGCTCAATATAAAAGAAGTTATATTTGCTGATAATGCAGACGGTCTTGTAACATATACCTTCAAACCGCAGCTTAAGACTCTCGGTCCGAAGTACGGTAAGCAGCTTGGTGAGATCAGAGGTCTCCTTGAAAAGCTTGACGGTTCAGCCGCAAAGAAAGAGCTTGATACAAAGGGCTTTATCACTCTTTCAATTTCTATCGGTGATATTGAGCTTTCAGCTGATGATCTTCTTATTTCCGCTCAGCAGATGGATGATTCTTATTCTCTTTCTGATAACGGATTTACTGTTTCTCTTGATACAAAGCTAACAGATGCACTCATTGCTGAAGGCTACATCAGAGAAATTATATCCAAGATTCAGACTATGAGAAAGGATTCAGACTTTAATGTTACCGATCATATCAACGTCGGTATAAATGTGTCTCAGAAGCTTGAAGGGATTATCAATGAAAATGCTGATGAAATTGCAGGCGATGTTCTTGCAGATTCTGTAAAAACCGGTGTTTTATATGATATCTCAAAGGAATGGGATATCAATGGTGTAAAGGCTGTAATCAGCGTAGAAGTAGTTAAATAATATAATATCAGGACTGTTCTGTGATGAATGAACAGTCCTGAATTCTTAAGGAGGATATAAAAATGCCGTTTGTTGATGTAAAAATGACTAAAAAACTCACCTTTGACGAGAAGAATTCCTTGAAAGCAAAGCTCGGACAGGCTATCTCTGTATTTCCCGGAAAAAGTGAAAGCTGGCTGATGTGTAATGTTTCAGATGAACAGAAGATATGGTTCAGAGGTGATGATTCATCTGACAGTGCTTTTATTGAGGTAAAGCTGTTCGGAAGTGTAGATAAAAACAGTGCTGAAGATTTTACAAATGAAGTATGTACTTATCTTAAAACTTCTTTTGCTATTGATCCGTCAAGAGTTTATGTAAGATACGAGGGCGGAACAGATTGGGGATGGAACGGCTCTAATTTCTGATGCTGTTTTCTGTTATAAAGCTAAAGCTGCCGGGATGTGATGTGCCCCCTGTCAAGTAGACAGACGAAATAACAAAAATAGTAGTTTATCTATCCATTCCCCATCCCTCCTGTACAGGAGGGATGGGGAATTCTCATGCGGCGAATGCTGCATGGTATTCCATCGGTGTCATACAATGTAGTTTTAATTGGTATCTTTTTGTATTGTAAAATTCTATGTATTTCTCAATAGCTTCTGTAAGTTCTTTCTCTGAATAAAACTTTTTAAGGTAATACATCTCTGACTTAAGCAGTCCCCAGTAGCCTTCCATTGGTCCGTTGTCTATACATCTTCCGACTCTTGACATACTCTGTCGCATTCCGGCTTCCATTAGTTTGTTGTGGAATGTTTTGTTTGTGTACTGAAATCCTCTGTCACTATGAAATAGCGGATGTGCTTCAGGATTCTTTTGTATTGCTTCATCAAAGGTGTCAAATACAAGCGAATTGTTGTTGCTTGCTCCTATCTTGTATGCAACTATTCTTCTGTCATAAAGATCAAGTATTGCACTCAGATACACTTTCTTAACCTCTGTTCCTACATAGTATTTGAATTCTGTTACATCCGTAAGCCATTTCTCATTCGGTGCATCTGCATAGAATTCTCTGTTTAATACATTTTCCGCTACCATTTCAGGCTTTGAATATATGTAATTGTATCTCTTCTTTCGGCATACTGATTTAAGATGCAATATCTGCATTAATCTTCGTATTCTCTTTTTGTTATACTGAACTTTGTGAGTTCTGTTCACAGTTATTGTCATCTGTCTGTATCCGAGAATACCGTTCTGTTCCTCATAAAGCTCTTTTATCCACTCAATTATCTGTTCATTTTCTATTTGTTTTGAGCTTGGTTCTCTTCTTAACCATTTGTAGTATGATGAACGGTTTATGTGAAGCTTTGCACATAATTTTTCTATCGGATATTGCTCTGTTTTATTCAGATATTGTATTGCTTTGTATTCATCCTCTTGTCTTACTCCGCTTACCAACCGCCTCCTCTCAATTCCCTCAATTTTTTTAACAGGGCTATCTCCATTTCCTGATCCTTTATCTTTGCCTGTAATATCTTGTTTTCCTGACGAAGACGTTCTGCTTCTGTAAGCTCACTTTCAGGCTTTGCTTTGCCTCTTCTGTCGATTAATCCTTCTACACCTTTTTCCTCGTATTTTCTTACCCAGTCATATATCTGTTGATATGAAACTCCGTATGTTTCTACTGTTAACCCGTAATCTTTTCCGTGTTCTATACAGAATGCTACTATTTCTGCTCGTTCTTCCTGTGTGGTTTTTCTTCCCTTGGTCATATATATTTCTCCTTTGGCGGAACTCGGTTCCTTGAATTCTTTATGACCATTATACCACATTATCCATCTTTGCAACTGTGCTTTACTTGAAATTTTATACTTCTTGCATATTTCTTCTTGACTTCCTTTTCCGGAAAGATAATCTTCAACTGCTTTCTCTTTTAATTCTGCTGAATACTTCTTATTCTTGTTTGTTCTTTTGAGTCCTTCTTCTCCTTCTGACTGGTATTTCCTAATCCATACTTGCAATGTTGCCACTGAAACATTGCACTTTTTTGCTCCTTGTGGTTGGCTAATGATTCCTTTTATATATTGCAATACTGTTTCTAATTTTTGCTCATAACTTATTTTTGCTTTTGACATAGAAAAAAATCCCCTTAAAGTAGTCTTGAAACTTTTTGGTTATTTCAAGTGTCTACTTTAAGGGGATTATATCACTTGTCACAGCCTTTGTGATTCTTCACACTTACACATTTGTAGTATCGGTGCACGAATTTTGTTCTGCTTGTACCGCTTTCCCCAACCATGAGACACTGACACTTGCCGCAATAGAGCTTTGTCGTTAAAAGATATTCATCTTCCGCTTTGTGCTTTGCAGGGGCCTTCTTATTCTGCTTCATTTTTTCCTGTACCAATTCAAACAACTCCTTATCAACTATTGCGGGAATTCCTCCCGGTGTAATAACATCCTTAAATTTGTATTCACCGATATATTTTCGGTTATGCAGCATACGAGCAACAATGTCAACATCTAACTTGGTCTTCTTATGAGTGCGTACACCTTGGTAATTTAGCATGTTTGCAATGTGTTGCATTGACATACCTTCGGCATAGCTCTTGAAGGCTAAAACTACCGCAGGTGCAGTAACCTCATCAATTAAATAATTCTGCTCTTTATCTACCTTGTAACCTATCGGCAATGTTCCACCGTTGTATTTACATTTAAGAGCATTTTCCATCATTCCTCTTGTAACCTTTTCTGCAAGTTCTACTGAGTAGTATTCAGCCATACCCTCAAGCAGACTTTCAAGCAAAATACCCTCTGCACCCTGAGATATAGTTTCCGTAATAGATACAACCTTAACTCCGTTCTTACGAAGCATATTTTTGTAATGAGCAGAGTCATATCTATTTCGGGCGAAACGGTCAAGCTTCCATACGAGTATTACTTCAAAATGCTTCGAAGCACTGTCTTTTATCATCTGCTGAAATCGAGGTCTGTTGTCTGTTTTAGCAGATAACGCTCTGTCGATATAGGTGTCAACAATTTGGATACCGTTCTTTTCAGCATAGGCTTTACATTCACGAAGCTGACCGTCAATA
>JAZNSD010000063.1:0-38166 GCA_045591055.1 Acutalibacteraceae bacterium | reverse complement strand
ACAGTTTTTACTGTCGGTCTGCTTTGCATATCTTGATTTTTAAGAAAATCAGTTTTCAACAAATTAACAACATAAAAAATCATCCGAGACTCACAATATCGTGAATCTCGGATTTTTCAGGCTGTTTTTTTTACAGCCCCTGATAATTTTTATTCTTCTTCTGATTTTTTGCTTCTTCTTTTTGCGCTTTGCTTTTCTTCTTTTTCTGCAGCTTTTGCAGCTTCGAACTTAGCTTTTTCTTCAGCAGCACGATCATTTGCCGTGTTGTTTGTCTGAATAGCCCAACGCATAAGCTTAAGCTTTGTTCTGTCGGGACCTGTTTCAAGAATGATTGAGTCTTCCTTAACAGTAACAACTCTGCCGTTTATGCCGCCGATTGTTGTGATTTCGTCACCGATCTGTACTGCATCACGAAGTTTCTGCTCTTCCTGCTGTTTTTTCTTCTGAGGTCTGATTGTTAAGAAATACATCGCAACGATCATAACACCCATAATAACAAACATGAAAACAGGATTGCTTTGCTGCTGTGTAGCTCCTTCAGTTGCCGGAGCAAAACAGCCGAGATAGTTTAATGAACTGAATAACATGAAATTTCCTCCAAAAATATAATAAGATTATTATAATAAATCTGTTAAAAAAAAGCAAGTACTTTATAGAATTTATTTATATAAGAGAGGCACGTTTATCAAGAATATCTCTATATTTAAGATAAAAATCTTCATATGTACCTTTGTCGAGCTCTGAACGTATTTTCTCCATAAGTGAATTATAAAAATACAAGTTATGCATTACGGCAAGACGTAAACCGAGCACTTCCTTAGCCTTGAGCAGATGTCTCAGATAAGCTCTTGAGTGATGTCTGCAAACAGGACAATCGCATTCATCATCAACCGGACGAATATCTCTTTCAAAGCATGCATTATTTATATTGATAATGCCTTTCCAGGTAAACAGATGTCCGTGGCGAGCGTTTCTTGAGGGCATAACACAATCAAATAAATCCACACCTCGGTAAACCCCTTCAAGAATATTCACAGGAGTACCGACACCCATCAGATATCTGATTTTATCAGCAGGCATATGAGGTTCCACTGCATCTATTATTTCATACATAGTTTCTGCAGGTTCGCCTACTGCCAATCCTCCGATTGCATAACCGTCAAGATCGAGCTTTGCGATTTCCTGCATGTGTCTGATCCTGAGATCAGGAAATGTACAGCCCTGATTAATTCCGAACAGAAGCTGCTGAGGATTTACCGTATCCGGTAAAGAATTGAGTCTTTCGTGCTCTTCTTTACATCTTAAGAGCCATCTGGTAGTTCTTTCGCAGGATTTTTTTGAATATTCATAGGTTGACGGATTTTCAACGCATTCATCAAAAGCCATGGCAATAGTTGAGCCGAGATTGGATTGGATCTGCATACTTTCTTCAGGTCCCATAAATATTTTTTTACCGTCTATGTGGGAGTTGAAATATACCCCTTCTTCTTTGATGGAGCGGAGTTTTGCTAATGAAAAAACCTGAAATCCCCCGGAATCAGTAAGAATCGGCTTATTCCAGCCGGTGAATTTATGAAGACCGCCCATTTCTTTTATTGCTTTGTCGCCTGTTCTTACGTGCAGATGATAAGTATTGCAAAGCATAACCTGACAGTTGATATCCATAAGGTCGTATGCTGAAAGACCGCCTTTTATTGCTGCAGTAGTTGCTACATTCATAAATCCGGGAGTCTGCACTTTGCCGTGAACAGTGGAAAATTCACCTCTGCGCGCTTTACCCTCTTGTTTTAACAGTTTATACATAAGGTTCACCTTAAATCTTATCAGTAATTATAGTTGAGTCTCCGAATGAGAAAAAGTGGTATTTTTCTTTAATTGCCACGCTGTAGGCATTAAGTGCATTTTCTCTGCCGCAAAAGGCGGATACAAGCATAATCAAAGTACTTTCAGGAAGATGAAAATTAGTGATCAAGGTATCAATACACTTAAATTTATATCCCGGGTATATAAAAATATTAGTTGAATCACTGCAAGGCCGTACATATCCGTTTTCATCGCAAGCGGATTCCAGTGTTCTGCAACAGGTTGTACCGGTGCAGATGATTTTTTTGCCATTCTTTTTTGCAGTATTGATTTTATCAGCAGCTTCGGGAGAGATTGAATATGTTTCATAATGCATATCATGATCTTCTATGTTCTCAGCCTTTACAGGTCTGAAGGTTCCTATCCCGACATGTAAGGTTATATATGCAATACTGATTCCCTTTTCTTCAATTTTTTTCAGAAGCTCAGGTGTATAGTGAAGACCGGCAGTAGGTGCTGCAGCTGAACCGTCAGTTTTTGCATAAACTGTCTGATATCTGTTTTTATCTTCAAGTTTTTTTGTGATATAATGCGGAAGCGGCATTTCTCCGATTTCTTCAAGTCTTTCGAGAAATAAGCCTTCATAGCTGAATTTTACTAATCTGTTTCCGTTCGGAAGCACAGAAACAACCTTTCCGCTCATAGTGTTATTACCAAATGAAAAAACTGAATCTTCCTTTGCTCTTTTTCCGGGACCTGCAATACATTCCCATATGTCATTTCCTTTATTGTTTAGAAGCAAAAATTCAACCTTTGCACCGGTTTCTTGTTTTATGCCGTAAATTCTTGCCGGTAAAACCTTTGAATTGTTCAGCACAAGGCAATCCCCCGGATCAAGATAATCAATAATATCATAAAAATGTTTGTGAAGTAATTTGCCGCTGTGTTTACCGATAACAAGAAGACGCGAATGATCCCGTTTTTCGGCAGGGCTCTGTGCAATTAATTCTTCGGGAAGATCAAAATAAAAATCACTTTTTTTCATAATACCGCCTTGAATGATGTATTATTAGGCAAAAACTATGCCTGCAAAATGTATTAAATAACCTAAATTATCAGAATATTTTATAAGAAATATTATCTTTAATTATAAGTTTTGCATAAAAACTCATTGACACAAGACAAAATAGGTGATAAAATTAAAAAATCTTAATAATGTTAACACAAATATTTAAAAGACGCAATACCCAATCAATTCTTTTTGAATATAATATTTGTGACGGAGGTTTTTATTATGAGTAAAAGTTATAATGTAGGTATTATCGGTGCAACCGGTATGGTAGGTCAGAGATTCATTTCTCTGCTTCATGATCATCCCTGGTTCAATATCACAGTTCTTGCCGCAAGTCCCCGTTCTGCAGGTAAGACTTATGAAGACGCTCTCGGCGGCAGATGGGTTATGAACACAGAACTTCCCGAAAAAGTGAAATCTATGGTTGTTATGGATGCTCAGGCAGACATTGAAAAGATTGCATCACTTGTCGATTTTGTTTTCTGTGCAGTTGATATGAAGAAGGATGAAATCAAAGCGCTTGAAGAAGCTTATGCAAAGGCTGAGTGCCCTGTTGTTTCTAATAACAGCGCTCACAGATTTACTCCTGATGTTCCCATGATCGTTCCCGAAATCAACGGAAAGCACTGTGAGGTAATTGCTTCTCAGAAAGAAAGACTTGGAACAAAGAGAGGATTTATTGCTGTTAAGTCTAATTGTTCTCTTCAGAGCTATGTGCCGGCGCTTTATCCTCTTGATGAAAAGTTCGGTGTTGAAGATGTACTTGTATGTACATATCAGGCTATTTCAGGTGCAGGTAAAACCTTCGAGCGTTGGCCTGAGATGGTAGATAATGTCATCCCCTTTATCGGCGGTGAAGAAGAAAAGAGTGAAAAAGAACCTCTCAAAATCTGGGGTAAGGTTGAAAATGGTGAAATTGTACCTGCGGCTAAGCCTCATTTCACAGCTCAGTGCCTTCGTGTGCCTGTTTCAGACGGACATATGGCTGCTGTGTTTGTTAGATTTAAGAATAAACCCTCCAAGGAAGAAATTATTGAAGTATGGAACACTTTCTCAGGTCGTCCTCAGGAGCTTGAACTCCCCCATGCACCTAAGCAGTTCCTCAATTACTTCACAGAAGATAATATGCCTCAGACAAAGCTTCACAGAGAGCTTGAAGGAGGTATGGCAGTTTCAATCGGCAGACTCAGAGAAGATACACAGTATGACTATAAGTTTGTTTGTCTTTCTCACAATACTCTCAGAGGTGCTGCAGGCGGTGCTGTTCTTGCTGCTGAGCTCCTTTGTGCGGAAGGTTATATTGAACCAAAAAACTGATTCGGTGGTTTTATTTGAAAAAAACAATTTTTACAGGAACTGCAACTGCGCTTATAACGCCGTTCAGTGCTGACGGTAAAGATGTTGATTATAAATCATTTGAAAAATCAGTCGTATTTCAGATTGAAAATAATGCTGATGCTTTGGTTGTTGCGGGAACTACCGGTGAGTCCCCTGTTCTGTCAGTTGATGAAAAACATAATCTGATAAAGATTGCAAAAAATATTGCGGATAGGAAAACACCTGTTATTGCAGGTACAGGATCAAATAATACCGAAGAAGCAGTTAAAAAATCTAATGATGCAGAAAAAGAGGGAGTTGACGGTCTTTTGATCGTAACTCCCTATTATAATAAGTGTACACAGCAAGGACTGATTAAACATTATTATTATATCGCGGACAGAGTTTCTGCACCGATAATTGTATATAATGTTCCATCAAGAACCGGAGTGAACATAAATCCTCACACATATCAGGAGCTATCCTTACATAAGAATATTGTTGCTGTGAAAGAGGCATCTTCTGATATTACTTCTTTTATTGAATCTGTCAGACTATGCGCAGATTCATTGGATTTTTATTCCGGAAATGATAACACAGTAACAGCGATGATGTCATCGGGTGCAAAAGGTGTAATATCAGTTGCATCGAATATTGTTCCCGGAATAATGCACAGAATAACATCCGCTTGTCTCAATTCTGACTATAATTATGCTGATAATCTGTTAAAAAAGTATCTTCCTTTGATTGATGCTATGTTCTGTGACATAAATCCCATTCCGGTAAAAGCAGCAAGCCATCTGCTTTTTGGTTTTAATGATTCTCTTCGTTTGCCGCTGACATCTATTGACGAGAAAAAGAAAGAACAAATTAAAGACATTCTAAGAGAATATGAAATGATCTGAAAAAAGAGCTATGTCAGATAATTGACATAGCTCTGAATATTTACACTTAGTTAAGGCTGCTTCTGAGGTTTTCGAGTTCATTCTTAAGAGTTTCGGGAAGCTTGTCGCCGAATCTGCCGTAGAATTCTTCGATGCCGGGGATTTCATCCTTCCAAAGGTTGTTGTCAACAACAAGAATTGATTCAAGAGTTTCCTTTGAAACTTCATCCTCAATACCGGTAAGATCAATATCGTCTGCAAAGGGAACATATCCGATTGCTGTTTCTCTTGCATCAACTTTACCGTCGCAACGGTCAAGAATCCAGTTGAGAACTCTGAGGTTGTCGCCGAAACCGGGCCATAAGAAGTTGCCTTCGTCGTCTTTTCTGAACCAGTTAACATTGAATATCTTGGGAGCCTTTTCAGGGTCAAGAGTCTTACCAACATTAATCCAGTGCTGCCAATAATCGCCCATATTGTATCCGCAGAAAGGAAGCATTGCCATAGGATCACGACGAACAACACCAACAGCACCAGCAGCTGCCGCTGTTGTTTCAGATGCCATAATTGAGCCTACGAATACACCGTTATTCCAGTCTTTTGACTGATATACGAGAGGAGCAAGCTTAGCACGTCTGCCGCCGAATACAAAAGCTGAAATCGGAACACCCTGAGGATTTTCGAATTCAGAGCTGAGACAGGGACAGTTTACTGCAGGAGCAGTAAATCTTGAGTTAGGATGAGCGCCCTTTACTTCGCTTGTTTTTCCGTTCCAGGGTTCGCCGATCCAGTCCTCAGCATTTTCGGGAGGATTCTTGTCGAGACCTTCCCACCATACTGTATTATTATCAAGGTTATGAGCAACATTGGTGAATATTGTTCCCTGCTTTGTTGAAAGAAGAGCGTTGGGGTTGGACTTCATATTTGTTCCGGGAGCAACACCGAAGAAACCGTTTTCGGGGTTGATAGCATAAAGTCTGCCGTCTTCACCCTTGCGTATCCATGAAATATCATCGCCTACACACCAAACCTTGTAACCTGCCTTTTTGTATCCTTCAGGAGGAATAAGCATTGCAAGGTTGGTTTTACCGCAAGCAGAGGGGAATGCAGCACAGATATATTTTGTTTCACCCTGAGGATTTTCAACGCCGAGGATAAGCATATGCTCAGCCTGCCAGCCTTCTTTCCATCCCTGATAGGATGCAATACGAAGAGCAAAGCACTTTTTGCCGAGAAGAACATTTCCGCCGTAACCTGAGTTTACGGAGATAATAGTGTTGTCCTGAGGGAACTGACATATCCATCTCTTTTCAGGATCGATGTCACATTTGCAGTGAAGACCGCGAACCCAGTCATTTGAGTCGCCGAGAACATCAAGAACTGACTTACCTACTCTTGTCATTATAGCCATGTTGAGAACAACATAGATAGAGTCTGTAAGCTCAATACCTGCCTTTGAGAATTTTGAACCAACGGGACCCATTGAATAAGGGATAACATACATAGTTCTTCCCTTGTAAGAGTCACGTGCAATGTTATAAAGCATCTCATAGCATTCGCCGGGCTCCATCCAATGATTTGTGGGGCCGGCTTCTTCTTTTGTGGGAGTGCAGATAAGAGTTCTGTCTTCTACACGTGCAACGTCTGTGGGATGAGTTCTGTGAAGATAGCAATCGGGAAGAAGTTCATCATTGAGCTTCTGCATTTCGCCTGTTGAACAAGCTTCAGCTCTGAGAGCTTCAATCTGCTCTTTTGAACCGTCAATCCAGACAATTTTGTCAGGCTTAACGAGTTCAACTTTTTCTTCAATCCAAGAAAGAATTGACTTGTTTGATGTAAGTGACATTTGGTTCTCTCCTTATATAGAAAAAAATTTCAAATCAGTTTATATAATACTATAATGTTATATTTTTGTCAATATCTAAAGCTGCTGTTGCATTAAGTTTTAATGATGCTAAGTGTCCTGCCCGCATTTCATAAAATGCCTGCGCGCCTACCATTGCAGCATTATCTCCACAGTATTTCAGCTCGGGTAAATATAATTCAACTTTTTTGCTTTGACAAAGCTTTGTCATTTCTCGTCTTAAAACAGAATTAGCAGAAACACCGCCGGCGAGAACAAGCTTTGATGCACCCGTTAAATCAATAGCTGCAGAGGTTTTTTCACAAAGAAGATTTACAACATTAAGCATGAAGGATGCACCGATATCTTCAACGTTGATTTCTTCGCCCTTCTGTGTAAGATTGTGCACAAGATTGATTACAGATGTTTTGAGTCCCGAAAAGCTCATATCGAGCTGTGAGCCCTGAATCTTTGGCTTGGGGAATTTATATGCATCTGCATTTCCGTTAGCGCAAGCTTTATCCATATTGAGACCGCCGGGATACGGCAGACCAAGAGTTCTTGCTGCTTTATCAAGTGTTTCACCTGCTGCATCGTCACGTGTTCTGCCGAGAACTTCATAATCGGTATAGTCTTTTACATTTATTATGTGTGTGTGTCCTCCCGATACAACAAGAGCAAGAAACGGTGGTCTGAGCTCAGAATAAGAAATATAATTAGAAGCTATATGGCTTCTGAGATGATGTACCGGAATCAGAGGTTTGCCCGAACTGTATGCCAAACCTTTTGCAAAGTTAACTCCGACAAGTAAGGCGCCGATAAGTCCCGGAGCATATGTGCAAGCAACGGCATCAATTTCATTAACAGTAAGAGAAGCTTCATTAAGTGCCTGCTTTACAATTCCGGAAATTGCTTCACAATGCCTTCGCGAGGCGATTTCGGGTACCACACCGCCGTATAAGATGTGTTCAGGAACTTGTGACGCTATCACTGAAGACAGGACTTCCCTTCCGTCTTTTACCACTGCTGCAGCGGTATCGTCACAGGATGATTCAATAGCCAATATATTCAATTGAGTGTCTCCTTTTGATTGTTTTTAAGATATAATGTGTATATGCAGGCATCTTCACGGGGGAAAGAATAAAAACCTTTCCTGTTGCCGATATATTGAAATCCGAAATTCTCATACAGTTGTATTGCTGATGAGTTTGATTCGCGAACCTCAAGAGTAAGCAAAACACAATTAATTTTCGTAAGTCTTTCAATAAGTGATTTGATAAGTGCCGATCCGATTCCGCATCTTCTGAATTCTGAACTTACTGCAATATTGGAAATATAAAATTCGTCAAGAATCAACTGACCGCTGACATATCCGCAAACAGTATCATCTGAAACAGCAGTCAGAAACAGTGCATTCTCATTTGAAATTTCATCTTTAATCTGCTTTTCGCTCCATGGATGAGAAAAGCATTCAGTTTCAATGTGAGCGATTTGAAGTGCATATTCAGCTTTCGCTCTTGTAATTAAATAATCAATCTTTTGCATCATACCAGGATTTGCCGATAGCCGTATCTGCTTCAAGCTTTACAGAAAGGCTTACAGCATTCTCCATTTCTTCTTTTATAATAGCCGCAACAGCTTCAGCATCTCCCTTAGGAGCCTCAATTATCAGTTCATCGTGTACCTGCATAATAAGATGGGAAGATGGAAACTCTTCTTTTAATCTGTTGTTAACTTTTATCATTGCAATTTTAATTATGTCTGCTGCAGTTCCCTGTATCGGCATATTTCTTGCAACACGCTCTCCGAAGGAACGAATCATTCCGTTTGAGGATGAAAGCTCAGGCAGATATCTTCTTCTGTTGAAAAGAGTTTCGCTGTAACCGGACTGTTTTGCTTCTGTGATACAGTTGTTCATGTATTTATCAACAGAAGAATAAAGTGCAAGATAAGATTTTATAAAAGAATCAGCCTCTGCGCGGGTTGATTTTATATCCTTTGCAAGTGAAAAAGCTCCGATACCGTATACAATACCGAAATTGACGGCCTTGGCCTTGCTTCTCAGATCGGTAGTTACATTGTTAATAGGAACATTAAATACTTTCGATGCTGTTACTGAGTGAATATCAGTGCCGGAATTAAAAGCTTCGATCATATTTTTATCTTCTGAGAGTGCAGCAAGTACTCTCAGCTCAATTTGTGAATAGTCGGCGTCTATAATTGTATAACCGTCTTCTGCAATAAAAAACTTTCTCATTTCTCTGCCCAGCGGTGTGCGGACGGGGATATTCTGCAAGTTTGGTTCAGTTGAAGAAAGTCTGCCGGTTCGGGTTTCTGTCTGATTAAAAGTACTTCTTACACGATTATCAGAAGAAACAGCCTTTATTAAACCGTCACAATAAGTTGATTTAAGCTTAGAATAGGTTCTGTATTCAAGTATTTTTGATACAACAGGATAATCCTCGGCAAGGCTTTCAAGTATCTCTGCATTTGTTGAATAACCGGTTTTTGTCTTCTTTTTTACGGGCAAGCCGAGTTTTTCAAACAGGATAATTCCTAATTGCTTGGGTGAGTTAATATTAAATGCTTCACCTGCCGCATCGTGTATTTCGTTTTCAATAGCTCTAATCTGCTGAGTCAGAAAATCTGAAAACTCTGCAATACCGTTTACATCGACCTTCATTCCGGTCTTCTCCATCTCTGCAAGAACAAAAGCAAGAGGAATTTCAATTTCTGTCAGCAATGAATTCTGATTTCTTTCAGTGATAACGGAATCAAGACGTACTGCAAGAGGATTCAGAAGACTGACATTATTTATATATTCTGAGTTTTCGTTGTAAAAACTCTCTGTCGTGCTGTCATTAAATGATATTTCAGGTTTCCCGATGTTATATGACAGGGTGAGTGACTGAACTGAATAGTCATTGGAGTTTGCATCAAGAAGATATGCTGCGAGTTTTATATCAAAAGCAACTTTGTGTATATTGAAATTATTTTCAATAGCAAAAGAATATATTGATTTGCAATCATGAGTAATGATAGAGATATCTGATTCAAGTAATTCCGTAAGCTTCTGAATAAAGTCAAGGGAATTGTTTTCGATTACAAAAATGTTATTTTCATCAGAAATGGTTGCGAATTGAGGGTAATTATTATCTAAGCAGATATCAAAGCAATATTTGTTTGCAGCAGACAGCTGATTCTTTAAGTCATCAAATGAAATCAATTGCAATTTGACACTGTGATAAACACTTGTTTCTGTGTCGGCTGAAGAAACTGAGATGCTGTTTGTATTGAGTTTCAGTTTTTCTATCATTTTGAACATCTCGTGTCGTGCAAGTTCATTGAGGAGTAAGCCTTCGTCTCTTTTTGCTTTAAGATAAAACTGAAGATTTGCGTTGATTGGCGCGGAAGTGCAGATCGTTCCGAGTTCTCTTGAAAAGAAAGCACTCTCTTTTCCTTGAATGAGCTTGTTTCGGACGCCGGGAGAAACCTCGATGTTATCAATATTATTATAAATATTATCTATGTCAGTATATTTTTTTATAAGCTCACCCGCTGTTTTAGGGCCTATACCTGCAACACCGGGAATATTATCAGATGTGTCACCCTGGAGAGCTTTAATTTCAATCATTCCTGACGGTATAACACCGTACTCTTCAAATAAAAGTGCTTCATCGTATTCAACAGTCTGAGAACGTCCCATTTTTGTTGTTGTAAGAAGTACAGATACATTTTTCCTTATAAGCTGAAGAGAATCACGGTCACCGGTTGCAATATAGCAATGGTCGTCTTCTTTGATGCTTACGGAAAGTGTACCAAGTATATCGTCAGCTTCATACCCGGGACATTCAATAATTGAACATCCGTAGGCTGTAAGAAGCTTTTTAAGCGGATCAAACTGTTCAATAAGCTCTTGAGGCGGACTTTTTCTTCCGGCTTTATAATCATCATATTTTTTATGTCTGAATGTCGGCTCGTGTACGTCAAAAGCAACCATAATTGCATCGGGAGCATATTTTTCACAAAGATTAAGCAGAATATTCATAAAGCCGTAAATTGCATTTGTGAAATGTCCGTCTTTTGCATTAAGAAGTTTTATACCGTAAAAAGCACGATTGATTATACTGTTACCGTCTATAACAAGATATTTCATAGAAATACTCTCCTTCCGCTATTCAGCTTATTATAACATAAGTTTTAATAAAACGCTACTTTATTTTTATTATTTTCTGTGTTATTATGTAACAAGGTGATAATATGTATATCGGAAATGTAAAAATTGACGGCTTTTGCGCTCTTGCTCCCATGGCTGGCGTTGCTGACCTTGCTTTCAGGGTTTTGTGTAAGGAATTCGGTGCATCTTATACCGTTGGCGAAATGGTGAGTGCTAAGGGCGTGAGTATGAATGATAAAAAATCAAAAGAGCTTATGAAGATTGATGATACCGAGCATCCGGCTGCTATTCAGATATTCGGTAATGAGCCTGATATTATGGCTCAGGCTGCAAGGTATGCGCTTTCCTTCTCTCCTGATATTATTGACATTAACATGGGATGTCCCGCTCCGAAGATTATAAAGAATAAATCAGGCAGCTATCTTATGAAGAACCCCGTTCTCGCCGGCGAAATTACAAGAGCTGTCGTTGACGCTGTCAATATCCCCGTTACCGTTAAATTCAGAACAGGCTGGGACGCAGAATCTGTCAATTGTGTTGAATTTGCAAAAATAATTGAAGCTAACGGAGCTGCTGCATTGACTGTTCACGGACGAACTAAGGAACAGATGTATGCACCGCCTGTTGATATAGATTCTATAGCTTCTGTTAAAAGAGCTGTAAAAATACCTGTTATCGGTAACGGTGATGTTTTTACACCTGAAGATGCAGAAAAGATGTATAATCGCACCGGTTGTGATCTTGTTATGATAGGGCGCGGCGCTCTCGGAAGACCATGGCTGTTTTCTCAAATTAATGATTATTTATCAAACGGCAATTACGACAGTGATCCTGACCCCGAAGAAAGAATGCGAATTATGCTGAAGCACGCTGATAAAATCTGTGAAATCAGAGGTCAGAAGCTTGGAATGTGCGAAATCCGTAAGCATGCATTATGGTACACTAAAGGACTCAGAGGCTCTGCCAAGCTCAGAAAAGAGTTCAGCACAGTTAAAACATATGATGAATTGTATTGTCTTGCCAAAAAGGTGCTTGAGGTAACAGGATAATGAATATTTTTACGGAAAAATAAAAAAAGTACTTGATTTTTTATTTTTCATAAGTTATAATAGCATTCGTCCTTTGGAGAGTTGTCCGAGTTGGCCGAAGGAGCACGATTGGAAATCGTGTATACGTCATAAGCGTATCAAGGGTTCGAATCCCTTACTCTCCGCCATAAAAAAGTCACTTATTGTCTTGAGGCAAAAGTGACTTTTTTAATTTATATCTTAAATTTGTATTATTTGATTGAATATAATTTTAAGAATATTTTGAGTGAATGATATGCATCGGATATTGGTGAATAAGATGAATAATATTATTGAAATAACAGATTTTTTTGCTTCGGAGCTTGATATATATGCAAGATTTAGTGAGGGGCAGCTGTTAAACAGAAGATTTCCCGATAAAGGTTTGTTCATAGTGGAGAGTCCGAAGGTTATTGAACGCGCTCTTGATGCAGGATATGAGCCTGTTTCCTGTCTCATTGAAAAAAGACATATTGAAGGTGAAGGCAAAGAAATAATACCGAGACTCAGAGATGTGCCTGTTTTTTGTGCTGAAACTGATATTCTTACTAAGCTTACAGGCTTTAAGCTTACAAGAGGTATGCTGTGTGCTATGAGAAGAAAGCCTTTAACTGATTTCAGAGATCTTTGCTGTAATAAAAGCAGAATAGTTATACTGGATGAGGTTATGAATCCCACTAATGTTGGAGCAATAATTCGCTCAGCCGCAGCATTGGGAATGGATGCTGTAATTCTTACTCCCGGATGCTCTGATCCGCTATACAGGCGTGCCGCAAGAGTCAGTATGGGAACTGTGTTTCAGATAAAATGGACTTTTGCAACTGATGATGTTTGTAATGAAATAAAGTCTCTCGGTTTTAAGACTGTTGCTATGGCGCTTAAGGATGATTCTATACCGATTGATTCGCCATTATTATTAAAAGAAGAAAAACTTGCTGTGATAATGGGAACAGAGGGAGACGGTCTTTCTGAAAAAACTATTGCTGACAGCGATTATACGGTTAAGATACCGATGTATCACGGTGTTGATTCACTGAACGTGGCTGCCGCTTCTGCAGTGGCCTTTTATCAGCTCGGAAGAACTCTGAATTGACACACTTTTAAATTTTTATGTTGAATAAAAAAAATGTTTGTGATAGATTAATAGAGAGGTGATAAAATGATTGTCGGATTATCAACCTGTTCAAAAATTATAAATGAAGATTTTTTTCAGAGTTTGCAAAATAATAATATCAGTGCCATAGAAATCTCCGTTTTACATGAAGATTATCCTTCACTTGATTATCCTTTTATCAAGCGTATGTCAGATGTATACGGAATTGATTTATGGTCTTATCATCTCCCCTTTTCTCCTTTTTCTGAAATTGATATTTCAAAACGTGAACTGAAAAAGAAAACAATTAATTATTTCAAGGTGCTTATAGAAAAAGCAGCGGAAATCGGCATTCGCAGATTTGTTGTTCATCCCAGCGGAGAACCGATTCTTGACAGATATCGCAGAAACAGAATGGAATATGCAAAGGAAAGTCTCTATGAATTAGCAGAGTTTACTTCAACTTTAGATTCATTTGTTTTATGTGAAAATTTACCAAGAACGTGTCTCGGAAGGAACTCCGAGGAAATACTTGAGCTCATCGGTGTTGATGATAGGCTGAAGGTTGTTTTTGATACTAATCATTTGCTATGTGAAGCTTATTCCGATTTTATCGATAAAACGGGAAATAGAATTGAATCTGTTCACATATCGGATTATGATTATCTCAATGAAAGACATTGGCTTCCCGGAGAGGGTAAGATTGATTGGTATGATTTATATACAAGATTGATAAACTCAGGATATAAAGGCCCCTGGCTTTATGAAATCGGTTTTGATGCTCCCGGTAGCATACGTCGTCCGAGAACGCTTACATGTAATGATTTTTCACGGAATGCTTCCGAAATCTTTGAACGCAGAGAAATTACAGTTATTTCTGAGCCGGTATACGGACTTACCGGCTGGAAATAATTTTTAAGGAGGATATTATGAATACTGTTAAATTTGACTCTAAAAACACAAAGGTAGTTGCTCACAGAGGCTTAAGCGGTATTGAAAAAGAGAATACTAATGCTGCTTTTATCGCTGCCGGTAACAGAAGTTATTTCGGCATTGAAACTGATGTGCACAGAACACTTGACGGAAAATTTGTTTGCTTTCATGATGATACAACAGGAAGAGTTGCAATTGATAATATGGTTATTGAAGAAACTACCTTTGATACCTTAAGAAAATTGCTTCTTACAGACCGTGATGGTATTAAAGGCAGAGAAGATCTCAGAATTCCTACCCTTAAAGAATATATCTCTACCTGCAAAAGATATGAAAAGGTTGCTGTGCTCGAACTTAAGAATGAGTTTGAAAAGGACGATATAGCAAAAATCTGCGATGAAATTATTGAGCTTGACTATCTTGACAATGTAATATTTATTTCCTTTGCATTCAATAATCTTGTAAAGCTTCGTGAAATATATCCCGAGCAGAAGGTTCAGTTCCTTGTTGATGATTACTCTGACGAACTCCCTTCTTTACTTAAAGAACATAGATTTGATCTTGATATCCATTATAAGGAACTTACTGAAGAACGTATTGAAGCTCTTCACAATGCCGGTATTAAAGTTAATTGCTGGACATGCGATGATAAAGAAGCAGGAGAAGATCTCAGTAACTGGAATATCGATTATATTACATCTAATATTCTTGAATAAACATGAGGGGCGCAGCAACATCTGATTGCTGTGCCCTTAATATTAGGGAGCGATTCCCGAGCTTGTTCAGTATTACTGTACTGCTTTTTGCTGAAGCCGCCGTTTTTATTCGGCTCATAATATGTGTTATACTTCGCAGCGATTTTATAAAGCTCCTTACGGTCAAAGATTTTAACAACATCAGGCTGCTTTTTGTTCTTCAGTTTGCTTTGAAGTTCCTGAACAACCTCATCAACATACTCCGAAAAACTCTCATTCTCAGCCTTAAGCTGTTCGATGTTATCTGCTGTATTGTTTAGCTGACGGGAATACTTTTCCTTGACATCACTATTAGTCTGTGATATATTTTCTGTGACAGATGTTTCTGCACTACGTTGGGGGCTTTCGCTCGCCATGGTAAGAGAAACATCTGTTATTTTTTTTATCGGCATAAAAAAAGGAGCCGGAAAACCGACTCCTGAAAAATGTTATTTCTTTGAAGTTTTTCTTTGAACTGCCTTGATAATTTCAACTATGGGAATTATTGAGAAAGCAAGACCAAGTGAGATAAAGTATTCGGGCATTGAAAGGGGCTGGAATTCAAATATACCTGCCAAAGCGGGAACCTGAACAACGAGAGTTGTAAGAGCCCATGAACCAATCATAGCACCGTAAAGAGCAACATTGTGATGTCCCTTAATAACCATTCCTACAGCTGAGCCTCTCTGAGAGCGCATATTGAACGAATGGAAGATTTCACACATAGCCATTGTGAAGAATGCCATTGTCATACCGTCTGCACTGTCGTGAATACCGAACCATTCAAAAGTTGACAATGCTGCATGGTTATGAATAAGCTCAAATAATTCACCTATATAGAAAGCAGCAACGGTAAGAATACTTACAAGAATTCCCTGATATGCACAGTCAAAACCAAGACCGCCGGCAAAAATACCATCAGTTTTGCTTCTGGGATTTCTTCTCATAATATTCTCTTCGGGCTTTTCAAGGCCGAGAGCAAGAGCAGGAATGCTGTCTGTAACAAGGTTTATAAAAAGAAGATGGGGAGCTTTAAGAATTGTGAAGTTCATTATGGTTGCAAAGAAAATTGAAACAACTTCTGAAAGGTTTGAGCCGAGAAGGAACTGAATTGCCTTACGGATATTGTCATAAATTCTTCTGCCTTCTCCGACTGCAGCAACTATCGTAGCAAAGTTATCGTCGGTAAGAACCATATCTGCAACGTTCTTTGTAACATCAGTACCTGTAATACCCATACCTACACCGATGTCAGCGCTCTTGATTGAAGGGGCGTCGTTAACACCGTCGCCGGTCATAGCTGTTACATAACCCTTGTTCTTCCATGCGTTAACTATACGTGTTTTGTGTTCAGGCTGAACACGTGCATAAACAAAGACATTTTCAACTATCTTCTCAAATTCTTCATCGGAATATTTATCAATATCAGCACCCATCATAGCCTGAGAATCATCTGTGAGGATACCAAGCTCTCTTGCGATAGCCTTAGCAGTATTAATGTGGTCGCCTGTAATCATAATAGGTGTGATACCAGCACCGCGGCATTCTATGATGGCGTCCTTGACTTCAGGACGGACGGGGTCAATCATGCCGGTAAGACCGATAAAAATCATATCGCATTCAAGAGCTTCAGATTCATAAACAGCAGGAGCGTCGGAATATTCTTTGAAAGCTACTGCAAATACACGAAGGGCTTTATTTCCCATTCTTGTGTTTTCTTCAAAGATTTTTGCACGGTGAGCATCTGAAATTTCTATAATCTTTCCGTTTATGAGAATACGGTCGCATTTTTTGAGAATTTCATCGGGTGCGCCTTTAGTATACTGAATAAACTTATTTTCATAAGAGTGAACAGTACTCATCATCTTTCTGCCGGAGTCAAAAGGAACTTCGCCTACTCTGGGTTTGTCACTTACAAGTGAAGCTTTGTTAAGACCGAGAGTTTTTGCATAATTAATAAGTGCAACCTCATCAGGCTCACCTGTTGTTTTTCCGTCTTCGAAAACTTCAGCGTTAGTACAAAGAGCCATTGCAGACGCAAGCAATATTTCATCTTCTGCGTAGTGATCAACGACTGTCATAATGTTCTGTGTGAGAGTACCTGTCTTATCGGAACATATGATTTGAGTACAGCCGAGAGTTTCAACAGCATTCATCTTACGTATGATTGCATTTTTCTTCGACATATTTGTTACGCCGATTGAAAGAACAATGGTCATAACAGCAACCAGACCTTCAGGAATAGCAGCAACAGCAAGTGCAATAGCTGCTATAAAGGATTCGAGAACTGCATTGAAGGGTGAAGCATCTGTCGGCCCCATAATGAAATGCATTGCTATCTTATATGCAAATATAACAACACAAACGCCGAGAACGAGCTTAGTAAGAATACCTGAAAGCTGCTCAAGCTTGATTTCAAGAGGAGTTTTGCCTTCTTCTGCACGGGAAATCGCATCGGCAATTTTACCCATTTCTGTATTCATACCTGTTGCGGTAACAACCGCCTTGCCACGTCCGTAAACAAGAGTTGAACCCATATAAGCCATATTTTTACGGTCGCCGAGAGGAACCTCATCCTGATCCTTTTTGCGCATAAGCGCATTAACAAGCTTTGTTACAGGCACTGATTCACCGGTGAGTGCAGCTTCTTCAATTTTCATACTTGCTCATTCAAAAATACGGCAGTCGGCAGGAATAGCATCACCCGCATCAAGAAGAATTACATCACCAACAACGAGGTCTTCACTCTTGACAGTTTCAACCTTACCGTCGCGCAGCGTCTTTGTTGTGGCAGCAGACATCTTCTGAAGAGCTTCAACAGCCTTTTCAGCTTTGCTTTCCTGAATAACACCAAGTATTGCATTAATGAGAACAACGGCAAGAATGATTATAGTATCAACAGGAAATGTGATAGCTTTTGCTTCAATCCACTCTGTTGCAGCAGAGATTGCAGCGGCAATGATAAGAATGATGATCATCGGATCCTTCATCTGATCAAAAAACTTTTTGAGCATTGAATCTTTCTTTGCTTCAGCGAGCTTGTTTTTTCCGTATTGCTCGGCACGCTTCTGAGCCTCTGCAGATGTCAGTCCCTCAGGGGTTGACTGAACTTCCTGAAATACGTTTTCGACGCTTTCTAAGTAGTGTTTCATACGTTGAAAATCCTCTCTTTGTATTTTGCTTGCCCGGGAAATAAAAAAGCATTCTGCTTCAACCCCCCGTCCCCCAATCTAGGGGGCGAAAAGGTGTTTTTTGTTATAGGAAATTGCTCACAACGCGAGCAATTTCCTATATAATAAAAAAACTTTTGCACATTTTGTGCAAAAGTCAAATTATCTGACTCTGCACAGCGTGATCTGTCCATGAGTCTCGTTATTTAAGATATGCCAGACTATAAGCCATGATGTTGACATATCACGTCTTTTGGACGCAAACTACTCCCTCAAGCAAGTTTATGAAATAATCATAGCAAAACCTACATAAAAAGTCAAGTAATTCCGTAAATTTCGTATAATTATTCTTCTGTCTGCTTGCCTAAAAACTGCGCTGCAACCTCGGCAAGCTTAGTTTCTGAGTCTGAAGGCAGTTCACCCTTATCATTGAACATTACAACAACGCATCCTGAAACATCTCCGTTTCCGATAATAGGCACAGCTATGCAGGCATTTTTATCTAATCCTTCAACCGGTGTCAGAATATTGTTGTCGAAGGAAGTAGCAATATAAGTCGCTCTGTTCTCCATTATTTTTTCAAGCTGTGAAGTAATTCTCTTGTCAATTGCATCCTTCTTTGTCACACCCATACTGCAAACGACGTGATCCCTGTCAGTTATAAGAACGGGCTTAGAGATTGCTTTGAATAATACTTCACAATACTGAGAGGTAAATTCAGCAAGTTCTCCCATAGGAGAATATTTCTTGAATATTACCTCTCCTTCCGCATCCGTATAAATCTCTAAAGGATCGCCTTCACGAATCCTCATTGTCCTACGAATTTCTTTGGGGATCACCACACGACCGAGGTCGTCTATGCGGCGTACAATACCTGTTGCTTTCATATATACATTTCTCCTTAAATTACAAATTGTGTAGTTATTATCTGTATTTTGAGGAGTTTTATACTGCACGAGTTTACTTTTGAAAAGAAATGTGGTATAATAAATCAAAGGCGGTGATTATTTGAAAACATTAGTTTTATCTGACATTCATGCAAACAAGTTTGCTTTGAAAGCGGTAATACAAGATGCAGGTCCCTGTGATAGAATTGTCTTTCTTGGCGATTTAGCAAACTTTGGTCCACATCCATCACAGTGTGTTGACATATTAAAAAAACTAAAACCCATCTGTATAATGGGCAATCATGATGAGCAAATCATCTCGGAAAATCCGCGAAGCTTTTGGGACAAATGGTCAAGGCAACAATTAAGTGACAGTCAATTAAGGTGGATGAGCGAATTTGATAATTCCTATGTTTTAGATGGTCATATTTTGCTTGTACATGGCTCTTATTCTGTTGAGTATGATATTTTACCAAACACACCTGACAAAGACATAAAAACAGCATTTAAGCACTTGTTAACACCTGAAATTGACCACGTTTGGTTTGGACATTATCATTATCAGGTTGACCGTGTAATTGATGGGGTTGAGTATCATTGCATTCGTCCTGTTGGACATCACAGAGATAAGGATACTTGTGCCAGTTATTATATTTATGAGAACGGAATATTAACTCAAAAAAGAGTCAAGTATGAACTTTCTAAAACAATAGAAGATTTCAATAGAATGACCATTTTTGAGGACGCTGAACGCAAACAGCAATTTGCAGATTTGCTTAAGTATGCATATCATGAGGAGTTGCTAAAGAAGGATTTACAGCAAATGTTAAAAAACAGTCTTCCAGCGGAGTGATTTCACTCCGCTGTTATTCTTTGTGCAAGCTTATGTATCTATAATCAGCTTTTTGTTTCAGTTGTTATTAAAACTACTGTTAATATATTGAATTTTTTTATGTAAAGCATTAGAATTGGAATATCAGGAGGTTTCGTTATGATTTTTAACAAAGCAATAAAGGACTTGAGAACTTCTGCTAATTTATCACAGAATCAATTTGCTGATCTGTTCGGAGTTTCTCAGCAATCTGTTCAGAAATGGGAAAACGGTGACAGTGTTCCCGAACTCAGTAAAATAATCAGAATGTCAAAACATTTCGGCGTATCTCTCGATGCTTTGATTCTGGGAAATGATAACAGAATTATAGACGGATTAAAAGCTGATAGTATTCTGAAGCCGCAATATAATAATCTCAATGATTGGGAATTTTATGCATCTAACCTTATGACAGAATATGAGCAGTCAGTTGATGAAGGACTTGATGTTGAGGCTTATAAGGATCTGTTCTCTGTTGTTTCAAGACTTCCCGATTCTGAAGCAAAATCCGGATTTGCAGGTATATTATTTAATGTTGTTTCTAAGGCAAAATTGAAAGAACAATATCCTTTCATTGAGCCTTCTGAGCTTTGCGAAATCAGAAAGCTCAGAAAACCATATGCTTTTTATGAAAAATCCCAGAGCTTTTCTGAAAATAAAATATCAGGAGCATGGATGGGTCGTGTTTGCGGATGTATGCTCGGAAAAACCTTTGAAGGTATACGCACGGATGAACTGATACCTTTTTTGAAAGAAACAGGAAATTTTCCCTTACACCGTTATGTTACCGAAAGCGATATGAAGGAAGATATTGTTAATAAATACAAGTATAGTTTCAGAAATAAATGTTATGCAGATACTCTGAGCGGAATGCCTGTTGATGATGATACAAATTATACTGTTCTTTATCAGGAAATAATAGAAAAGTACGGTAAGGATTTCACTTCATTTGATGTAGCATCTGCCTGGCTCGATTATCAATCAAAGAATTCATATTTCACAGCGGAAAGAGTTGCCTATTGTAATTTTATTAACGGATTTGTACCGCCTGAATCTGCAAAATATAAAAACCCCTTCCGCGAATGGATCGGTGCTCAGATAAGAGGAGATTATTTCGGTTATATAAATCCCGGAAATCCTGAGAGAGCCGCAGAGATGGCTTTCAGAGATGCTTGTATATCACACACAAAGAACGGTATATACGGTGAAATGTTTGTTGCCGCAATGCTTGCTGCGGCTGCCGAAACAGATGAAATTATTGATATTATCCAAGCAGGACTTGGCGAAATTCCTTATACTTCCAGATTATATAAAGCAATATCATCTGTTTGCGATGGTTATAAAAACGGCGTATCCCGGGAAAAATGCTTCAAACAGATACATTCAGAATTTAATGAGTATTCAGGTCATGGTTGGTGTCATACCATATCAAATGCGATGATAGTTGTTGCTGCTTTGTTATATGGTAACGGCGACTTCGGAAGGTCAATTTGCATGGCTGTTGAAGCAGGTTTCGACACGGATTGCAACGGTGCTACGGTTGGTTCGATTCTCGGTATGGCAAACGGAATAGATTCAATCCCTGAATATTGGATAAAACCTATCAATGATACATTACATACCTCTATTTTTGGTATAGGAACTGTTAGAATCAGCGAAAGAATAAAACTCACATTAGAACATATTAAAAATAACGATTTGATGTAACAACAAATATAAATAAATGCGAATAAGGAAGCCGTATGAGCAATGAAACTCATGCGGCTTCCTTTTTTATAAATAGGATTAATATACGCTTGGCGTTTTTAGTTATTTAATTTTTCCAGCTTTTTCGTATCTGCAATAACAATAAGCTGAGTATCTTTTTCAAGAACTCTTGAAGGATCTACGGATGTGCTGATATTATCTGAGTTACGGATTGCAACAACATTAATGGAGTATTTTTTTCTCAGACTGAGTTCAACAAGTGTTTTTCCGACCCATTCATCCTTTACGTTGATTTCAACCATTGAAACGTCATCCGACAGCTCTATCATCTCCGAAAAACCGGATGTGAGAAGATTCTTTGCAAGGCGTGTTCCGGATTCTTTTTCAGGGAAAATTACCTTATCAGCACCTACACGGTATAATATTTTCTGGTGCATTTCATTGCCGCATTTTACAATAACTGTAGGAACGCCTGCTTCCTTGCATAGTGTTACAGCCATTACACTTGCTTCAAGATTGCTTGCAATGGCAACAATTACAACATCAATATTAGAAATACCGAGTCTTTTAATTACTTCCGGTTCGGTAATATCGGCGCATTTACATACAGGTATGGTTTCAATTGCATTGTTGACATTATTTAGGTCAATATCAACAGCCAGAACCTCAGCTCCGCTGTTCACAAGTTCTTCTGCCACCGCTTTGCCGTATCTGCCGAGACCGAACACGGCGTATGATTTATTTATACTCATAAAATTCAATCCTTTCTAACCAACACTGATTTCTTCAATGGGATTTCGTACAATACTTTGATTATCTTTATTTCGTTTAAATGCAACAGCAAGTGATATTGGACCTACTCTGCCGAGATACATTGTAATGATAATTATAAGTTTCCCCATGCTTCCGAGAGATGGGGTAAGATTTCTTGTAAGACCAACGGTAGCGGTTGCACTAATTGTTTCATATACAATATCCAATGCACTTGCATCTGTACTTGCTGATAGAAAAACCGTTGCGGTGAAAAAAATTATAAATGACATAAAGGAAACTGCTACAGCTTTGCTGACTGCCTGTTTTGTAAGCATTCTGCCAAACATCTCAGTGTTATCTTTGTTACGAACAGCGGCAAATGCGGAAGCGGCTAACACAGAAAAGGTGACAGTTTTGATGCCACCGGCTGTACCAACCGGTGAACCGCCGATAAACATCAATAGCAAACTTACAACAGCACTTGCATTAGTAAGATTTTCCTGGGGAACTGTAGCAAAGCCGGCTGTTCTTGTGGTTATGGATTGAAATAATGATACTTCAATTTTCTGAAGCAAAGTATAGTTTTTGATAGTTTGCGGATTGTTATATTCAAAAGTAAAAATTAAAGCAGCACCGACAAAAATTAAAATTAAAGTTATTGTTATCGCAATTTTGCTGTGCAGTGTAAGATCTCTGAACAGTTTTACTTTTTTAGTCCGTGATTTTTTTAGAACTCTTAAAATATCCCACCAGACGATATAGCCTATACCGCCAAAAACAATCAAAGAACAAGTTACAATATTAATAACGGGGTTGAGTGCATAATTGCAAAGACTGTTTTCAGCAACAATATCAATACCCGCATTGCAAAAGGCTGAGACGGATGTGAATACTGAAATCCAGATTCCTTTTGCGCCGAACTGAGGCACGAATACAGTCATATAAAGTAAAGCACCGACAGCTTCTATGATAAAGGTTCCGACTACAACCTTTCTAACAAAGCGTATGAGTCCTGAAAGTGAATTCAGATTAAATGCATCCTGTAAGAGAAGTCTGTCACCGAGGCCTATTTTTTTATTCAGCATTATCATAAGTCCTGACATTATAGTTATAACACCAAGACCGCCTATCTGAATGAGTATTAAAATAACAATCTGTCCAAAAATACTCCAAGAAGTTACAGTGGGTGTAACGACAAGACCCGTAACACAGGTTGATGTAGTTGCGGTGAAAAGAGCATCAATAAAAGATGCAGGGTTACCGTCTGCGGAGCTTATGGGAAGCGAAAGTAAAAATGCTCCAGTCAGGATTGTGACTAAAAAGCTTAACAATATAATATGGGTAGTAGATAGATGAAACTTCTGTTTTATCATAAATTAATTATACACCTTACAGTTACTTGTTCAAATTAGAAAAAACTAAATCTTTCAGCAGTCAGAAAATAAAACAAATTACAGTAGCATAACTGATTACAAAATTATTACACAACATATTTATGAATAGAAAAGCACAGTGTCAGACTTCAACAAGGTCATTCTCTCTGAACTGGAGTGAATACAGCTTATTATATACTCCGCCTTTATCGATGAGCTCATCGTGAGTTCCCCGCTCTTTTATTTCGCCGTCAATAACTACAGCAATCTCATCTGCGTTTCTTATTGTGGAAAGCCGATGAGCGACAACAAGAGTTGTTCTTCCTTTACATAATTCATCAAGAGCGTGCTGAATGAGAACTTCTGTTGTATTATCAAGTGCACTTGTTGCCTCGTCAAGAATAAGAATTGCAGGGTCCTTAAGGAATACTCTGGCGATACTGAGTCTTTGTTTCTGTCCTCCTGAGAGTTTGACTCCCCTTTCGCCAATTTCGGTATCATAACCCTTTTCAAGCGTCATTATATAATCATGAATATTGGCACGCTTTGCCGCCTCAATGATTTCTTCGTCACTTGCATCAGGCTTACCGTAAAGAATATTATCCTTGATTGTGCCGACAAAAAGAAATACATCCTGCTGCACAATTCCGATATGCTGTCTTAAGGATTCAAGCGTGATATCACGGATATCAGTTCCGTCAATAAGAATTGAGCCGTTTTCTTCAGATAATGCATAGAAATTAGGAAGCAGATGACATAATGTAGTCTTACCTCCCCCTGACGGACCGACAAGAGCAAGCTTTCTGCCTTTGTTAAGCTTTAGATTTACGTTATGTAAAACTTCGCTGTTTTCTTCATATGAGTAATTTACATTTCTGAATTCAATTTCACCGTTTACTTTGTCAAGTGTTATTGCATCTGTTCTATCTGCTTCAGGTTCCTCATCCATAACCTCTGTAAAGCGTTTGAAACCACTGACACCGTTCTGGAATTGCTCCATAAACCCTATAAGAGTATTAACGGGATTAATAAACAGATTTACAGACACAATAAAAGTGGAATAATCACCGAATGAAATCCTGCCGGAATACAGGAAAAGACCGCCGGCAATCAGAATGAAAACATTAAAAACATCTGTTATGAATGTAGTGGAGGAATGAAATTTTGCCATTGCACTGTAAGCTTTGCCAGAAGAATTGACAAATGCATCGTCGCCGACAGAGAATTTCTCGACTTCTTTCTTTGAATTGGTATATGCTTTTGTAACTCTGATTCCTGTGATGCTGCTTTCTACTGCCGCATTGATAAGTGCGTTGCTTTTTCTACGTTCATCAAAAGCTGATTTCATAGCTTTTCTGTAGTGCATTGTTACAACAACAAGAATCGGCACACAAATAAAAATAATAAGTGTAAGTATCCAATCTATCGTCACAAGATATATAAAAGATAAAACAATCATTACAGAGCTTATAAGAAGATTTTCGGGTCCGTGATGAGCAAGCTCGCAGACTTCAAAAAGGTCACTTGTAATTCTTGTCATTATTTTACCTGTTTCATTATTGTCATAAAATTTGAACGGTAATTTCTGTAAATGAGCAAACAGATCTTTTCTCATTGATGACTGCATTTTTACACCGATAACGTGTCCGTAATACTGCACAAAGTATCTGAGCAGCATTCTGAAAACATATAAAGCAAGAACAATAATACCTGCAACAACAATTGTTGAATACATCTTCTGAGGAATATATTCATTAAGCATTTTGTTTGTTACAATTGGATAAACCATTCCTATTACTGATATGAGAAGCGAAGCGCCCATATCAAGAATAAGCATTTTTTTATGAGGCTTATAATATGTCATAAATCTTTTAAGCATTATTTATCTCTCCCTTCCGGATAAATATTATAAAACTAAAATTCGAATTCGTCAATATGAATCAGAACGGATTGCAGATAAGCAATACAGCAACAATTCCTATAAATAAACCTGTCCATTGTTTGGTTGTAAGCTTTTCTCTAAAAATTACAGCTGCTGCAACGGAAGTCAACACAAGTCCCCCGCCGTTTACAACCGGGAAAAAAACAGCACTGTCAAGTACACCTGATAAATAAAGATTCAGCTTGTTATTTAATGCAACAAATACACCGGAAATTATCATCTGTATAACAGGACTGATATTCAATACTGATTTTTTCTTTGAAATATTTGCTTTTGTTTTTTTGAAGATTAAAATCGAATATATACCCGAGCAAATAAAAGAAAACATGAAAGCGATTATCAGAAAACTGTCAAGCTCATCTTTGTGACAGGATGATTGATGAATTTTTTGCATAATACCTATAATTCCTGTGCAAACAAAAGCTAAAAAGGAAAAAAGAAGCCATCTGATATTAGCAGATTTATTGTCGGATTTATTGTTAACAGAAAGCACAAAACAAATTAAAAGAAGAACAATACCTATTATCTGGACGGCGGCAATTTTTTCATTCCAAAAAAAATAACCTGATAAAGTAGGAATAAGAGTTGACAGTGAAATAATTACCGTAGTATATGAGAAAGGACCGGATTCTAATGCTTTCATGTTAGTAATCTGCTGTAACAGAGTTATAATACCAAACAGCAATGCCAGAGCAACTGTAAAAGAAGATACGCTGAGATTTTCAGACAAAAACAAAAGAGTTATTGCTGAAATAAGTGATACAATGCAATTATAGAATTGATATGAAAAAATATTATTGGCGTATTTGTCGTTTATATTTTTCTTGATTATTCCGCCTGACAGATTGGCAAATAAAGATATTATCAGTTTTGCTGTATTATTCATATGTACCTCGCAAATCATTGCAATTTTCAATTATTAAATATATATCATACTTTTTCTTGACAAGCAAGTTTATTTTTGTTAGAATAATATAGCTTTAAGGCAATATATACGGAGACGTATCGAAGTGGTCATAACGGGGCGCACTCGAAATGCGTTAGCCCTTTCGGGCTCGAGAGTTCGAATCTCTCCGTCTCCGCCAAAGAATAACCGTCATTCTGATACAATAGAATGACGGTTATTTTCTACCCAAAATCAGAATTTTGAGAACTTTAGGAAAGGTAAAACACCTTACTGTTTCATTTCTTCCGTTTCAAATCGTTAAAATACAGGCAATCGTTTATTTGTACCCGTAATCGTTGATTTATAGGGTTAATCGTTGAATTATAGGCGGCAATCGTTAAATTATTGAAAATGAACTTTCTCTATGCTATAATTATTTAAAGGATAAGTGAACGGAGGTAAGGATATGAAAAAAGTATTATGTTTATTTGTCGCAACACTTATATTATTATGCGGTTGTTCTCCTGTAAGCCAGTCAGGTCAATCACATACCGACACACCTTCAAAAGAAGATACATTTACAAAAAATGAGAATGGGAACATTGTTAGTAATTCGGGGGATGAGTACACCCTCTTGGCAAACGAAGGATTACTGTACTATTTGGGTGACTTGGACTTTATCGGCAGCATACAAGGAGAAGAAAAATCATCTCAGCACTTGGGACTTTCATATAAAACAGGGATGTTTGCTATCAAAGATGCTGACAATGACAACATCCTGATCAGATATGCTCCAGATAATGAATGGTTTAGTATTTACCGCAAGGCCTCGTTGCCATCATTCGACTTTGCTGTAGATAATTGCATTCGATTTGAATTTGTTTCCGGAATAGTAAATACGGAAAGCGATGTAACTCACACAACTTGTGATGATGGAATCGTTGTAGCATCTGAAATTGCAGAGTTCTTATCCGATGTCCGTTCACAAAAGGATCCTCGCGAGGCAGGCTTATATGATCTAATTAAGAAACCAGATGGAATGCTGGAAAACTGTTATGTTTATGGCGTAGTCTACGGATTTTTCGAGGAAGAACCTAATTTAGCAGTACGAATGGATATTACCTCATATAACGATTTGGCATATTCGATTTCTATTGATGGTAAGGAATATGTTTTGCCCGCAGAGTGGCTTCAGAAATTAGGAAACAAGTGATTTGAAATAGATTTCTGCACGCTTGCACCCCCTTCGGCGTAAAATGCACCCCCTAAAACGACTTTGCACCCCCTTGCTTCAAAAGGGGGTGCATTTGTATCAAAATTAGGGTTAGTCTTCAAGGACAACCATAATCTTAGGATTGCGGTTGTTTTCTTTTGGTGTCTTTAGACGTGTAAATAAACCGCCGGTTCTACCGGGGGATAATAAAAAGCTTTAGCAAACAAAAAACCTCCATGATATAATAGAAAATGGTTTGGCGACCGCATTACTAAAATATCAAGGAGGTTTTTTAACAATGATAGAAAAAAACGAAATAAAGAGTAGTTCACATTCAAAATACAGATGTCAATATCATATAGTATTTGCACCGAAACACAGAAGAAAAGAGATATACGGATAGTTGGAAAAAGATAATGGAAATAAATGGAAGGATATATAAGAAACACAATAATTAAATAATTACAGGTGAAATATTGTATTCAGTGTTGCCTTCACGTGGGCACGGACAGCAGATATTGAATATTTTTCCGGCAACATAATCAAGATGTGCATCACGCATTCCCGTAGTGTCATCATTATCGATTTCAGAGAGATTCATGATGACCGGAAGTTTTGCCGTGTCTTTCATTATCCGGAGAATATTTCTGCCGGTCTTGTTAAAACCGAGAATTCTTATATAAGAAGGTCCGGCATTGATATCATCCCGTTTGATTCCTAAAGCAGCCTGAAGCAAAATCTGACGGATACGTGCATGTGTGAATCGCTTAGTTTTTATCATTGAATATGCTTCTTCAAGTGATGCTGCAATTCTGATTTTTTCGGTAATACGGTTTTCGAGACCTTGATTTACATTATTGACAGATCTGAATTCATCTTCACTCAATGTAAGAATTCTTGAGAACAAGGCTGTTTCAGCTTTGCTTTTATCCGTTGGGAACAGACCTGAAGAATAAGCTTCAAGTAAAGTGATAAAAGCAATTTCAGGTATAAGTGATTCACATTTATATAACCCGGTTATAGAGTAATTATCCTCATACAATGTATAAATTTCATTTCTGATGAAACCAGCACTTGCCGTGTTATCCGAAACTGTATCCGAATCATGAGCTGCACCTTTTCTCTCAACAGAAAAAAATTGAGGATTATTCATCAGATTAATTGCATTGTTTATATATTCAAGAGCAAGAATATTGTTTGCGTCATCAAGTATTTTTGCGTTGTTCTTACCGAATATATTTGCTATATAAATGCTTTTTGCGGCAGCATATGAATAGCCTTGCTTTTGCATATCTGAAACAAATTGCATAGCTTCATCAGAGTAACAAAGCTGTTGCATTTTTAATAATGTCTGAAGATCATCTTTTGCGCCAAAAGAAATAAAACCGTTAAGTCCTGTTGCATCTGCGGTTCTTATAAACCCTTCTGCAAAGTGTGAAGCGTCAGAAACAGCATATTTCAGTGGTAGTTCAATAATAAGATCCGCTCCGTTCTGAAGAGCAGTTTTTGCTCTTATGTGCTTTTCAGCAATGGCAATTTCGCCTCTTTGCACAAAATTGCCGCTCATAATGCACACTACCGCGTCCGCTCCTGATTCTTTAGTTTTGTTTATATGATATAAATGTCCGTTGTGGAACGGATTGTATTCACATGCAATAAATGCAACTTTCAAAAATATTACTCTCCTTAAATTAATATCTTGCAATATTTGTAAGATAAGTATATAATACAAAAGGTTAAATATTTTTTCAAGATATATCGGAGGTATTCTAATGAAAATTCTCGTTATCAACTGCGGAAGCTCATCTCTTAAGTATCAGCTTTTTGATATGGCATCAAATGAGATGCTTGCAAAAGGTATTTGTGAGCAGATAGGAAGCGAAAGTACCTTTACTCACAAGGTTCCTGCTGATGAATCCAAAAACTGCAAGGCTGTTCCTATGACTATGGCTGATCATGCAGATGCAATTAAAATTGTTATTGACACACTTACAAGTGCAGATAAGGGTGTTCTTGAATCTATGGCTGAAATTACAGCTGTCGGACACAGAGTTCTTCACGGCGGTGAGAAATTCAGCGGCTCTGTTCTTGTTACTGAAGCTGTTAAGGAAGCTATCAGGGAATGCTTTGATCTCGGTCCTCTTCATAATCCTGCAAATCTCATGGGTATTGAGTCCTGCGAAAAGGTTATGCCCGGTGTTCCTCAGGTTGCAGTTTTTGATACAGGCTTCCATGCAACAATGCCTGATTATGCATATATGTATGCTCTTCCCTACGAATATTATGAAAAATACGGTATCCGTCGCTACGGCTTCCACGGCACATCTCACAGATTTGTAAGCAAGCGTTGCGTTGAGCTTCTCGGTGGTAATGCTGAAGGTACAAAAATTGTTACTTGCCATCTCGGTAACGGTTCATCTATTTCTGCTGTAAAAGACGGAAAGTGCTTCGATACAACAATGGGTGTAACTCCTCTTGAAGGTATTATGATGGGCACAAGATGCGGATCTATTGACCCTGCCATTATTCCCATTATTATGAAAAAAGAAGGTCTCACACCTGATGAAATGGACTCTGTTATGAATAAGAAGTCCGGTATGCTTGGTGTAACTCAGAAGACCAGTGATAACAGAACTATTGAAAACGATGCAAAGAACGGTTGTGAAAGAGCTAAGCTTGTTGAATCAATGCTTTGCCATCAGCTTGTAAAATATATCGGCGGCTTTGCTGCTGCTATGGGCGGCGTTGATGCTGTTGTATTCACCGGCGGTATCGGTGAAAACAATCCTCATTACCGTACAAGAGTTGCAGAAAAGCTCGGCTTCCTCGGAACTGCTATTAATGAAGAAACCAACGGTAAGCGTGGCGAAGAGCTTGAAATCTCTGTTCCCGGTTCCAAGGTTCGTCTTTTCGTTATTCCCACAAATGAAGAGCTAATGATTGCTCAGGACACATATGAAATTGTGACAGCCCTTTAATTCTGTAAGCAAGTGTTGAAAACAGCACTTGCTTTTAATATTTTTTTGCATTGTAGAAAAATCAATTCAGGTGGAAATATGAAAATCGTTTGCGCATGCCTTAACTCAAAATTCATTCACTCTTCTCTTTCACCCTGGTGTCTTCGCGCCGGGATTAAGGCTTTTTCCTCTGACGACTGTGAAGTCAAGGTGGTTGAGGCAACAATTAATTCTGATATTGATCAATTTGTTTTCAGAATACTGTCTGAGTCACCTGATGTTATTGCTTTCAGCTGCTATATATGGAATATATCATTGACACTTGAAGTTTGTAAAAAGTTAAAAAATAATTTGCCTGAATGCGAAATTGCATTGGGCGGACCGGAAGTAAGCTACAGAGCTGAAGATGTTATTTTACAAAACTCTTTTATTGATTATGTTCTTACAGGCGAAGGAGAATGGAGTTTTTCTTCATTAATTAATTCTTTGCTTTCTGACAGAGAGTTTTCAGAAACTGAAGGATTGACGTACATATATGATGACAAGGTGTATTCAAATCCGGAAAAATTTCATATTGAAACTCCTCCGTCTCCTTATTGTGACGAGTATTTTGAAAATCTTAACGGCAGAATAGCTTATATTGAAAGCAGCCGTGGATGTCCATTCCGATGTTCATATTGTTTGTCCGGCAGAGTATCTCCTCTCAGGTATTTTGATATTAATGACACATTGAATAATATTATCAGGCTTTCTCACAGCGGAACGAAGACTGTAAAATTTATTGACAGAACATTCAACGCGGATGCTGAGAAAGCTGATATGATATTTTCTTTTATAAAAGATAACTATGGAAAAGCAATCAGTGATAAGGTTTGCTTTCACTTTGAAATTTCGGCAGATATCCTTAAAGAAAACACATTAATGATTCTTAAGGATATGCCAAAGGGTGCTTGTCAGCTTGAAATAGGTATTCAATCCTTTAATGAAGCTACACTTAAAGGGATCAACAGGAATATAAATATGCAAAAGCTGGTTGCAAATATTAAAAGGCTGATCAGCTTCGGTAATATTCATATCCATACTGATCTTATTGCCGGTCTTCCATATGAAAACCTGGAAAGCTTTGCTGCAGGATTTAATCAGGCTTTTAATCTTCGAACACATATGCTTCAATTAGGTTTTCTGAAAGTTTTAAGCGGGACACAAATGGAACAGGATGCTGATACTTTCGGATGTGCTTATCCGTCAGTTCCTCCATATGAATTCTCTTATACGGATTGGTTGAGCATAAATGACAAAATTATATTAAAGAATTGCGAAGAAGCTCTTGATAAGCTGTATAACAGCGGACGTTTTCATTTTACAATTGACTATCTGTTGGATAAATTGAATTATACTCCATTTGAGCTATTCGTTGCTGCAGGAAGTTTTATAATTAAACAGAATATTTCACTTTCCGAGCTTACTGCCATTCTTTACGAAAAGTTTTCAGATAAATGTGATAAAACAATTTTGCGAGAAAAGCTATGCTGTGATATAATATCAACTTCATCAAATATAGCCTTGCCTGAGTCGCTTATTATTAATGAGCCGCTTTATAAAAGAAACAAGAAATACTATACAGAGCTTTTCAAAGAGAATATAAAAATCGTGATTCTGCATAGCTGCAATAAGGTTTATATTGTAAAAGAGAGTGATAAGAAAAATTTGTTCGGAAGATTTGACGGAATATATTCAGAATTAATAGAATAAGAGGTATGTGTTAATTTATGCACATACCTCTTAATAATTTATCTTACTTCGGCTCCGCCCCATTCAACAACAGTGAATCCGTCTCTGCTGAATTCTTCAAAACTCTGAGGCGGAAGCTCTACATATTCTGTGCTTGGCTTGTATGCCATAAATACTCTGAGAATACTATCAGGTTCGGGAGAAATCCGGAGCTTGACATTCTCTGTGTATTCATCAGTCTGAAAAGAAATTATGTTATATTCATTGTTCTGCATTTTTGGTAACCAGTAAACAATGAACTCATTATATTCTTCAGGCGTCAGACCGATTTCTGAAAGAATATTCTGTAAAAAAGCGGCAGTATCGCTGCCTTTTATAACAAAGCCTTTATCAAAGGAATAATTCTGCTGACCGCCAAGCTCCCAATAGAGATATGAGTATTCCTTGTTATCGGCATGATTAATAAGCTTTCCGTCGGGATAGGCGGTTACATTCCAGCCTCTGTTATATTCAGGATAAGTGCAGGTGAAAAACATTTTATCAGACAGTTCCAACTGAACTTTCACATCTGAAGTGTTTTCAGGGTAGAGATATAAAACGGGCTTGTCTCCGACACCGTTGATAATAAGGTATTTTGTGAGTACCCATCCTGAATGACCGTTATACTTAACATATGTCCAGCTTGAATCCGATGAAGACTGTCCCCAGACCTCAACAGTAGCACCATCCGGAACGGTTGTGATAAGCTCATATTCACGTGAAAGACCTCCGCGCATATTAAGTGGCTCTCCGTCATATTCTCCCGTTACATCAACAAAAGCCTCATAGCCGCACAATTCCACATCAGGATACACTCTTTCTTTGTAGAAGCAAGCGTCATAGCTTTCAAACAGAAAGTCAGTGCGTACCCATCCCTCTTTACCGTTATAATATATAAGTGTCCAGCCGTCAACACTTAAAGTCTGTACTGTTACAACGTTACCGTTATCTATCTGGCCTACAACATTATATTTGCTTTTGCTTGGCCCGAAACGCATTTTTGCATAACCCTGCCCTTCAAAGTTACCGCTGATATAGCGAGTATACTGATCGCAGAAATAGCTTTCATCAGGTCTGTACAGTTTTCCCGGATCAAAAGTATCGACAGACGGAGCTTGTGACTGAATTAATTCAGTATTTTGCGATGATGTAGATTTGTGAAATTCGATTTCAATATCATCAGCGAGGCTGCCAGATGAAGATGTCGTTTCTGCATTAAAAAGAAATATTCTTGTTAAAGCAAATCCTGCCGCGGAACATATACCGATACACAAAAATACTATAATAAAAGCTTTTATGCTGATTTTATGTTTATTCTTTGAATTATCTGCAGAATCTAATGATTCTCCGCAATAATTGCAATAGGAATTGTTGTCTTTGTTTTCTTTTCCGCATTTTCCGCAATACATAAAAAAACACCTGATTCATAAAAAAATAATACGTCTTACTGAGGAATTATAAACGCTGAGTTAACTGAATGTCTTTTTTATTAATAATATAGCATAAATTGCGTTTGTAAACAATCTTTTTTTATTGCTATCAGGTAATTTGCTATGCTATAATTTTTACAAGAAATATATTCAGGAGGCATTTAATGAGAATCGGTTTTACCAGCACTTCATTCAGACAAATCAAAAGCATTGAAAAGATTGTAAAAATTGCCATTGAAGCGGGTGCTGATTGTATAGAATGGGGTGGAGATATTCATATAAAGGATGTTGAAACAGCAAAATGTGCAAAAAAGCTCTGTGACGCTGCAGGAGTATATATTTCTTCCTATGGCAGTTACTACCGTGTAGGAAGTAAGAAAGCTGATGAATGGAGAAATATATGTGAAATAGCAAACAGCCTGAATGCAGATTCTATAAGAGTATGGTTGGGTAAAAAAAACAGTGAGATTACTGATGAATTAACATATAGGAATCTGATTGAAGATGCAAAGAATATGTGTAATACGGCAGCAGAATACAATCTTAAGGTCTGTTGCGAGTGTCATGATAATACGTTTAATAATAATACAGACGCTTTTCTGAAAATTTATTCTGATATAGATCGTGAAAATTTCAAAACTTATTTTCAGTCAAGATACAAGCGTCTTGAATATGATCTTGATCGGATTGAACGGACATTACAGTATATTGAAAATGTTCATATTTCATATTCTGAACAGGTCAGAGAGCAGTTTCCTTTTGTTAAAACTGAATACATTAACATTTTGCTTGATAAAATCAGTTCATTCAATTTTGATGGAAATATTCTTGTTGAGTATACATATTTATTCAGCCACTTGGGATTTCCTTCATATATGAAGAAGGATATTGAAAAGATAAAAATGAAAGTTGGAAAATTACAATGAAAATAGCACTATTCGGTACAAATCAGCTGCAGTTTTCAAAGGTTTTTACTCCCGAAGTAATTAAAAAGCTCGGAGAATTCGGTGAGCTTTCCGTGAAGATTAATAAAAAAAATCTTGATAAAAATTCTGATTTTCTTGCTGATTGTGAAATTGCTTTTTCAACCTGGGGAATGCCGCGGTTTACAAATGAAGAGATTAAAAAATATATGCCGAAGCTTAAGGCTGTATTTTATGCTGCAGGTACAGTTCAGTATTTTGCAAAGCCATTTCTGGAATGCGGTATAAGAGTTTTCAGTGCCTTTGCTGCTAATGCAGTTCCTGTTGCCGAGTATACCTTTGGACAGATTTCACTCGCTTCCAAAGGATATTTTCAGGCTTCTAAAAATTATCATATTCTCCCCCTTCGCTCGCTGGTTTTTGCAAACTCATGTACGGGTAATTTCAGGTGTAAAGTGGGACTTGTCGGTCTTGGTACCATCGGAAAGCTTGTTGCTGAAAAACTTAAATCGCTTGATGTTGATGTATATGCTTACGATCCTTTTGTAAGTAAAGAAACCGCAGATGAGCTTGGGGTTATTCTTGCGGATATGGAAACTATTTTCGGTGAATGTGATGTTATCAGCAATCATCTTGCAAATAAACCTGAATTGAAGAACGTTTTTAATCTGAAGCTATTAAAAAGGATGAAAAAGCATTCTACCTTTATAAATACGGGCAGAGGTGCTCAGGTTAATGAATATCATCTTGCTTTTCTGCTTCTTACACATCCATCAATAACTTTAGTTGCTGATGTCATAAAAATGGAATACTTTCCTTATATTTCTCCCCTGTTCTGGTGTCCTAATGCATTTCTTACACCGCACATTGCAGGCAGCAGTGGCAAAGAACCTCAGAGAATGGCTTATTATATGATAGAAGAAATGGAAAGGTATTTGTCTTCAGAACCTGTAAAATATGAGATCACAAAAGAAATACTTGAGAGGATGGCTTAGAGCTGTACAATGATAATTCTATATATTTTGATTGCAATTTCCGTTATAATATTAATTTTAACAGTTATTGAATTTTTTTATTTCATCAGAATGAAGCCTGCCCAGGAATTGCCTTATGATAATGAAAATGATTATTATTCCACAAGTATAAACGGAAAAAGCTTTGAGGATCTGTATATGTTTTTATCAAACGAAGAAGCTGCTCCGATTTTTGCTGATGATGAGATATATTCTTTGCTATTAAAACAATCAGCATATATGTCAAAACGTTTTGATTGTGCCGATTTCAGAGCTCAGTTGTTTTTTAAGATATATAAAGACTGTCATGAAAAGCTTAATGTAAATTGTAAGGAGCTTATTAAACAAACTTTTCTCGGATTCAAGTATTTTATGGATGAACCCGGTGATGACAGTATGTGCTATTGGTCTGAGAATCATCAGATATTATTTGCTGTCAGTGAATATCTTGCAGGACAGGAATGGCCTGAAGAGAATTTTTATAATTGTAATTTGTCCGGAAATGAACATATGAAGAAAGCGGAAGAAAGAATAATCGCCTGGATGAATCAACGCTTTAAGTACGGTTTTTCGGAATATCTCAGCAATAATTATCTCGCTGAGGATATTGCACCAATGGCAAATTTTATTGCTTATGCTAAGAATGAAAAACTGGTTGAGCAAATGAGAATTATTATGGATATTCTTTGGCTTGATGTTGCTCTTAACAGTGTTAATAATCGTTTTGTGGCGGTAAGCTCAAGAATGTACGGTAATAATAAAATCGGTAATATATACGGCAACAGTATTCAGGCTGCAATGAATTATCTCTGGGGCGAAGATAATACTGCGCAATTGCTGAAAAGTTCTGATGTCTCCTGTAAAGAAAAAGAGCTCATAAGACATTCGCTATCGGTAAAACCAAACTATATAGTATTATGCTTTTGTGATATAGTAAAAAAAGGTATATATATTCTTCCCGATGCGGTTAAGGAAATTGCAGTTACTAAAGAAAGCTTTGTTTCAAAAATGAGTTGCGGACTCTCCCCTGCTGACCTTGAAAATGAAGGTTTGGTCGGTATGAACACTCATCAGATAATGGCACAGACCGGCGCTGAGTCATTTACAAATCCGGAAGTAATTGAAAATACCATTGAATATCTGCGGAAAAATTCAATGTTCAGAAATTCGTTTTTGTGTCATTTCAGATTCTTGGATCTGACCGTTTTGAAACGGTTAAATTTAAAGAAAATTGCTACAAAGCATAATATTATGCCACACGGAATTGCCACCGGCAGAGGTAATATTTATACGTATCGCACAGTCCACTATGCTATGTCAACTGTTTTTTCCGGTTCCGTCGATATGTGCGGATCGCAGGAACATGAATGGACAGCAAATATCAGTGAAAATCTTTGCCTGTTTACAACACATCCTGCAGGAAACGGTAATGAACGCTTTGATGCATCACCGGGTTATTGGATAGGAAACGGCAGAGTTCCCATGAGCGTGCAACATGAAGCTGTGAATATAACTATATATAAAATACCTAAAAAAAAGCGTCTTGGTGAGAAGCACATTTCAACTATTACTCATGCTTATATGCCGAAAGATTTTTATGATGAGTTTGAGTTATGTGATAATATGGTTTTTGCAAGAAAGAACAATGTTTTTGTCGCGATGATTTCAAATGGTTCTCTGAAATTCAGACCATTCAATGAGGAATCTGCAAAGGGAATTTTTAAAAACAGAGTTTATCCCGATGAAATAATGCTGAAAAATGAATTTGACTTGTATCGTGATGGCGGCAGATTTCATATTTATATCACTGAGCTTTCTGATACAGATAAAGAAACTTATGATGAATTCAAAATGCGTATAACGAATAATCCTTATATGTTTACTGCTGACGGATCTGTTGTTTATGTTTCAGAAAATACCACTATTGAAGTGTCTTATGAGGGGATGTATAAAATTGACGGAGAAACTGCAGAAAAAGAGTTTCTTCGTTATAACAGCAAATTTTGCAAATCTGAAAGGAAATCAGAGTCTGTTATTGTAAAAAGTGATAATCACAGCTTGGTATTGGATTTTTGTAATTGCAAAAGAGTTCATCAATGATATTAAATTGCATTTTTGTGTTTAATCTAAACACTTTTGTATTATGACATTCAAAATATTGACAATAAATTGCGATAGAAATTCAAACAGAATAATCATAACCACCGGTTCAATGCAGTGGTAAAATAAAGGTAGACACATGGAAAACCACCATGTATCTACCTTTTTAATTTTGTGTTAAAATAAATTAAAGGAGGAATAACAATGAAAAAAGGACAAAAAAAGAGAATATGGACAAAGGAGCAAAA
>JAZNSD010000062.1:0-81540 GCA_045591055.1 Acutalibacteraceae bacterium | reverse complement strand
AAAAGATTGGTATGGTCGGTGGTTCATAAATGCTCATATTTCACGCCATTGCATCCGTTTTTTCAAAACGGCGCACTGGCATAAAATCTGAACATTTCTGAATCACTCTCCCGAGAAATTATTTTTGTTTTAATATTTCTTTGGCTTGTGAGAACTACACGTGTACTGCGCACATCGATAAATTATGATTTATTGGTAAATATTTACATCAGGACAACAAAAAAAGGCTCCCTATTGGGAACCCTTTTTTAATTATGCATAATTTTTATAAAAAAATTATAATAGTCCGTGATTATTCAGCGGGCTTGAAATCATCAGGATAGTTGTCAGGATTTTCGTATCCGGGAGTAACAACGATAGCCTTCTGGATAGCTGCGATAACTTCCTTAAGGAATTCAACGATGGAGTTGATCATTTCCTTGATTGTTGCTGCATCAAAGTTCATTCTGTGGCACCTCTTTTCAAATTAAAATAAAAATAATGTTAAAAATAACCAAAAATTATTCAGTTACTTCTTCCTCTTCTTCTGCGGGGAAGAAATGATCAAACCAAGCCTTCATTGATTCAACGAGAGCAACAAGCTGTTCTGCCCAAGCCTGGAACCAGTCAAGTACGTAATTGATATCCATTAGTATTTGCACCTCACTTTATAATAAAGTTAAAAATAAAAATGAGAATAAATTAATTATTCAGCATCGGGCATGTTGAGTTCGTAATCGTTCTTGAAACCGCCGATGAACTTCTTAAGGTTAGCAGTAGCTGACTTAATAAAAGCAACGATATCGTCAATGATCTTTGTGATGAAATCGAAATCCATTATGTTGCACCTCTTTTCAAAATAAAATTAAATAAATTGTTTTGTACTGAAATTATTCAGCAGATGTTTCTTCTTCGCCACCGAAGTTGATTTCAAGCCAATCCATAGCTTCCATGATTGTCTTGATGAGTTCCTTAAGCCATGCGCCAAGGTATTCAGCGATTGAACCGATCTTATCCATTATTCCTGACCTCGCTTTCATAATAAAGTATATAAGTATCCCATTAGGATATCTTACAGCAATATATTACCAAAGGGAAAATAAAATTGCAAGTACTTTTTTACATTCTCTACAATGTTTACATTTATAACAAAATGTTGCAAACTTTCAACACAATTCAGGCTAAAAAAAACCTTAGTTTTCCGACGCTGCGTTGCATAAAACACAGTTTTTTCCATTTTTGCGCCCTCAATTGTTAACAAAATGTTTCTGCCGGATAAAATTTTATCAGTTTTTTTATAAATGTAAATCAAATATTAACAAATTGTTTCCTGTTCTTCCGTACATATTTTCTCTGCATCTGTCTCCCGGAATTTTATGCTCCCTGTCAGATAAATATACCTTTTTCCGCTGTATTTTTAGTTGCAAAGACAATCAAACTGTGCTAATATAAGATGTATTTCAATAATAAAGAGGTAAAAAAGATGAAACTCGGTATAGTTGGTTTACCGAATGTCGGTAAAAGCACACTTTTCAATGCACTCACAAATGCAGGCGCACAGGCAGCAAACTATGCGTTCTGTACCATAGAGCCCAATGTGGGCGTGGTTTCCGTTCCCGATCACAGAATTGACAAACTGGCAGAAATGTATTCCCCCGATAAAATAACTCCCGCAACAATTGAATTTGTTGACATTGCAGGTCTTGTAAAGGGAGCATCAAAGGGCGAGGGACTCGGAAACAAGTTCCTTTCTCATATCCGTGAGGTTGATGCAATCATTCACGTTGTCCGTTGCTTTGAAAATGACGATATCATGCACGTTGACGGTGAAATTGACCCCGCAAGAGATATTGAAACCATTAATCTCGAGCTTATCCTCTCCGACACCGAAATTCTTCAGAGAAGAATCGACCGTGACACAAAGGCTATGAAGGGCGATAAGTCCCTTGCAGGTGACGTTCAGTTCTTTACATATCTTAAAGAGCAGCTCGACAATGCGGTAAATGCACGTGCGGTTGAAATGACCGACGACCAGAGAGAACTTATGGCATCCGTAGCGCTTCTCTCTTCAAAGCCTGTTATATATGCATGCAATATGAGTGAAGAGGATTTCTCGGGCAATATCAATGAAAACAAGCATTTCAACAAAGTAAAAGCAATTGCCGAGGCAGAGGGCAGCGAGGTTCTTCCCATCTGTGCAGAGCTTGAAGCACAGATTGCCGAGCTTGACGGTGAAGAAAAGGAAATGTTCCTTTCAGAAATCGGCGTTGAAAAGGGCGGTCTCGACAGACTTATTCAGAAGAGCTACGACCTTTTAGGTCTTATGTCTTACCTTACCGCAGGCAAGCCCGAGGTAAGAGCCTGGACTATCAAAAAGGGGACAAAGGCACCTCAGGCAGCAGGAAAAATTCACTCCGACTTTGAAAGAGGCTTCATCCGTGCGGAGGTCATCTCCTTTGATGACCTTATGGCAAACGGTTCAATGGCAGCCGCAAAGGAAAAGGGCCTTGTAAGAAGTGAAGGAAAGGAATATGTGATGCAGGACGGCGATATCGTTCTCTTCAGATTCAACGTATAAGATGAACAGCACTGGAACAGGCAGAATCGCCCCCGGAGACACAGACGAATTTATTGAGGTAAGCGTAAAATTCACAGACGGTGAAGTATCCGAAGCTTCTTATATCTGCTCATCCGACCCCGTATTGGAGGACTGCGGAGAAACCGTATGCCGTATGATAAAATACCACACGGCAGAGGATATTATGCAGGTCACAAACAATGTGGTTTTCTACAACACAAAAAATGATATCCCCCGAGAAAAGCTCTATCTCGGAGCAATGGCTGTGATGGCAGCCAAAAGAGCAGTTGCCGACTGGGGCAGAAAAAACGGAATAAAATACGAAAACCATAACGGCTGCAGCTGTTATTGATATCAACTCAGGCTTTTTTCTCAGAGCCTGAGTTTTTTCTTGCAAAATACAATTTTTACTGTTATATTAAACTTATAAATGTAAGGAGGGCGTAATATGGAAATACAACATTCAAAACTCACAGAAGCTGCAATCCTTAATAGCACTTCCGCTTCAATGGTGTTTCAGCCGGAAAAGGAGAGCCTTGCCGAATGGCAGAAAAGAGCAGAAGAAAAGCTCATTGAGCTTACGGGGCTTTCCGAAGAACGCTGCGAGCTTCTTTTTGAAAAGGAATATGAAGCTGAGCACGATACCTTCACAGAAATTCGTTTTACCTTTCAGAGCGAGGAAGGCGAATTTGTTCCCTGTCATTTATGGCTTCCCAAAGAAACAGAATACGAAAAGCCTCCCGTTATGATATGCCTGCAGGGACATTCCACAGGCATGCACATATCCATGGGAAGAATAAAGCATCCCGGTGACGAAAGCTCTGTTTCTTCAGGCGACAGAGATTTTGCAGTGCAGTGCATTGAAAACGGAATGGCTGCTGTTTCCCTTGAGCAAAGATGCTTCGGTGAAAGAGGCGGAAATCCCAGACCCGATTGCTATGAAGCCTCTATGAGAGCCATTCTCACAGGAAGAACGATTATCGGCGGCAGAGTGAAGGATATAATGCGACTTATTGATGTACTTGAAAATGAATTCGCTGAAATAATCGATACAGACGCCATATACTGCATGGGAAATTCAGGCGGCGGTACGGCAACATTTTATGCAGCAGCTCTCGAAAAAAGAATAAAGGCAGCAATTCCCTCCTGTGCCTTTGCCACCTTCAAGGGTTCTATCGGAGCAATGTATCACTGCGCATGTAATTACATTCCCGGCATTGCAAAATATTTTGATATGGCAGAAATCGCAGGTCTTATAGCTCCCCGCCCCCTTGTTATTGTATCGGGAAAAGAAGACGGAATTTTCCCTCTTGATACTGCTCAGCACGAGTTTACAAGACTTAAGGAAATATACTATAAAAACAGCGACTCCCCCGAAAACTGTGTTCACGTAATAGGCAGCGAAGGGCACAGATTCTATAAAACACCCACATGGGATGTTTTCAGGGAGCTGATAAATAAATGATTGTTCACACTCTCGGCACCTCGGCAGGAACAAAGCCCTTCCCCGGATTTCACCACACATCCCTTGCGGTGGAATGCGGCGGCAGTCTTTACTGGATCGATGCAGGGGAATGCGGTGCATATACGGCACACATAAACGGAGCGGATATTCTTAAAACAAAGGCGGTTTTTATCACCCATCCCCATATGGATCATATAGGAGGCCTTGGCAACCTTTTATGGTATATAAGAAAGGTAAATACAGTAAACAAAAAAAATGAAATGGACGGGAAGAATATTGATATATTCTCCTCCTCACGTGAATCCGTCGACGGCTTTTTCAAGGTGCTGAAAAACACAGAGGGAGATTTTATATGCCCCTATACCCACAGTATTCACGACTTAAAAGAGGGCATTATTTACACCGACCCCGATAATGGCACGGAAATCTCCGCCGTTCACACAACACATATGTCTCCGGATGAAAAAGGGAATTTCCGCTCATATTCCTTCACTGTAAAGGCAGAGGGAAAAACAGCGGTCTTTTCGGGTGATATGCGTCTTTGCGATATAAGCCGTATTCTTCCCGATTTCTGCGATGCCTTCTTTGTTGAAACAGGGCATCATCAGATAGAGGACATATGTGAAGAGATAAAAAAAAGCGGCAAAAGGGTAAAAAAGCTGTTTTTCGTTCATCACGGCGGTTACATAATGAAGGATACAGCTTCGGCACAGACACGGGCAGAAAACTCATTCGGCAAAAATACCGTAATCTGTCTTGACGGCAGACAATACGAAATTCAGTAAAGGAATGATAGCTTTGGGTAATCTCGCAGAAAAATTCAACGCAATCAGAAACAACCCCGAATTTACATTAAAAGAGCTTTTAGGCTTCGCTTCGGGTTCATTCGGCAACTCCATGGGTCAGGACTGTGTTGCTACCTACACCGACCAGTTTTTCTACGACTATATGGGGCTTAAAAAGGAGCAGAATCTTACCATAAAGGCTGTTACAAAGGGCGTTAATATCGTAACGGCACCCATAATAGGTATGCTTCTTGACAATACGGGCTCAGCAAAGAAGTTTATGACTTTTTCGGCTGTTCCCCTTACGGTTTCATCCGTATTGCTTTTCTTTGTTCCCACAGGCTCACTCACATTCAGACTTATATGGTCATTTCTTCTGTTTCTGCTTTTCAATGTGGCAGATACCTTTTATGATATTTCACTTCTCACGATGTCATCAAGAATGACGGAAACTCCGGGCCCCCGAAAAACCTTCTATACGGTGGCACAGTTTGCCTCAACTCTCGGTTCAACACTCCCCGGCGGCCTTGTGCCCGTCATTATAGACATTCAGAAGGGAGACTACAACTCCGAAAAATGGGCATTCTTTGTCGTAGCCCTGATTTTCGGCATACTTGGTCTTATCACAATGTTAGTACCATGTCTCACCCTGAAGGAGCGCCTTTCTCTCACAAGCGAGGTAAAGGAGAAAAAGCCTGCAGTTGACCTGAAGGTGGTTATGATGAACAGACCCCTGCTGCTTCTCAGCCTCAGTCAGATAATTGACTCTGTCCGTCAGGTATGCTACAGCGCACTTCCCTTCTTCTATAAGCAGACAATGAACAACTACGGCATGAAAACTATTGTAGAGGTCTGCTCATCCACACTTTCATATCTCGGTCTTGCATCGGTTCCCTTTATAGGAAAATATCTCAGCTCCCGCGATATGGTTTCCTTCGGCTATCTTCTCACAGGCATATGCTACAGCCTTCTTGCTATTTTCAGATACGGCAATAAATTTATAGTAGGCGCACTCATCGCAATAGGAGGCTTCCCCAATGCGGGTATGTCGGCAGCAAGAAGAGTGCTTCTTGCAGATTCCGCCGACTATATGGAATGGAAAAGCTACAAAAAGCTTGGCATTTCCCTGAGAAACGAAGGAATGATATTCTCCTTCAACACAATGTGTTCCCGCATTTCAAGCCTCTGGAAGGATCTTATGATAGATATAGGCCTCGGCATTATAGGATATAAGAGCGCACAAATAAATGAAAAGGGCGAAAGCGTTGAAGCAGTGCAGACTCCCGAAACACTCAAAGGAATTTTCTATCTCGTGGTTATTCCCGGAATTATAGGAAACCTCATTCCGGGACTTATTATGAGATTCGACAACTTCACAGGCAAAAACAAAGAAAAAATTATGGCAGAGCTTAAGGAAATAAGACAGGAAAGAATGAACACCTCTGCAGCAAACTGACAACTCTGCACGATAACACAAAAAAAACCAAGCACAAAGCTACTTTTAATACACGGTAGCTTTGTGCTTGTTCTTTATAAACACAAATATATCATATTAGCTTTCAGTCTGTGCCGACATAAGAATTTAATACAGACATAAACTTTTTCAAGGGACTTTTCAGGCGAAGCTGCAACTTTTTCAAGGGACTTTTTGGCACTGCTATAAACTTTTTCAAGGGACTTTTTTTCGCAAGAAAAAAATCCCCGCAAAAAAGCAGGGATCTCAGTTAAAGCTGATTTAATAATACATTGAAATTATTGCATTTACGGGATAGTGGTCGGAGGGATAAATTCCGTTTATCTGCTCTGTTATCACATCGTACAAAGCAACGCTTTCGCAGTAGGAATTGACAAAGATATAGTCAATAGGCTTATTATTAAGCTTATCCTGTCCCATATATCCGTGATATGTAGCACCTGAATCAGAGGTCTCGGCAAGATATTTTGTATCTCTGAAGCCTGCTTCAAGGGCACGCTTATACATAAGATTGCCCTCTTTAGCATTGAGGTCCCCTGTGAAAACCACAGGCATATCATAGGCACTTGCTTTTTCTGAAATAATTGCCACAGCCTCAACTCTTGAAATGGAGCCTGAATTATCAAAGTGTGCATTGAAGTGTGCATAAGTAAAGCCTGTTTCCTTATCACGCAGAACTGCAACCGTGCAAATACGGTTTATCCATGCATCCCAGCCCTTTGAGGGCTTATCGGGAGTTTTTGAAAGCCAGAAGGTCTCCTGGGACACAAGCTCATATTTTTCATTTTTATAAAATACAGCACTTGCCTCACCGCCAAGGTCCTTGTCTCTGCCGTGACCTGCATAGGAATACTCAGGAAGAGCCTCAGACAGCCTCTGAAGCCATGCTTCGTCTGCTTCTTCAACACCGAAGGAATCGGGATCTGCATTTCTTATAGTCTGAACAACCTCATCCGTTCTGTTTTCGGGGCTCTTTTCTCCTGTGCCCTTGATATACACATTAAAGGTCATAATGCTGAGTTCAACTGTCTCAGCAGTCTCGCTGATATCTGCCTCGGGAAGCGTAGTCACGGGAGTGAACCAACCGCCGATAAAGGCCATCATAAAAGCCATAAATGTACTAAAAAGCTTATCCATATATGTCTCTCCTTTTTCGTTATGAGAATAATTCTACTTCATTTTTTCCTTCAAGTCAATATTGAGGGTTATAAATTAAAGAATCAGACAATTTATATACTCTGCTGACAAAATCACATAAATACCGATGATATTTCCCATTCGCCGAGCTCTCCTTCAAGGCACTCAATATTCATATTACCGTTATTGAAGCTTACCTTAGCAAGAATGCCGGGCAGAACAAGGGGGAAGGTGATATTCTGAGATACGGGGCTGAAGGTCAGCTTTTTGTTTTCGTAGTCTACTGCCATTCCCGAAGCCGCGATAAGCGTGCTCCAGCTTGACATGGGGCGGGTATAGTGATGTCCGCATTCCCAATGGTCCCAGAAGGCACCGAATCTCAGCTGATTATCATGAATCGAACCGATTACCGTATCGGCAATTTCCCTTTCGCAGACTTTTAGTGCGAGACCAGAGAAGGCATAGCCTATTCCTGTCCACACTGCCTCGGTCTGACAGTTTTTATAGGTATCAATGGTGGTTTTTCTGCCCTCAGGCACGGTAGCATTGACAAGCCCCTGTTCTGCATCAAAATTGTTGCGGAAGATAAATTCAAGCACCTTGCGTACTCTTTCATCGGGGATATTTCCCGTAAGTCCCGTCATTCTTAAAAACCATTCTCCGTCAAGCTGATCGGTCATAAGAGATTCATCGGTTTCACCGTTATCGGTCCAGAGGTTATAATATTCGCCGTTAAAGAGCTTTTCTTCAAGAGATGCCTTTCCCTTTTCGAGAATACCTCTCCATTTTTCCGCAAAAATGCTTTCTCCCACTCTCTCTGCAATAATTGCTGCAGCCTTAAGTGCAGCCAGCCACAGCACCGAAATATATACAGGTGTTCCCGAGAAATTCCAGGCATCATAAGTATTTCGCTTTGTGCCGGAATCGGGCAGACCGTCTGAGTCCGTATCAAGAAGCTCAGTTGAATCCATGGCTCTTCTCACATTATCCCACAGGGATAAAAGATACTCCCGGTCCCCCGTAAAAAGATAGTCACGAAGCACCATAAGTACAAACTGCATATTGAGGTCAACTCTGTCGAAGCCGTTGTCGGACGCTTTCATATCAGGCTTGAAGCTGTGATGCACTCTGCCGTCCTCACGCTGGAATTCCGAACCAAGCTTCATCTGCTTTTTCTGCAGCTCGGGAAAAAGACTGATAAGAGAAAATGAAGCGTGATAGGTAATATCTACGGTGTGAAGTCCGCAGTAGCCCAGACCCTCCCACAGACCGAATTTGCCGTTTCTGAGGTAAACGGAATCCTTTATAAGCTGTGAAAGATTTGACGACCATGCATCGGGATAAACCGACGGCAAAGAGGTGCTGTAAAGAAGCTCTGAAAAACCGACGGCAGACTTAAAAATACTACCATAGCCTTCCTCTAAGGTTATGTTTGCTTCAAGGGAGCTTTTATAAAGATTTTCATAATAATGACCGATTCTTTCCCCGTCTGAAGAATAGTGATTGGGAAAATACCAGGTGAGAATAAAACGGATATTTTTAGTCTCCCCGGGCTTTAAGGTAATTTCCGAGCAAAGAGCACAGGCACCGAAATCCTCACCTCTTCTGTCATTCTGATTGATGCAGTTATCAAGGAAGAAAAGCTTGTTTTCTCTTGCTGACAGATAATCGGGCTTACAGTATAAAATACGGCTGAGAATTGAAGAGATAAAGGGATATTTAATATATTTTTCAAGCAAGGCATCAAGCTCTGAGTCGCTTAATTGCTCAAGGTTACGGGGAAGCTTTTCCGGCTTTGTTCCGATTTTTGTATCGGGAAGTCTGCCCTTTTCCCTGAAGCCGAAAAGAACGGATTCCTGTGTTACACCAAGGTCCGAATCGGCTATGAATTCCTTCATAAAACGGTAATAAGAAGCGGTAATATAGGATTTTTCACCCGCACCGTTTACGGAAAAGCAGAGATTTCCCGAAGAGGGTGAAGCTGAAGGCTCCCGGGGCTCTATAAAGACACCTATCCCCTCACCCACAGAATGAAGAGAATTTATGTTTCCTTCATTTTTATTTGCAACATCAGGCACAAGAGTGCCTAAAAGACTTATCTGAAGCTCATTTTCCGTGGGGTTTTCTGCAGTAAAATCCATATAAAAGCCGGGAGTCGAGGATATATCGCTGTTATGAGGCACAAAGGGCGACACCGCTTTTAGTGAAAGCTTGCAGGATAATGCCCTGTCGATATAATTTATATCGCAGACAGGAAATTTTCCGTCAAATTCAATTTTTTCTACAGACTTATTCCATGAAAACATACGGTAGGTAAAATCATCCGCATCGGTTTTCATGCCCAGCTTTCTGACAACGGGCTTACCGTCCGGCTTCTTTTCTCTTACATAAAATGAAAGCGCACCCGTGCTGCCCTCACCGTCGTCTTCCTTTCGCTCAAAGCACACCTTGGTTATTCTCGGCTGATTTGCAATAAGCCAGGAATGAAACTCTCCGTCAGGAAAAAGCTCCACACTGCCCGCACCGATTCCGCCAAGAGCAATACCGCTTGAATGATTCTTTTCCGTAATAATCTTCGCCATACAAAACCCTCCCCAACATAATATAATAATTGTACTGTATACGCCGCAATAATTCAAGTAATAGAAAACAGACACTTCTCACACAAGAAAACGGCTTCGATGTACGCCTGCGGCGAAACGCTTTCGTATAGTCCATCGCCGAGGGAAGTTTAATTCCCGTTCGGCGGGACATATAATCTTTTTACTTTACAGGAAGGAATATCCTATATAATAAAAAAACTCCGTGAATGATGTGTCTGTATTTTTACACTGTCAGATACTTAAACTTATTTCTTCTTGCAAAAAGAATACTTTTCACCCGGCTGCAGATTGCTTGGTCATAATATTCCGAGCAGCTGTCAACTGCATTTATAATATCGTTATCGGAAAAATTGATTTTTAACTGTACACCGTAAAGCTGTTCTGCCGCATCTGTCTGTAAATCAAAATCAGCATTGAAGGGCTTGGCTTTTACTTTTGATATACATTCATAAATGTCACCTTCAAGGGGATAATCAGCTGTATCCGACAAGAGGGAAAGACCGAAATCGAAATACGGACAAAAGCTGAATTCTGCAGTGTCGTCATTTCTGATAAATGCAATATTGTTTGTGTGTCTGTCTTCATTCATAAAGAAGGCATCAAGCTCAAGCATTGCAGTAAGATATGCACCTGCATTTTCAAGATTTGTATATTTTCCGATAAAATCAACGGTAAATCTTATTCTGTCCTTCACATCGGAATAAGCTGTCAGACTCTGCGCCAACGATTGTCCGGTGTATGCACGGAAAAGCCTTTCAAGAGTATAAATCGTTTCATTATCCTTCTTGAAATTTTCCGAGTAACAGCCCACCGATTTTTTACCGTTATATTCAATAAACAACGGATGATATGCTACAAAATTGCGGATATTCGTCTTTTCAAGGAGCGTTGAAACAACAATTTCGCTCAGGGCTTCATATCCCATATGATCAGCCTTATACCACAAGCCGTCACTGAACCATTTCGGCTGATTGCCTTTTGAGGATGAATCTATGATCAATTTTATCGGCTCAGCATTAATTATCTTTATTGCCGACATAAATCAACACCGTCCTCTGTAAGTAAAATTTATATAATGATTATCCTCTGCCATTTTTCCCTTTGTAGCTTCAATAATCTGAAGAGGATCAAAGTGGTCAATACCGAGACCTTTAAGAATTTCTTTTTTATTTCCTCTGCTTTCAGGGATGCATCTTTCTTTAAGAAAATATTGAAAATCCTCCCACGTAGGGTTTTCAATCACTCCGAAGGCACGGCATAAAACATCATTTGTGCGATTGATAATGCTGATTTTTTTATTGAGAAAATCAACATATATTTCGGTGCACACCTTCTGCCTCAGCATAAAATTTATGCGCATCGTGTAATTACCATCGGGAAATGCATTAAGATATTTTGAGATCGTCTGACGGCTGACACCGAGAATTTCTGCAATTTTCTGTGTAGTCATTCCCTGCTGCTGTAATTCAATTATTTTCTGAATATCCTTTTCGCTCAAGGATTTTTTTCTGCCTGTTTGCCGCCTTTCAGCAATTTTTTTCAATTCATCAACATTGTCCGTTCCGAAAAGCTCAATGCAAAGCCTTCTGTAATCCACCGCCATAATCTCACCTCTCGCATAGTGTAAATTTTTATTTCTTTACACTTATTATATTGTAACCGGAACCGATTGTCAATATTCCGTTTTATTAAAAAAAATATTTTCAGGTAACGTTCAAAACATATATTACGGTAATTACTTCACAAAAACTTACTTTAACTTGGTAAATTTCAAAGCTCTGCATTCTGAACGCGTCAGAGTTTATAGCAGTATAAAAGAGCTGTCCGCAATATGAAAACACCTCAGACTGCTAAAAAATGAATTAAGGGAACGGCATTAAAACCGTTCCCTTTAAGTTTAATAATGAGCCATTCCGCATTCGCATACGAAAACGGTATAAACTCTATGACTCCCGAAACGCTGTGTAAAATTGCCGACTTTCACAACACAAGTGTTGATTATCTGCTGAACAGAACAAATGAAATAAAGCCCTATACCCGGGAAGAATAATCAAACAGATCATATTGATACTTTTCACGGAAAGTTGGGGAATTTGATTAATCACATTATTCGTTTTATGGGGAACCCCCGGCGAGGGTTCCCCACGAAAAACAGTTCACTGAACTGTTTTTCTCCCCTCCTGCGCTTTTGACGCATAGGGGATTTCGCACTCTGCGGAGTGCGACAAGAGGCGCTGCCTCTTGACACCGTGAGCTTTTGAAAAAGCTCAAACAAAACTTTTTTATCCGGCACTCCCGTGCCGCACATCATTCCCCAACTTTCCGTAAAGAACCTAAAAATACGCACACATCATAGTGGATTTTCCCAAAATGATGTGTGCGGATATTTTTTTGTGTTGATTCAGTATCAAAGCTCTGTAACAGCATCCCGGATTTCTTCCGAAAGCCTTACAATCCCTTATATATCAACGCTTATTTGCTTGCTTCTTCGATAGCAACTGCGCAAGCAACGGTCATACCAACCATGGGGTTGTTACCTGCGCCGATAAGTCCCATCATTTCTACGTGAGCGGGAACGGAGGAGGAGCCTGCGAACTGTGCGTCGGAGTGCATTCTGCCCATTGTGTCTGTCATACCGTAGGATGTGGGGCCTGCTGCCATATTGTCGGGATGAAGAGTACGGCCTGTGCCGCCGCCGGAAGCAACGGAGAAATACTTCTTGCCGATTTCGTTGCATTCCTTCTTATATGTGCCTGCAACGGGATGCTGGAAGCGGGTGGGGTTAGTTGAGTTACCTGTGATGGAAACGTCAACGCCTTCGTGATGCATGATAGCAACGCCTTCACGGACATCGTCTGCACCGAAGCAGCGAACCTTAGCTCTGGGGCCGTTTGAATAAGCCTTTTCGCTTACGATTTCAAGCTTACCTGTCATATAATCAAACTTTGTTTCAACAAATGTGAAGCCGTTGATTCTGGAGATGATCTGAGCAGCGTCCTTACCAAGACCGTTAAGGATAACCTGAAGGGGTTCCTTTCTTACCTTGTTAGCGGAGTTTGCGATACCGATAGCACCTTCAGCAGCTGCGAAGGATTCGTGACCTGCAAGGAATGCAAAGCACTTTGTTTCTTCTCTTAAAAGCATAGCTGCGAGGTTACCGTGGCCGAGACCAACCTTTCTGTCGTCAGCAACTGAACCGGGGATACAGAAAGCCTGAAGGCCTTCACCGATTGCTTCAGCAGCGTCTGCTGCCTTGGTGCAGCCCTTCTTGATAGCGATAGCTGTGCCTGTGATATATGCCCAGCAAGCGTTTTCAAAGCAGATGGGCTGAATTCCCTTGATGAGATTATAAACGTCGATGCCCTTGTCATCGCAGATCTTCTTTGCTTCTTCGAGAGAGGCAATGCCGTACTTTTCGAGTGCAACGTTGATCTGATTAATTCTTCTTTCGTAACTTTCAAATAAAGCCATTGTTATTTCCTCCCTCAATTATTCTTCACGGGGATCGATGACTTTTGCTGCGTCATCAAATCTGCCGTACTGACCTGTAGCCTTCTGGAGTGCTTCGTTAGCATCCATACCCTTGCGGATAGATTCCATCATCTTTCCGAGGTGAACGAATTTATAACCGATAACCTGATCGTCTGCATCAAGAGCCATCTTTGTGATATAGCCTTCAGCAAGCTCAAGATATCTGGGACCCTTAGCCTTTGTGCTGAAAAGAGTACCAACCTGGCTTCTGAGACCCTTACCGAGGTCTTCAAGACCTGCGCCTACGGGAAGTCCGCCTTCTGAGAAAGCAGTCTGAGTTCTGCCGTATACGATCTGAAGGAAGAGCTCTCTCATAGCTGTGTTGATAGCGTCGCAAACAAGGTCTGTGTTAAGAGCCTCAAGAAGAGTTTTGCCGGGGAGAATTTCTGAAGCCATAGCAGCTGAGTGAGTCATACCTGAGCAGCCGAGTGTTTCAACAAGTGCTTCTTCAATGATACCGTTCTTAACGTTAAGAGTAAGCTTACATGCACCCTGCTGAGGAGCACACCAGCCCACACCGTGTGTAAGACCGTTGATATCAGTGATCTGAGTTGAATGAGTCCATGCGCCTTCCTGAGGAATAGGAGCACATTTGTGACCTACGCCCTTAGCAACAACGCACATATTCTGTACTTCATGTGAATAGTTCATTGGAATTAACTCCTTTCAATTTTTACATCCATATAATTATACAGGCATCCGACAATATTTTCAAGTATTTCTTGATTGAATTATGCTCATATTTTTTAATTTTATATTTGCAAATTGTGTGACATTGTGCTAATATATTGGAAAAATTTATCCGGAGACTTAAACAAATGCTTGGCGTAATCATAAATGTAATCACAGTTATATTGGGAAGCACTCTGGGGCTTCTGCTGAAAAAAGGAATCCCCGAAAGGGTTTCAAAGGCGGCAATGACAGCAATCGGTCTATGCACACTTTATATAGGAATCGACGGTGCGCTTCAGGGAGAAAACACAATAGTGCTTATTCTCTCAATGGTATTCGGCACGATACTGGGAACCGTGATCGACATTGACGGCAAGCTTGAAAAGGCAGGCTCTTTTCTTGAAAACAAAATGAAATCGAAAGGCGAAAAGGGAACCGTAGCTCAGGGCTTTGTGACAGGCTCACTTCTTTTCTGCATCGGAGCAATGACGATAGTAGGCTCTCTCAACGCAGGTCTTTCGGGTGATAATGAGCTTCTTATCACAAAGTCAATACTTGACCTTATATCCTCTTGTATGCTCAGCTGTACACTGGGAATCGGTGTTATCTTTGCTTCACTTTTTGTGCTTGTTTATCAGGGAGGGCTTGTGCTTCTGGCTTCCCTTCTTCAGAATGTTCTGACCGACACGGCAATGATTGCAGAGATTACCTGTGCAGGCTCGGTTATGATAATAGCACTGGGGCTCAACATTCTCGGAATCACAAAAATCAAGGTTGCAAACCTTTTGCCGGCTCTTCTTCTTGTTCCCCTGTTTTTCTTTCTTGCAGGCTTCTTACCCATATAGATTCAGAGCTCCCGCTTTACAGGGAGCTTTTCTTTGTCTTAAAAGCAGCGTTATATAACTTTCCGCATTTTACCTGAGGATTTCTTTTTTTATTCATAAATTATCCCTTTACTTTATGCTGACATTAATATATAATATATTCTGTATTTTTATCTTTTGGAGGAACACGTCCGTGAAAAAGAAGAATTTCGCAAAAATCATATCCTTAATTTTAAGCCTCGTGCTTATACTCAGCAGTATTCCCTTTGCTGCTGCAGCGAAGGAAGACACCTTCTCCGTTGCAACTGTCAATGACATTCATTATTTCCCCGAAAGCCTTGCCGGAGATAAAAAAGAAGCATTCTACACATATCTTCAGGCAGCAAACTGTGTTTATGACGATCTGGATGCAATACTTGATGCAGCTCTCGCCTCATTGGAATTTGAGGTAAAGAATAACGGTGTGAAGCATATCGTTCTTGCAGGCGACCTTACCACCAACGGTGAATATCTGGGTCATAAAGCTCTTGCAGACAAGCTTCTTGAGTTTGAAAAGAAAACAGGTGCAAGCGTTTATGTCACCCCCGGAAATCACGATATAAACAACCCCAGAGCATCCTCTTTCATAAACAACAAAAAGGAGGAAGCAAAAATCACAGCTCCCTCAGAGTTCTTCAACATTTATAAAAATCTCGGATTCAGTGATGCTTATCATCAGTTCTGTGATTTTACGGCAGAAAAAGCAGGAAGCCTTTCATATTCCGTAAAAACAGGTGACGGCTTCAGACTTATTCTTGCAGACGGCGGAAAATTCACTCCCGATATCACAGAATCGGGCATTGCGAAGCAGGAAACTGCAGGTACATTCACCCCCGAGCTTCTCGAATGGATACTCGCAGAAGCCGAGGATGCAAAGAAGGACGGCGAAACTCCCCTTCTTTTCACCCACTGGAATATGTCAGGTGCAAACTATTTCCACGAATTCCTTATGCAGGGCTTTGTTATCGATGACGGCTACAAGCTTCAGGAGATTCTCGCTGATGCAGGTATCAACTATGCCTTCAGCGGACATCAGCACATAAGCGATGTGGATATCACTTATTCCGACTCGGGCAATCCCATGTATTCTGTTATCACTCCCACTCTTACTCAGTTCCCCTTCTCCTACAGAGTGACCGATTTTACAAGAAATGAGCAAGGCGGCTTTGATGTTACCTTCAATCAGAACAGCTGTGACGAAAACAGCGGAGTAAAGGCAATTTCCGGCAACGGTAATTACCCGGCGCCCTACAGAACAACAGGCTTTTTCAAGCAGTTCGGCGGACATGCCGATGCAACCGATTACATTTTCGGTATTCTTAAAAACACCCTCGACAAATATGTAAACGGTATCCGTGCTGAGGGAAGCGTTGTGAAATACATCGAAAAAGAGATGGATATTGATATTGAAAAAACTATCAATTCATATCTTATGGGCGGAATAATGCTTGACGGTAAAATTGTTCTCTCCGGAAAAAATGTTATGAATTTCCTTGATGACATCGACCGTCAGATAATGGAAAAATACATCTATCAGAAGTCCGAAACCTATAAGCTTATAGAAGACACCCTTGACGATATTCTGGCAATTCAGGTTTCTGAAATTCCCTGCACAAAGTATATTGATACCTACGGCTTCGGCAACGCAGCAAAGGGCGGTACTCTGGGCGATGCGGTGCTTTCCGTAATTGCAACCATGTACCCCGGAAACGAAGATATTTCCGATGACCTTTTCTTACAGGATGTTGTTGAATTTTCAGGCAGACCCGAATTCCTTGAGCTTCTTATAGCAACCGTAAAGGAATATATTGTTGATGATCTTCTTGTAAACAATATTCTTTCAAGCATAGATCTTCATTTCGGTTCTTTCTTCAACGGCAGCGAAAATCCCGTGGGCTATGTTGATATTGCATATGCACTTATTCTTGCAGTGCTTGATTCGGGAATAGTAAACAAGGATTCCGAAGCAGATCTTATTACCACACTCACAAAGCTTATTTCAGGTGTAGGCGATGTTTCTCTCAGAAAGCTCGTAAGCTCAGTTCTTGCAACAGGCTTTGTTCCCTACGGAACAACTATTGATGAGCTTATTGATACTCTTCTTAATATGTTTATTACCGAGGATACGAAGGCAGCTGCCGTTCATCAGGCAAAAATCGTTATCGGCGGTATGGTCGAGGATGATTCAAAGGACTGGGATGTTACCTACACGAATAACGGTCCCGTAAAGGTTACGGGAACAAAAGAGGATATGCAGCTTCCCGTCAATGTTACCTTCTCAATGACAGAGGATAACACATCCTCCTTCACGGTAAACTGGATGACAAAATATTCTGTTACGGCAAGTGATATTGAGGTCGTAAAGGACGGTGAAGAGTTTACGGGTGCCGCGCTTAAAGGTGTAAATGTAAAGGCTGAATCCAAAAATACAACATACTCCGCCCCCGGCTTTGATGCGGGAACATTCGGTATTCTTCCCTGGACAAGAGAGGTCATAAGCCACTCAGTTACCGTATCTGGACTTGAAGCAGATACTCTTTATAAAGTAAGAATAGGCGATTTCACAAAAGGCTTCACAAGTGACTGCACCATAAGAACTGCTCCTGATGAAGGCGGAGAATTCACTTTTGTTCATGTTTCTGATTCAGGCGGATATGTACCCTCTGACTACAGTGAGCTTGCCGATGTGCTTAAAAAGGCTGAGGAGCTTTATCCCGGCTACAATTTCACGGTACACACGGGAAATCTTGTTTCTCAGTCCGATAATGATGACCAGTGGTCATGGGCAATAAGCTCGGCTGAAGAAATAACGGCATCCAGACCCTTTGTATATGCACCCGCAGATGAAGATATAAAGGGAGCATACAGCGTTGAAAAATACTTCCCCGTAGCACATGCACCCGAGCAGTTATCCGACGGGGGCATCTATTATTCATACAACTACGGCAATGCCCATTTCATTGTTCTTAACACGAACAACAAAAATTCCGCAGGCTCTCTTTCAAAGGATCAGATAGAATTCCTCAAAAACGATCTCAGCAGCAGTAATTCCTTCTGGAACATTCTTGTTATGCATGAAGGAATATACGGACTAGCCGCATCAGATGCCCTGCACACACAGCTCATAAGCATCATGGAGGAATATGATATTGACCTTATTCTTCAGGGCAACGAAAAAATTTATGCAAGAACACATCTTATGAACGGGGATTCAATTGTATCCTCTGCACAGATCAATACCGTTATAAACGGCGAAAGCTATGATACATACTTCGACAGGAAGGGTACGGTTGCGGTTATCGGCGGCAGCACCTCTCCCGCAGAAATTGAAGAATACCCCGAATACAGCATCTTTGCTGAGACTGACACATCTCCCAAGCAGATGTTTGCAGCAATCACAGTCAACAAGGATGTTCTCACAGTTGATGTTCATACCGTTGACGGTGATTATGTAAACCTTCTCGACAGATTCGCAATTGACAGAAACAAGGAAGCCGTAATGATGGGTGACACAGACTCCAACGGCGCTGTTACTGCAGCAGATGCAAGACTTATTCTCAGATACAGCGTTGATCTTGAAAAATTCACTCAGATACAGAGAACTGTTTCTGATGTTGACCAAAACAACAAAATTACAGCTGCAGATGCAAGAGCTGTGCTCAGAGCTTCGGTAGGTCTTGAAAAGCTTCATCCCGCATATATTTATATGTAATCACAAATCTAAGGGTCCCCTGAGTTTTCACGGGGACCTGATTTTTATTGTTTTATATATTGATTTCACTTTTTATCTGTGTAATAATTAATACCATACAAAACAATCTGAAAGGACAGATATTATGCTTCTTGAGCCCATCGTCATATCCCTGCTTGATACGGATTTATATAAATTCAATATGAATCAGGTTATTTTCCATAAGCACACGGATCTGTGCGGAAAATACTTTTTCAAGTGCAGAAACAAGGATATTGTTTTTACCGAGGAAATGGAAAAGGAAATCAACTGTCAGATAGACCATCTGTGCAGTCTGAGATTCACAAAGGATGAGCTTGAATATCTGCGCTCTATCCGTTTTATAAAAAATGACTATGTGGAATTTCTTCGTCTGTGGCATCCTCTGAGGGATTATGTAACAGTATCAAGAACCGCTGAGGGTGAGCTTTCAATTGTGGTGGACGGACCGCTGTTTTCCGCCATGCAGTTTGAAATATATCTTCTTGAAATTGTAAATGAGGTATATTTCCGTTTGAAATACGACTACGGCAGACTGCTTAAATCAGCAAGCGAAAGACTTGATGCAAAAATAAAAGCATTTGCTGACGGTATTTACACCTTCAGCTTTGCCGAATTCGGCTGCAGAAGAAGACTCTCAAGAGAATGGGAGGATACGGTTGTAAAAAGACTTATCACAGAAACAAAAAACTGTGTAGGCACATCAAATGTGTATCTGGCAAAAAAATATAATATCACTCCGATAGGCACCTATGCCCACGAGTTCGTTCAGATGTATCAGGGCATAGACTCCATTCCTCTTGCATATACAAATCATTATGCCATGAATGACTGGTATGATGAATACAAGGGCGACAACGGCACAGCACTCACGGATACAATAACAACCGACCTGTTTTTATTGGATTTCAACCGTGCTATGGCAAACAACTACACAGGTGTGCGCCACGACAGTGCCGATCCCTTCATATGGGGCGATAAAATAATTGAGCACTACAAAAAATTCGGCATTGATCCGAAATCAAAGCTTCTTCTGTTCAGCGACGGACTTGACTTCGACCGCGCACAGAAGCTCTATGACTATTTCAGTCCCAAGGCAAAGGTTTCCTTCGGAATAGGAACCTTCTGCTCCAATGATACCGAGGAAAAAGCGCTCAACATTGTAATCAAGCTTCAGTATGTAAACGGCAGACCCGTTGCCAAGCTCTCAGATACACCGGGCAAGGCAATGTGCAAGGATGACGAATATCTCACATATCTGAGAAACTCCGTAGACTTCAGACTGAAGAGAGAAAAATAATAAAAGAAATGCAAAACAAAAACGCACAGAGCTCCGAAAGGAATTCTGTGCGCTTTAATATTATGTATTAATAATTATTTTGCTGCTTTTCTTGCTTCAATTTCTTTAACCATTTCCTGCTGCTTCTTTTCTGAGATCGTATAGAAAAGCATAGGAATTACAGTGCCTACCATGCTGACAGCACCTGCAAGTATAAGAATGTTCCAGAGAAGCTGCTCGCCCTCAGGCTGGATAGCAGGTGTTGCTTCGGGGTTGATGCCTGCCCAGCTGAATGCCATAACGCCGATGAATGCGCCTACAGCCATACCGACCTTGTTGATAAGGGTCTGCATAGCAAAGCAGATACCTTCGCCTCTTTCGCCTGTTTTCCATTCGAGATAGTCAACAGTATCACCGATCATAGCATAGGTGATGATGTTATTTACACCCTGAGGAATACCGAGAAGAACAAGACCGATAGCGCATACAATGATCTTCCAGGGAGCGTTGTAGCCTATGAAGTACATAGCAAACATAACAACTGCACCGAAAACATGCACACCGATATATGCCCATTTCTTTGTGAATTTCTTGGTCATCCAGGGAACAAGGATGGATGCAACAAGACCGCCGGGAACAACAAGAAGAGTAATAATACCGAAAAGGCCTTCGTTCTTGAGAACATACTTTGCGAAATAAAGACCGCCTGTGTATGTATAAACCATTCTTGCACCGCCGAGAATACCGGAAATAACTATAAGAAGAAGCTCCTTGTTCTTAAAGAGAAGCTTGAGGTTATGTCCGAGGCTGGGAGGTGCGTCATTAGATGTAAAACGCTCTTTTGTATGCTTGAAACCATAGAAGAACATGGGAATTGCAACTACAGTGAACACTACAGCACAGATAAAATAAGTAATCTTAAGTGTGTCGGCATTTGCCTGAATGAACTCGGGGAGAACATTGCCTGCTTCATCTCTGTATTTTGCGGTAACGGCACTTGTGATGATCGGCACACCGATGGTTACGATACCTGCACCGAGAGTACAGATAAGACGTGTGATGGTAAGCATATTACCGCGCACAACAGTGTCGTTTGTCATACAGGTGGAAAGTCCCCAGTAAGGAACGTCGGCAATTGTGTATGCAACAGACCAGAATGTGTAGATAACAGCAACAACAATAAAGGTTGCAAGTGTTTTTGAAGGAAGGGGAAGGAAGCATGCTATAGTCATAACAGCTATAGGAATTGCCATCCACTTGAGGAACGGACGGCATTTGCCCCACTTTGTTCTTGTCCTGTCAACAATAGAGCCCATTATGGGATCGTTGAAGGCATCAAAAATTCTTACACCGAGCATAAGAAAAGCAACAGCGGTAGCACCGTCGATTGCGCCGAAGATTCCGCCCTTGCCGACACCGCCGAAAAGAAGAGCGTCAGTCATAAAAATTGTGAGATAAGACCCGATAATTGTGCATATAAAGTTCTGACCGAATCCGGCAACACCGTAAGCGATAGCTTCTTTTGGCTGAAGGCTATCCTTTTTGGCGGGATCGGTACCGTAAACCTTATGCAGAAGGTCATTGATTTTCATATAATCCCTCTTTCATAATTTTAATAGTATGATTATAGCATAGCCCGTGATAAATTAAAAGTATCAAATTTGGGTAAATTTGCACTAAAATTATTATTATTTTTTTAATTTGACAAAATTTTGTAGACAGAATAAAGGTTTATGGTGTAAAATTAAATCAAAAGGAGATGAATAAAATGAAAAAGTTACTTTCGCTTATGCTTTCATTTACTTTAATTTTCACATTCTGCATCACGGCATTTGCGGCAAATCCCGTGCCTGCAACAGAAAAATGGCTTAAAAACTGGGAAGACAGGGCCTCTCATTCAGGAAAAATATGGCAAAGCCCGGGTGAAGACGAAAATGACAGAGTTTTCACATGGCTTTCGGATAATACAAGCAATATTTTCACTTATTCCGACGGTGTAAATAAATTCACGGTAAATGCTGAAAGCAGAATCACTCTCAACGCTGTTATCAATACCGTAAAGCTTTCTGATCTCAGAGACGGCACCTACACATATTCTTATACGGCAGACGGTATTACCTACAACAACAAGAGCTTTTCTGTTGAAGCTGACGATAGCGGCTTCACAGCAGCATTCTGCTCCGACCCTCAGCTGGGAAGATCAGGTGACGACAGCCTCACTGCTGTACAGGACGACACATACGGCTGGGAAAGAACACTTATCAGCGCTCAGAACAACGGTGCTGAGCTGATACTCTCAGCAGGCGATCAGGTCAATGACGGCTTTTCCGCACTTCAGTACAATGCCCTGTTCTCCCCCGACACCTTAAGTGCCCTTCCTCTTGCCCCCACAGCGGGAAATCACGATTTCTATTCCCCTCTGTTCAGCGACTTCTTCGGAAACACCGGAGTTGATGCGGCAGGCAACAACTATTATTTCTCCTACGGCAATGCCCTGTTTATAGTCCTTGATTCCAATAACATTATCCCCGCAGCTCATCAGAAAACAATAAACGATGCGATAACAGCAAACCCCGATGCCCGCTGGAGAGTTATTATGCTTCATCACGGTGCATATTCCGCAGGTGCTGATGAATTCACAAATAAATTCTGCACATCAATGATAAAGGGATATTTCGATTCCTATGATATCGACCTCGTTTTAAGCGGCCACAACCACTTCTATTCAAGAACATATCCTTTATATAACGGTCAGATCGCATCAATCGGAACGGTTTACTTTGAGGCAGGCTCAGCCTCGGGCGGCAAATGCTCCTCCTACGACACCTCCGCTCAGGAATATATTGTCCACAGCGTAGACCTTAAAGAAGCCTCCTATTCCCTTCTCATATTCGGAGATGACACAATAACGGTTAATTCATACCTTACGGATTCGGGAGAAATATTCGATTCCTTCACGGTGGTAAACACCGAAAAAGCAGCAACCCTTCCCCCCTTCGGCTTACTGGCAAAAATAATCGCCTTCTTCCGCACCATCCTCTCCTACATCCCCGTCCCCTATAACAGATAAACAGTCAGCAAAATCCCCCGTGTTACAAAAAACGTAATACGGGGGATTTTTTATTATATAGGAAATTGCTCGCGTTGTGAGCAATTTAGCTTATAATTCGCCTGCGGGCTCATTGAATGACGCAAGCTTATTGAACAAGAACCCCCTACAGCCCCCAAGATTGGGGGCTGTAGGGGGTTGATAAATCGTAAGATTTTTTCTTATTATCAGACTGATATAGTATTTTTATCTGTATTATGCCCGAATTTATTTTTTTCGCTTTTTAACCTTTACCCTCTGAACGGACGCCGGCCGGGCATGTATCTCAGCAGAAGCTTCTTCACAAGAGGTATCTTCACAAACAGCTTCTTCGCAGGGAGCCTCTTCACGGGGTGTATCCTCTGCAGAAATATCTTCTGCGGCGTCTTCCCCGTCAGAGTCAGCAAGAAGGCTTTCCTCTATAATTTCTTTAAGCTCCTGCATTCCCTCGCCGTTCTGGGCGGAGGCTTCTATAATAGCAAAAGCGGCGTCAAGAAGAGGGTTGCTTTCAAAGGCCTCTCTTCTTTTTCTCCTCTCTGTTTTGTTGAGCTTGTCACACTTGGTAAGCACACAAATAAAGGGGAAGCCTGCATCCGTCAGGAACTGAAGCATTGTTCTGTCGTCCTCAGTGGGTTCATGGCGCATATCAAGAAGCTGAACCACAAGTCTTATGTTTCTTTCGCTTGCAAAATATGCCTCCATAAGCTCTCCCCAGCGGCGCTTTTCCTTATCTGAGCGTTTTGCATAGCCGTAGCCGGGAAGGTCGGCAATTCTCACCCCGTCAACAAGGAAAAAATTGATGGTTGTGGTTTTTCCGGGCACACCGGAAACACGGGCAAGATTTTTTCTGTTAAAAAATTTATTTATAAGTGAGGATTTGCCGACATTTGATTTACCGGCAAAAACTATTTCGGGCATATCAGATTTTCTGAGCTGGGAGGATGTACCGAATGAAGCTTCAAATTTTACATTATTTATATTCATACAAAACATTCTCCTTTCAGTTTTTACAGGAAATACCTACACCGCCGTCGCACTTGGGGATTACAATATCCTTATTTGCAGGTGGTATTTTTTTATTTCCGTTATCCTTTTCCGCATCATCAATAATAGCAATATCAAGAACCTCATCCACATATTTCACCGGGATAAAATTAACCTTCTTCTTTACTGCCTCGTCCACTTCCTCAAGGTCAGCAATGTTGCCGTGGGGGATGATAACAGTGTGTATTCCCTCTCTGTAGGCAGCCATTGATTTTTCTCTGAGACCGCCTATGGGAAGCACTCTGCCCGTAAGAGTCACCTCTCCCGTCATAGCCACATCACCCGAAACCTTTCTTTTGCTGAGTGCGGAGACAAGAGCAGTAGTCACGGTAACACCGGCACTGGGACCGTCTTTAGGCACGGCACCCTCGGGGAAATGCACGTGAATATCGTTTTCTTTATAGAAATCGGGGTTTATGCAGAATTTATCAGCACGGCTTCTGACCAAGCTTACGGCTGTTCGTACTGACTCCTTCATAACATCACCCAATGAGCCCGTATATTCAACCTTACCTGTACCCTGAAGCACAAGTGCCTCTGCCTTAAGCAGCTCACCGCCCACGCTTGTCCATGCAAGACCGTTTACAACACCGATAATATCCTCATGGGTGTTTTCTTCGGGACGGTATTTTTTAACACCGAGAAATTCTTCAATATTCTTATCGGTGATATCAAGTCTTTCTTCGTTTCCCGAAGCCAGTCTTACGGTCTCCTTACGGCAGAGGGCTGCAATCTTTCTTTCAAGTATTCTCACACCTGCTTCTCTTGTGTAGCCGTCAATAACCGTTCTTATGGCAGCATCGGAAAGTTTAAGATTCTGCTTGCTGATTCCGTGCTCCTTCATCTGTTTGGGGACAAGATGCTTTTTTGCAATTGAGAATTTTTCCTCATAGGTATATCCGGGGATGTCTATAATTTCCATTCTGTCCCGAAGGGCATCGGGAATGGCATGCTTATCGTTTGCCGTGGTGATAAAGAGAATCTTGCTGAGATCCACGGGAAGCTCAATATAGTGGTCCCGGAAGGAGAAATTCTGCTCACCGTCAAGCACCTCAAGAAGAGCAGCTGCAGGGTCACCCTTAAAGTCATTTCCTAATTTATCAATTTCATCAAGAAGAACAAGGCTGTTCATACTCTTTGATTCTATAACCGCATTTATTATTCTGCCGGGCATTGCTCCGATATAGGTTTTTCTGTGGCCTCTTATTTCGGCCTCATCTCTCACACCGCCGAGAGAAATTCTTGCATAGTTTCTGTTGGTAGCTTTGGCAATGCTTCTTGCAATACTTGTTTTACCTACACCGGGAGGGCCTGCAAGACAGATTATCTGCCCTTTGATTTCAGGAGACACAATAAGAGCGGCTATCATTTCAATTATACGCTCTTTTACATCCCTGAGACCGAAATGATCCTTTTCAAGTATCTTTTTTGCTTTGTCAAGAGAGGTATTTTCTTTCGTAAAAACTCCCCAGGGTAATTCAAGACACTTTTCTATGTAGGAACGAAGCACATTGCCGTCTGCCGAAGAGGGTGACATACGCTTAAGTCTTTCAACCTCTGAAAGCAGCTTTTCCTTTGATTCATCACTCATTGCACTTTCGTTTATGCGCTTCACAAGAAGAGAATTATCGTCGCCGTCAAGCTCTCCCAATTCTTCCGTAATCGCCTTCATCTCTTCCCTGAGATAATATTCGCGCTGATTCTTATCCATCTGAGTCTGCACCTTATCCTGAATAAGAGCGTCAATCTCAAGGATCTCGGTTTCCTTTGCCAGTATGGAGCATAAAGCTTCTGAACGCATATACACATTAAGAGTTGACAATATCCTCTGCTTGTCCTCAAGAGTGAGCATCATATTAGATGCAATATAGTCAACTGTGGAGCCGAGGGCTTTAGATTCATAAATTTTTGAAAACATTTCAGCTGAAATATGCTGAATGTGCTCTGCATAGCCGTCGAAGAATCTTCTTATGCTGAATAATGCAGCCTCCTCTATAAGCTCACGCGGGCCTTCAAAGAATTCAGGCACCGCCGTATCATCCTCAAGAGGCTCGACCTCGATCTTATAGTAAAGTCTTTTCTGCACGATTTCTTTTACGGCAGCTCTGTACTTTCCTTCCACCACAACTCTTACCGTTCCCTGATGGTCGGGAAGCTTTATTATCTGACGGACTGTGCCCACAACACCGATACCGTAAAGATCCTCTGCCTCAGGTCTTTCAATGCTTGCCTCCTTCTGCGCAACAAAGAAAACATCCTGACCGTTGGCATTCTTCAAAGCAGCAAGAGAAGCCTTTCTTCCCACATCAAAATGAAGGGTCATTCCGGGGAAGAGCACCACTCCTCTGAGGGGCACAGTCGGAAAAATATTATTTTTAGTCATATTTTTATTATCTCCGGTTAATTAATTTGCACCCGAAACCGTAACTGAGCCGAATGCGGCATAGGGCATAATACAGGTTCCGTAGTTCACGTTTTCTTGAGAAATTCCTTTTATTTCCTTAAGCATCGAAGCAATATTTCCGCTTATCATAGTTTCACTGAGGGGCTCAGCTATTTTTCCGTCTTTTATAAGAAAGCTGTTTTTGGCAACACCGGAAAAATCACCGTTGCCTGCAGGCTCGCCGCCCGAGAAACGGCACACAAGAATACCGTTATCGATATCCTTTATGATATCGCTGAGCTTTTTATCGCCGGAATTCACCCTTACACAGCCGCTTGTGCTCTTTGAGCGGGTAAGTCCGGTTTTTCTTGCGGCATACTCAGAAAGGCAGAAGCTTTCAAGAATACCGTCTTTTATAACATCATAATTTTCTGCTTTATATCCGTCGGCGGTTATTCTTTCACCGCAAACGATATTTTCATCAAGGGGAATAACACTGAGTGTAAATGAGGGGTCTGCCACCTGCTTGCCGAGACTGTCCTTCCAGGGAGAGGTGCCCTCAATAAGAGAGAGATCCCCCGTAAAGGAATCGGTTATGGTTGAAACAAAATCACAAAGGCAGGCGGGAGAAAAAACAGCAGTACCCGTAAACTTACCTGCAAAAGGAACAGCGTTCAGCTCCTTTACCGCTCTTTCAAGCATCAGTCTCACATCGGCAAGAGCCAGTATATCCGAAGCAGGGTCGGTATAATCCACAGCCACGCAGTTGAAGGAGGTCACATTCTCTTCATTATGCGCCGAATACATTATGCTCACGGAATATGAGCCGTCCTCCTCAGTAAACAGCACTCCGTTTGTGTTTGCAACAACATGCTTTCCGTAGGCATAAGAGGCAATAACCTGCTCAAGCATTATTTCGGGAAATTCATTTTTTACATCCTCCGTAAATTTCAGAAGAGAATCAAAAAATGCTTCCTTATCGGCAGTAAGCTCACCCGACACGAAATCGCAGTTTTCTTCCTTTTCGGAAATTGACAATGCTTCATCCGTAACACCGGTCACGGCAGCCGCAATACACTCACCTACAGCGTTGTCTATGGCTTCCTTATCAAGCTGATTCACTGAAGCCGTGCCTTTTTTCATATCCTTTATAACCTTCATTGATGCGCCTGAATTAAACACACTTCTGATAAGTGAAAATTCACCTGCATCAACATTGAATTCCTCAACTCTTCCCTCTGACACACTTACCTGTGCCATATCGCCGCCGGCAGAAACAAGAGAATCCAGAATATACTGAGCCGCTTTTTTAAGATTATCCATTTTATCTGCCTCCTATATTTACCTTACATCTTATGGCAGGACCGCCCATAGACACGGGCATAGGCTGCTTTTTACCGCAGTAGCCTGCAAAATCCCAGGATATATTATCCGAAAGCATATCGACGGTTTTAAGCATATTGAAGGCAACACCCGAAATTGTGGTATCTCTGAGAGCCTTGCCCAGCTTTCCGTCCTTTATTTCATAGCCCATAGTGATGCCGAACATAAATTCACCTGTGGTATCTGCCTGACCGTTCTGAGTACGGGTAAGATAATAGCCCTTATCAACAGATGCTATCATATCGCTGAGCTTATCCTTTCCGGGATGTATTGCAGTATTTCTCATACGTACAAGCGGCTCATCGGAAAATGCGAATGCTCTTGCATTTCCCATAGGCTCCACTCCGAAGTGCATAGCACTTTCAAGATTATTCATATATCCCGTAAGCACACCGTCTTTTATAATCACTGCATCGCGGCAGAGTGTTCCCTCGTCATCAACATAAACGGGAAGAGGTGTTTTTTCTCCGAAAGCGGTATGTGCAAAGTCGGTAAGGCTTACAAGAGGAGAGGCAACCTCTTTCCCTATGCTGCCCTTTGCCACGCTTCCTGCAAGAACAAGGTCGGATTCAACGGTATGTCCCACAGCCTCGTGAGCCACCATACCTGCAATTGATGAATCGATTATGCACAGAGCCTCACCCGCATCGGGGAATATACCCTCTTTTTTCAGCATAAGCTCATTATATAAATTATCTATCTGCGGATATAATACTGCGGGATCTGAGTAATAATCATCAAAATATCCCTCGCCGCCGCCGATAACATCAAACAGCTCGATATTTGTTCCGTCCGAAGCCTCCTCGGACATTGAAACTATCATATAAGTTCTGGGAAAAAGCTGAAAAGCATATGTTCCCTCTGAGGTTGCAAGAGTTTTTTCAATACAGCCTGTTGAAAGCCCCACATGTCTTGATGTGAGAGAGGGATATGTTTTTTCTATATAGGCATCCACAGCCATTGCAAAATCCACAAGGGTTTTCTGGGAAACATCCGTAAAGGGACGCTTTTCAGAAAATTCCACCTTCTGTGCATTTATCAGCTTTCCTTTGTTTGCAGGTCTTCTTGAATCAAGAAGAAGTGCGTTTTCACGGGCACTGTTCAGCACCTCTGCAGCGCTTTTTTCATCGGTGTTGCTTTTTGAAGCAAATCCCCATACACCGTCTTTATATACACGTGCACCTATTCCCTTTGAAACCGATGACATGTTTCCCACAAGCGAGCCCGCAACAACGGATACTCTTCTGGTTCTTGATGTCTGACAGCGCAGCTCTGCGTGAGAAGTGCAGCCGGTTACAAGATTTTTCATATAGTCGCTCATTATTATCAGCCTCCGTAATATGTAATAATAACATAAAGGCAGAATTAATGCAAGAAAATTATATATAATAAATATTAAATTGTACTTTACAAGCAAATTTTTTTTTGATAGAATATAGTGAAAAATTATACAGCACGGAGGTTAATTTTTATGAATTACACATCTACAAGAAATAATACGCTGTCGGTTTCTTCAGCATATGCCATAGCAAACGGCATTTCTTCCGAAGGCGGCCTCTTCGTGCCCACCGATATTCCTAAGGTATCAGCGGAATTTATCGAATCCCTTGTACCTATGACATATATTGAGCGTGCACGGAAAGTCCTTTCGCTGTATCTTACCGATTTCACAAAAGAAGAGATCGACGAGGATACACTTGGAGCATACGGCACAGGATTTACCCACGAAAAGAAGGCACCCGTGGTAAATCTTCACGATAATGTAAATATTCTTGAGCTCTGGCACGGTCCCACCTGTGCATTCAAGGATATGGCTCTGCAGCTTCTCCCCTATCTTCTCACAGGCAGTGCAAAGAAAATGGCGGACGGTAAAGAAATCGTCATTCTCGTTGCCACCTCGGGTGACACGGGCAAAGCAGCTCTTGAGGGCTTCAAGGATGTGCCCGGAACAAAGATTCTTGTTTTCTATCCCAGTGACGGCGTCAGTGCAATGCAGAAGCTTCAGATGACCACCCAGCAGGGTGAAAATGTAGGCGTATGCGCTATCAGAGGCAACTTTGACGATGCACAGACAGGTGTTAAAGCCATCTTCACCGATCCTGCCGTAAAAGAGGCTCTCCGGAAGAACAATATGGCGTTTTCATCCGCAAACTCCATCAACTGGGGAAGACTCGTTCCTCAGATAGTATACTACTTCTCAGCATATGCCGATATGATAGCCTCCGGACAGATAAAAAACGGCGAAAAAATCAATTTCACCGTTCCCACAGGAAACTTCGGCAATATTCTTGCTGCTTACTATGCTAAAGAAATGGGCCTTCCCGTAAATAAGCTTATATGCGCTTCAAACGCCAATAATGTTCTCACAGAGTTCATCAACACAGGCAGATATAACCGTGTAAGACAGTTCCATCAGACTGTTTCGCCCTCAATGGATATTCTTGTTTCAAGTAATCTTGAAAGACTTCTCTTCCATTTAAGCGGTGACAATTCCGATGAGATCAGAACTCTTTTCTCTGCTCTTTCTTCTGAGGGCGAATATACCGTAAACGGGGATATTCTTGCAAAAATTCAGGAGATATTCGCAGCAGGCTGCTGTGATGACACCGAAACAAAAAAGACCGTCGGAGAAACCTTCGGGGCTTATAATTATCTCTCAGATCCTCACACAGGCGTTGCAATAAATGTTTATAACGAATACCGCAGAACAAGCGGAGATACCACACCTACGGTTATCGTATCCACCGCTTCACCCTATAAATTCTCTCCCGCCGTGCTTGAAGGCCTCGGCGAGAGCACCGCATCAGAGGATGAATTTGATATGATCGCAGCAGTTGAAAGGGCTTCCGGTGTTACTCCTCCCGTAAAGCTTACAGAGCTTCGCGGTGCTTCACCCAGATTTACCGATATCTGCGAAAAAGAAGAAATGCAGAATGTTGTTTTCGCAATGCTGGGTATATAACCGGCATTCCCCTGAAAACAAAGGATTCTCACACATTATCCGTTGTAATGTCCCTCAGCTTAAAGGTGGCACAGCTGGTTTCCGCGCAGGAGCAGGCATTTTTGTTGCTTACCTTTATGCTGTCGGCTGTACACTTACAGTCTGTGGTGTGATAAACACAATTTTTCGCATCACAGCAGATATTTTTGTTTTCTTTGCATTTTTTACTCATCATTTTTCAACTCCGGTACTGATACGGAAACCGCAGACCATTATCCGAATTTACCTTTTTCCCGCGGGAAAGCAAAAAAGGAGGAAAACTGAAAGCGGCTTCCGTTATTATCTTTTCACGCCGTAAAAAATATATTAACGGCAAATTCTTCAAAATCATTTTCAACGGGATTTTTTTATGTCAGTTTACGTAATTGCCGATCCGCACCTGTCACTGGGAAGCGAAAAGCCTATGGATATATTCAAGGGGTGGCAGGACTACACTCAGAGACTTAAAAAAAACTGGGAGAGCGTTGTTTCCCCCGGTGATACCGTTATTGTCCCCGGAGATATATCATGGGCTATGAGCATGGAAGAGGCTAAAGACGACCTTAAGTTCATAAACGACCTTCCCGGCAGAAAAATCATAGGTAAGGGCAACCACGACTACTGGTGGGGCACTATGAAAAAGCTTAAGGAATTCACCGCCGCAAATCACCTTGACACCATCGAATTTCTGTTCAATAATGCCTTTATTGCGGAGGACATTGCGGTATGCGGCACAAGAGGATGGTTTTTTGACGACAAGGCGGACAACGCCGAAAAGGTTATAATGAGAGAAGCAGGCAGACTTAAAACTTCAATTGAAGAAGCACTTAAAACAGGAAAAGAGCCTGTTGCCTTTCTTCACTACCCTGTGGTATATGAATCGGGTGTGTGTGAGGAGCTTCTGAATGTTCTTCTTGAATACGGAATAAAGCGCTGCTATTTCGGTCACATTCACGGAGAAAAAACAGGCAGATACGAAAAATATACCCACGAGGGAATCGTATTTTCCCTGATTTCCGCCGATTTTCTCGCATTCTGCCCAAAAAAAATAATACTTTGAGTTTATTATTATTATATTTTTTTATAAAAAACAGTGGAAATTAAAAAAAGTTTCTGCTATAATATTGTGGTTATTATATTGCCGTAAGGCTTAAACTTAAGTCAGGAGGACTTACAAAATGTTAAAATCAGCTGAAAAAACAGGCACAAATGAATTTACCCTCGCGCTTTCCATTTCTGCAGAAGAATTCGAAAAAGCTATAAACAAGGCTTACAACAAAGAAAAGAATAACATTAATGTTCCCGGTTTCAGAAAAGGTAAAGCTCCCAGAGCTATTATTGAAAAGAGATACGGCGAAGGCGTTTTCTATGATGATGCTCTCGACATCTCATTCCCCGCTGCTTATGAAGCAGCTGTTGCCGAAGCAGGTATTGAACCCGTTGACAGCCCCTTTGATTTCGATATCAAGGAAATCGGCAAAAACGGCGTTGAGCTTGTTTGCAAGGTTACTGTAAAGCCTGAAGTTTCCATTGAAGGCTACAAGGGTCTTTCCGCAGTGAAGGCTCCCACAGAGGTTACAGATGAGGAAGTAGACGCAGACCTTCAGAAGAAGCTTGAGCAGAATGCAAGAATCATCCCCGTAGAAGGCAGAGCAGTAGAAAACGGCGATATTGCTGTTATCGACTTTGAAGGCTTTGTTGACGGTGAAGCATTCGACGGCGGCAAAGCTGAAGAATATGAGCTCGAAATCGGTTCAGGTTCATTTATTCCCGGCTTTGAAGAGCAGATCGTAGGTCACAATGTTGACGAAGAATTTGATGTAAATGTAAGCTTCCCCGAGGATTACGCAGAAGCTCTTGCAGGCAAGGCCGCTACATTCAAGATCAAGCTTCATGCTATCAAGGCTAAGGAGCTTCCCGTTGCAGACGATGAATTCGTAAAGGATGTTTCCGAGTTCGATACACTTGATGAATATAAGGCTGACATCAGAAAAACTCTTGAGGAGCAGAAGAAAACTGCTTCCGACAGAAGCTTTGAAAACGAAATTTTCGACAAGCTTGCAAATATTCTTGAAGCTGAAATTCCCGAAGCTATGGTTAACAGAACTGTTGACAATATGATCTCCGAATTCAGATACAATGTTGAATCTCAGGGTATTCCCTTCGAGCAGTATCTCGGATACCTCGGAATGAGCGTTGATTCTATCAAGGAAACATATAAGGAAAGAGCAGAAAAGGAAGTTAAGATCGAGCTTGCTCTTGAAAAGATCGCTGAGCTTGAAAACATCGAAATCACAGATGAAGATGTTGATGCAGAATATGCTTCCATGGCTGAAAAATACGGCGTTGACCTTGACACAGTAAAGAAGGCTGTTATGGCTGACACTGTCAAGAAAGAGCTCAAGGCAAGAAAGGCTTCCGCTATCGTAACAGAGAACGCAGTTGAAGAAGGCGCTCCCAAGAAAAAGGCAGCAAAGAAGCCCGCTGCAAAGAAAACAACCAAGAAAAAGGCTGAAGAAACAGCTGAAGCAACAGAAAATACCGAAGCAGCAGAATAATTCCGAATAAAGCAGCACCATTCGGTCAAATATTATTATGAAACGGCCGGGGGATAATCTTTCCGGTCGTTTTTCAGAATTTTTTAAGGAGGACATACAATGTTACCCAATCCCTATATGTCACTTGTTCCCACCGTTATTGAGCAGACAAACCGCGGTGAAAGAGCATACGATATTTATTCCAGACTTCTTAATGACAGAATCATTGTTCTCTCCGAAGAGGTAAATGATGTTACGGCAAGCCTTGTTGTGGCTCAGCTTCTTTTCCTTGAAGGCCAGGATCCCGAAAAGGATATTTCACTTTACATCAACTCACCCGGCGGATCAGTTTCCGCAGGCTTTGCAATTTTTGACACAATGAACTATATCAAGTGCGATGTTTCAACTATCTGTATGGGTATGGCAGCATCTATGGGCGCATTCCTTCTTGCAGCAGGTGCAAAGGGCAAGAGATATGCACTTCCCAATGCTGAAATTATGATCCACCAGCCCTTAGGCGGTGCACAGGGTCAGGCATCAGATATAAAAATTGCAGCAGACCATATACTTAAGATAAGACATAAGCTTAACAATATCCTTGCCGAAGAAACAGGCAAGCCCTTAGAAATAATTGAACGCGATACTGACCGTGACAATTTCATGAGTGCCGAAGAAGCTCTTGAATACGGTCTTATTGACAAGGTTCTCTACAACAGATAAACCGGGAGGTATAATCCATTGGCAAAATATGAGGAACCAAACAAGGTGCGCTGTTCCTTCTGCGGAAGAACACAGGAGCAGGTTGCTATGCTTATTCAGGGACCCGAAGCATTTATCTGCGATGAATGTATCGAAAACTGTCTGAGCATTATAAATGCGGATGAAGCACCTTTAAAGAAAAGCGGAAAGAAAAAGGCATCTTCACCCCGAATTCTCCCCAAGCCCGAAGAACTCAAGGCAAAGCTTGATGAATATGTAATCGGTCAGGAGCAGGCAAAAATTGCTTTATCCGTAGCTGTTTACAATCATTATAAGAGAATATACAAAAAGGCTAAAAACGATGTTGAGATAACAAAGTCCAATGTTCTGCTTTTAGGCCCCACGGGTGTAGGAAAAACCTTCCTTGCTCAGACACTTGCAAAAACACTTGACGTGCCCTTTGCAATTGCAGACGCCACCACACTTACTGAGGCAGGCTATGTAGGTGAGGACGTTGAGAATATTCTTCTGCGCCTTATTCAGGCTGCCGACTTCGACATAGAAAAAGCAGAAAGAGGCATTATCTATGTTGATGAAATCGACAAAATCTCAAGAAAAAGCGAAAACACATCCATCACCCGTGATGTAAGCGGTGAGGGTGTTCAGCAGGCACTTCTTAAAATTCTTGAGGGAACTGTTGCAAACGTACCTCCTCAGGGCGGAAGAAAACATCCCCAGCAGGAATTTTTACAGATAGACACCACAAACATTCTCTTTATCTGCGGCGGTGCCTTTGACGGCATTGAAAAAATCGTTGAAAAGAGAATGGGCAATTCGATTCTCGGCTTCGGCTCCGAAATAATGCTTAAGTCTGAGCTTGATCAGGATGCCATCATGTCAAAGGTTATCCCTCAGGACCTTGTAAAATACGGACTTATCCCCGAACTCGTGGGACGTCTTCCCGTGCTTACGGCACTGAGAAATCTTGATGAAGAGGCTCTTATAAAAATCCTTAAGGAACCAAAAAACTCCCTATTCAAACAGTATCAAGGACTTTTCGGAATAGACAATATAGAGCTTGAATTCACCCCTGAGGCATTCAGCGAAATTGCAAAGAGCGCTCTCGAAAAGAAAACAGGTGCAAGAGGACTGAGAGCTATTATGGAAAAGGTACTTCTTCCTGTTATGTATACTGCTCCCTCTGATCCCTCTATCGAAAAGATCACGATCACGGCTGAGTGTGTGACAAAGGGAGAAATGCCCGTAATTGAAAGAAACCCCGCAAGACTCTCCCCCGGCACAGGCACCAATGCACTGAAGCCCACAATAGCATAAAAAACAAAAGCTGCGAAACATCCGTATTATAACAGATGTTCTGCAGCTTTTCTTTTGTATTAAAATTATTCATCACAGAGCATATAGAAATTGTCTATGTTCTCCAATTTATAATGCTCTTTCTTTACCGTTCTGAAGCCGAGCTTTTCATAAAAACCCACATTTTTCGGATTCTGAGTCTCAAGTCCCACCTTATAACCTTTTGAAAGCATGTCCTCAAGCCCCATTCTTATCAGCCCCGAAGCAATCCCCTTACCCTGATGCTCCTTGGAAACAAATACAGGAGAAATAATATATGTTTTTTCATCAAAAATTTCGGAATTGTCAAGATGGGAGTATGCCAGAAGTGCTTTCAGTGTAACAGGCCAGTACAGTACAAGAAAGACCCAGTTGGGACATTTGAGAAACTGCAGCATTGTATAGTCATAATGCGCCTCACGAAGAATGAGAAGACCTCTTTTTTCCTCATCGAAATAGAAGATATCCTTTTTCCGGGAAGAATTAAGTCTGAGAAGAAGCCAATGATAAATAAATTTCTTTCTTATTGTCACATTCTTGCAGGCAAAAGCATAAACAGGATCATCAACATAAGCCTCACTTGCCATTTTTGCATAATATTTAAGCTCTTTAAGTGTTATCTTGCTGTCCACATCCACCACTCCGTATATAATATATATACATTATATATCATACGAACAAAAATGTAAATCATAATTTAAGGTTGGTTTACTACACCGGCGAAAAGAATGGTTTCGTTATCAAGGGTTACAGCAAAGGCAAAGGGACGGTCAAGGATAAAATCAACTCTTTCATCGGGCGGAGCAGCCGAACCGACTCCGATTATTACGGTATAAGCGGCAGCCGATACACCCTCTTCATCAATTTTCACTCTCATTGAATGCAGGAAGCTGTCGGCATATATACCGTTGAAGTTTTGTGCCAACGGAGAAAAATCTGCTGTCAGAGGATTCATCACATCGGTAATGCCAAGCTCTGAGAGTCCGTTTTTAAGATCCGTATCGGCAGTTATATCAAATTTGGGAATCTTCATATTCACAATGAGATCTTTTGAATTTTTATATTCTGTCTCACGTGTAACGGAGGAAAGCTCAAGAAAGTCTCTTATTTCACCGTCCGCAAAAATTCTGTCGGCATCATAGTCTTCATCGGGCAGGAAAAACCACATTCGTCCGCCTATATCAAGCCCCAGACTTATTGCAGAAAAATTTTCGCCCCAATAATACTTCCTGTTTTCTTCTCTGGTAAGAAATTCACAGCTCCGACTACCGGAGGGGGAATAAAAAACTCCTTTTTCCACAGAGTTCTTATCAAATTCATTTGTCCATTTAGTCTGATATAAAAGAGTGGATACAATGCTGAATACTGTTTCTTTACTCAGCTTAAGATCGGGGGAAAGCTGATTTCCCGTGTTGTCATTGATCCAGTTATTAAGCATTTTATTATATGAATCTGTACCCGTCGTTCCGTAAAAAACAGATGCATAATACTTTTCTGCAAGAGTATCAGGAAGACCGCCCTTGTATTTAATACTGTTATTGAGCCACAGGGAATTTGCAAGTATACTCTTCATATAGCCGTCGTCTCGGTAATTTTTTCTCCAGAGCTTTTCTGCCTGCTCTCTCAGGGCTTCAATACTGTCTGCTCCCAACAGAGAAAGTATCTGCTGTCTCGAATTATTATCGGTACACTCGGCAAGAAGGCACAGAGCCATATAGATATTAAGAGGTGAAACGGCTTTGTTTTTATCATCGGCAACGGCAAGGAATTTTTCCGTAATGTCCGCAGAAAAATCTGTCACATTATCTGTGTTGACCTCAATTTTCTGCACTTCTTTTATATCATCTTTCCACGCATTATACATAGAATCAAACAAAGGACCGTATTGCATAACGGAATTGGGGTACTTTGCCATTTCGGGATAAGAGGCTGTACTTAAGCTCCGGGGCTTTATTGTCACCTTGTTTGAGGGAGAGTGATCATTATCGGAAGGAAGTATTACAGACATACCCGTTGTCGCCTCTTCATATTCACTCCGAGGCTCTTCCTCTGAGGATAAAGATGTGTTTTCTTCAGGCATATGTGAAACATCTTCGGGGGCAGTATTTTCACTGCTGTTTACCGTGTTTTCATCCTCGGTTTTATTGTTTCCTGTGAAAGAAGAAAGTGTTTCTTCAGGCAGCGGCAGTGTATGTTCAGGGGTAATCATATAAGAAGAGAACAAAAAGCTTCTCAGAAAACCCACGGCAAGTACAATTGCAACAGTTGCGGCAGCACATGCAACAAAAGGTACAATTTTACTTTTCTTCATAAAACGGTGCTGACGGGCTTCGATAATCAGACTTTCGTCAATATCAGTTATTGCGTCAAAAATTTTTTCGGAATTCATACTCTTACTCCTTTCTCCTCAAGTACTTTTTTCAGCTTCTTCCTCAGAGAGAATAAATACGATGATATTTTTGCAGGCCTTATTCCTGTCTGCCTGCTCAATTCCTGAACAGACTCCAAATACCAATAACGTTTCACAAATAAAACTCTCATATCGGGGTCAAGTGTCTTCAGCCAGTCGGAAATTATTTCTGACAGATACTTCATATCTGCCTCTTCATTGATGCTGTCTCTTGAGGGAATACAATCCTCCAGCTCAGACAAAAGCACATCACCCGAGCTGTTTCTTTTAGCAGCAGTGTTGTGTCTTAATATGCTTACTGCGGTATTTCTCGTTATTTTCCCGATATATGCAATAAAATTACCGGGATTATTGGGCGGTATGGAATTCCACAGCCTGAGATATGTATCATTCACACACTCTTCAGTGTCCTCGGCAGATGAAAGAATATTGTTTGCAAGGGAATATATAAATCTGCCGTATTTTATTTCTGTTTCCTTAAGTGCCGTCTGACATCGGCTGAAATACAGTTCGATTATTGCGGTATCTTCCATATTTATCCCTCCTTCACCTATTAAGACGCAAAAAAACGCAAAATATTAAAAAATATTTTTGATATTAAGAAAAAATCTTACGATTTATCAACCCCCTACCCCCAATCTTGGGGGCTGTAGGTGTTTCTTGTTATAAGCTAAATTGCTCACAACGCGAGCAATTTCCTATATAATAAAAAAGGAAAGCGTCCGATAAACGAACGCTTTTCTTTAATACAGATCTGTGTTAATAAAACAAATTCAATGCTTATGCATCAGCATTTTCGTCTTCAGCTTCTTCTTTCTTAGCACCGCCGCTGAAAAGGCTTGTGATCATTTCGATGATCTGCTTAAGGAAGTCGATGAATACCTGGATGTAAGCGTAATCGTTATCCCATGTCATTATGTTTTCACCTCTCACGATAAAAATAATTGCATAAATGCATCTTTATATTATCACAATCAATTTTATATTTCAACACTTTGCTCGATTTTTTTTGCAATTTTAATAATTTTTGTTAATTAACACAACATTTTATTAACATTTCACAGTTTTGTTTATTCTTTATTCAAATATTCAATTAAAGCAGCCAAAGTAAAAGCTGTACGATGCAGTAACGCTTTTCCCTTTTGAATTAAAAGAAAAAACCGACGGAATTCCGTCGGCTCTTTAGCATACGCTATTTTCTGCTCCCGAAAGAGCTTTGTTAAGAAAGATTATTCAGTTTCTTCAGTTGCGCCTCCGCTGAAGCTTGCAAAGAATTCCTTGATCATATTGATGAACATTACGAAATATTCAGCAAACATTGCGATGTAATCAGTTACGCCTTCCATTAGCTGCACCTCTTTTCATAATTTTTTGTATAGATATAATTAATTAATAATTATTCTTCTGTTTTAAAAGCTTCTGAAATTCTTTCAAAGAAATTTTTGAAAATGTTGATAAGCTCTACAAGCCACGTTGACCACTCTTCAAGGAAAGAAACAGCATTTTCTGCCTTGTTTTCAACATTTCCGCCTGCACCGGCGATGATTTCATCCATTGTATCATCGGGAACGGGTTGATAATTTGCCATATTAATTGCTCCTTTCTGAAAAAAAACTACAGACATTTACACACGTTACAATATCTTGCATACTAATAATAACATCCGTGAAAGACTATTGCAAGCATAATTCATCCTTTTTCTGAAGATTAACACAAATGTCACATTTATATCATAATTCGAGGGAATCTCTGCTATACAATGTTTATGTATTTTTAATAATCAATTAATTTTCGGAGAAAAAATGAAGATTTTATACGAAAACAGTGAAATTGCAGTGTGCATAAAGCCCTCTGGCATATCCTCTCAGGGCGACGGGGAAAACAGTGCCGTAGAAATCCTGAAAGCTCTTACAGGCTCACGGGAGATTTATCCCGTTCATCGCCTTGATACAGTCACGGCAGGTGTGATGGTATATGCAAAAACAAAATCCGCAGCGGCTTTTCTGACAAAGCAGATACAGGAAAACCGTGTTGAAAAAATTTATCATGCTCTTGTACACGGTGAGGTTACCCCCCGGGAGGGCATAATGGAGGATCTCCTTTTCAAGGATTCAAAAAAGAACAAATCCTTTGTGGTAAAAAGAGAAAGAAAAGGTGTAAAAAAAGCCTCTCTTGAATATAAGGTGCTTGAAGTAAAAGACGGCATGTCCCTTGTAAAAATAAAGCTTCACACGGGAAGAACCCATCAGATAAGAGTTCAGTTTGCCTCAAGGCGGCATCCTGTTTTCGGAGACGGCAAATACGGAGCATCCGATAATGTATCTTATATAGGCCTTGTGTGTCACTCACTCACATTCACTGAGCCTCTTTCGGGTGAAGTGATGACATTCCGCAATCCCTCTCCCTTAAACGGAATTCTTTGATTTATATAAGCTCTCTTTCGTAAAGTCCTGCCGTTTTTCTGCCCGGCAGGGCTTTTTTATTTATAACTGCATTTATTATTTTTTCTGCTTCTTTTTTTGATTCACGGGTAAACTTCAGAATAATAAAGGATACGGGAGGAAGCTTTTTGTCTCCCGCATATAAAGGTACGGTATTATATAACACGGAATACTGCCTGTTTTCACACAAAACAGAAAAGCTCTCACCCATCCTGTCAGTAAGCACACCTTCGCCTCTGCAGTCTCCGCAGCCGTTTTCACCCTGTAAGGGACAGCACCTGAAATGCATAAGCGGCATATATCCGTAGGCTATAATGCCTGTTTTTCCGCCGAAGGAAAGCTTTTGCATTTGCCTGAAGGAAATCTCGGAAGAAAGTGTAATTTCATCCGCACCTGTATTTTTATACATCTGAAGCGCACGGGAATTCATCACATTGAGAAGGCTTCCGCCGATAATATGCATCCGGGCATCCCGTGCCATCTGCACTGCAGAAATGTTATCACAATATGCGTTTTTTATACCTGCCTCAGAAAGCTCTGCAAGACTGCTCCTGATCTTTTTCTCCTGCGCAGGATAAATAAGTGCGGGAAGCTGTGCACAAAGAGAGCTGCCGTATTTTTCAACAAGATACATATTCTCTTCTATTTCCCTGAGCGGAAGAATTATCATATGCGCCTTTATGCCGTCGGGAATAAGTTCAGCCCTTCTGAACATAAGCCTTATTTCAGGCTCCTCACAGTTTATATAAGAAGAAAAGCTTTTTCCGGGAGGGGTAAAGGAAACTGAAGCCGCCTCTCCTCTTTTCCGGGTCAGTTCTTCCGTAGCCGTACGTCTTACTGCATTTATATCAGATGCTCTGAGCATAAGACCGTCGTCAATACTGCAGCTTACATTCCCGGCATAATAGAAGGTCGAACCCAGCTTTGTAAGAGATTTTACGGCACTTTCCTCGCTAAGAGGAGCTTTTATTGCCTTTTCGGGAATTTCTCCGTAAGCACACACGGTATTTTCACCGTCTGAAACAATAAGACGGCATTTTTCATCCGCTTTAACGATAAATTCCATATTGATTTTCACAAGGGGATTTTCATTTCTGTAGGTGTTGGCAATAGGCGTCAGAACATCAGCAGCAGAAAGAACATCCTCTTTCGTTCTGTAGCCGAACATGGAAAGATCTCTCTTTCCGTCGGCATAGCCTGATGTAAAGCCGCTTCTTGAAAAAACGCGCTGCAGAAGTGCAGTATCTGCCTTTTCGCCCGATACTGCTTTTTTATATGTAGTAACTGCCTGAGCTACATACTCGGGACGTTTCATTCTTCCCTCTATCTTAAGAGAATTAACTCCCGCCTTGAGCAGCTCATTCACCCTGTCGGCAAGACACATATCTTTAAGGGACAAGGCATATTCTCTTTTATTATGTCTGAAATTCAGTCTGCAGGGCTGAGCGCAAAGCCCTCTGTTACCGCTTCTTGCACCGAGCACCGAGCTCATATAGCACATACCGGAGGCACTCATACAATGGGCGCCGTGAACAAAAACCTCTGTCTCTGCATTTACGGCTGAAGCGATCTCACCTATTTCTCTGATGCTCAGCTCTCTTGCAAGAACTATTCTTGAAAAGCCGAGCTCTTCAAGAAGTCTTGCACCCGAAACGTTATGAACAGCCATCTGGGTAGAAGCATGCATAGGAAGCTCCGGACAGCATTCCTTTACAAAGGAAACCGCTCCCATATCCTGCAGGATAACCGCATCCGCACCGCTTTTTACAATAAGCTCCAGAGTGCGGCAGAACTCTTCGGTCTCACTGTCCTTGAAAACAGTATTGAGGGTGATATATGCCTTCACTCCTCTTTCACGGCAATACTTTACGGCACCGATAAAATCATCATCGGTAAAATTTTCCGCATTTCGCCTTGCATTAAAGGATGAAGCACCGAAATATACCGCATCCGCACCGCTTCTTACAGCTGCTAAAAGCTGTTCTCTCCCTCCTACGGGAGCAAGTATTTCTGTCTTTGCCATATTTTTCTCCGTCAAATGAAATATATTTATATATTAGCATAAAGATATATGCATTTCAATCGATACTTACTATTGACTTTTCGGGAGAATTATGTATAATAAATTGAGAGTAATTCTCAAATTGAGGTGTAAACATTGGCAACATATAAAACTCATCAGAAGGAAATGCTTCTTGAATTCCTCAGTAAGCATCCCGACCGTCAGTTTTCCGTTGAACAGCTTTCGGCTGAGCTTGAGAGCTTTTCTGACGAGGCACCGGGAAAAAGCACTGTCTACCGCCTTATCGGGCAGCTTGTCGATAAGGGCACGGTAAAAAGATTTGTAAAAGGGAATTCAAGACAGTTTATGTATCAGATAGCAGGCGGGGATGAATGCCATCACCATCTGCATCTTAAATGCACCGAATGCGGAAAGCTTCTTCACATGGGGCATAAATTCAGCGAGCAGGTGTTAAACGAAATACTCGGAGAAAGTGAATTTGCGGTAAAGCCTGACAGCACAACGCTTTTCGGCTTCTGCAAAGACTGTCAGCTAAAGGAGAGATAAAAAATGATAAAGAAATTTACGGCACTTTTACTTGTACTTTTATTATCAGCCGGGCTTTTTTCAGCCTGCTCTGACACTCCGTCTGAAGACGGAAAAATCAATATCGTCTGCACCGTTTTTCCATATTACGACTGGGTTAGAAATATCACGGGGGACAGCGAAAATATCAACATAACGCTTCTTCTTGATTCGGGCACGGATCTTCATTCCTATCAGCCCTCTGCCGAGGATATTATTACCATTTCCTCTGCAGATATTTTCATTTTCACGGGCGGCACAAGCGACAGCTGGGTAGAGGATGCGCTTACGACCTCGAAGAATGAAGAAACGGTAGTTCTTGATATGATGGGAAATCTCCCCGAGGACAGCCTTTTCTGTGTTGAGGCAATAGGAGAAGAGGAGCATATTCACGAGGGTGAAGAGCATAACCATCAGCATGACGAGCATATATGGCTTTCAATTAAAAATGCAGTAAAGCTTTCTGAAATCATAAAGAATGTAATTCAGGACAAGGACCCCGACAACAAGGATAAGTATCAGGAGAATTTCGATATTTTCAGACAAAAGCTCGATTCCCTTGACAAACGCTTCACCGAAGAAATCGGAAAATGCTCAAAGGATACTATTATCTTTGCTGACCGCTTCCCCTTTATTTATCTTGTAAAAGACTACGGTCTTAATTACCTTGCTGCATTTTCGGGCTGTTCCGCAGAAAGCGAAGCAAGCTTTGAAACGGTAACAAGACTTGCGGAAAAAACCGACGAACTGGGTCTTTCTTACATCGTTATTACGGAAACCGCTGACGGCTCTGTTGCCGAAACCGTAAAAAACGCAACAAAAAACAAAAATCAGGAGATTCTTACTCTTAATTCAATTCAGTCCGTAACAAAGGACAAGCTCGGCCTTTCTTATATTGAAATCATGGAAGAGAATCTTAAGGTAATAAAAACTGCACTTTCTTAAGGAAGGAATTAATTATGGCACAACTGAAATGTAAGGATGTTACGCTCGGCTATGAAGGAAAAGCCGTGACAGAGCATCTGAGTTTTGAAGTAAATGAGGGCGATTACCTTTGCATCGTAGGTGAAAACGGTGCAGGTAAAAGCACTCTCATAAAAGCACTTCTCGGTCTCAAAAGTCCTATGTCGGGAAGCATTGAAACGGGCGACGGACTTAAGGCTACGGAAATCGGCTATCTGCCCCAGCAGACCGAGGTTCAGAAGGATTTCCCCGCATCGGTAAAGGAAATCGTTTTATCCGGGCTTCTCAGCAAATGCTCATGGCATCCCTTTTATTCAAAGAAGCAAAAAGCCTTTGCCGATGAACAGATGGAAAGAATGAATATAAAGGAGCTTTCAGGACGTTGCTACAGGGAGCTTTCGGGCGGTCAGCAGCAGAGAGTTCTTCTTGCAAGAGCACTTTGCGCAACAGGAAAAATGCTTCTTCTTGATGAGCCCGTGGCAGGACTTGACCCCAAGGTAACAAATGAAATGTATGAGCTTATTTACCGGCTCAATAAGGAAGACAAAATCACGGTCATTATGGTCTCCCATGATATCGCGGCTGCGGTAAAATATGCATCCCATATTCTTCATGTAAGCCACACTCCCCTGTTTTTCGGAACAAAAGATGATTATATAAAATCAGATGCAGGCAAAGCATTTGCTGTATCCCCGGGAGGTGAAGGCTGATGGATATTATCGCAAAGCTGGGAGATTATATGCAGTACGGCTTCGTGCAGAAGGCTCTTATCGTAGGCGTGCTTATTGCTCTTTGCTCCTCACTTCTCGGTGTAACCCTCGTACTCAAGCGTTTTTCCTTTATCGGTGACGGTCTTTCCCATGTTGCCTTCGGTGCCATGGCTGTAGCGGGAATTGCAGGTCTTACCAACGAAATGATACTTGTTTTGCCAATCACCGTTATTGCAGCAGTAGTGCTTCTTGCAACAGGCAAAAATGCAAAAATCAAAGGAGACGCTTCTCTTGCAATGCTGTCGGTGGCATCACTCGGAGTCGGCTATCTTCTTCTCAACGTATTTTCCTCATCGGGAAATATAAGCGGTGACGTATGTACAACCCTTTTCGGCTCAACCTCTATTCTCACTCTTTCTGATTTTGATGTAAAGCTCTGCATCGTGATGTCTGTTATAGTGATACTCATATTCATATTTTTCTATAACAGAATCTTTGCCGTAACCTTTGACGAAACCTTCACCCGGGCTATAGGCACAAAGGCTTCTCTTTACAATCTTCTTATCGCGGTTATAACTGCAATCATAATCGTGCTTGCCATGAACCTTGTAGGCTCACTTCTTATTTCGGCTCTCGTAATATTCCCTGCTCTTTCCGCAATGAGAGTATTCAAAAGCTTCAGAAAGGTTGTTATATGCTCTGCAGTTGTATCTGTTCTTTGTTCACTCACGGGAATAATAGTTTCAATAATTGCCTCCACCCCCGTAGGCTCCACAATAGTTGCTATTGATATAGCCGTATTTGCAGTATTTGCCCTGATAGGCAGGAAAGGATAAAAAACATGAAAAAAATAATTTCACTCGCTCTTATTCTCACACTGATTTTTGCAGTCAGCGCCTGCGGCAGCCCTGCAGAAACCTCAGACCCCTCGGAAAGCTCCTCCGATTCTGTTTCATCATCAAATCCCACCGCTGATGCTCTCTTGTCCGACGGTGAGCTTGATACAGGTATGAAGGAAAAATTTGATCAGATGGAGTATGTTGCCTATACCGACATCTTCTATAATGACAACGGGGCGGACTATGAAGGCAAAACCTACAAAAAAGACGGCACCTTTGCAATACTTCAGGATGCCTACAGTGATATCACGCGCTACTATGTATGGGGCTATGCCGACAATACAAAGTGCTGTGACTATCAGTGGGAGTTTATTTTCCCCGAAGGCACCGACATCCCCGAGCCCGGCTCCTATATTGAGGTTGAGGGCACAATGACAAAAGACGAAAAGGCTCTCGACGGCTATCATCTTACAGATGTGACTCTCACCGTTAAAGAAGAATTCAAAAACGCAGGCTTTGATATGGACCTTACCACAATGAGTCCCACGCTTGTAAGAGTACAGATTATCAATATGCTTCAGCACAGCGATAAATTCGAGAAAAAATCAGTAAGGATCTTCGGAAGAGCCCTCAATGAAAATACCATTCAACATCCCTACTATAATGAAAGCTGGAGTATGCATTTTACAGCGGCTGACACAGCTCCCGCAACAGGAAAATACATACTTCTTGAAGGCACATACAATGCAGCTTCAGATCAGCTTGTAACCACCTCAAAGCTTACTGAAATCGGCTAAATAAAGCCATAAAATCCCCTTCGGACGCATATTATGTTCCGAAGGGGGATATTTTTATGTCTTTTACTTTTCTTACGGATACGGTGCTGACATCGGTGCTTCTTTTCAGCGGCATATATCTTACAGTCAAAGAAAGATTCGTTCAGGTAAGATATTTTAAGGAAGGAATTAAAAATACCTTCGGAGGGCTTTTCCGAAAAGAGAAAACCGAAGGTATAAGCCCCTTTGCCGCACTTATGACATCTCTTGCAGCACAGCTGGGCACGGGAAATATCGTAGGAGCAGGCTCGGCAATAATAGCAGGCGGACCGGGAGCCGTTTTCTGGATGTGGCTCTCCGCTTTTTTCGGGATGGCAACCTCTTACACCGAAGCCGTGCTCAGTCAGAAAACAAGGTGCAGGCTGTCCGACGGTGAGGTAACAGGCGGTGCCGCTTACTATATAAAATATGCATTTCCGGGCACCCCGGGAATATTATTAAGCTCAGTCTTTGCTTTGTTTTCTTCGGCAGCTCTGGGCTTTACGGGCGTGGCGGTACAGGCAAATTCAATATCCTTCGCACTGAAGGAGGCCTTCGGCATACCGCTTTTTATCACAGGAATATTTATTACCGCGGCAGCCGGAACGATTCTTTTCAGTGGCACCAAAGCAATGGTCAGCATATCAGAAAAAGCAGTTCCCCTTATGGCAGGCTTATATATAGCAGGCTGTCTTGCCGTAATTATCAGAAATTTAAGCCTTCTGCCCTATAGCTTTTATCTCATATTCAAGGGAGCTTTCTGCCCCGGTGCGGTAACGGGTGCTGTCTTCGGAATAGGAATCAGGGATGCGGTTTCACAAGGGATTAAAAGAGGCTTGTTTACAAATGAGGCAGGAATGGGCTCAACCCCCTGTGCTCACGCACTGGCAAAAGCACCCTCCCCTCATTTTCAGGGCACTCTCGGTATCTCAGGGGTGTTTACGGATACCTTTGTGATGCTTACGCTTACCGCACTTGCGGTCATTATGGTGCTTTACGGCAAAAATTACAGCCTGACGGCAGATATGACCGGCTCTCAGGCGGTGAGTCTGGCATTTTCGGATGTATTCGGAAGCAAAGGAGCATCTGTATTTATAGCTCTTTCTGTTCTTTTCTTTGCCTTTGCCTCTGTTACCGGTTGGAGCACCTTCGGTCAGATGTCCTGTGTATACCTTTTCGGCAGCAAAAGCAGAACGCTTTATATAATATCTTCGCTTCTGTTTGTATTTGCAGGCTCCTGTCTTCCGGGCGATTTTGTATGGACTCTTACGGACATTTTCAATACCCTTATGGTGCTTACAAATGTACCTGCTCTCATAAAACTTTCGGATGATGTCGGAAAATGTTGAAAAATGCTTTTTCAGATGCTATAATGTCTTTCCGTAAACAATAAAGACGGAAGAAGTGATAAAAATGCTTAGCTTACAGGTTGACACCACAGCACAGAACGAAATAGTACAGAGTATTGAAGAAGGAATTTCCGAAATAACAAATCTTCCCACTTCCGTAGCGGAAACGGACGAATACTTAAAGAATCTTATTCATCTGCTTGAGGAATTTGCCGTGACCTACGGCGGAAAGCTTATTCTTGCACTTGTAATTCTCATTGCAGGCTTCAGACTTTCAAAATTCATCACAAACAAGATTTTCAATACCAAGGCAGTAAATAAAATCGACGCCTCCACAAAGGGCTTTGCTCAGAGCTTTATCGGAATATGTCTTAAAATAGTAGTTGCTATCACCGCACTTTCGGTAATGGGTGTGCCTATGACATCTATGGTTGCAGTTATCGGCTCCTGCGGTCTTGCCGTGGGTCTTGCTCTTCAGGGCTCCCTTTCCAATATAGCGGGCGGCTTTATTCTCCTTGTTTTCAAGCCCTTCTCGGTGGGTGACTATATCACAACAGCAGACATATCAGGCACTGTTGAGGATATCGGCATCTTCCACACCAGAATTATCACAAACGATAACAGAAGAATTATCATCCCTAACGGAAATGTATCTAACGCAACTCTCACAAACGTAACAGCTCTCAAGGACAGAAGAGTGGATCTCACCTTCACCGCTTCTTATAATGCAGATATTGATAAGGTAGAAAAAACTCTCCTTGCCGTATGCAAAGCACATAAGCTTGTTTTTTCCGACCCCGAACCCTTTGCACGGCTTTCAGCCCATAAAGACAGCGCTCTTGAATACACTGTAAGAGCCTGGTGTAAGGCTGATGATTACTGGACGGTTTACTTCGATCTTATAAAAGAAGTGAAGCTTGCTTTTGACAAAGAAGGCATTGAGATTCCATATCCTCAGATTGATGTACACACAGGAAAATAACATATGGCAATCTGCACAAAAAACCGACATATCCGTTGTTGTTACAGACATATTGCACATAACAATTATTAACATTTTGTAAAATATATAATATAACTTAATATACAATTGACACTTTGTCATTTTTTTGGTATCCTATAGTAGCTTAAAAATGACAAGGTGTCATTTTTTAATGTTTTTTTAATGTTCTGTTTCTAAAATGTTAATCTGAAAAGGAGGAAAAGTATGGATTCGCCCACCAAAAAGCTTGAAAAAAAGATGAAAATACTGGACACCGCTTTTTCTCTTTTCAAGAATTCATCCGTTAATGCCACGGCTATTGACGATATCGTAAAAGCAGCAGGAATTGCAAGAGGCACATTCTATCTTTATTTCAAGGATAAGAATGACCTGCTGGAGCAGATCATAATCTACAAAAGCACAGAATCCATCAAGGCTGTAATAAAACAGACCTTTCTTCCCTCTGTCAACGACAGCACGGATTTTTATGCAATCGTAAAAAGCTTTCTCAACAGCTTTATTGATTTTCTTATTGCTAACAGGGATATACTTCCTGTAGTAACAAAAAATCTCTCTTCCTGCATAAAGAATCTGCCCGACATATACGACAGTGAAATACAGAAGTACTATGACAGCTTTATAAAATATATGACGTCTCTCGGCTATACCGAAGATAATGCAATGAAAACAGTTTTTATCATCATAGATATGACAGGCTCTGTGTGTGCGGATGCCATTATGCAGAATAAGCCCTGTCCCATAGAAGACATCCGCTCTCTTGTTGTGGAATCGGCTCTGAGCATCTTAAAAAACAATGCCGGTTTTTCAGACAGCGAAAAAAATTAACCCTCTTTATCATAAACGAGATCATTATCCGAAAGGCAGGAGATTCACCTGAAACGCTCAACAAAATTCATTTCATTTTTCATTTCGTTGATTCTTATTTTTTCACCTGTTCTGTCAGTAACCTCGGAGGCTGTTACCTACCCTGCAGGGGTCACAAAGGAGCAAGTGGATGCTGTTGTGCCGAAGCTCTCTGCACTGGCGAAGGGACTTCTTTCCTCAATGCCCGGCACATCCGACATCAGAACAAGCATATATACGGCTCTTTACTCCGATGCCACGATCAACGGACTTTTTTCTTCGGTATATTCAGCTTTGGGGGAAAATGCAAGCTCCCTTTCAATGATAGGTATCAATCTTGAGCCCGCAGCACTTGCAAAAAACTTCAGTGCATTCCCCGAAATCTCGGTAGAAATTGCAGACTGTCAGGATCTTAACGCAGTCGTTGCAGCTTCAAAGAATTTCCGTTGGGGAGTCAGCAATAAAACAGATTTTACAAATGCTCTTATTGCCGTGCTTCTTCCCTTCAACTCCCTGCTTCATGTTATTCTTTGTTCAGGTTCACTCAAGGTAAATGATCTTATCACCATCAAGGGTGACGACGGCTATACAACTGCGATCGTTCCTCTTCTTGAAGCCTTCGACTGTCCCTCAATTATGAGCACAGACGCATTCAAGGCTTCTGCAGACAGCAACAGTCAGAATATCATCGTAAACATCGTTGATATGCTCTTTGCCTCTATTGACAATCTTCTTGCAGATCCCGTAAACGGAATGTGTGTAACACTTCCCAAAATCGCATATTATTTCGAGTCCGGCAAGCTTTCTGCTTCACTCACTGCTCTTCTCGAGCCTCTTTCAGTTAAAATTGCAGGCGTTATCACTATTCCGGGAATTTCGGATATGATAAGCAGTGTTGCAAATCTGGGCGAAACTCTTGATATAAGCAGTATGATGGCTGATATGGATATGAGCTCTCTTTTTGGCTCAGACGTAAACCTTAAGCTTCCCGACCTTGACCTCAAGGTTTTTGCCGCTTGTGTAACAGAAACAGACGGTAAGCTTACCGTGGATGAAAGCGCATCCTTCATCACGCTTATGAACTTCCTTGTTGAGACACTCAAGCTCAATAAAAACAGCATAGGCTCCTTACTCGGTGAAGACGGCACAGCTCTCACGGGAATACTTGACCCCCTTCTTGCAAAATCAAACGATGAAATAATCGCTTCAATAATAAGACTTTTCAGTACCACATCCGCGCCCGAAAACAATGTGACCTGGACATATCCCGCAATCACTCCCGTTCAGGTAACCTACACCCCCACTCTCGGTGCAGAGGACTACAGACAGATACTTGAAAAAGTAGACCCGCTTCTTACCGACTTCGTAAAAGAAGAGGATCCCGAAGGCACAATAGAGCAGACCTTAAGAAAAACAATTTATTCAAATTCCCTTCTTTCCCAGCTTGTTACAGGAGTTTTCTCCTTATTGGGCAGTGAAGAAACAGCAGGACTTATGGGCATACTCGGTATGGATATGACTCCCTCAGGAGTGGCTGCTTCAGTAGCTTCATCCTATCCCGCAGCAGCAAACTCATTAAGACGCTATACATCCTGGGAAAGTGTAAATCCCGCCAATATCTCATGGGGCTTTGCTGACGGCGATGCAGATAAATTCAAAGCTGCCCTCACAAGGGTATTATCCCCTATGGTTCCCGTGCTCTCCTGCCTTCTTGCAGGTCAGAACGTAACCTTCCTTGATGCACTTACAATTCCCGGCGCAAACGGCTACAATACGGCAATCATTCCTCTTCTTGAGGCTCTCGGCTGCAGCAGCGACAGAATTCTCGCCTACGATGAATATAAAAAGGGTGCCGGTACAACAGGTGTGATCACGGGAATGCTTGACCCCGTATTCGCCCTTATCGATGAGATATGCGCATCCCCCGTGAAGAAGCTTTGCGCTCTTCTTCCCAATATTGTTTATTTCTTCAACAGCGGTCTTATGAATAACATCATCACAAATCTTCTTTACCCTGTTGATTATCTTTTCCAGACTGCAGGCTTCGGAAGCATAATGGGCACATTTGCAGAAAATATGCAACTTCCCGATCTCAACACTCTTATGAAGGAGCTTACTTCCTCTGCAGATTTAGGAATTTCACTCCCCGAAATGGATATTGCAGCCCTTGCCTCATACGGCACACCCACCTCACTCACAAGTAAGAGAACCGTAAACGGCACTCCTGCACAGTACACATATGTTACTGCTGATGAGCCCGCAGTGCTTGTTACTATTCTGCGTGCCTTTGTAGGTGCACTGGCAAGTCCCGAAAACGGTGATATGCTCTCAGGTCTTATGGGCGATATGGGAGGCGATACACCCGAGGGCGAGGTTGATATGTTCGCTATGTATATGGGCAACATCACCGAAAAGCTTAAGGAAATGACTCCCGATGAAACACTTGAATGGCTTTGCAACATTCTTTTCAGCGATTCCCCCACAGTGGAGCTTCCTCCGGAGGAAGAGGTTATTCCCTCAATAAAGTATGAAAAGAAGTTTGAGCTTTCAACTACAGCAAAGCTTCTCATCGTTGTCGGTATTTTAGCTCTTGCTGCGCTTATATATTATATTCTCTCCGTTTCAGGCAAGCTTGACAGCTTCAAGCTTAAGAGAAGCCAGAAAAAAGAATACAAGCGCCGCAAGGAAGAATATGACAGACTTGTAAAAGCAGGCGGCGATGCAGGTTCGATGCCCGCACCTCCCTCTTACGAAGAAAAAATGCTTGCAAAAGCAAGGCTTGAACAGAAAAAGAAGGAAGCTAAAAACGCAAAGGCAAAGGATCAGAAAAAAGAAAGCAGCACTCTTATAAAGGATGAACAGACTGCCGAAAGAAAGCGTCCCGATTTAAAAGAAGAAAAGAAGCTTGAAAAACGACAGGCTCAGGCAGTAAAGAGAGCTGCAAAAAATGAAATCAAAATGCAGAAGCAGTATGCGAAGGTCCTTAAGCAGGCTTCTAAAAAGAAATAATCCAGGGAGGAAAACTTAATGCTTGTACTGAACAAAATAGTTAAAGATTACGTTGCAGGCGACACTACGGTAAGAGCTCTCAAAGGTGTGGATATAAACTTCAGAGAAAGCGAATTTGTGGCTATCCTCGGTCCCTCAGGCTGCGGTAAAACCACAATGCTCAATATCATAGGCGGTCTCGACAGATACACATCGGGTGACCTTGTAATCAACGGCAAGTCCACAAAGGATTTCACAGACGGAGACTGGGACACATACCGTAACCATTCTATAGGTTTCGTTTTCCAGAGCTATAATCTTATCCCCCATCAGACAGTTCTTGCAAACGTTGAGCTTGCTCTTACTCTTTCCGGTGTTTCAAAGAAGGAAAGAAAAGAAAGAGCAATCAAGGCACTCGAGCAGGTAGGTCTGGGTGAACAGCTATACAAAAAGCCCAGCCAGATGTCGGGCGGTCAGATGCAGCGAGTTGCAATTGCGCGTGCACTTATAAACAACCCCGATATTCTTCTTGCCGACGAGCCCACAGGTGCTCTTGATACTGAAACCAGCGTTCAGATCATGGAGATACTCAAGGAGATCGCAAAAGATAAGCTTATCATAATGGTTACTCATAACCCCGACCTTGCTAATGAGTATGCAAACAGAATTATAAGCTGTCTTGACGGTAATGTAACAAACGATACAAATCCTTATTACCCCACCGAAGAGGATAAGGAAGCCGAAAAAACAAAGCGCGAGGAAGAAGAAAAGAAGGGCAAAAAGCCTTCAATGTCAATGGCAACAGCCTTCTCCCTTTCTCTTCGTAATCTTGTTACAAAGAAGGGACGTACCTTCCTTACCGCCTTTGCGGGAAGTATCGGTATTATAGGCATCTCCCTTGTTCTTGCCCTTTCAACGGGTATTGAAAACTACATTGACAAAATGCAGAACGACCTGCTTCTTGCAATGCCCGTTTCCGTTGAAAAGGAAGCCATAGATATGAATAATGTTATGGGCGCCCTTATGGATATCGGTTCCACGATACTTGAAACGGATCACGACCTTGACAATATCTATGTCAACTCCACATTTACGGAAATGATAAACACCTTCATTTCTCAGTCTGCAGCAAATAACCTCAAATCCTTCAAGCAGTATATAGACGACAATGAAGAGGCATTCAATGAGCTTTGCAATGACATTCAGTTCAAATATGAAACACCTCTTAACATCTATAAGGAAGACACAGCAGACGGAATCATAAAGGTTAATCCCAACGGAATGCTCAACACTCTTATGGGTTCAACCGAGCAGTCCTCCTCAATGGCAACAATGACAAACTCTATGACCAATATGTTCTCCTCATCAGCCACAAACTCATGGGTAGAGCTTATCGGTGACAATGAGCTTCTCGCACAGCAGTATGAAATTATCCACGGCAGACTTCCCGAAGCATATAATGAGGTTGTTCTTATCGTTGACAAAAACAATGAGATCAACGAGCTTGTTATGTACGCTCTCGGTCTTAAGAATCAGGATAAGTTCATGGAGGATATGGTTGCTATGATGGGTGCACAGGGTGAAGTAACCGAAGAAACCACAATAGTTGACCAGTATACCTATGAGGATATTCTCAATATGAAATTCAGACTTGTCCTCAATCATCAGTATTTCACAAAGGACAAGGAAACAGGCCTCTGGAACGATCAGAGCAGCAATATCTACTATGTAAAGCAGCTCATTGAGCAGGGTGTTCAGATCAACATCGTAGGCATCTTAAGACCCGACCCCAACAATGTTATGTCCACAGGCACAGGCAGCATCGGCTACACCACAGAGCTTATGGATTATGCACTTGAAGCAACTCTCAACAGCGAAATCGTGCAGGAGCAGCTTTCTCATCCCGAAACAGACGTTCTTTCAGGACTTGAATTCACAAACCTTACTGTAAATGATTTCTCACTCGCTGATATTGACCTCAATCTTATCGACTTCAAGTATCTCGACCTCACTCCCTTTATGAGCCTTATGGAGGGCATCGACCTTTCTCAGATTGATATTATGAACCTCAATATCGCAGACCTTATGGACTTCAGCGATATGTCTGATCTTAAGAAAAAGCTGATGGAAGGCTTCTTGTCCGATGAACAGGTGCTGGCATTCAAGCAGGCTTATATTGATACTCTCAATGCAGAATGCTCACTTGAAAAGACCTATTCCGCTATCGGTTATTCAACAGAGGATGCTCCCTCCTCCATTTATCTCTATCCCAAGTCATTCGAGGCAAAGGATGAGATAAACAATATGGTAAGCTATTATAACGAGCAGATGATAGAGCAGGGACATCTCGGCTACACCGTTACACTTACCGACATCATCGGTATGCTTATGAGCACCGTTACAAGCGTTCTTAATATCGTTACGGTCGTTCTTGTTGCTTTCGTTGCAATTTCCCTTGTTGTTTCATCTATTATGATAGGTATCATCACTTATATCTCCGTTCTTGAAAGAACCAAGGAAATCGGTATTTTAAGAAGTATCGGCGCATCAAAGGGTGATATTTCAAGAGTATTCAACGCAGAAACGGTAACCATTGGATTGGGCGCCGGTGTGTTCGGTATACTGACAACACTGCTATTGGAAATTCCCATTAATCTGTTGCTCAAATACCTTACGCATACAGGTGCCGCAGCCCAGCTTCCCGTTGTTGCAGCAGTTATCCTTATTGCAATCAGCGTAACACTCACCTTCATAGCAGGTCTTATCCCCTCCTCCCTCGCAGCAAAGAAAGACCCCGTAGAAGCTCTGAGAAGCGAATAAAAACCATAACAAAAATCCGGACTCCCGTAAAGGAATCCGGGTTTTCTTTAATATGACAGCCTTTCCGAAAAAACGCTTCGCCGTAAAATTGCGGCAAAGCGTTTTTATTGTTTACAGTTTAGAATTAATGTCCTCAAGTCCTACTGAAATTCTGAGGATGATTCTTGCATCAGATGCCTTTACTGATGAATCCATATCCATATCTGCTGACTTCAGCAGTATATCATCAACAGTCTCAAGCCCTACAGAGGCTCTGAGTGCCATTCTTGCATCGGCTGCTTTTATTGTTCCGTCCGAATCAGCGTCGCCGGGAATAATAATTATTCTTGAATCCACAGTCTTTCCGCTGTCGGTAAGCACTATCTGCATACCGCTTGTAAGAACAGCGGTATCGCTTACCCTTTTGCCTTCCTTATCAAGAATTTCCGCACCCTTACAGGCACTTGAAAGAAGGGCTGAAGCTGTCATTCCGGGAATTACACGTACAGAGTCTTCATTTACTCTGATATTCTCTCCCTCAGAAATTTCAAGCTTTGTGACAGGCTTTACGGGTAATTTGCGTGTCTCTTTTGTTTTACATACACTGCATACTCTGACCTCAACACCTGTTTTTTCTGTTGTTGCAGGTGTTTCAACCTTCCATTCGCCGAACTTATGTCCCGTTGCCGCAATACTTTTCTGAGCGGTTATAACCTTCTTACAAACAGAGCAATGCTTTCCTTCGGTAAGTCCCTTTTCGGTACAGGTTGCTGCTTTTCCCTTGTCGGTAACCTCAGTATGCCCCTTCGGGGAAATTTCAGTTTGCTTCTCAAGAAGCATCCTGCAAACACTGCAGCGTTTACCGTCAGAAAGACCCTTTTCGGTGCAGCTTGCCGCCTTACCCTTTATTATCTCTGTTTCTGAGTGTGAGCATTCTTTATAAACGGCAGTAAACAGGAGCTTTTCTGCAGGCATTTTTTCCGGGATATCAGGAGTCCAATGACTGAATGCATAGCCTTCCTTTGAGGGCACCTCGGGAGGTGTTATTTTTTCGCCCTCCTTCACATCTGTTTTTACAGAAGAAAGACCTATCATCCATGTCACTTCAAATATGCCGGGCTCAACGGTTATTTCGCATCTTGCAGTAAAGCCTCCGTCTGCTGTAAAGGCTGTTATAACAGCCGTACCCATAGAGATTGCAGTAACCTTACCGCTCTGATCAACCGCAGCAACACTTTCGTTGCTTGATACCCATATAACCTCGGGATTATCTGCATTTTCAGGTAAAACTGAGGCATTGAGAGTGATTTCTTCTTCTTTTTTCATAGAAGCGTTATTCTTATCAAGTGAAACGCCGGTAACGTGGATTATTTCACTTTCTTCATCTTCAATAACAGTGATCACGCAGGAGGCTGTAAATTCACCGTCAACGGTAATGGCGGTAACAGTTGCCGTGCCTGCCTCCTTTGCCGTTACAAGTCCGTTTTCATCAACCTCTGCAACAGATGTATCATCTGTAAGCCACTCAACGGCTTTATTCACGGCAAGTGAGGGCTTCACATCTGCAAAGAGCGTGAAGCTGCTGCCCTTTGAAAGTGTAAGCTCTGTTTTATTGAGGCTCACACCTGTTACTGCTGCAGGATAAAGGCAAAGCTCTGCCGAGTTATTTGCAAGCTTAGCCTCCTCGGTTTCTGTTGTTGTTTCAAGACCGAAAAGCATTCTGTGGGAAGAAGCCGAAAATTCGATTTCCTTTGCATCCACCGTGTATTTCAACGATTTATAACCGCCGGGAGCAAGCGTGCCCACATCAAGAGTATCAATAACATCATATTCCTCATTGAATTTCCTGATATCAAGCTTTATGTCCTTTGCTTCTTCAAAGCCGTTATTTATAACTCTTGCAATAATTTCACCGTCGTCGGTTATTGCGTAGTTTTCAACAACAACATCAGCAAAGCCGTATTGTGCAAAGGCGGTATTATTCTCCCTGTTATCTTCATTTTCCGCGTCAACCTTAAGATAAACCTTTGTAAGAGATATCTCATCGGGGTGAATGTAATTTACGGAAACATCCTTTGTATCACCGGGAAGAAGCGCTTCCGATACGGTTTTTGAGGTAAGCACATTCTCATTCTCATCAAGAAGTGAGACTGTATATTTATCTATATCGGTATTTCCGCTGTTGGTAACACTTACACCGAATGCAGTCTTTCCGTAGGGACGTATTGTTTCTTCATCAAATGAAATATACTGTGAAACGCTGATATCTGTTACGGAGTCAATAAAAATGATCTGCATATCGGTCGTTGAATAGGGTGAGCCCTCCGTATCATCGCTCAGATTGTCAACATCTGCACTTACAGCGATGTCGCCGTCTGACATAACGGCATTAAAGCTGCTTATGTGCTTACCCAGGGAGGTTATCTCAACAGGAAGAGAATATCCCTCTGCTTCCTTATAAGAAGCATATATCTCATTTGTATAGCCGTCTGATACAGTATAAAGAACTGCTGTTTCATTTTTATCGGACACTACAATATAGTCGTTATTTACGGGTAATTCCGTAGTCTTTTCCGTGCCGTCATATTCTGTGAGAACAGAATCCTTAAGCCAGTAGAACTTGCCGTCAAAGTATTTTACGGCTCTGTTTTTGCCGTCTGTTGTAAGGGCTGTGCCGTCGGCATAAATATTTCCCTGAATAGCATAAAGCACCTTTACGGCATCGTTAATCACACCTACATGAAGGCTGTCGGGAAGAGAAATATTTTCTGCAATCTTAACGCTTTCACCTTTTTTACCATCTGTAAACACACAGGTGTATATAGTATTTTTGCCTTCTTCGCCCGCGTAGTCATTGGCATCGTTTGTAAGATATGCCAGCGTTACATTTCCGTCGGCAACTGCAAGTGAATAATCAAGTACAAGTGCATTTTCCGTATCAACCGTAACAGGCTCACTCCAGCTGCTGCCGTCAAACTCGGAATATACAAGCTCGGTATTGTTTGCATAATCCGTAACGGAGACCCTGTCTCCGAATACCTTTGATGCTCTCTGCCATACGGCATATACCTTTTCACCGTCGCTGCAGATTTCTGCTTCAAAGTCTGCCTTGCCGCTTTCATAAACGGGGGCAGGCTCACTCCAGATAGTACCGTCAAAGGTGTTGTAATAAAGAGTGTTGGAGTTTGCATCTGTCTTTGTGCCGTCGTCCTCTACCCATACGTTTATAAATGAGCCTTCGCCCCGGGCTTCAATTTTCGGGAAGCCGAAGGGATAGACAGCAGATTTTGTGTAAGTACCTGCCGCAGGGCTGTCGTGAAGGGCGGGTGAAAGAGCTCTTTGCGCAAGATATGTTCTCGGAGTGATAGTAAACATATCCTCCGTGATTGCGTTTTCGGCGGACATAAACAGCTGCATTGTTTTTTTCTGAGGATAAAGCTGGAGTCCGTCACCGAAGGGAAGCTCATCCCCTGTGGATAATTTCCAGAGATTTGCTTTATAGTATGCCTCACCGCTGAGTGTTACAGTCATACATTCTCCAAGGCTTTTTGCAGGGAAAGCGAATGCAGTTGCAAGCTTTCCGTTAAGCCCCACCTCAAGAGAAGCAACCTTTTTACTGAGTACCTTTCCGCCTACACCTATGCCTGCCTTAAAAGCAATTTCCGCATTTCCGCTGTAATCATAAGAAAAGCTGCCGCTTGTTTTATAGTTGCACTGCAGGTTCAGTCCCACTTCACCGCCGACGGTAAATGTGGCATAAAATACGTGCCAGAAGGGATAATCAACGGAATAATCGGCTGAGCCTGTTACGGTGATACCGCTTTCTATTAATTTCGGCTCACCCGTTGAAACATCAAAATTGAAAAAGCCGGCAACAGATAAATCGGCAGATACACCTGCCATACCCTTTTTCTTTTCTAATTTATCCTGTAATTTAGAATATTGCTGACGGAGCTTATAGGTATTTTTCTGATTAGAAACATGGAAAAATTCCCTGAATTCATCATAGCCCTTAAGGAATTCATCATTGCTGTCTACACTTACACCGTCTTTAAGACCGAGAAGAACCTTGTATGTTTCGTTTTCTTCTTCATACAAAGTGCTGATGTTGAATTTTGCAATATCAAGATTTACACCAAGATTTACTGAAAACAGCGAAATATCTGTTCCGAAAATATTTATTTTGGGTCCGTCAACCTTTGCCGTACCCAGATCGATTTTTTCTATACACGCAGCTACTCCGTAGGGATCATCCATAGTTTCGGAATAAAGCTCTATGGAGTTGGTTATGTTTTTATTAAGCTGGGATAATTCCACGGTACGTGTAGTGTAGTTATCCTTTTCGATAACCATTTTTGCATTTGAAAGAAGCTTTTTTGAATCAAATTTTACTGTACCGTTGCTGTCTGTAGTATATTCAATTCCGCCCACAGTCACCTTAACCCCTGCCAAAGCCCCGGCAGTTTTTGCATCAATTATCTTCACACGGTATTCTGATGAGGATTCAAGAACGGAAGAATCAAGGTTGAGGTTCATTGCAGGACGATAACCCCTCAAGGAGGTACAGTTAGATCCGTCTGTATATATATATCCACTATTATTATAATTACCAACACAACTAATTGTTTTTTCTGTATTACCGGGCGTACGAAGCCAATAACTTGAGTTGGAATATCCGCAGTATGTAGCATAATTGGTATATCCGCATTTTCTTGTTGAGCTGGAACTATAATTTCCGGTAAAACCATATGCAGAATCAACTGCATCAGCAAGGGACAATAAAAATACCTTATCCTGAGTAGGCTCACCGCCGTCGGTACCGTAAGTCGGGTTGCTGCCGTTGGCAAGTGTGGTGGTTTTTATAAGTGCTTTTTCCTTGACTGTAAATGCAAGATCGAAAAACCCGTTATTAAGGTATTCTCTCAACGTGCATTCCTTCCAACTAATATTCATAGAAGTTTCATTATAACGACCGGCATCAATTATCTTTTCCGTCATAACATACAGACTTCCGCTCTTTGCGGAGAGGACTCGCCATTCTATGGGCTCTACAAGAAAGTAGGTTGTGGAGTCTGCTTTATAATATGTATCTCCCAGATAATATATCTTTTTATTTTCATCGGGCACCTGCTCGGCAAGTCTTGCTCTAAGATATATGTCGGTGATTTTTGTCTGAGGATATGTGCCGAATTCTATTATATCCCCTACGCTGTAGGCTGCAGCCTGTGCAGTTGCGCCGAAAATCCCGGCATCCGTAAAAGGTATAGCCGAAAACAGCATAACAATACACAAAAAAGCGGATATGAGTTTTTTCAATGTATTTTTCATACAAAACACTCCCGTTAAAAATATTTATCCAATTATTTTTAACATATAAAATCAACCTTTTCAATGTACCCTGTCACCAATGGTATATTTTTAATGTATGAACGGCAAAGAAACTACCGATATGAAGTTTTACTAATAAAAAATAAACATGTTAAACAAAGCTTTGATTTTTACATCAGAAGCTTTCACTTCTGATTAAGCAAATTATACCCTTTCGGGTATATCCGAAGACACAAATGCATATTTTAACCCCTATCGGGTATAATTCTTGTGATAAGTGTTGACATTATACCCGATAGGGTGTATAATTTGCTTATGAATACGATTGCTGAATTTATCAAACAAAAAAGAAAAGAAATAGGTCTTACTCAGGAAGAATTTGCTGTTCGTTCAGGGCTGGGGCTCAGGTTTGTCCGTGAGCTGGAACAGGGCAAAGAAACCGTCCGTATGGACAAGGTAAATCAGGCACTTTCAATGTTTGACATGAAGGCAGTTCCCGGAAGGAAGGATGACTGATGGAAGCTTACAGAACCGCTTTTGTATATATACGGGACACCTTTGCAAAATGAAAGCATTAAAGTTTCGGTTGTCAGAAATAATGAACCGCACCCCTCGGGGTGCGGTTCAGTTGCTGAATACGCTTCAATTATTTAACGGCATCTTTGAGAGCCTGACCTGCCTTGAAAGCGGGAACCTTTGTAGCTTCAACCTTGATGGTTTCGCCTGTTCTGGGGTTACGTGCTTCTTTAGCAGCTCTTTCACGAACTTCGAATGTACCGAAGCCGATAAGCTGAACCTTTTCACCATTCTTGAGAGCTTCTGTTACGCTTTCAAGTACTGCCTTAACTGCGAGTTCTGCATCTTTCTTTGCAAGACCCTTAGCAGCAACTGCATTTACGAGATCTGTCTTGTTCATTATTAATTTCCTCCTTATTTATTCAAAAGCTTTATCAAAGCATTTGTTCCTTTGTTTTTGCTTCCTCCCAGAGAGCATCTATTTCGGGGAGCTCAGCTGATTTCATATCAAGCCCTCTTTTTTCAGCCTCTTTTTCCACATATGAAAATCTTCTGCTGAATTTATCGGTAGCACCCGTGAGTGCCTCCTCGGGGTCGATATCAGAAAATCTTGCCACATTCACCACAGCAAAGAGAAGGTCGCCTATTTCATCCTGCAGCTTCGCTTTATCCGCTTGTGCAAGCGCCTCCTTCACCTCGGCAGTTTCCTCGCTGATCTTATCGAATGCGCCTGAAACGTCATCCCAGTCAAAGCCTGCCTTGGCTGCCTTTTTCTGCACCTTGTTTGCACGCATAAGTGCAGGCAGCTCACGGGGAATGGAATCTATTGCCTCGGTTGTGGTCTTCTGCTTTTTGGTATTCATTTTTATAGCATCCCAGTTTTTAAGCACCTCATCGGTGGACGAAACATTTACATCACCGAAAACATGAGGATGGCGGATGATAAGCTTTTTGCAGATTTCATCGCACACCTGAGAAAAGGTAAAGCTGCCCTTTTCAGTTTCTATAAGCGTGTGGAAAACAACCTGCAGCAGCACATCGCCCAATTCTTCCCTGAGCATTTCGGGGCTTTTTTTATTAATAGCCTCAATAACCTCATAGGTTTCTTCAATAAAATCCTTGCGGATGCTTTCGTGTGTCTGCTCGGCATCCCACGGGCATCCGCCGGGGGCACGGAGAATTGATACAATATTCAGCAGATCATTGCAATCGTAGCTATCCTTGAACTGAAAATTATTTACCAATCGTTACACCGCCTTTTAGCCTGAATACACACTAAAACTTATTTTACCCTAAAAGTCTATATTTTTCAAGTACTTTTGCGATTTTTTCTCCTTTAGGAAGCATAGTTATATCACTTTTTTCGAGAGAACCTGTAAGAAGCAGAGCAACCGCATAAACAATCACAGCTGCAAACACGGCAATTACCGTTGAAATATTCTCTGCAGTAAGCACGGAATTGATGCTGTAGCCTGCAAGCACTCTGTTAAGAATACCGTTTACGGCATAAGCGGCAGCACCCGAAAGAATAGAGCTTATAAGGGGTTTTATAAGAAGTGAATTCCAGCGGAACTTCATTCCCGTTTCCTTCTTAAGCACTATAAGTCCGTAGCCTACCATTACAACATTGCACAAAAATGAGCCTACAACAGCACCCTGAATATTTATTGAGGGAATACTTACAAGCACAAAATTTGCAACTATCTTGACAACAGCACCTATTGCCATGCTTTTCACGGGAATATCTGTTCTGTTCACAGCCTGAAGCATATTTGTGACAGGCTGTGCAAGTGCAAGGAAGCACACCGAAATACCGTATGCCATAAGTATGGGGGCGATATACTCGATTGCAGGAGCAGTATTGGCATTTCTGCCGTAGATAAGAACAAGAATTTCCTCAGCAAGTGTAAAAAGTCCTATTCCTGCAGGAAGGGATAAAAGCATTGTGATACGAAGAACGGATGAAATGGCTCTTCCTGCTGCTTCCTTATTCTTTTTTATCCATGCTTCACTGAGCACGGGGATTGCGGAAAGACCGAGAGTGATGGTAAAGGTAGGAATGATATTCTTGATCTCAAGCACCGTATCATATGCACCGAAAAGATAAGACTTGAATTCGGCAGCCTGAGATGCGATATATCCCGTAGCATCAATAATTCCGGGATACATATTTGCAACAATGTCAAAATTATTATCAAGCACATACTGAAGTCTGTTCTGAATAGTCCAGCTGTCAATAAATGTGGTGAGATTGAAAACAAGGGAGCTGAGTGCTATAGGAAGTGCAAGAGCAATAAGCTGCTTTCTCAGAGCCTTCTTGCTTTCTGCCTCGGGGGATGCATCATAAAGCTCCTTTGAAATAGTGTTCTTATCAAGACGAAGCTTAATAACTATATATATGAGAGCCATTACCGAGCCTATGGTAACACCCGATATTGCGGCTGCCGCGGCATAGGCGGAGGTAGCATCGGTAACGATGTTATTGAGGATGGGAATACTGTCGGCAAATTCAACACCTGCACCAAGCACCAGATTCATAAATACAAAGCCGAATATGAGCTTGCCTGCAGCTTCTATAACCTGAGAAACTGCAGAGGGGTTCATGTTGCGCAGTCCCTGATAATAGCCTCTGTATCCGCTCATAATACAGCAGAATAAAAGTGAGGGAGCTACTGTAAGCACGGCAGGAAGTGCATTTATAGAGCCTACGGAAAGAGAATAAGGGTAAGACACAAGCACTATGATAAGAGTTCCTATAAGGCCCAGTATGGTAAAAAGCCATTTGGAAATATTGAAAAGGCTCTTCACATCGTTATATTTACCCTCGGCAGCCTTTTCCGCAACCATTTTTGAAACAGCAGTAGGAAGACCTGCAAGAGCTATTGAATATATGGGGGTATATATATTATATGCCGTTGCAAAATATCCTCTTGCGGTATAGCCTATTTTCTGAGTTACATAAAGCTTGAAGAAAACACCTGTGATCTTTACGATTATTATAGCGAGCGACAGCACTAAAGCGCCATTCAGCAATGATTGTTTTTTTCTTTCAGCCATAGCTTATTCTCCTGACTTTGTTGTTTCATTTATATTTATGCCGTCGGGACTTGCATTATAACCGCCGTAAAAACGGCGAACCGCATATTTTCTTCCGACAAGCTCGTCAAATCGGGAAATATATTCATAGGGGTATTTGAAATTATATACCCTTTCGATGGCGGTGTCGCTTTTAAGCCTTGTGACGGCAGCAGCGCCCACAGCCATAACGGTGTGGATTTCCTCCATCATATAAATATTATAAAGGCAGGGCTTGTCTTTTCTGCACCAGCCTACATTTTCAAGATTACCTAAGGATTTGCTCTGACGGTACATATAATAGGGTAAATAGCCGTTTTCATAAAGCTTTTTATTGGCATAATCCACCATTTCGGATATGTCGCTGCAGAGATTTCCGGTTTCATTTTCCGTTACGATGCTTGCAGAACGCTTGAGTGCAAGAGTGTGTACGGTTATATTTTCGGGAGAAAGGCTTATTGCCTTATCGAGACTGTCTTTGAAGCCCTCAACAGTATCTCCCGGAAGTCCTGCAATAAGATCCATATTGATATTATCAAAGCCAAACTCTCTTGCAAGCAAAAACTTATCCTCGGCATCCCTTGCAGAATGCTTACGTCCGATATTTTCAAGCACCTCATCGGAAAAGGTCTGAGGATTTATACTGATTCTTGTAACCCCCGCATTTTTAAGAACTGCCAGCTTTTCTTCGTCTATGGTGTCGGGTCTTCCTGCTTCAACGGTAAACTCCCTGACTTCATCCATAGGAAAATGCTCTCTTAAGGCATCTGTTATAATTTTCAGATTCTCCGCCGAAAAGGAAGTAGGTGTGCCGCCTCCGATATATACGGTTTCAAGCTTCAGCTCCAGCTCCTCTGCTAAAGCGGCTGTTTCCTTTATCTCGTCGCAAAGCTTCTTCACATAATCGGGAATAAGCTTTTTTGCCTTGTCTACGGAATGGGAAACAAAAGAACAGTATGAGCATCGTGTGGGGCAGAAGGGAATTGAAACATATAAGGAAAATGAATTCTTTTCCGATAATGCGATACATGTATTTTCATACCTTGCCACACTCATGGCAAGCCTTGTTTTTTCTTCGCTTGCCTCAAAAAAGGACGTAAAAATCTCTCTTGCTCTTTCTTCACCGTCCGTATTCATATACTGACGCATAAGCTTTGCAGGTCTTATCCCTGTGAGAATTCCCCAGGGGGGAGCTATACCCGTAATTCTTTTCATTACGTAAAAAATAGCCTTTGCAAGAAGTCTTTCCTTTTTTGAGTCGCTGTCGTTACCGGCTTTCGGTACGAAAAAGGAATACTCCTCTTTTTTGCCGTCAATATCGGCCTTACAGGTAAACACAAGCTCATCGCTCTTATCATCAACCGCAGTAAAAACATTTTTTGAATCCTCGGGGATCTCACTTAGGTCGCAGGCAAAAAGAATCCTTTCCGCAGGAAAAAACAGCCTGCAGACCTTTTCACATTCATATTTATATGTGTGATCAAGTGTGTGAAGTATCATTTGCTCTTAAGTACCTGTTGTTTCTTTTTTCATAGGAAAGTGTAGTAAACTCTCCGTGACCGGGATAAATATTGTATTCGCCCTGAAGCTGTCCTATTGCGCGAAGGGACTTAAAAAGTGTTTTTGTGCTGCCGCCGGGAAGATCGGTTCTGCCCATGGAGCACTTAAAAAGTGTATCTCCGGAAAAAATATGTCCGTCGGTGATATAAATAACACTTCCCTTAGTATGTCCGGGAGTGTGCATCACTCTGAATACGGTCTCACCGAGACATATTTCATCCCCGTCCTTAAGAACTGTGTCTGCAGACATGGGTGTCTGGGAATATCCCTTTACTGCACTTGTGAGACTGTAGTCGATATTTTCAAGACAAATTGCATCCTCCTCGTGAATAAGCACTTCGGCTCCTGTTTTCTCCTTAAGAGGATAAACTCCGCATATATGGTCAAAATGTCCGTGGGTAAGAAAAATCTTATCCAAACAAGTCACACCGTGGGAGGCGAGAAATGCCTCATAGCTTTCATCATAAACGGCAGGATCGACCGCTGCCGTCTTTCCCGTGGCACTGTCACGGATAATATATGTATTTGTATGATATAAGCCTATAGCGGCTGAATAAATTTCCAACATTTTCTGAGCCTCTCTTACTGCTTTTTATTCCATATGTCCGTATCAAAAATAATTGTTACGGGGCCGTCGTTTATAAGACTTACCTTCATATCTGCGGCAAAAATTCCTTTTTCAACGCTCTTCACACCGTTTTCAAGAAGAAAAGAGTTGAATTTTTCATAAAGGGCATTTGCCGTATCGGGATGTGCAGAGGGAGTGAAGGAGGGACGGTTTCCTTTTTTAACATCTGCGCACAAGGTAAACTGAGAAACACTGAGAACACTTCCCTCAATATCAAGGACAGAAAGATTCATTTTTTCATTCTCATCCTCAAAAATTCTCAGCTTTGCAATTTTCGATGCCATAATCTCAGCATCCTTTTCGGTATCACCATCCATAACGCCGAGAAGCACAAGAAGCCCCTTCTCAATTGCACCGGTGACATTACCGTCGACCCTTACATCTGCACTCAATACTCTCTGAATTACTGCTTTCATAAAAACCTCTTATTAAATATCCGAGCCCGAACGGTCAACACTCAGCACGCCGGAAAGCTTACCGAGCCTTGACATAACGGTTTTAAGATGCTCTACGCTGTTTGCGGCAATAGTGAGATTAACAAGCACTCTGCCGTCCTTTGTTCCTCTTGTATTGATACTCTGAACGGTAACGTGAATAGCATTGAGAGCCGTAAAGATATCGTTCATTATCATCTTGCCCTGAAGACAGGTGAGAAGCATTGAAGCAGAGAATTCCGCTTTTGTGCTGTCTGACCAGTAAACCTTTATCCAACGGTGAGGCTCGGAACAGTTGTATGTGTCGTGAGGAACATTGGGACAGTCTCTTTTATGCACCGAAACACCGTGTCCTCTTGTGATAAAGCCTATAATATCATCTCCGGGGATGGGATTACAGCAACGGGAGAGCTTTATGAGGCAGTTTGAAATACCTTCCACCACGACACCCTCGCTGCTGACGGTTTTTGCCTGCTTATATTTTACCGTTTCATTACCCGTGACCTTGACGATCTTATTATATTCGTCCTTTATCATGGGCATTATTTTTGAGAGAATAACACCGCCGTAGCCGAGAGCAGCAAAGAAATCGTCAAAGGTTGAAAATTTCTGCTTTTCAATTATTATATTGAGAAGCTGCTCCTCCTGCTCGGAGGTCATATTCATATTGTTTCTTCTCAGCTGACTTTCATATTCGCTTTTGCCTTCAACGATATTTTCGTCCCTGCGCTCCTTTTTGAACCAGGTACGTATCTTTGTTCTTGCTTCGTTGGTGGTAACTATCTTCAGCCAGTCTCTTGAAGGACCCTTTCCCGGCTGTGAAGAGGTAAGTACCTCTACGATCTCACCTGTTTTTACCACATAATTCAGCTGAACTATGCGTTTATCAACCTTTGCACCTGTCATCTTATTACCGACAGCAGAATGTATGGCATAAGCGAAGTCAATAACTGTAGCACCAACGGGAAGACACACAACATCGCCTTTAGGAGTAAACACATATACCTCGTCGCTGACAAAATCGTGCTTTATTGTATTAAGAAGATCCGACGCATCTCCTGATTCGCTTTGTGCCTCAAGCAGATGCTTTACCCAGCCGATGCCCTTTTCAAGCTTTTTATCCGCATCCTTATCCTTGAAGCCAAGCTTATATTTCCAGTGAGCCGCAATACCGTATTCAGCGGTTTTGTGCATTTCCTCAGTTCTTATCTGAACCTCAAAGGGAATCCCCTCTTTACCGATAAGCGTTGTATGAAGGGACTGATACATATTGGGCTTGGGAGTGGAGATATAATCCTTGAAGCGTCCCTGAATGGGCTTATACATATCGTGAATAACACCGAGGCAGTTATAGCAGTCACTCACAGTGTCAACGATTATTCTTACCGCATATATATCATAGATTTCTTCGAAGCTCTTACCCTGCATATACATCTTGCGGTATATACCGTGAACAGACTTGATTCTGCCCTGCACCACGGCATCTGTAACAACAGTTTTTATTCTGACGGCTATTTTTTCTTTGATAGCCTCAAGAAACTCTTTTCTTAAAGGCTCCTGATCGGCAAGCGCATCCTCTATTTCTTTATATGCAATAGGGTCAAGATAGCTTATTGCCAGATCCTCAAGCTCCTCCTTTACGGGTCTGATACCGAGACGGTGAGCGATGGGAGCGTATATTTCTATAGTCTCCTTTGCCGTGTCACGCCTTTTCTGCTCAGGCACATATTTAAGAGTCCTCATATTATGAAGACGGTCGGCAAGCTTGATAATAATAACTCTTATGTCCTCACTCATGGCAAGAAGAAGCTTTCTGAGGTTTTCTGCCTGCTGCTCCTCCTTGTTCTGCAAGGGCACCTTACCGAGCTTTGTAACACCGTCAACAAGATGCTGAACATCGCCTCCGAAGCGGCGTCTTACATCCTCACTTGTAACGGGAGTATCCTCCACAACATCGTGAAGAAGGGCGGCGGTTACCGACTGCCAGTCCATACCGAAGCCTATGAGAATTTTTGCAACGGCAATAGGATGAATGATATATGGCTCTCCTGATTTTCTCAGCTGCCCGTTATGGGATTCATAAGCATACATAAATGCCTGCTCTATTTTTTCGGCTTCCGCCCCGGAAAAGGCAGCATCAACATAAGATTTTAATTCTGAATAATACTCGTTTGCCGTATTCAAGATAATTTCTCCTTTCTTCGGTTATATATATCCCAGATTCTTAAGTATACTGCAATTATGTAAATCTGCCTTGCCCTGAAATTCATTGAGGGTGCATTCACCCGCTTCGCCCCTTCTGATTATTCCCACATCTGAAAGTGCATCAAGACAGATTTCGACCGCACCGGCTTTTATGTAAGGAACACCGAGACGCATACAGAGTATTTCAGGAGAAACAAGTCCTGTTCCCTGTTTTTTTATAAATCTGTAAACCTCGCCCGCAAGGCCTCTGTCGGGACAGATAATTCTCTTTTCCTCAGCTCTGAGTTCTTCACCCGAAAGATAACAGCGATAGAGATAAAGAGAATAGAAAAGTGCTTCGTCATCCTCAGCCGCAGGTCTTATATCCTTTATCTGGATACTGACCTTTGTTTCGCCCCTGAATTCATTTTTTTCTATTTTACAGGCAACATCCACTTTATCCCCTGCTTTATACAGGAAGGTAGAAGGAGGCTGGCCGAAGAATACGGCAGTAACACTGTCGCCGCCCTTTGAAAGAGTCAGCCTTATATGCTTATCGGAGCCTATGGACTTGATTCCCGTGATTTCCACACCGAAAAGTCCGAACACCGGCGAGGGGTTTCCCGCACCGTAGGGCTCAAGAAGAGCCAGCGACTCAAGAATATCAGTGCTTATACCTGCGGGATTAAGCCTTAAATCAATGGAAAGCGAGGGATAAAACGGGCCGAGCGAAGCGGCATATTCATTGATTTTTTTTCTGAAAGGCTCAATATTTTCTTTTTCAACGGAAAAGCCTGCCGCAAGGGTATGCCCGCCGAACTGAACGAGAAGCTCACTGCAGAAGCTCAGTGCATCATATAAGGAAAGTCCGTCAATACTTCTGCATGAGCCCCTTGCTATCCCGTCCTCTCCCACAGACAAAACAATTGCAGGTCGTCCGTATTTTTCCACAAGACGCGAGGCTGCAATGCCGATTACTCCGGGATGCCAGCCTTCACCCGCAACAACAAGCACTCTGTCGTAGCGCAAATGGGGATTCTCATCAAAATATGCTTCAACAGCTTCCGAAATCTCTGCCTCTACGGTCTGCCGTGCCGTGTTTTCGCTGTTAAGCTCATCTGAAAGTCTTCCTGCTTCTTCAAAATCCTCTGTAAGAAGAAGCTTCAATGCGGTAAGCGCTGAATTCATTCTGCCCGCTGCATTTATTCTCGGAGCAATTCCGAAGGCAATGGAGGAAGCATTAACACCGCCTTTGATACCAACAGTCTCAAGAAGACTGACAAGTCCCGGACGGTAGGTTCTTTCTATAGCTTTAAGACCTCTTGCAACAATTGTTCTGTTTTCTCCCGTAAGAGGAACAATATCTGCTATAGTGCCTATTGTCACAAGATCTCCGTAATCCTCGAGAACACTGTCATAGTCCCCGTCCTCAAGTGCAGCCACAAGCTTCATTGCCACACCCACACCTGCAAGATTCTCCTCGGGAGAGGTATCATCCGCTCTGTGGGGATCAATAACAGCAAAGGCTGCGGGCAGCTTATCGCCTGCTTTATGATGGTCGGTAACGATAAAATCAATACCCAGTGAGCTGAAAATTTCTGCTTCCTCAAATGAAGCAATTCCGTTATCAACGGTTATCACAAGGGTGGTACCCCCGTTTGCTATTCTTTTTGCCGCTTCGGGGGAAAGACCGTAGCCTTCGTTAAGACGGGAGGGAATGCTGTAGCTTACATCTGCTCCCACGGTTTCAAGATAAGAGACAAGAAGAGCCGTTGCAGTAACGCCGTCGGCATCATAGTCACCGAAAACATGAATCTTTTCAGAGCCTTCAACAGCCTCTCTGATTCTTTCAACTGCCTTTTCCATATCCTTAAGCAAATAAGGGGAGGAAATTTCATTATCTGCAGCAGAAATAAATTTTCTTACCTCATCCTCGGTTTTTATTCCTCTTGTCTGCAACAGCAAAACGGCAAAATCATCCACGCCGCACTTAAGTGACAGCAAGGATGCAGCATTTTTATCATAAGGCTGTATATTCCATATTCTGCGTCCCAAAACAGACCTCCGAAAATACATTAAAATCAGTTACAATTAATCAAATTATTATACCACACCTATATTTTAATATCAACCGCAAAAACAACAAAAAACATCAGCAGCTTTTTTCTTAAAATGACTATATGCTCAAAAAATGTAATTTCTCACAAAAATAATTTCTTTGTATATAATGCATTGCGAAGTGTTTTTTTCGCAACTACTCTAAAAGGAGGTTTATCATGGCAAAATACAACTGCTTTTCAGATAGGGACTGCGGCTGCTGTGACAATATGAACATTCATAATTGCTGCTGTCTCCCGCCCTTTCCTCCTGTCCCGCCCATACCGCCTGTACCGCCCGTAGGGACGGGACCGACAGGACCTACAGGACCTACAGGTCCCACCGGACCGCAAGGGCCTCAGGGTATACAGGGAATTCAGGGTCCACAGGGACTTCCCGGAACAACAGGTCCACAGGGACTTCCCGGAGTTCAGGGAGCAACAGGCCCCACAGGCCCTCAGGGTCCCCAAGGACCTCAGGGCGTTATAGGTCCTGCAGGTACGGCAGGCGCTGACGGTGCAACAGGTCCCACAGGTCCTGCAGGTGCTGACGGTGCTATCGGTCCCACAGGTCCCGCAGGTGCTGACGGTGCTATCGGTCCCACAGGTCCCGCAGGCGCTGACGGCGCTATCGGTCCTACAGGTCCCGCAGGCGCTGACGGCGCTATCGGTCCCACAGGCCCCGCAGGTGCTGACGGTGCTATTGGTCCTACAGGTCCCGCAGGCGCTGACGGTGCAACAGGTCCTACAGGTCCCGCAGGCGCTGACGGTGCTATCGGTCCTACAGGTCCCGCAGGCGCTGACGGTGCAATTGGTCCTACCGGTCCCGCAGGCGCTGACGGCGCTATCGGTCCCACAGGTCCCGCAGGTGCTGACGGCGCTATTGGTCCTACAGGTCCCGCAGGCGCTGACGGTGCTATCGGTCCCACTGGCCCCGCAGGCGCTGACGGCGCTATTGGTCCTACAGGTCCCGCAGGCGCTGACGGTGCTATTGGTCCTACAGGTCCCGCAGGTGCTGACGGTGCTATTGGTCCTACAGGTCCCGCAGGTGCTGACGGTGCTACACCCACATTCACCATAGGCACCGTAACAACAGGCACTGATCCCGCAGTTACATTAACCGGCACACCGCCCGATTATGTACTGAACTTTGTTCTTCCCATTGCTTAAAAAAAGCAGCAAATAAACCTTCCGGCTGCGGTCTGTCTGAAGCGGCAGACCGCAGTGCTTCATAATATCTATGCGAGGAGACACCGATGAATAAATACAGAATAAGCGTTTATGCCATAGCAAAAAATGAAGAAAAATTTGCCCGCCGCTGGGCAGAAAGTATGAGTGAGGCTGACGAAATCGTGGTGCTTGATACAGGAAGCAGCGACAACACAGTAAGCATCCTTTCCTCCTTTGATAAGGTAAGGGTGTATTCACGGGAAATTATTCCCTGGCGCTTTGACACAGCACGAAATATGAGCCTTTCTCTGGTATCTCATGAGACGGACTACTGTGTTTGCACCGATCTTGATGAGGTGTTCACTCCCGGCTGGAGACAGTCGCTTGAGAGAGCTATTGAGGGGAAAGCGGACATGCCTCCCCATAAAATAAGCTACCGCTATACATGGTCATTCAATGAAGACGGCAGCGAAAACACCGTTTTCAACATAGAAAAAATCCACACCCGCAGAGGCTTTTTATGGTCGCATCCCGTACATGAGGTTCTGTCATATTACGGAGAAGGAACTCCCCGCAGTATATTTGCGCCCGGCATACAGCTGAATCACTATCCCGACAGCAGTAAATCAAGACAGCAGTATCTGCCCCTTCTTGAGCTTTCCGTAAAAGAATCCCCTGAGGATGACAGAAATATGCATTATCTGGGAAGAGAGTATATGTATCACAAAAGATATGATGAAGCTATTGCCACGCTTAAAAAACACCTTTCATTAAAAACAGCAGTGTGGTCAGAGGAAAGGTGTGCTTCAATGCGCTATATTGCAAAATGCTTCATTGAAAAGGGTAATAAGGATGAGGCATTATTATGGCTTATGAAAGCATCGGCAGAAGCCGGACACACAAGAGAGCCGTGGACAGACACTGCCCGTCTTTTATATTCTCTCAAAAATTGGCACGGTGTTATTTTCTTCATCCGAAAGGCCCTTGAGATAAAAAGCCCAAGCGGCTCTTATATTACAGATAACGCCTGCTACGGCGCACTGCCCTATGATATGCTGTCAATAGCATATTATCACACCGGAAATTACACCGCTGCAAAAGAAAATGCAGAGACTGCCCTTCTTTATTCCCCTGAGGACAAAAGAATAAAGGACAATCTTTTACTGTTCGAAAGGCTCAGTCAATAATACTTTTTTCGTCAGAAAATGATTTCATATTGTAAAATCTGAAGGATAATGCTACACTGAAATAAGATTTATTTCAGAGGTAGATATTATGAAAAACAAAAAATATTCTGTTTTTATTTCCTTGCTGACAATTCTCTGTCTCAGCTTGTCCTTCTCCTCATGCGGTGATAAAAACACAGAGCTGACATCTGCTCCCGGTATTGAAACAACAACCTCAGCACCGGAAATCGTTCCCGAAAGCACAGTAACAATAGGGGCGGCAGGCGATCTTCTTATGCACAGACCGATTTACGAAAATGCAAAAAAAGAGGACGGCACCTATGATTTCAGCAGCGTTTTCACTCATACGGAAAATATCATAAAGGACTGCGATTATTTTATCGCAAACCTTGAAACTACCTTCGGGGGCACATCAGGGAGAAGCTACAGCAGCTATCCCCGTTTTAACACCCCTGATGAATTGGCAGATACTCTGGTGAAATCAGGAATTGACTGTGTACTTACTGCAAACAATCACAGCTATGACACCGACGGCGACGGATTTCTCAGAACCATTGAAACCGTAAAAAAGGCAGGCCTCGATTACACAGGCACAAGGGCATCTCAGGATGAAAAGCAGTATTTTATAAAAGATATAGGCGGCATTAATTTCGGCTTTATATGCTACACCTATGAAACACCCGCCCCTGGTTACCCCAAGGCACTCAACGGCATACCTCTTGATGAAAAAACTGCACCCCTTGTGAATTCCTTTGATCCCGCTTCCCCCGAAGCCTTCTATTCAGAGCTTAAAGCCAATATTGAAAAAATGAAAGCAGAAGATGCGGATGTGATTGCTGTATTTACCCATTGGGGCAATGAATATCAGCTCACACCAAATGAGGTGCAGCAGGATATTGCACAGAATATCTGCAATCTTGGGGCAGATGTTATAATAGGAGGACATCCGCACGTGGTGCAGAGTGTTGATCTTCTCACAGCAAAGGATAACTCACATAAAACAGTATGCGTATATTCTCTGGGAAATTTCGTTTCCAATCAGAGAAGAAATCTTATGGGCATAAAAACAGGCCATACTGAAGACGGCATCATCTTCACAATGACCTTCACAAAATACTCAGACGGTACTGTCACACCCGACTCAATAGAAATCATTCCCACCTGGGTGCATATGTATATCGAAAACGGCAAGTACATTCACGCAATTGTGCCCCTGAACGGCGACCTTGATGCTTCAGCCGAAAGCAAGGGACTTATGAAGTCCTCAGACGATCTTATCCTTGCAAAGGGCTCTCTTGAAAGAACAAGGGCACTCACCGAAGAGGGCGAAAAAAAGTGCAATGACTGGTTAAAAAGCAAAAGCAGCCCCGACAGCAATACCTACGGCTGAGAATAATAGAAAAAAAACAAGGCATAAAGCTACTTTTTAACTGTAGCCTTATGCCTTATTTTATATTTTTTATTGGCTCACTGATTCACTCAGCTGCTCATTTCCTGCAATCATCTGTTCACGCCTTATTCTCAGCTGCTCCTCGATCTGCATTTTCTTTTCCTTGTCATCCTTGACAAAACTTATGAAAATAAGATAAAGAACCGAGCCCACAACCGGACCGAGCATAAACATAGGCCACTGCCATTTGAGGAATTTTTCACTCTGCTTCAGTCCCTGCTCCTTGAGATTTGAATCATAACCGAGGAATTTTAGAATGAAGCCTTCAATAAGAGTAGAAGCACCGCTTGTCATCTTTGTTGTAAAATTCTGCATTGAGAATGAAACACCCTCTGTACGAAGACCCGTTTTCAGTTCAACCTCGTCAATTGAGTCACTTGTAAGAGAACGGTGGGCAATATCCATCATCTGACCGGGCAGATTAACTATTGCCATAAGTGCCGTCATAATAATAAACTTAGGGATAGTATCGAAGCCTACAAAGAAAGCTATTATTCTCAGAACCACTGCGAACACCTGAGAGGTGAGAAGAATACGCTTCATACCGCCAATTCTATTTGCTACGCTTGTGGCAAAAAACATAACGGGAGTGCCGAGCACACCGCTTGCCGCACCGTATATAACCTCTGCAGTAGGGCCGTTTATTGATCCGAGCTTTACACAGTTTTCAAAGAAATAAGCATTCTGCACCTTGGGAGCAAAGCCCTGTGAAAATCTGGCAAGTGATATAAAAATAAGCGTGGGATTATGTCTTAAAACAAGAAGAGACTGCAGCACGGATTCGTCCTTTTTCTGAGGAATAGCAACTCTTTCCTGTATTTTATATGCACTCATTGAGAGTATTTCACCGCCGACGCAGAAAATGATCGCACAAATAAAGAATACCTTTGCATCGGAAACACCTGCTGAATTGAGCATATCTCTTATCATCTGAAAAGCACCGACAACAACGCTTCCTGCACCTGCACCGATGGATACCCATTGAGCAACTCTGGAACGCTCATCAGAATGAGGCGATGAAAGAGGAATCATACCCCAGAGGCTTACATCCTGGAATGAATAGAAAAAGTCAAAAAGAAAATATGTAAGAAGAATATAGACGATCTGCATATTCTCCGAAAGATTGAAATTAAAGAACATTGCAAGAGAGATAATTGCAAGTATAGGCGGGAAAGCTATAAGATAGGGTCTTAGCTTCATATACGGCTTATAGTTTCTTCTGTCAACAACAGCACCTATAATCGGGTCATTTACGGCATCCCATACATGGCTCAGCGTAAAAATCGAACCAACCTTTACAGGATCCATATGAAGAAGATTTATACAGAAATATCTCAGCCACTGTGAAACATAGCTATAGGTGAGATTCTGACCTGCAAGACCTGCGGCATATGAAAAAATTTCAATATTGGGGACATATCCCTCACCCTTTGTTTCCCTGGAAAAAAGGAAAAACGGTTTGCTCATAAGCATTCTCCTTATGTTAATCTCTTATTCACAATTCTACCATAAAGTATTATATATGTAAATGGAAATAAAGCACAAAAAAATGAAGGTTTTTTTATCAGGAAAAAATATACAGCAAAAAAAACAGTACAGAGTGCTTATACAGACAAAAAGGACCTCCGGAAAGAGATCCTTTAAGCTTATTCATCATCAATTTCTTCTGCTACAGAAGCCTTTTCCTTTTTGCGGACAATGGTTTTTTCAATTCTGTGCTCCTTCACCTCGGTGATGCTGATTTCAAGCTCATCCGTTTCGGTTGTAAGAGTTTCACCGTCTTCGGGGACAATTCCGAGAACAGAGAAAACATAGCCGCCGAAGGTATCAACATCTTCGGTATCAAGGGAAACTCCAAGCTCCTCCTCTACATCGTTAATAAGAGCGTTGCCGAGAATCTTCCATGTTACATCATCAACCTTCAGGATTTCGGGTTCCTCCTCCTGTGCGGTAATTGTGTCCTCGTCATAATCGCCCACGATGCTTTCGAGAATATCTGTAATTGTAACGATACCTGTCATCCCGCCGTATTCATCAAGAACAACAGCAAAATAGTTCCTTTTCTGCTTCATATTTCTGAAAAGAACGTCTGCCTTTACGGTTTCGGGAACAAAGAATGCAGGCTTTACGCATTCCTTCATTATTTTATCAAGAGTTTTATTCTTGAGTCTGAAATAATCCTTTGCATTAAGAACACCGACTATATTATCAACGGTATCCTTACACACGGGGAAGAAAGTATGACGGCTGACATGAATGGTTTCCTCCCATTTGTCAATAGTATCATCCATCCACAGAAGGTCAATATCTGTTCTGTGGGTAGCGATATCATCGGCAGAGAGATCATCAAACTCAAAAACATTCTGTATAAGCTCTTTTTCTTCTTCGTCAATAGTACCCTTTTCGCTTCCCGCATCAACCATCATTCTGATTTCCTCCTCGGAAACAGATTCCTCGTGCTCATTGGGATCAATACCGAAAAGACGGAGCATTCCGTTTGTGGAAACCGTAAGGAACCACACAATGGGAGCAAAGGCCTTTGAGATAAAGCTTATAAGTCCCGAAATTCCGAGAGCAAGGCTTTCTGCCTTTTTCATGGCAACCCTCTTGGGAACAAGCTCGCCGAAAACAAGAGTGAAATATGAAAGAATAAGTGTGATAACAATAACCGAAACGGAGTTCAGTGCTGTCTTTGCACTTTCAGGCACACCGAGTGCCAGAAGCAGATCCACAAGGCGAACAGCAAAGTTATCTGCAGCAAAGGCCGAGCCTAAGAAGCCTGAAAGTGTGATTGCAACCTGAATTGTTGCAAGAAACTTTGCAGGGGTGGATGTGAGTCTTGCAAGACGCACTGCCTTTTTATTTCCTTTTGCAGCAAGAGATGCAAGCTTTGCATCATTAATTGAGATGATAGCAATCTCGGCAGCTGCAAATATTGCATTCAGAGCGATAAGAAAAACCTGTAAAAGTATTTGCGGTAAAATGTCCATTGTTTTCCTCCAAAAAACACAAAAAGCACAACCCTCGCAAAAATGCGGGAGCTATGCTGCTATTTATTTATAAATCTCGGTTACAGAATTAAAAGAGTTCCCTGTACCGTCGTCAGAGCTATCCACTTGAGCAGATATCCTTTCAAAAAAATTTTTTACCATTTTAACATATCATTAATATTTTGTCAACACAAAAAATCTCACAGAGCTATTCAAAAAACATATACTTACTATAAATATATTGATTTATAAATATTCTTACTTTTTTCTTGACTTAATAATCCTGATTAATTATAATGTGCGTGAAAAACAGGGTGTTTTTCTATCAAACAGAATCGGGGTGAACTTCTGAAAATGAAAACTCTGGCAAATAAGCCCTTTCCTGAAAAATACCGCAGTCTTTACGACAGCTTTTTTGCGGACGAACAGCCCTTGTTTATAATCACGGGCGATCTTACCTTCCGCAGGACTTACGGGGAAAGTGCTTTATGTTTCACAAAAACTGACATTTACGCTTTTGATGACAGTTTTGAAAACAATTACAAAAAAATTTCCTATGACACTCTCAAAAAAGCAAAAGTAAAAAGAATGTACGGCAATGCAACATTTGACCTTTATCCCGAAGAGGGCAAGCGTATTGTACTGATGCGTTTATCTTTTGCGGCGGCAAATATTGCAGATGCAGGTGCAGACTTTATTAACGGTATTATCACTCACGGCTATTCCGATGATCTTTACTACGCTGTTGAAAACACCTTTATGAAGCAGCGTTCATTCTGTCCCAAGTGCGGCAGAAGACTTTCGTCTCCCGATGCAGACTGCATAAACTGCAAGGGCAAGGGAAAAATGTTCCAAAAATTTGCAGAGTATGCAATGCCTTACAAAAAAGGATTGCTCGCCTGTATGCTTCTTTCCGTATTCACCACGGCAATGTCTCTTATCCCTCCCTACATCACAGGACATATGGTTGACAAGGTTCTGCCCGATAAAAATATGAACGGTCTTATTCAGATGATCGTACTTCTTCTGTCGGTCTACATCCTTCAGTATTCCGTATCTGCACTCCGTTCATATCTTCTCAGAGTTACGGGCGATAAAATAGTTGTAGGAATTAAAAAGGATATCTACGCTAAGGCACAGTATCTTCCTATGTCCTTCTATGACAAAACCTCGACAGGCTCTGTTATAAATAGAGTCACCTCCGATGCCTCAGCAATACAGAACTTTGTGCTGAAAATCTCTCAGGAAGCAGTTGTTCAGTTTTTCACTCTCGTCGGTATCCTTGTAATAATGCTTGTGCTTAACTGGAAGCTGACTCTTTTTTCACTTGTTCCCATTCCCTTTGTTGCCCTGATAGGCAGACGTTTCGGCAAAAAGATCGGACCGAGATATATGAGACTTTGGAGAAGAGGCTCTGCAATTTCCACTCTTCTTGCAGACACAATTCCCGGTATACGTATAGTAAAAGCCTTCACTAATGAAGAGCATGCAGTGAAAAAATTTGATTCATATTGTGATGAGTGGATGAAGGAATCCAAAGAAACATCAAAAATCGCAAGCATATTCCCTGCTTTTATGACCTTCCTTGTAACCTGCGGCTCACTCATAATCTGGGCTTCGGGCGGCTCCTTTGTCATCAGTGATGCCCCGGGCTTCTCAACCGGTCTTCTCGTATCCTTTATTTCATATGCGAGCATGTTCTACGGTCCCATTAACTTCTTCGCAAACTTCAGTGATACTTATCAGAATACTTTGGCATCTGCAGAAAAGATTCTTGATATTCTTGATGCCGAGCCCGAGCACAATTTCGGCAAGGGCAAGGTACCTGCAAAAATCGACGGAAAGATTGAGTTCCGTAATGTCAATTTCTCCTTTGACCGTTCAAAAAAGGTTCTCAGCAATGTAAACCTTGTTATAGAACCGGGTGACGTTGTGGGTATTGTCGGAACCACAGGCTCAGGCAAATCAACCCTTATAAATCTTATTATGCGATATTATGACGAATATGAGGGTGAGATCCTCATTGACGGACAGAACCTTAAGGATATTGATATGGAATATTACCGTAATCAGATCGGTTTTGTTCAGCAGGAGCCTCTTATGTTCAAGGATACCGTATTCAACAATATTGCCTACGGTGCAGGCAATGTCCATGTTGAGCAGGTACTCCGTGCTGCAGATATAGCAAACGCCCACGGCTTCATTTCCCGTATGCCCGACGCCTACGACACTCTTCTCGGTGAAAGAGGTATCGGCCTTTCGGGCGGTGAAAAGCAGAGAATTTCAATTGCCCGTGCGGTTATGAAAAACCCGTCTATACTTATTTTTGACGAGGCAACCGCTGCAGTTGACTCAGAAACCGAGCATCTTATACAGGAGGCAATTGAAAGACTTATACGCGGCAGAACGACCCTTATGATTGCCCACCGTCTTTCTACTCTCCGGAACGCAAATAAAATAGTAGTTGTGGATAAGGGCGAGATTATTGAATTCGGTACTCCCGAGGAGCTCATGGCTCTCAAGGGCAAATACTACAAGCTTATTCAGATTCAGTCTATGGGTGAACAGCTTCAGGCTCAGAAAGAAGCTGAAAACTTTGAATAAGGAGGAAAAGGCTCATGATAAATTACGTTGACGGTCCCGAAATAAGAATAACCGAAAATGACGGAATATTCGTTGATGTCGAATTTTTTCACAGCAAGGAAAAATTTGAAGGCATCGAAATCCACAGACTTTTCCCCCGTTCCGGCTCAAACAAATATATAGTACTTCTTAACGAAGAGGGCGAGCAGATTGCAATTATAAGGAATATTGACAATCTCGATCCCGATTCAAAAGAGGTTGTTGAAAAGGTTCTTGATGAATATTATATGATTCCCAGAATCACCAGATTCATCTCAATGACTGAAAAATTCAAAATATGGATGTGGACGGCAGAAACCGACAAGGGAACTATCACCTTCGAGATCCGCAACCATATCGCATCTATAAAGCCCCTTTATGACGGACGTGTGCTTATCAAGGATGCAAACGACAACCGTTATGAAATCCCCGACTACAGACTTCTTGACAAAGAAAGTCAGAAAATGCTTATACCGAAATTATAATAAAGGAGAAAAATTATGAAACTGGTTATCGCTATAGTAAACAATGACGACAGTGCCGTTGTTGCTTCCGCTCTTACAAAGGAAAACTTTATTGTTACAAAGCTTTCAACCACAGGCGGTTTTCTTATGGTAGGTAATACAACCTTCCTCATAGGCACAGAAGATAAGGATGTTCCGAGACTTAAGGAAATTATCAATACGTATTCAAGAACAAGAACACACACGGCTGCAACAACAGAAAGCTTCGGAAGAGGCTTTGCAGAGGGTGCGCTTGCACAGGATGTACCCGTAGGCGGTGCAACGGTATTCGTGCTTTCCGTTGATTCTATGGACAAGTATTGATTGGCTATCACAAGAAAACGGTTTCGCCGTACGCCTGCGGCGAAACGCTTTCGTATAGTCCATCGCCGAGGGAAGTTTACTTCCCGTTCGGCGGGACATATAATCTTTTTACTTTATAGGAAGGAATTTCCTATAAAGTAAGAAAAAATCTTACGATTTATCA